>CAZKRN010000098.1:0-1856 GCA_964555165.1 uncultured Methyloversatilis sp. | reverse complement strand
CGGCGTGCTGCAGGGCGACGTCAAGGACGTGCTGCTGCTCGACGTGACCCCGCTGTCGCTGGGCATCGAGACGCTGGGCGGCGTCATGACCAAGATGATCCAGAAGAACACGACGGTGCCGACCAAGTTCAGCCAGACCTTCTCGACCGCCGACGACAACCAGCCTGCGGTGACCATCAAGGTCTATCAGGGCGAGCGCGAAATGGCATCGGGCAACAAGTCGCTGGGCGAATTCAACCTGGAAGGCATCGCCCCGGCACCGCGCGGCATGCCGCAGATCGAGGTCACCTTCGACATCGACGCCAACGGCATCCTGCACGTGTCGGCCAGAGACAAGGGCACCGGCAAGGAAAACAAGATCACCATCAAGGCGAACTCGGGTCTGTCGGAAGACGAGATCCAGCGCATGGTGAAGGACGCCGAACTGCATGCCGAGGAAGACAAGCGTGCGCACGAGATGGCCGATGCCCGCAACCAGGCCGACGCACTGGTGCACTCGACGCGCAAATCGCTGGCCGAGCATGGCGACAAGATCGACGTCAGCGAGAAGGAGAAGATCGAAGCCGCGCTGAAGGACGTGGAAGAAGCCATCCGCTCCGGCGACAAGGAAGCGATCGACGCCCGGAGCGCCGCACTGGCGACTGCCGCGCAAAAGCTGGGGGAGGCGATGTACGCCGAACAGCAGGCCGCGGCCGGTGAAGCGGCCGGTGCCGCCGCACCCGGCGGCCGCAAGGACGACGACGGCGACGTGGTCGACGCGGAGTTCACCGAGGTGAAGGACAAGAAGTAAGCTGCGCTCCCGACGCTGACAGCGAGCAGTTCAACGACCGAGGCACAGCGCGGCAGGAGCCCTCCTGACGCGCTGTGCCTTTGGCGCATCTGTGGTGAAAACGAATGGCGAAGAAAGATTTTTACGACATCCTGGGCGTCAACCGCGACGCCTCCGATGACGAAATCAAGAAGGCTTACCGCAAGCTGGCGATGAAGTACCACCCGGACCGCAATCCGGACAGCAAGGAAGCCGAGGACAAGTTCAAGGAAGCGAAGGAAGCCTACGAAATCCTGTCCGACGGACAGAAACGTGCGGCCTACGATCAGTACGGCCACGCTGGCGTCGACCCGAACATGGGTGGCGGCGCCGGCGGCGCTCAGGGCTTCGGTGGTTTCGGCGACGCCTTCGGAGACATTTTCGGCGAAATCTTCGGCAACCAGGGCGGACGTGGCGGTGGCCGCAGCGGCGTCTACCGCGGCGCCGACCTGCGCTACAACCTCGACGTGTCGCTGGAAGAAGCGGCGCGCGGCACCGACACGCGCATCCGCATCCCGACCATGGACGACTGCGGCACCTGCGGCGGTACCGGCGCCAAGCCGGGCACCAAGCCGGTCACCTGCACCACCTGCAACGGGATCGGCCAGGTGCGCATGCAGCAGGGATTCTTCTCCATCCAGCAGACCTGCCCGAAGTGCCACGGTACCGGCAAGATGGTGAAGGATCCATGCACCGACTGCCACGGCGCCGGGCGCGTCAAGGGAAGCAAGACGCTGCAGGTGAAGATTCCGGCCGGCATCGACGAAGGCGACCGCATTCGCCTGGCCGGCGAAGGCGAACGCGGCCAGGGTGGCGGTCCGGCCGGCGACCTCTATGTGCAGATCCACATCAAGCCGCACGCGGTGTTCCAGCGCGAGGGCGACGACCTGCACTGCGAAATGCCGATCGGCTTCGCCACCGCGGCGCTGGGCGGCGAGATCGAGATTCCGACACTGGATGGCGCAGCCAAGATCAAGATCCCGGCAGAAACCCAGTCCGGCAAGGTGTTCCGCCTGCGCGGCAAGGGCATCAAGGGCGTGCGCAGCAG
>CAZKRN010000097.1:0-1938 GCA_964555165.1 uncultured Methyloversatilis sp. | reverse complement strand
TCACACCTTGCGATAGATTTCGGCGCCCGACTTGACGAACTCGACCGCCTTCACCTCCATGCCCTTCTGCAGCGCCTCGTCCTCCTGCAGCCCCTGGGCGGCGGCGAAGTCGCGCACGTCCTGCGTGATCTTCATCGAACAGAAGTGCGGGCCGCACATCGAACAGAAGTGCGCCACCTTGGCCGACTCCTTGGGCAGCGTCTCGTCGTGGAAGCTCTTGGCCTTGTCCGGGTCCAGACCCAGGTTGAACTGGTCGTCCCAGCGGAACTCGTAACGCGCTTTCGACAGCGCGTTGTCGCGGATCTGCGCGCCCGGGTGACCCTTGGCGAGGTCGGCGGCGTGGGCGGCCAGCTTGTAGGTGATGATGCCTTCCTTCACATCGTCCTTGTCCGGCAGGCCGAGGTGCTCCTTCGGCGTCACGTAGCAGAGCATGGCCGTGCCGTACCAGCCGATCTGCGCCGCACCGATGCCGCTGGTGATGTGGTCGTAACCGGGGGCGATGTCGGTGGTCAGCGGGCCCAGCGTGTAGAAGGGCGCCTCCTTGCAGTACTCCAGCTGCAGGTCCATGTTCTCCTTGATGAGATGCATGGGCACGTGACCCGGCCCTTCGATCATCACCTGCACGTCGTGCTTCCAGGCGATGTCGGTGAGTTCGCCCAGCGTCTTGAGCTCACCCAGCTGCGCGTCGTCGTTCGCATCAAAGATCGAACCCGGGCGCAGGCCATCACCCAGCGAGAAGGCCACGTCGTAGGCCTTCATGATTTCGCAGATCTCTTCGAAGTGGGTGTAGAGGAAGCTCTCCTTGTGGTGAGCCAGACACCACTTGGCCATGATGGAGCCGCCGCGGCTGACGATGCCGGTCATGCGGTTGGCGGTCAGCGGCACGTAGCGCAGCAGCACGCCTGCGTGGATGGTGAAGTAATCGACGCCCTGTTCGGCCTGCTCGATCAGCGTGTCCTTGAAGATTTCCCAGGTGAGTTCTTCGGCCTTGCCGTCGACCTTTTCCAGCGCCTGGTAGATGGGCACGGTGCCGATCGGCACCGGGCTGTTGCGGATGATCCACTCACGGGTTTCGTGGATGTTCCTGCCGGTGGACAGATCCATCACCGTGTCCCCACCCCAGCGGATGGCCCAGGTCATCTTGTCGACTTCCTCGTTGATCGAGGAGCCGAGGGCCGAATTGCCGATGTTGGCGTTGATCTTCACCAGGAAGTTGCGGCCGATGATCATCGGCTCGCTTTCCGGGTGGTTGATGTTGTTCGGGATGATGGCGCGACCGCGGGCGACTTCGGAGCGCACGAATTCGGGCGTGATCTCGGCGGCATTGTTGGCAAATGAGGACGCACCGAAGCTCTGACCCGGGTGCTGGCGGGTGAGCAGGCGGGCCATCTTCTCGCCGGTCGGACCGGTCGCGCGCAGGCTCTCGACGTAGGCGGCGCGGTTCATGTTCTCGCGGATGGCGATGAATTCCATCTCCGGCGTGATGATGCCCTGACGTGCGTAGTGCATCTGCGTCACGTTCTTCCCGCTCTTGGCACGGCGGGGGTGGCGGTGCAGGCCGGGGAAGCGCAGGTCGTCGAGTGCGGCATCGGCGGCGCGGATGCGGCCGAACTCGGACGAGAGGTCGGTGAGTTGCTCGGTGTCGCCGCGTTCCTCGATCCAGCGGGCGCGCAGCGCGGGCAGACCGCGACGGATGTCGATCGAAGCCTTCGGGTCGGTGTAGGGGCCGGAACAGTCGTAGACAAAGACCGGCGGATTGCGCTCTCCACCGAAGCCGGTCGGCGTGTCCGACTGGGAAATCTCGCGCATCGGCACGCGGATGTCCGGGCGCGAGCCTTCGATGTGGATCTTGCGCGAGTTCGGCAGCGGCGCAATCGCCGCTTCGTCGACGTGTGCCGACTCGGCGAGGAAGGTGTGCAGGGGGTCTTTGGCGTTCAT
>CAZKRN010000096.1:0-2130 GCA_964555165.1 uncultured Methyloversatilis sp. | reverse complement strand
CGCGCTTGCCGCGGAAGAAGGCGACCTGTCTGACCTTGGTCTTGTCCGGCGTGCGCAGGCATCGATGTCGCTCGGCGCACGGCACGCAGTCGCGCTCGGCGCCGGTGTACTTGGTGGCGGCGTAGCCGTTGATCGTGCAGTTGCCGCCGTTGCGATACAGCCGCTTGCCGGCCGGGCACAGGCAGTGGCTGCGGTCGTCCGCTTCGATGAAATCGGTGTTGGCCCAGGGCTTGTTCTTGCTGGCGCTGCGCGCTGCCTTCGCCTTGTCGCTCTTGTCCCACAGCGGGTCGGGTTTGGCTTTGTGCTTGGCCTGCTCGGCGTATCTCGGGTCGCGCATCCGGTAGCCGTTGTCGCAGATCCAGGCCGGGATGTGCCGCTTGTCCAGCTCGGCCAGGTTCTTCTCGGAGTGGTAGCCCGCATCGGCGCAGATCGCCGTGTCCGCCGTGCGCTGCGCCGCAGTCGCATCGACCACCGGCAGCAGCAGTTCCTGCTCGGAACCGGTGCCGTGCGCCTGTGCGTCGACGACGATCTGGTGCGCGGCATCGACCGCCGCCACACCCGTGTAACCCCGAATGACGCCCTTGCCGGTGGCCATCTTGGCCGAGTCGTTGTCGGTGCGGTTACTCAAGCGCACGGCGCCCCTGGCCCCGCGCCGCTCGTCCGGGTTGGCCGTGAGCCAGTCGCGGATCTTTGCCGCTTCGTCGGCGAGCCGCTCACGGGTGCGCGCCGCGCGCACGGCCTCGTCGTCGCAGCCCGCTGCATCGCGCACCTTTTGCTCGCCCATCATGCGCTGCACGGCCGCTTCCATCTTCGCCGCCTCGCGCTCGAAGTCGGCCCGTGTGCCGCTCTTCGCCTTCGATGCATTCGACGGCAGCTTCACGCCGTCGATGGCAAAGAGCTCGCGCCCGATCAGGCCCTGGCGGTCGCACACCAGCAGTACCTGGGTGAACAAGGCCACGGCCTCGTCGCCCAGCTCGGCCACGAAGCCGGCAATGGTCGTGAAGTGCGGGGCGCTGTCGCCGGAGACGGCCATGAACAGCACGTTGTGCCGGCAGGCGGTGGCGATGGAGCGGGAACTCAGAAGTCCGCGCGAGTAGCCGAGCAGCACGATCTTGAGCAGCACCGCCGGATCGAAGGCCGGCGCGCCGCCGGCGTCGTTGATGTAGCGGGCTCGGAGGGTGGAGAGATCGAGTTCGTTGTCGACCAGGTGACAGAGCGCGAACTCGAAGGTGCCGGGCAGCACCTGCTGCGCGAAATCGGCCGGAATCATCTTCAGCCCGTAGTCGGGCGTCTTGAAGCGCGGCATCGCAGGGCTCCGTGGAAGCGATGACCGATCATAACAACGGCATGTAAACGGACGATGAAACGGGTTTTTCTACAGCCTCAACGTTCAGTTTAGCGGCCGCCGGAGGCGGCCCGCTGGAACGCCGGGTTGGATGTCGCGATGTAGGCCCACCATAGATTAATTCAGCTGCAGACCGTAATGCTCTCTAGTTGCTTGGTTGGGGAACAGGAAATCTGAGTACGTTGACCATCGCTGATCTTGCTTGATGTTCGTGTAGGTCTTGCAGCCTGGACAACCCTGACGGTAGAGCGCGGATAAGACCTCTGATATGCCCGAAGGATCTTTGACGTACACATAGTGCAGCTGTTCGAAGTTGTGCGTGAAAGTGCCAGCGTATATGTTCGGCGACTGCTTTGAGATTGCCGCTACAACCTCTTCTTGCAAACCATTTAGGCGATTTAGATCTGACAGTTCAGGTAAGCCTTGCCTCTGAGAGGACGAATATGTTGTTCCGGTGACAACGAGGAAGGAATAGTCAGCTACAGGGGCTACCTTGCGCAATGCGAGATTGACACGTATTGAACCGGGGCGCGCATCGTATCAGGCTAGGTAGCTCCACCATTGTTCAGAGGCCAGAGATTGATCGGGTACGGTACTCGCGCCAATAGCGAGCGACAACGTGCAGAAAAGCGATTTCATGTGTTTCTTCGACGCCCAACGTCGACGATCAGGGGTGCCGAGCGAAGCGAGGGAAGCCAGCTTGCTGGCCGTCCCCTGGATCGCAGTGTTTGGCGTCTGGTTACGCATCACGAGAATGGCGAGCGACATAGCGACGCAAGACGCTA
>CAZKRN010000095.1:0-2238 GCA_964555165.1 uncultured Methyloversatilis sp. | reverse complement strand
TCCCCGACCTGGGCTCGAACCAGGGACCTACGGATTAACAGTCCGGCGCTCTACCGACTGAGCTATCGGGGAAAAGAGGCCGCAACTATAGACAGCCGAATGTATCGCGTCAAGTGAATGATGCAATGTTTTCTCCCTTGTGAATGGCTGCCATTCGTTGCCCGAGTCGATTTATGATCGCGTCACCGTGGCGCTTGCTTGCGTCGCGGCGACGCTGCCATCGTTGCCTTCATCTCCTCGTTACCGGCGCTGGGCCGGTTCAGCCGGGTTCATCGTGCATCCATGAACGAAAATGCTGTTTATGTAAAGACCGAAGCCGGCGAAGAGGCGGTGAGCAAGCGCACCATCGTCCAGCGCAATCTGCGTTCCATCCTGATCATGATCGACGGTCGTACGCCGGTGGGCAGTCTTGCCCAGCAGTTCGGCGATCCGCTCATCGTCGAGGGGCTGGTGGGCGAGCTTGAGCACCGGGGTCTGGTGCGCTGCGTCGCTGTCGACAACAGCGAGGCGGCTGTTCGTGCGGAACTGTCCTCGATGCTGGTCGATATCGAGGATCTGGTAAGTCAGCCGATCACGCCAGTGGCCGAGGACATACGCCGCGCGCACGAGAAGGCGTCTACGCCGGAGTCACCGGTACTCGACGAATTCGCGATGGCGCTGCCCGAGCTTGCCGCGCCGGTGCCGGCCGCGGCGCCGGCCGCCACGGTCGTCTCACCGGGCGACGACGTGCGCAGCGCGATCCGTCGCGCGATGATGTCGGCCTCGACGGCCGAGGTGTCGGCTGCGGAACCGCGCTCGGGCGGGCTTCAGCGCCTCGTCGATCTGTTCGCGGGCCGGGTCGGCGCGGGCGCGCGCAAGGGTCCGCCCAAGTCTGCCGTCAAGCGCCTGTTCGTCGGGATCGGTGTCCTGCTGCTGCTGCTTGTTGCCGTGTTCTTTCTGTATCCCTATGACCGGCATCTGCCGCACATCGAGGAGATGGCGAGCGAATTGCTCGGTCATCCGGTACGCATCGACTCGGTGTCGCCCAGCCTTGTGCCCATACCCGCGCTTGCGCTCGATGGCGTGACGGTGGGCGATGCGGGTCAGTTGACGATAGGGTCGGTCAAGCTTCTTCCGCGTCTGTCGACGCTTCTGTCCGAACGCACCGTGTTGCGTGAAGTGAAGATCGAGCGTGCCGTACTGGATGTGGCCTTCCTGCCGAAGCTCTCGCGCCGCCAGGACATCAACTGGGCATCGCGCTGGGTCAAGGTCGAGAGGGTGAGTCTGAGCAACGCTTCCCTTGCGCTGCTCGATGGCAGCATCTCTGCGCTCGACGGAGATCTGGCGCTTGACGACAACGGCGTGCTCACGCGGCTTTCGCTTGCCAGTGGCGATGGTGGACTCAAGCTGGAGGGTGTGAACGAGAAGGGCGAGTGGAAGGTTTCTATGCAGGCCATCGGATGGCAGACACCGGGCACACCTTCTCTACTGTTCGACGTGCTTGAGGCCAAAGGAAGACTTAACAGCACCCGACTCCATCTGGACAAGCTGGACTTGAAACTCTATGACGGCTACGCCGTCGGCCAGATTGCGCTCGACTTCGGTGAGGTGTCGCGTCTCGAAGGTCAGCTGCAGGCATCCCGTTTGGGGCTCGGACCGCTGCTCAAGGTCGTTGAGCCGACCTTGCGTCTGACCGGTGACCTGTCGATGTCTCTTGCCATCGGTGCGGAGGGGACGACGCTGGAAGCCCTGCACCGCAGTCTTCGTGGTATAGGCACGCTTGGCGTGCAGCGTGGCCAGATCGAGCGGGTCGATCTGGTGCAGGCGGTGCGCATTCCGCGTCCGGGTGGCGTCCGGGGCGGCAGTACCCGGTTCGATGCGCTGAAGGCGGATGCCGAACTTGATGCGACGGGCCTCCAGCTGCGCGGCATGGACATGGAATCCGGTCTGGTCGGCGCACAGGGTGTGCTCCGCCTGAGCAATGGCCTGCTGCAGGGGCGGCTCGACGTGACGCTCCAGGGAACGGCGACCACCGTGCGGGCGCCGGTCAGTATCGAGGGGCCTTACGCCGATCCGGTGGTCCGGCTTTTGCGCTGAACTTTCCGCCGCACGGAGCATTGTGCAGCCTGCACTACTTGACCCGCGGAACAGCAGCTAGAGTTGCAGGCTGTTGAACCGAAGGGGTGTTCGCATCATGACGATCCTGGTAACCGGCGGAGCCGGCTTCATAGGCAGCAATTTTGTACTGGACTGGCTGGC
>CAZKRN010000094.1:0-2429 GCA_964555165.1 uncultured Methyloversatilis sp. | reverse complement strand
ATACATTGCTGAGGGTTACGGTCAGCTGCGCCTGGGCCATTGCAGCGGGCACCGCGACGGTCAGCAGCAAACCGGCCAGGCTTCTGAAAATCCATCGTGTCGACATGATTGCCTCCATCATGTGATTGTCGGTGCTGAACTGTTAATTTGTGTCAAGCATCAGGCGTGACTTTCGACTGAAGGGTTTTATTTTCAATGGCTTGCGAAAAGACAGTTGCGCGAAGCCGTCTGCATGTAAAAAATTTCGACGACGGTGAGTGACGGCGCGCGGCGAGCCGTTTCCGACCGGGCACGCCGTCCTGAAGGCCGACGCCCGTGCGTCAGAACTTGCCGTTGCCGTTCTTCCACTCGGTGCGCGGCGGAATGGTTTCCAGCGTGTCCCAGTGTTCGGCGATCCTGCCGTTCTCCACCCGGAAGAGGTCGTAGTACGCGGTTGGTTTGCCGGCAAACTCGCCTTCGCTGACCGTCAGCACGAAGTTGCCTTCGCCCAGCACCTTGTGGACCGTGTGGTACTTCAAGGTGATGCCCGCCCTGGCCAGGCCTTCGAGCGCCGTGCCGAGCCCACTCAGGCCGTCGGCGATCTGCGGATTGTGCTGGCGGTAGTGGTCACCGTCGAAGTAGGCGGCCAGGCGATCAAGGCGGCCGCTGACCAGCACGTCGTCGACGAAGGCCGCCACCAGTTTCTTGTTGGCGTCGGTCCGGTCGAGGTCGATGATCGCGGTCGGACCGTCGATCATCGTGCGCCCGCTCGGGTTGGGCGCGGCAGGCGTCGGCTGCAGGTTGTCCCAGTGCTCGACGATCCGGCCCTTCTCAAAGCGGAAAATGTCGAATCCGATCTTCGGGCCGAAGAAGTTGTAGTCGGTGTGGGTGAACACGTAGTCGCCGTCCTCGAAGACACGCACCGTGTTCACCCGGGCGGACCCTGCGGGCAGCGCGGCCAGTGCGGCACCGAATCCGGCGAGGCCGTCGGCCACGGCCAGGTTGTGCTGCACGTAGTGGTCCGGATTGATGATGGCGACCGGTGCTGATTCACCGGTTTCGATTGCCTTGAGCAGGGCGACAACTTGAGTCTTGCGGTCGGGGGTCATGGTGACTTTCTCCTTCGAAGTGGTATGTCCGGCGCAGCCGGTCAGGGCGATCGCCGCGACGACCGCGGCGGTGGCATGGGCAAGGAGGGGGCTTTTCATCGGCGTGAGCGCTGGGTTGTCATCGAACACACAGTCTGTCCGGATGCGCGCGAAACGCCGAGGTTGCGATCCGGCAAGTTATGGTCAAAATCGCGCATCGGCAAATAATCGGAAACACGCATGAGCACGACGGCGCAGGTCCGCGATACCCATTTCGATAACGCCCGCCTGTCGGAAATCGGCGTCGAGGTGCTCAGCCTCGACGACCTGCGCAGCCGGGTGACGGCCGATCGGCTGGCCGAAGCGGAGCGCGTCGACTTCCTGATCGTTCTGCTGATCAGCGAGGGGACCTGCGAGCACCTGATCGACTTCCAGCCGGTGCGCCTGGCGCCGGGCGCCGTGGTGGTCGTACGCCCCGGTCAGGTGCAGCAGTGGCGCCTGCATCCGGGTGTGCACGGCCTGCTGTTGCTGGTGGACACCCGGCTGGCTCAACTGGCGGCCAGCGCGCTGGCTGACCCGGCCTTCCAGTTGCTGCAGATCGACGAGTGGCCGGCTGCGTTCGTGTTGTCCGTCGAGGATCAGCGCGACGGCGAAGCGCTCACCCGCGTGCTCGAACGGCAGCTCGACCGCGATCGCGTCGATGACGTCAGCGCGCGACTGGCGCGCGAGCTGGTCCTGAGCCTGTGGTGTTGCTGAGTCGTGCCGCACGCATCGCCGCACCTGCACGCACCGCGCAGGAACGCCTGTTCCAGCGTTTGCAGCGTGACCTGGATGCTTCGGTCAGCACACGGCCGACAGTGGAAGCGATCGCCCGGCGACTGCGGGTGTCGCCCAGCACGCTGTCGCGCGTCTGCCTCGAGCGCGTCGGCGTGTCGGCGAAGGCATTCATCGACCGCCGCACGGCGCTCGAGGCGCAACGCTTGCTGGTGCATACCGGTGCGACGACGACGGCCATCGGTGAGGCGCTGGGCTTTTCCGAGCCCACCAATTTCCTCAAGTTCTTCAAGCGCGTCGTGGGCATGACACCGGATGCGTTTCGAAGACGCTACCGTCCGGCCGCCTGAACACGGTCGCGCCGGTCAGCGCGACGTCCCGGGCTCGCAGGGCGCCTCCGGTGTCGCGTGCGCACGGGCCGGTCGATCATCAGGACGGCGGTCAGGATGGGCGGTGCCGGCGGCCGACGCCCGGCGCGACCGGGGCCGGATTCCGTGCGGCGTCACGCCGTGTTCGCGCCGCAGCAGCTTGCGCAGCATCGACGCATCCGCATAACCCACTTGTGCCGCCACCGACTCGATCGACGCG
>CAZKRN010000093.1:0-2662 GCA_964555165.1 uncultured Methyloversatilis sp. | reverse complement strand
CCGAGGCGGTGCAGCGTCGGCGCGCGGTTCAGCATGACCGGATGTTCGCGGATCACCTCTTCCAGGATGTCCCACACTTCCGGCACTTCCTGCTCGACCAGCTTCTTGGCGGCCTTGATGGTGGTCGCCATGCCGTTCAGTTCGAGCTTGTTGAAGATGAAGGGCTTGAACAGCTCGAGCGCCATCTTCTTCGGCAGACCGCACTGATGCAGCTTGAGCTGCGGACCGACCACGATGACCGAACGGCCCGAGTAGTCGACGCGCTTGCCCAGCAGGTTCTGACGGAAACGACCGCCCTTGCCCTTGATCATGTCGGCCAGCGACTTCAGCGGACGCTTGTTCGCCCCGGTCATCGCCTTGCCGCGGCGGCCGTTGTCGAGCAGCGAATCCACCGCTTCCTGCAGCATGCGCTTTTCGTTGCGCACGATGATTTCAGGCGCCTTGAGCTCGAGCAGACGCTTCAGACGATTGTTGCGGTTGATGACGCGGCGGTACAGGTCGTTCAGATCCGAGGTCGCGAAGCGGCCACCATCCAGCGGCACCAGCGGACGCAGGTCGGGCGGCAGCACCGGCAGCACTTCCAGAATCATCCACTCGGGCTTGATGCCCGAATGCTGGAAGCCTTCCAGGATCTTCAGACGCTTGGAAATCTTCTTCATCTTCGCTTCGGAGCTGGTGGCTTCCAGCTCGCCGCGAAGCTTTTCGACTTCACGGTTCAGGTCGAGCGAACGCAGCATGCCGCGCACGCCTTCCGCACCCATGAAGGCGGTGAAGTCGTCGCCGTACTCCTCGACCTTGGCCAGGTAATCGTCTTCCGACAGCAGCTGGCCGCGGTTGAGCGGCGTCATGCCCGGGTCGACGACGACATAGCCTTCGAAGTACAGCACGCGCTCGATGTCGCGCAGCGTCATGTCGAGCACCATGCCCAGACGCGACGGCAGCGACTTCAGGAACCAGATGTGCGCGGTCGGGCTGGCCAGCTCGATGTGGCCCATACGCTCGCGACGCACCTTGGACAGCGTGACTTCAACACCGCACTTTTCGCAGATGACGCCGCGGTGCTTCAGGCGCTTGTACTTGCCGCACAGGCACTCGTAATCCTTGACCGGGCCAAAGATCTTGGCGCAGAACAGACCATCCCGCTCCGGCTTGAAGGTACGGTAGTTGATCGTTTCCGGCTTCTTGACTTCGCCGTATGACCAGGAACGGATCTTGTCCGGCGACGCGAGACCGATGGTGATCGCGTCGAACTCTTCTTCCTGCGTGACCTGCTTGAAAAGATCCAGCAATGCTTTCATGGCAACTCCTTTGGGGCTAGTGGCTAGGGGCTAGGCGGAACGCTGTCGCGCCCGGTCCTAGAACCGCTCCAAATCAATGTCGATGGCCAGAGACCGGATTTCCTTTACCAGCACGTTGAACGACTCCGGCATGCCGGCATCGATCTTGTGCTCGCCCTTGACGATGTTTTCATAGACTTTGGTACGGCCGGTCACGTCATCGGACTTCACGGTAAGCATTTCCTGCAGCGTGTAGGAAGCGCCGTACGCCTCCAGCGCCCACACTTCCATCTCACCGAAACGCTGACCACCGAACTGCGCCTTGCCACCCAGCGGCTGCTGCGTGACCAGCGAGTACGGGCCGGTCGAGCGGGCGTGCATCTTGTCGTCGACCAGGTGATGCAGCTTCAGCACGTGCATGTAGCCCACGGTGACCTGGCGCTCGAAGGCCTCGCCGGTACGGCCGTCGTACAGCGTCATCTGGCCGCCGGCGGGCATGTCGGCCAGTTCGAGCATGCGACGGATTTCGCCTTCGTGCGCGCCGTCGAACACCGGCGTCGCGAACGGCACGCCGTGCTTCAGGTTGCTCGCCAGTTCCAGGATTTCGCCGTCGTTCAACGAATCGATGTCCTCGCTGGTGCCACTGCGGTTGTAGATCTCATCCAGGAAGGCGCGCAGTTCAGCCATATTGGCCTGACGGCGCAGCATCGCGTCGATCTTCTTGCCCAGACCTCGTGCGGCCATGCCGAGGTGGGTTTCGAGAATCTGACCGATGTTCATCCGCGACGGCACGCCGAGCGGGTTCAACACGATGTCGACCGAGGTACCGTCCGCCATGTAAGGCATGTCTTCGATCGGCGTGATCTTGGACACGACACCCTTGTTGCCATGACGCCCGGCCATCTTGTCGCCCGGCTGCAGGCGACGCTTCACGGCAAGATAGACCTTGACCATCTTCTGCACGCCCGGCGGCAGCTCGTCGCCCTGGGTGAGTTTCTTCTTCTTCAGCTCGAAGGCGAGATCAAAGTCGGTGCGGGTCTTTTCCAGTGATTCACGCAGGCTTTCCAGTTGACCGGCAATGTCCTCTTCGGCCATGCGGATGTCGAACCAGCTGTGCGGCTCGACGCCATCCAGATAGTCACGCGTGATGGTCGCACCCTTGGCCAGACGCTTCGGACCGCCGTTGGCGACACGTCCGATCAGCAGGCGCTCGATACGGGCAAATGTGTCGCGCTCGACGATGCGCATCTGGTCGCCCAGATCCTGGCGATAGCCGCGCAGCATGTCGTCGATGATGGACTGCGCGCGCTTGTCGCGCTCGATGCCTTCGCGGGTGAACACCTGCACGTCGATCACCGTGCCGTTCATGCCCGAGGGCACGCGCA
>CAZKRN010000092.1:0-2747 GCA_964555165.1 uncultured Methyloversatilis sp. | reverse complement strand
TGTCGGGCAAGGCCTCGGCCGCGCTGGTCCGCAACGCCGAACTGATCGTCTATCCCGGTGCGCCGCACGGCATCACCGACACGCACAAGGACAGGCTGAATCAGGACCTGCTGGACTTCCTGCGCAAGTGAGGCCGCTTGCCGCCGCCCTGTCAGAAGGCAGGGCCGGCTGCATCGTCCCGCGATGTCGCGCAGAGCGTCGGTGCTGACCCCGAGCGTCCCGTCCGCTGCCGTGCAGCGGTCCATGCGAGCGCGCGGGTGAAGCGGATCGGTTCAAGCCAGGGCTTAATGAAAATCCTTAGACCTGGTTCAGATCAGATGCGAGGCGCCGGAGCGGCCGTCTGACGATACTGGCAGTGCGGGTCAGGCAACACGATTTCCGGGATGCAGGGCCTGCGGAAGACTTATCCACCAGAACCGAGGAGATAGACATGAGCTGGGAAACCCCGAAGGCCACCGACCTGCGTTTCGGCTTCGAAATCACCATGTACGTCGCCAACCGCTAAGTTCTGCGGTGGCAAGGAAAACGGCGGGCCTTGTGCCCGCCGTTTTTTTTCGTCGGGTTGCAGTGGGTGGCCGGCGCTGATCGCTGTGCTGGTCGCCTCATTCTTAGGCGGGTTGATGCCTACAAAAACTGGGGCGATTCAGAACGCCCCCGACGTACTGGCCTTGCTGCGCACGCGCTTGGGCAGGTTCTCGTCCATCAGGGTCAGGCCGATGCCGTCCTTCGCCGTGTCCAGCAGGTTTTCCAGCGACTGTATTTCGCCGAAGACGTGAAGCGCGCGGGCGAAGAAGTGAATGGGAACCCGCAGGTCTCCTTTCTCCATGCGTCGCACGGTGGACAGCGACGCGCCCATGCGCTCGGCGAGCGAGGCCTGCGAAATGTGCCGCCGACGGCGGGCGAGGGAGATGTCGCTGCCAAGCTTGCGGATCGCCCGCTCGACCGGCAGAGGAACTGGTGCTTCCATATTAAGTGTCCCAATAGGGCTGCTTATAATTTATTAATGTTTCTATCGAGATGATTATAGTCGACTGGCGCTGTGCGAGAACTGCGCTTCTTGTGGACGTCTTGACGACACAGAGAGGAGGGGGTTCGGTCTAGCCAGGACGCCGTGTCGGCGGCGTTGCCAGCAGAAACCCGCGAACCTGTCGCTGGGCAGGTCAGGTGCTCGGCTGTCGCGAACGATGCCAAGGCTGGGGTTACGTTGTCAGGGTTCGTCGCGAAAGGCTGACGTGTGCTCGGACTGGCGATTGCGGTATCGGGAAACAAATGACGTCTGACCCCATTGATTCCACCATTGATTCCAGGCCCCACTTATTTCCACCAGACGTGCGGGCAGCGGCACATAAAACAAGTGGCGCGGCTGTTTGCTGATCTCGGTGATCTTGCGGCTGACCGGCCAGTACCGCCGGAAGTCTGGGGAACGGGGCATTGCCGGCGAGCAGGAAAGGGCGTGTCCGCGATGGCGGTTCGGGAACCGCCGCGCCGGTTCTTTCCGGGGCGAATCTGCGTTCAGCGATCGAACTCTTCCGGAGGACTAGCCGGCACGGCAGCCATCGCGGCCCGGAATTTTTCCGCCGAAGCCCGTTCGGCGCGTTCCTTGAGATAGCTTTCCGTCGTCAAGGCAGCAACCTTCTCGGCGACTGCGGAGGCGATGAACTGATTCATCGAAACGTGATCTTCGGCGGCAATGCTCTTCGCCATCCGGTGCAGTGAGTCGGGGAGGCGGACGCTGATCGTGCTCATGGTGTCTTCTCCAGTTGTTCGAGAAATTTCCGTGGGTTGACGGCTTTGACGCCGAACTGGGCGGCGCGTTTGAAATCGCCCTCGTTCCAGGTAACGATGTCGGCGCCGGCTTTGACTGCAAGTTCGAGAACAAAATCGTCGTCAGGGTCTTTCAGGGCCGGTCGCCAGAGGTAGAAGATCTGGTGATGAGTGGCCCGGGCGCAGATGAAGTCGATCACGTCGTCGATCTGCGCCTCACTCAGTGCAAGTCTTCCGCGCTTCAGCACCGACTCATACTCGGCCACCAGCGGTGTCGAGACATGAAGCCGAAAACGGTCATCCTCGATCATCGCGACGAGCCGATGTGAAGTCCCGCGTGAAGACGTCAGCGCTGTCAGCAGGACGTTCGTATCGAGGACGATGTTCTTGTTCATTTTGGTATCGTAGGTAATGCCATTTCTTTGTCAAGGCCGTTCAGGGTGAGCCACGACGCCCTCCTACCGGATGCCCGTTACGCAACTTGCAGAGTCGTGCGTCTTGACGCCACTCGAGTGGGGCGCGTGCAGTCCGATATGGATGACCCTTGGCTCTCCCGCGAGCACGCTTTCGAGCTTGTACTGAAGGGGGGCGATGCGGCGAACGCCTGCATCAGCCTCAGCGAGATGCGCCAGATTCGCCCGCGATCTGGGGCAGTCCTGCCAACTTGCCCACCAATTCGGCCTGTCGGCTGCACCCGGTCTTGTCGAACACCGCCTTGACCTGGGAGCGCACCGTGTGGATCGACACTTTCTGTTTCTGCGCGATGTCGGCCAGTGCCTCACCGGCACACAGCGCGGTTGCGACGCGAGCCTCGGCGGGCGACAAGTCGTACATTGCCGCCAGCACAAAGCTGTCCGGATGTGGTCGGCTGTCCGCATCATGGAACATGACCATTGCCAGAGCATCCGGCCGGTTAATAATGGGGTCAGACCCTGAGGTTTCCCCGCATATTCATCGTGGTGCGAGCGCGGCGCGCGCCTGTT
>CAZKRN010000091.1:0-2875 GCA_964555165.1 uncultured Methyloversatilis sp. | reverse complement strand
AAGACATGGAGTTCTGGCAGTTCCACCCGACCGGCGTGGCCGGCGCGGGCGTGCTCATCACCGAAGGCGTGCGCGGCGAGGGCGGCATCCTGCGCAATGCCTCGGGCGAGCGTTTCATGGAGCGTTACGCACCGAACGCGAAGGATCTCGCTTCGCGCGATGTGGTGTCGCGCGCCATGGTGACGGAGATCAACGAAGGTCGCGGCTGCGGTCCGAACAAGGACCACGTGATGCTGGACATCACCCACCTCGACCCGGCCACCATCATGAAGCGCCTGCCGGGCATCCGCGAGATCGGCATCCAGTTCGCCGGCGTCGACGCGATCAAGGAACCGCTGCCGGTGGTGCCGACCTGCCACTACCAGATGGGCGGCATCCCGACCAATTACAACGGTGAAGTCGTGGTGCCGAAGGACGGCAACCCCAGCGTGCCGGTCAAGGGTTTCTACGCCGCCGGTGAATGCGCCTGCGCATCGGTGCACGGGGCGAACCGCCTGGGCACCAATTCGCTGCTCGACCTGCTGGTGTTCGGCAAGTCGTCCGGCGAATCCATGGTCGAGTTCATCAAGGCGCAACCGGCCGCGCACAAGCCTTTGCCGGCCAATGCGGCCGATTTCTCGCTGGCGCGCATCAACCGCCTGGACACCCAGACCAGCGGTGCTGCGGTCGGCGCCACCCGTCTGGCCATGCAACGCACCATGCAGGCGCATTGCGGCGTGTTCCGATTCAAGGACATGCTGGCAGAGGGTGTGAGCAAGATTCTCGAAATCGAGAAGATGGCCGCTGCGACCGAGATCAAGGACAAGTCCAAGGTGTTCAACACCGCGCGTCTTGAAGCGCTGGAACTGGACAACCTGATCGAGGTGGCCAAGGCCACCATCGTGTCGGCCAACGCCCGCACCGAATCGCGTGGCGCCCATGTGCGCGACGACGCGACCGATACGCCGGAACGTCCGGACGGTCGCGACGACGCGAACTGGCTCAAGCACACGCTGTGGCATCGCGAGGGCAACAGGCTCGAGTACAAGCCGGTGAACATGAAGCCGCTCACGGTTGACACCATCGCGCTGAAGAAGCGCGCCTACTGAGGATCACAGCATGACTGCCCGTACTGTCGAATTCAGTATCTACCGCTTCGACCCGGACCGCGACGAAAAGCCCTACATGCAGTCGATTTCCATCGATCTCGACGGCACCGAACGAAAGCTGCTCGATGCGCTGGTCAAGCTGAAGGACAAGGACGACTCGCTGTCCTTCCGCCGCTCCTGCCGCGAAGGCGTGTGCGGTTCGGACGCAATGAACATCAATGGCAAGAACGGTCTGGCCTGTCTGACGGACATGAAGGAACTGCAGTCGCCGGTCGTGCTGCGTCCGCTTCCGGGGCTGCCGGTCGTACGCGACCTCATCGTCGACATGACCCAGTTCTTCAAGCAGTACCACTCGATCAAGCCCTATCTGATCAACGAGGAACACCCGCCCGAGCGCGAGCGTCTGCAGTCGCCGGAGGATCGCGAGGAACTGAACGGTCTGTACGAGTGCATCCTTTGCGCATGCTGTTCGACGTCCTGCCCGTCGTTCTGGTGGAATCCGGACAAGTTCGTCGGCCCGGCCGGCCTGCTGGCCGCCTACCGTTTCATTGCGGACACGCGTGACCAGGCGACCAGCGAGCGGCTGGACAATCTGGAAGATCCGTATCGCCTGTTCCGTTGCCACACCATCATGAACTGCGTCGATGTGTGCCCGAAGGGTCTGAACCCGACGCGCGCCATCGGCAAGATCAAGGACATGATGGTCCGCAGGGCAGTCTGATCATGACCGACGCGGCGAACGACCAGAACGTGAACATGGGCCGCCTGCGCTGGCATTGCCGGCGCGGGCTGCTCGAACTTGATCTGGTTCTTCAGCGCGTCGTCGAAGGCGGGTTGCTGGAGGAGTTGAGTGAACAACAGAGGGCAGAGCTGTTCGAACTGCTCCATTATGACGACATCACCTTGTTGGCGATTGTCAGCGGGCGCGAAGAATGTGAGGAGCCGCGCCTGAAGGGGATGGTCGATATGCTGCGCGCGGTCTGAGGCGCAGCGTTCGGCCCGGGCATTTTCGAGGAAGTGAAGAGGTTAGACATGTCAAATCAACGCACCGCCACGCTGACCATTGATGGCCAGACCACCGAGTTCCCTATCATGGGCGGCACGGTAGGCCCCGAAGTGGTTGATATCCGTTCCATGTATGGCAAGACCGGTATGTTCACCTACGATACCGGTTACCTCTCCACCGCCAGCTGCAAGTCGTCCATCACCTATATCGATGGCGACAAGGGCGAGCTGTGGTATCGCGGTTACCCGATCGAGCAACTCGCCGAACACTGCGATTTCCTGGACGTGTGCTATCTGCTGAAGAACAGCGAATTGCCCAACGCCGCGCAGAAGACCGAATACGTCGGCCAGATCAAACGCCACACGCTGGTGCACGAACAGCTTGCTCGCTTCTACGCGGGTTTCCGTCGTGACGCCCACCCGATGGCCATCATGGCCGGCGTGGTCGGCGCGCTGTCCGCCTTCTACCATGACGGCATGGACATCTCCGACCAGGCCCACCGCGACATCTCGATCAATCGTCTGATCGCCAAGATGCCGACCATCACCGCCATGGCCTACAAGTATTCGGTCGGCCAGCCCTTCATGTATCCGCGCAACGACCTGAGCTATGCCGGCAACTTCATGTACATGATGTTCGGTACGCCGTGCGAGGAATACGTGCCGAATCCGGTGCTGGAGAAGGCGCTTGACCGCATCCTGACACTGCACGCCGATCACGAGCAGAACGCCTCGACCTCGACCGTGCGTCTGGCCGGCTCGTCGGGCGCCAACCCGTATGC
>CAZKRN010000090.1:0-3186 GCA_964555165.1 uncultured Methyloversatilis sp. | reverse complement strand
TCGGCATCAAGCGCGTCGTCGTCGCCATCAACAAGATGGATCTGGTCGGCTATTCCGAAGCCACCTTCAACCGCATCCTCGACGACTACCGCGCGTTTGCCGCGCAGCTGGGTCTGGAGGACATCGTCGCGATACCGATGTCGGCGCTCAAGGGCGACAACATCACGTCACCGAGCGAACAGATGGGCTGGTACCACGGCCCGACCCTGATGGGTTATCTGGAAACCGTCGAGGTCGACCAGAAGCGCCGCCTGAAAGGTTCTTTCCGTCTGCCGGTGCAATGGGTGAACCGCCCCAATCTCGATTTCCGCGGCTTCGCCGGCACCATCGCCAGCGGCGTGATCGAGCCCGGCGCGGCCATCCGCGTGCAACCGTCGGGCCGCACCAGTACGGTCAAGCGCATCGTCACCGCCGACGGCGACCTGCCGCGCGCCATCGCCGGCCAGTCGGTCACGCTGGTGCTGGAGGACGAGGTCGACATTTCGCGCGGAGACGTCATTTCGCACAAGGACACGCCCGCCGAAGTGGCCGACCAGTTCGAAGCCACGCTGGTGTGGATGCAGGACGAAGCCATGATGCCGGGCCGCGCCTACCTGCTGAAGATCGGCACGCGCACAGTCACCGCCACAGTCACGGACATCAAGTACAAGGTGAACGTGAACACGCTCGAACACCTGGCTGCCAAGCAGCTCGCGCTGAACGAGATTGCCGTGGTCAAGCTGGGCATTGACCGGCCGATCGCCTTCGACCCCTACGAGTCGGTGCGCGAAACCGGCGGCTTCATCCTGATCGACCGCATCAGCAACGCCACCATAGGTGCCGGCATGCTGCGCTTCGCGCTGCGCCGCTCGCACAACATCCACGTGCAGCATGTCGATGTGGACAAGACCTCGCGCGGCGTCATGAAGGGGCAGAAGCCCTGCGTGCTGTGGTTCACCGGCCTGTCCGGCGCCGGCAAGTCCACCCTTGCCAACCAGCTGGAAAAGCGGCTGAACGCGCTCGGCCGCCATACCTATCTGCTCGATGGCGATAACGTGAGGCACGGTCTGAACAAGGATCTCGGCTTCACCGAAGCGGACCGCGTCGAAAACATCCGCCGCGTCGCCGAAGTGGCGAAGCTGATGGTAGATGCCGGCCTCATCGTGCTCACCGCCTTCATCTCGCCTTTCCGCTCGGAACGCCGCATGGCGCGCGGCCTGCTGGAAGATGGCGAGTTCATCGAGATCTTTGTCGACACTCCGATATCGGTCGCCGAGGAACGCGACCCCAAGGGCCTTTACAAGAAGGCAAGGCGCGGCGAGATCAAGAATTTCACCGGCATCGATTCGCCGTACGAGGCACCCGAGAACGCCGAAATACGGGTGGATACCAGCGGCAGCACCATCGAACAGACGGTGGACGCCATGATGCAGCGCCTGCGAGAACTGGGCATTCTGATCGAGCCCTGACCACGAACGGGCCTGCGGTGCAGTCACCCGCCGCAGGCCCGCCAGGGCAGGCGCGGCGGCCTGCGCCGCTCGCGCTGCCGGCCGGCCGTTGCCTCCGCCGAGCCGCCCATGCGAAGCGGCCGCCCGCGCTCCGGCGGGTGACGCGCCTAGGCGCGCGGCCGGCTCACCGGCGCGTGCGGGAAGCACCCGAGATCGGGCGGCGGCGGGGAGCGCCTGTGCTGCCGTCGCGAAAACCGGGGCTTCGCGCCCCGGTCGCGCCCTTCGCTCCTAAGCCGTCACCGGCTTCGCCTGGCCACCGCCGTAGGTCGACAGCTGCGTCGGCTGGCCGCCCTTCTTCAGGCGCACGGCGCAGTACTTGAACTCCGGGATCTTGCCGAAAGGGTCGAGTGCCGGATTGGTGAGCATGTTCGCCGCCGCTTCGTAATAGGCGAAGGGAATGAACACCGCACCGACCGGCACATGCGGATCGACGCGCGCGTAAAGCGCGATCTTGCCGCGACGCGATTCGACCGTGACCACATCGCCGACCTTCACCTTCAATCTGGCGACGTCCTCCGGATGGATGGTGACCGTGGCGATCGGCTCGATGTTGTCGAGCACCGACGCGCGGCGGGTCATCGAGCCGGTGTGCCAGTGTTCGAGCTGGCGACCGGTGATGAGCACCATCGGATACTCGGTGTCCGGCTTCTCGTTGGCGGTGATGAGCTTGGCCGGTACCAGCTTGGCGCGGCCGTTGGGCGTCGGGAACTTGTCGATGAACACGACTTCGTCGCCCGGGTCGCCCTCGTTCTCGCACGGGTAGGTGACCGAGTGCTCGGCCTGCAGACGCTCCCACGTGATGCCGGCGATCGAGTGCATCGCCTTGCGCATCTCGTTGAACACGTCCTTCGAGCCTTCATAGTTCCAGTCCAGACCGAGGCCGCGGGCCATTTCCTGGATGATCCACAGATCCTGACGAGCGTCGCCCGGCGGGTTGATGGCGGCACGGCCCAGCTGCACTTGACGGTCCGTGTTGGTGAAGGTCGCGGTCTTCTCGGGGAAGGCCGAGGCCGGCAGCACCACGTCGGCAAAGTAGGCGGTTTCGGTCAGGAAGATGTCCTGCACGACCAGCCAGTCGAGCTTGGCCAGCGCATCGCGGGCGTGGTCGACGTCCGGGTCGGACATCGCCGGGTTCTCGCCCATGATGTAGCAGCCGTGCAGCTTGCCGGCGTGGATGGCGTCCATGATCTCGACCACGGTCAGGCCCGGGTTCGGGTCCAGCGTGGTGCCCCACAGTTCTTCGAACTTCTGGCGGATGGTCTGATTGCCGACCGCCTGATAGTCCGGGAATACCATCGGGATCAGGCCGGCGTCGGACGCACCCTGCACGTTGTTCTGGCCGCGCAGCGGATGCAGGCCGGTACCGCGGCGACCGATCTGGCCGGTCATCATGACCAGCGAAATCAGGCAGCGCGCGTTGTCGGTGCCATGCACGTGCTGCGACACGCCCATGCCCCAGAGGATCATCGAAGCCTTGGAGGTGGCGAACATGCGCGCGACCTCGCGCAGCGTTTCCGCCGGAATGCCGCAGATCTTCGCCATCTTCTCGGGCGAGAAGTCGGCCACGTTCTTCTTCAGTTCCTCGAAACCGGAGGTGCGGTCCTTGACGAAGGCTTCATCGACCAGACCTTCCTCGATGATCGTGTGCATCATCGCGTTCAGCATGGCCACGTCGGTGTCCGGCTTGAACTGCAGGAAG
>CAZKRN010000089.1:0-3230 GCA_964555165.1 uncultured Methyloversatilis sp. | reverse complement strand
CCACGCAGAAGTCGCCCTGTAAAGGGCGTCAGGAGACGACGATGAAACCGCTGAACCGGGATTGATACGATGAAGAATGAATGCATGCCGGCGAAGGCCGGACGCAGCAACTTGCCCCGCAATGGGGTTTTTCTACAGCGTCTTTAGGCCGCACGCCCCCTCGCACTTGGAGCATCCGATGGACATTTTCGTCAGTGTCGGTTCTACGGCAACGCCGCAGCAGGAGGCTTTTGTACGAGCAATAGAGGAGAGGCTTCGAGCTGAAGGCTTGAACCCACAGACTGTGGGAAGAACCTACTTCACTGCCGACTCCCCCTTTACAGGCGTCAACAAGCTCATGGACTCCTGCAAAGGTGTTGTCGTCGTTGCGCTTGAACGCCTTTTCATCGAGACCGGCATGGAGAAACGGGGTAGCGATTCGTCCGGAGGTCTCTCTGGTGTAAAGCTGGCTACACCGTGGAATCAAGTAGAAGCAGCACTCGGCTACGCAAGGAAACTTCCGCTTCTGGTGATTGTTGAGGACGGAGTCCGGCAGGACGGCCTTCTTGAGAAGGGATTCGATTGGTACGTGATCTCCATGCCGCCCGATCCCGCAAGGCTCACTACCCTAGAGTTCACTGGAGTCCTGTCTTCTTGGAAGGCGAAGCTAAATTCGGCGCCAAGCAGATCGGCGACCGAGTTGGATGCCACAGACATGACAGTTGCATACCTGCTCGGCAGCCTGAAGCCCGCCCAGCTTTGGGCCGTACTTGTTGCCTTGGCCGCTGCACTGGCTGGCGCTTTCGCTCTGGGCGCAAAGCTACTTCCGTAAGTCGCAGTGCTGCCTAACAGGTTGTATATGGACTCCCCCCAGAATCAAGGCTGATCAATAGTCTGGCGTAGTCGGGTGAATCACTTGCAGTCGTATATCCGGCATCCGTAGTGGGTTCTGTGTGACCCGTGCCGACATGGAATCTGCGCGGGGAGCGCCATTCGACACAAGCGGCACGCAAGCTGCCGGAAGGGTTATCGGCGTTCATCCCCGTGGGTGTGACCTGGTTGGCCATGATGGGCGATCTGTCTCGTGGCAAGCGGTGGCGGGAAGTGGGTAGGTCTGCACAGGCGGCCACGGCGAACGAAGTCCGGTCGGCCTTTCTTGCCATCCGGGGTTGGCGTTCGCCGCAGGCGGTGGCATCGCGCAGCACGCTGTAGCAGATGCGTGCGAGCTTGTTGGCCAGAGCGCAGGCGGCCTTGCTGTGGTGGGTGCGCGCCTGGATGTTCACCGCCCACTGGCGCAGCGCATCCAGGCTTCGGTCGGCCTTGGCGGCGAGCGTGGCCGCTTCGAGCCAGGGCGCCCGGTAGTAGGCCGAGCCGCAGGCTTCCATGATGACGAGGGACACGGCGCGGTTGTTGAAGAAGGTTTCGAAGTGGCGACGGGTGAGGCGATGGGATTCGACTGCACGCCAATCGTCATGGGCAACGACGAGTTGAAATACACTCTTGGCCGGATCCACCGCAACGGTCGTAGCATTTCATGTCTGGACTCCTCCGCATTACGTTGAAGGCGGATCCCCGATCCCGCGAGCTGGAGTTGCTACAACACCTGCGTTCATTGCCGCCTTGTCTGGCTCAAAGCCGGGGCGTCGGCTGGTCATCGCTTGGTTCGCAATGTTCTGCGCACGTGCGGCGTCAGGAATTCCCGTGGCAATCCAATCTCTCGCCGCCAACCCGTTTCCCGGCATCGCAGCCCTGACCTTGATCGCGGCCTTCTATCTCCAGGCCTATTCCTGCTCATTGGGCTCTGCCTCTCGCTCGTACTACGCCGCGCCATCGAACAGCAAACTCCCGGAGGCAATGAGCCCGCAGCACAACAATCCAATACACCGGACCGTCAGCCAGCTGCGCTCCTTGAAACCGAGTGGCCGGACTGAACCGCCCCGGCTTTCGCGGAGGCTCCAACTCTTGAGAAGATGGAGCCATGAAGAAATCATCGAAGTTCTCACCTGAGGTTCGCGAGCGAGCTGTCCGGCTGGTGCAGGAGCACCGCGGGGAGTATCCGTCGCTGTGGGCGGCGGTCGAGTCGATCGCGCCGAAGATTGGTTGCGTACCGCAGACGCTGCTCGATTGGGTCAAGCAGGCGCAGGTCGATGCCGGAGCACGCCCGGGCGTGACGACGGCGGATGCGCAGCGCATCAAGGATCTGGAGCGCGAGGTCAAGGAGCTTCGCCGCGCCAACGAGATCCTGAAGCTTGCCAGCGCGTTTTTCGCCCAGGCGGAGCTCGACCGCCGTCTGAAGTGATGTACGGGCTGGTCGATGAGCACCGCGACCGTCACGGGGTCGAGCCGATGTGCAAGGTTCTGCAGATCGCCCCGTCGGCCTATCGGCGCCATGCGGCGCGGCGCAGGGATGCTTGCTTGCGCAGTGCCAGAGCCAAGCGGGACGAAATATTGAAGCCCAGGATAGAACAGGTCTGGGAAGCGAATCTGCAGGTCTATGGCGCGGACAAGGTGTGGAAACAGATGAACCGCGAGGGCGTGGCGGTTGCGCGCTGCACGGTCGAACGGCTGATGCGCAGGCTGGGCCTGCGAGGTGTCGTGCGCGGCAGGAAGGTGCGTACCACGGTCGCAGACCCCAAAGTGGCGTGCCCGCTGGATCGGGTCAATCGGCAGTTCCGCGCCGAGCGGCCAAACCAGCTCTGGGTATCGGACTTCACTTATGTCTCGACCTGGCAGGGCTGGTTGTATGTGGCCTTCGTGGTGGACGTGTTCGCCCGGCGCATCGTGGGCTGGCGGGTGAGCAGTTCGATGAGCACGGACTTCGTGCTCGATGCGCTGGAGCAGGCGCTTTACGCGCGGCAACCGGAGCGCGACAGCAGCCTGATTCATCACTCGGACCGTGGGTCGCAATACGTGTCGATCCGCTACAGCGAACGACTGGCAGAAGCAGGCATCGAGCCTTCGGTGGGCAGCAAGGGCGACAGCTACGACAACGCGCTGGCCGAGACTATCAACGGGTTGTACAAGACTGAGCTGATCCATCGCCGTGCGCCGTGGAAGACTCGGGAGGCGGTGGAACTGGCCACCCTCGAATGGGTGTCCTGGTTCAACCACCATCGCCTGCTCAGTTCCATCGGCTACATTTCGCCTGCCGAGGCAGAGGCGAACTACTATCAGCAACTAGCATGTCAGGCGTCCGCGGTGGCCGCCTGACTTAACCCAATGAGCCTCCGCGAAACCCGGGGCGGTTCAGA
>CAZKRN010000088.1:0-3499 GCA_964555165.1 uncultured Methyloversatilis sp. | reverse complement strand
GCGGCGGTTTGCTCCCCTCTCCCGCATCAGCGGGAGAGGGGCCGGGGGTGAGGGCTGCGGCGGTCGATGAACCGCTGCCGTGCGGCCGTCGATGTTCCTGTGCCGGACGCGGATTCAGTTCACCGCCCACATCACCAAACCGATCAGCACTGCGTTCACCGCGATGGCGGCGAACAGCCCGCCGAGCAGGAAGTGTTGCGGCCCCAGGCCTTCGGTGGTGCGGTTGATCATGCGGGTGCGGCCGATGCCGGTGAAGGTGAGCAGGATGATCTTCAGCGCGCGCAGACTGCCGCGCAGCAAGGGTACGGGGGCGTGATCCATTGCCGGATTGTGCCCGATCGGCAGCGCGCTGCGCTCGTGGCATCATGCGGCGATGACATCCGGAAACGAAGCGATGGACGAAGCCCTGTCCCGTGCCGAGGCCCAGCAGCGCGCCGACGACATCCGCGCCTTTCGTCGCGAGCAGGCGCGGCTCGCGGCCGACGGACTGACGGCGGCCGATGCGGTCGCCGTTCGGGCGCATCACGATGCACTGCTCGCCCGCTTCGCCGCGCGGCCCGATGTCGACACCACGCAGCGGGCGCGCCAGCTCACGCTCGGCCTGCGCATCGCCTCCTTCCTCGGCGCGCTGGCGCTGGCGGCCAGCGTGTTCTTCCTGTTCCGCCAGTACTGGCCGCTGTTTCCGGAAGCCGTGCAGGTGATCGTGCTGGCCGGTGCCTCGCTCGGCACGCTCGCAATGACGGCCTGGCTGCACGGGCGAGATGCCTCCGGCTATTTCACGAAGCTGGCGGCGCTCGTGGCGTTCGCCTGCTTCGTGCTGAACCTGAGCCTGCTCGGTTCGAGCTTCAACATCACGCCGTCGGACAAGGTGCTGCTGCCCTGGGCGGCCTTCGCGCTGCTGCTTGCCTACACTTGCGAGCTGCGCCTCTTGCTGGTGGCCGGGCTGGTCTGCATCACCGGCTTCGTCGCCGCCCGCGTCGGCACCTGGAGCGGCCTGTACTGGCTCGACATGGGCGAGCGGCCGGAACATTTCTTTCCGGCGGCTCTGCTCATGTTCGGCGTGCCCTTCCTGGTCGATCACCGGCGGCATCCGGGCTTCGACGCGACCTGGCGGCTGGTCGCGCTGCTCGCACTCTTCCTGCCCATGCTGGCACTGGCGAACTGGGGCCGCGCCAGCTACCTGCCCTTCGATGCCGATGTGGTCGAAGGTGTCTACCAGATCGGCGGCTTCGTTGCCGGCGGTCTGCTGGCCTGGCTCGGCGCGCGTCGCAGCTGGCCGGAGGTCATGAATACCGCGGTCGTGTTCTTCGTCATCTTCCTCTACACGAAGCTCTTTGACTGGTGGTGGACGGTGATGCCGAAGTTCCTGTTCTTCCTCGTACTGGGTTTGGTGGCGCTGCTGGTCATCCTGGTGCTGAAGCGGCTGCGTGCCGTCGTGGCGGTGGAGGGCGGGCAATGAGGCGTGCGCAGAAAATCCTGCTGGTGGGTGGTGTGGCCCTCATCGTCGCGGTGAATGCCTTCGTGCTGGCGGGTGTCGCGTGGAACCGCTCGGGCGTGCCCGGCAGTGCGCTCACCCTCACGCAGCGCGAGCTCAGTTTGCCGTACGCCTTCGGGCTGGACGGTGAGCGCGGCGGCGTCGAGGTGGTGCTGCTCTGGCGCTCGCCAATGCGCGACGACAGCGCGGAGGCTGCCTACGACATGCACTACGGCCGCGGCCCCGACTGGCTGGGTGCAGACAAGCTGCGCGAACTGGGCTTCGACCTGAAGGAAGAGCGCGACGCCTACCGCCAGAAGCGCGAGGTGTACGTCGTGCTCGAACTGGCGGGTGCTGACTGGCAGGCGGCGCTGGCGCAGGCGCAGCGCCGGCTGGACCGCGCGCTCGCCCGCGGCAACGCCGAAAAGCAGGATATCGATGCGCAGAAGTCGGCGCTGGAGGCGCTGAAGTACGAACAGCACAAGGCGTCGCGCCTGTTCGCCGTCGACGCCGGGCTGGACGCCGCGGCGCTGCGCCAGCGCTATCCGGACACGCATCGTTACCTCATCGTCGTGGCGACGGTGACGCCATCGGTGACGGTGTTCGACAAGAAATTCACCTTCAGCGGCCACATCGGCGAACTGGCGGTCGCCCGCATCAGCGTGCCGCATGCGCTACGCGGCGCGATGGAGGGCATCGACCGCAGCGCGCTCGACAGCGGGCGCGCCGCCTTCGACATGGATGTTTCGTGGGGCCGCCGCTTCGAGCCGTGGATCACCGCGGTGCGCCCGCGCCGCCTGGCGCCCGCCGGATGAAGCAGCCGATCACCGCTTACCTGATCGACGAGGAGGGCGACTGGGTGGCCCGGCTGGGCTGCGGGCACCGCCAGCACGTGCGCCACAAGCCGCCCTTCTTCAACCGCCCGTGGGTGGTGACGGAAGAAGGGCGTGCGGCCCACCTCGGCTCGCTGCTCGACTGTCCGCGCTGCGACGCCTTCGAATGGCCGGACCACATCGTCGAGCAGGCAGGACGCGGCCAGCGGTGATATCGTCCGCAACCTCTTTTTCGGGGTAGCCAGCATGCGCAGCGAAGGTCGCATCCGCTCGTGGAAGGACGACAAGGGTTTCGGATTCATCACGCCGGACGGCGGCGGCGAGGACGTGTTCGTGCACATCAGCGCCTTCGACGCCGAAGGGCAGCGCCCGAGCGAGGGTCAGCGCGTGCTGTTCGATGTCGGCCGCGACCGCAAGGGCCGGCGCTGCGCGCAGCGGGTGATGCTGGCAGGCGTGCCGATGAAGACGCGGCGGATCGAGGTGCGCGACGAGGCCTCGCCGGCGCAGTGGGGCGGTGCGACGCTGTTCCTGATTCCGGCCTTCCTGCTGCTGATGTTGGCGGTCAGCGTGCTGTGGCGGGCGCCGCACGGCTGGTTCCTGCTCTACCTGACGGTCAGCCTCGTGACCTTCGCGCTGTACGCCATCGACAAACAGCAGGCGGCGATCGGCGCGATGCGCGTGCCCGAACCGCGCCTGCACCTGCTGGCCCTGGTCGGCGGCTGGCCGGGGGCGCTGCTGGCACAGCAGTTCCTGCGCCACAAGACGGTGAAGGCCTCTTTTCGGCGCAACTTCTGGATCACTGTCGCAGGGAACGCGGCCCTTTTCCTGCTGCTCACCAGCCCGCTCGGTGGCCCGCTGCTCGCCCGGCTGACCGGCGGATGAGCCCGGCTCCTTCGCCCCGCGGGCCATTGCATCACCGAACCTCCCGCCTGCGCCCCTCTCCCGCTGATGCGGGCGAGGGTTGGAATGCGCCGGCACCCGCGGTGTTGTGGTGGGCGAGGGTTGAAAGGGCGTCCGGTTTGTTCGGCGATGGGCGAGGGTTGAAGAGCACACCGTCCGTTGTGCTGCATCGGGCGGCGGTTTGCTCCCCTCTCCCGCATCAGCGGGAGAGGGGCCGGGGGTGAGGGCAACGGCGGCGATCGGCGTTCGGCACGCGATGTGCGGCCGCCGCCCTCACCCGGCGCTGCGCGCC
>CAZKRN010000087.1:0-4333 GCA_964555165.1 uncultured Methyloversatilis sp. | reverse complement strand
GCGCTGGCGAGCTTGCGGAACACCTCGCGGATCGACTGGCTCAACTGCTTCTGTTCCGCTTCCAGCTTCGCTTCGCGTTCCTCTTCGCGCCGGCTCTTCTTGCGCCTCGATGCGGCGGCCTGCTGCGCCTCCCTTTGCGCATGGAACTGCGCTTCCACCTGCTTCAGGATGTCTTCCGGCGACGTCATGTCGATGTCGTCTCCGAGATGCATGCCCAGCACGTCTTCCAGCATGGCCTTCATGTCGCCCTGGCGTTCGGCTTCCTGTTCGTCGAAGTCCGCCTGCGTGTATTTCGCGAACAGCTGCTTGAGGGTGTCGTCCGCCCGGAATTCGAGCACCGCCTCGGTCAGTTCCACGATGAGCGCAGCGAGCTTCTTGCGCTCGCCCTTGGTCACGCCCTTGCGTTCGCAGGCCGCGTCGTAGGCCATTGCAAGCCGGCCCTGCAGTTCGGTGCATTGTTCCTGCAGCGGCAGCAGGTCACGGGTATAGGTCTGCGCAACGAGCGGCCGGGTGGCCTGCCATTCGGCCAGTTCGGCGCGGCGCGCTTCGATCTTGCGGATCAGGCTGTTGAAGGACTTCTGTTCCTTGCTCAGCGGTGCGCTCGCGCGCGCTTCTATCTGGATCGGCAGATTGCGCGCGTCGTCGAAAAGGTCCATGGCGGGCGGAAGGGGGAAGAGGTGGGAAAGGGCATGAGCCGGCTGCGACGCCGGAATGGCGCTGGCCCGGATTCTAGCAAGGCGAGGGGCCGGGGCCGGAATGAGAACGGGGATGCGGCCCGGCCGGCATCCCCGTTCTGCACGCGGCTGTCCATCGGGTGCACGCACACCTGAGCGGCCTGGCGGGCGTTCCGCTCCGCCCCCGGGCTGGCCGGGCTGTCAGGCGCGCACGCGCGACTTGGTCGGGTCGTAGTGCGAGGTTTTCACCTGAACGGCCTTGATGCGTTTCTGGTGGCCGTCCAGCTTGCCGATCTCCACCGTGGCACCCAGTTCCTGTGCCGACACGTCCAGCCGCGCCAGCGCAATGGTCTTGCCGAGGATGGGCGAGCGCGTGGTGCTGGTGATCTGGCCGATCTGTGCGCGACCGTTGAAGATCGGGTCGCCGTGCGCCACCCGCTCGCTGCCTTCGATGTCGAGCCCGACCATGACGCGGGCCGGGTGGGCCTTGCGGCGCTCCAGCGCGGCCTTGCCGACGTAGTCGTCCTCCTTGTCGGCCGCGACGGCGAAGCCGATGCCGGCTTCGAAGGGGTCGGTCTGGTCGCAGAAGTCGTACTCGGCGAAGATGAGCGCGGCTTCGATGCGCAGCATGTCGAGCGCGGCCAGGCCCATGGGCGCGATGCCGTGCGGCTCGCCGGCCCTGGCGATGGCGTCCCACACCGGCAGCGCGTGCTTCGGGTGGCACCACACTTCATAGCCCAGTTCGCCGGTATAGCCGGTGCGCGACACGACGACCGGCAGGCCGTCGATCTTGCCCACGGTCAGGCGGAACCACTTCAGTTCGTCCATCGACGCATTGCCCGGCGGCGTGACCACGATTTCGCGCAGGATGTCGCGCGACTTCGGGCCTTGCACCGACAGGTTGTGCAGCTGGTCGGTGGAGGATTTCACCCACACGCGCAGATTGTGCCTGGCCGCCAGTTCGCGCAGCCACACGCCGCACCAGTCGTCGCCGCACACCAGACGGAAGTTGTTCTGGCACAGGCGGAACACGGTGCCGTCGTCGATCATGCCGCCGTGCTCATGGCAGAGCGCGGTGTAGACGATCTGGCCGACCGCCAGCTTGCGGATGTTGCGCGTGGTCGCCAGCTGCAGCAGGGCTTCTGCGTCCGGGCCGGTGATTTCGAACTTGCGCAGCGCGGACAGATCGATCATCGCGGCGCGTTCGCGGCAGGCCCAGTATTCGTCGATCGGGCCGTTGGACGAGAACGAATCGGGCAGCCAGAAGCCGCGGTACTCGACCATGCGGCGGGTGAGCGCGGCGGTGCGGGCGTGGAAGCCGGTCTCGCGCGTGAGCTTGGGGGCGGCGTCGGGCGTCATGCGGTGTGCAATCCCTTTGGAGAAGTTGTTCGAGGCGTCATAGACCCGCACATGGATGTCGGTGGGGTTCCAGCCATTGGCCGGGTCGATGTCGTCGGTGCAGGACGAGGAGGCGCAGACCAGGTCGGTCATGGCGCGCAGCAGCACATAGTCGCCGGCGCGCGACCACGGTTCGTCCAGGCTGATGCTGTCGTCGTGATTGACGATGGTGTTGTAGAAGAAGTTGATCGCCGGCCAGCCTGCGCGACGCGCCACGCCGTGCGGTGCGAGCGCGTTGTTGAAGTTGTCGCTGCAGTTGGCGTGGCCGGGGTAACCCATGTCGTCGTAGTACTTCGCGCTGCACGCCAGCATGAAGGTGTCGTGCCGGCCGACGGTGTCGCGGATCACCTCGACCAGCGGCACCTGGCGCTCGTCGTAGTACTTGTTCAGCAGGCCGGGGCCGGGGCTGGCCGAACCCATGAGCGTGCGCGTGGTGGTCGGGTCGAGGTCGTACTCCAGACCCTGTTCGAGTGCGGCGGCGTCGAAGGCGAGGAAGTCGGAGCACTGGCGGCCGTCGACGTCGATCACCTGGATGTAGTCGCCCGCCCTGACCCGGTAGGCGCACGCCGTGCCGGCTTCGATGCGCAGGTCGAGTACCGGCGGGGCGAGCGGCGGCGGCGCGATGCCGGCCACCGGTTCGGCGCATTCGATGTCGGCGATCAGTTCGGTGGGGGTGTTCTGGGCGTCGGGCTGCATGTCTTCGCCCGGCGCACTCAGGGCGCAGCGCACCGCGCCGGGCGCGGTGACGACGCGCTGGCTGCCCGGCAGTCCGTCGCGGCCGAACACTTCGGCACAGACCAGACACCAGCCGGCGGGCGCGCCAGCCAGCAGCGCGCGGGCGAAGGACGGCGCTCCGGTCGGCGTTTCGACGACAAGATCGGGCAGCATGGCCGCGGCAATGCCGGCCGGGCCGGCGATGTAGAGCAGCCCCTGCTGCAGGCCTTCCGGGTCGGTCAGCGTGACGCGGTCATTGGCGCTGAGGGCGAAGGACACTGACGCGCCGCCGGGGGCGACATGGCGCACGTGGCGTGCGCGCGGTCTGGCGGCCGTCGCGGGGTTGAGCGAAGGTTCAACGATGGTGTTCATGGCTGGCAAGCACCCGCAACCCGGCTGACCCGGTGGTGGCCGGGCAGGTCGGGTCGCATCAGGGTTGTTCGGTCACGGGCGGCACACTCGCGGCACCCGGTGTGTCAGGTTGCCTGTTCGGTCGAGGCCGGTTCGTTCAGATAGGCTTCGAGCGAATCGTCCAGCGCATCGAGCCAGGGCGTGTGGTGCGGCGTGGCCATGGTGCCGGTCATCAGCGAGCGGTAGCACTTGTTGCGATAGCCCATGATGTCCTCGTACTTGTCCTTCTTCCACTGCAGGAAGGTTTCGTTCACTTCCGGAATCGGGAAGCTCGGATAGTCGGTGGCGTCGATCAGGTGCTGGATGTACTTGCCCTGGAATTCGAACATCTGTTGCGCATCTTCCAGCGTCAGTTCCTCTTCGCGCCACTTCATGTCCTCGGCGTGCATTTCTTCGTACGAGGGCACCGGCAGGCGGCCGAGCATCACGTCGCGCGCGTACCAGGCCTGGGCGTCGAACATGTTGAAGCTGTACCACTGGTCCTGCATGCCGAGGTAGAACAGGTTCGGGTTCTCTTCCCACATGATGCCCTTGTACAGATTGAGCGGCCACAGGCGGTTGTCCGTCTTCAGGCGCAGGTCTTCCGGCAGGAAGGGGAAGAAGTGCTTGTAGCCGGTGCACAGGATGACGGCGTCGATGTGCTTGCTGCTGCCGTCGGCGAAGAAGGCGGTGTTGCCGTCGACGCGCTGCAGTTGCGGCTTCTCTTCCCAGTTGGCGGGCCACTTGTAGCCCATCGGGTTGGTGCGGTAGCAGCTGGTGATCGAGCGGGCGCCGTATTTGTAGCACTGCGAGCCGATGTCCTCCGCCGAGTAGCTGGCGCCGACGATGAGCACGTCCTTGCCCTTGAATTCGAGCGCGTCGCGGAAGTCGTGGGCGTGCAGCACTCGACCGCCGAAGGTTTCGAAGCCGGGGAAGCAGGGCACGTTCGGGGTCGAGAAGTGACCGCTCGCCACGACCACGCAATCGAACTCTTCCGAGTAGGTCACGTCCTGGTCGTAGTTGTGCACGGTGACAGTGAATTTCTTCGTACTGTCGTCGAAGGTGACGTTGCGGGCGGCGGTGTTGAAGCGGATGTACTTGCGCACGCCGGCCTTCTCGACGCGGCCCTTGATGTAGTCCCACAGCACTTCGCGCGG
>CAZKRN010000086.1:0-4582 GCA_964555165.1 uncultured Methyloversatilis sp. | reverse complement strand
GCCATCGGCCCCTTCTGCGTGCCGCCGGTGAACCTGAAGGAACACGTCGGCAAGCGCGAAATGAACGTGAACATGGTCACCTGCGGTGGCCAGGCCACCATCCCGATGGTGGCTGCGGTGTCGCGCGTGCAGCCGGTGAGCTATGGCGAGATCGTCGCCACCGTGTCCAGCCGCTCGGTCGGCCCCGGCACGCGCAAGAACATCGACGAATTCACCCGCACCACCTCGGGCGCCATCGAGCGCGTCGGCGGTGCGGCGAAGGGCAAGGCCATCATCGTGATCAACCCGGCCGAGCCGCCGCTGATCATGCGCGACACCATCCACTGCATCACCGAATCGGCGCCGCGCGCAGCCGAGATCGAGGAATCGGTGCACGACATGATCCGCCAGGTGCAGGCCTATGTGCCGGGCTATCGCCTGGTCAATGGCCCGGTGATCGACATGGACACCCACCGCGTGTCCATCTTCATGGAAGTCGCTGGCCTCGGCGACTACCTGCCGAAGTACGCCGGCAATCTCGACATCATGACCGCCGCCGCCGCGCGCACGGCCGAGATGTTCGCCGAAGAAATCCTCAATGGCTCGCTCTCGCTTGAGCCGGTTCCCGCTTGAGCGCAAAGGACACGACCATGAATCTCAAGGGCAAGAAGGTCACGCTGCACGACAACACGCTGCGCGACGGCATGCATCCGAAGCGCCACCAGATCACGCTGGACCAGATGCTGGCGGTGGCGCGCGGCCTCGACGAGGCGGGCATGCCGCTGATCGAGGTCACCCACGGCGACGGCTTGGGCGGCGCCTCGGTGAACTACGGCTTCCCGCTGCACAGCGACGAGGAGTACCTCTCCACCGTCATTCCGGCGATGAAGAACACCAAGGTGTCGGCGCTGCTGCTGCCCGGCATCGGCACCGTCGACCACCTGCGCATGGCGCACGAACTGGGCGTGCACACGATACGGGTGGCCACCCACTGCACCGAAGCCGACGTGTCGGAACAGCACATCGGTCTGGCGCGCAAGCTCGGCATGGACACCGTGGGCTTCCTGATGATGGCCCACATGATCGAGCCGGACAGACTCGTCGCGCAGGCGAAGCTGATGGAAAGCTACGGCGCCAACTGCGTCTATGTGACCGACTCCGCCGGCTACATGCTGCCGGACGACGTGACGGCGCGCGTCAGCGCGGTGCGCCAGGCATTGAAGCCTGAAACCGAAATCGGCTTCCACGGCCATCACAACATGTCGATGGGCGTGTCGAATTCGCTGGCGGCGATCGAGGCCGGTGCCACCCGCATCGACGGTTCGACCAATGGTCTGGGTGCAGGCGCCGGCAACACGCCGCTGGAGGTGTTCGTCGCGGTGGCCAACCGCATGGGCATCGAGACCGGTGTCGACCTGTACCGCATCATGGACGTGGCCGAAGACCTCGTGCTGCCGATGATGGAGCACCTGGTGCGCATCGACCGCGATTCGCTGACGCTGGGCTACGCCGGCGTCTATTCCTCCTTCCTGCTGTTCGCCAAGCGCGCCGGCGCCAAGTACGGCATCGCGCCGCGCGACATCCTGATGGAACTGGGCCGCCGCGGCATGGTGGGCGGGCAGGAGGACATGATCGAGGACACTGCGATCACGATGGCGCGCGAGCGGGCGACCGCAGCGCAGACCGCGGCCGGCGTGCAGGCCGCTGCCGTGGCGGGGGGCTGATCATGAAACTCGATCCGCACACCATCGCCGCGCTCGCCGAGCGTCTTGAAAGCTGCGAGCTGGAAGCGCGCGACACCACCAAGATCACCGACGACCACCCGGACATGGACTGGGAGGACGCCTATGCGGTGCAGGACGCGATTCGCGCCCGCAAGCTGGCACGCGGTGCACGCATCGTCGGCCTGAAGGCGGGACTCACCTCACGCGCCAAGATGAAGCAGATGGGCGTCGAAGACCCGGTGTTCGGCTTCCTGGTCGATGACTTCGCGGTCGCCGACGGTGGCGACATCGTGACGTCGAAGCTCATCCACCCCAAGGTCGAGCCGGAGATCGCCTTCGTCACCAAGGCGCCGCTGCGGGGCCCGGGCTGCCATATCGCGGCGGTACTGGCTGCCACCGACTTCGTGGTGCCGGCCATCGAAATCATCGATTCGCGCTACCGCGACTTCAAGTTCGACCTGAAGAGCGTGGTCGCCGACAACTGCTCATCGTCGCGCTTCGTGGTCGGCGGCACCGCCACGCCGGTCGACGGCTTGGACCTGCGCACGCTGGGCGTGGTGCTGGAGAAGAACGGCCAGCCGGTGGCGCTCGGCGCGGGCGCCGCGGTGCTCGGCCACCCGGCGGCAGCCATCGCCATGCTGGCCAACATGCTCGGCCGCCGTGGGGAGGAGATCCCGGCCGGCACGCTCATCCTGTCCGGTGGCATCACCGAGGCGGTCGCCGTTGCGGCCGGCGACAGCGTGAGCCTGCGCATCCAGTCACTCGGTTCGACCAGCGTCCGTTTTGTCTGACCGCCCTTCGCCCATCAGGAGAAAAGAAACATGCCATTCGCACAGATCAACCTGATCGAAGGCCGGACCGAAGACCAGAAGCGCGCCGTGATCGAGAAGGTGACGCAGGCGCTGGTCGAGGCGGTCGGCGCACCGCGTGAAGCGGTGCGCGTGATGATCGTCGAGGTGCCGAAGTCCCACTGGGGCATAGGCGGCGTCAGCGCCAAGGACCTCGGTCGCTAGCCGCGCACCGCCAAACGACTTAGCCCATCGACGACCCGGCCGCAGAGCCGGGCAAGGAGGAGAAATACATGAACCATCACGGATTCAGGGCGCTGGCCGTCTGCGCTGCGCTCGCCCCGTTCGCAACAGGCTGCACCCAGGCCCCCGACCTGTCGGCCGCGCGCGCCGAGGCGCAGAAGCCGGTACAGCGTTACGACGCCATCCAGGCGCTGGCCGCGCACGGCGAGAAGGTCGCGGCCGGCACCCGCAGCGGAGCGGTGCTGGTGTCTTCAGACGGCGGCCGCAGCTGGAATCGGCAGCCGATCGCCGGGCCGTCGTCGATCACCGGCATGGACGTGTGCCCGGACGGCCGCTTCATCGCCATCGATTTCTACCGGAAGCTGTGGACGGCCGACGCCCAGCTGTCCGCCTGGACCGCGCAGCCGCTGGAAGCACCGCACACCGCGCTGGCCGTGCACTGCGACCGTCAGGGCCGCTGGTGGGTCGCCGGCACCGGCGCGCTCATCGTGCGCAGCGATGACCAGGGCAAGAGCTGGGTCAAGACCGACCTGCAGGAAGACCTGCAGATCACCACGGTGCAGATGGTCGACGAACTGAACGGATTTGCCACTGGCGAGTTCGGCACCGTGGTGGTCACGACGGACGGCGGTCAGACCTGGGCCAAGCGCGGTGCACTGCCCGAGGAGTTCTACCCGTACGCGGCGCTGTTCGTGTCGGCCAGCGAAGGCTGGGTCAGCGGGCTGGCCGGGCAGGTGGTGCACACCACCGACGGCGGGCTGACCTGGACACCGCAGCTGAACCGTGCCGGCGCGCCGCTGTACCGCCTGTTCATGCACGCCGGCGTGCCGCACGCTGTCGGCGCCGGTGGCGCGGTGGTGCGTCTGCAGGGCGAGGAATGGGTGGCCGTGGCCTACCCGGACGCCCGGCCGGTCCCGCTCGCGGCCGGCACCTCGGTCGCCGCGAACAACACCCTTCTGATCGGCGGGCCTGGCGGCCTGCTGCGTGCCGTCGCCGACGGCGGCTCATCCAAACCCGGAGCAGCGAAATGATCGCCCCGATCCGCAAGTCCATCACCCACACGCTGCACAAGGCCGAAGAGTGGATCTTCGCCAACCCGAAGATCGTGCTCAGCCTGATCTTCCTGGTCACGCTGGTGTTCGCCGCGGCGTTGCCCAAGCTGCGCATCTATTCGGATTTCTCCGACCTGCTGCCGCAGGAGCACAGCTACATCCAGACCTACAACCGCATCAAGGAGAACTTCGGCGGCGCCAACATGATCGTGATGGCGATCGAGGTCGAGCAGGGCACGATCTTCAACAACGACACGCTGAAACTTGTGCATGAAGCCACGCAGGGCGTGGACAACCTGCCCAGCGTGAACCACAACCTGGTGTCCTCGCTGACCCACCGCACCGCGCGCAAGGTGTTCCTCAGCCCCGAGGGCAGCTTCGTGTCGCAGCCCTACTACGACCCGGCGAAGACCTACTCGGCGGACGAACTCGCGCAGATGCAGCGCGACGTGATCGCCAACCCCAATCTGTACGGTCTGATGGTGTCGCCTGACTTCAAGGCGGCGCTGATCAAGGCACAGCTGAACGAGAGCGATCTCGACTACGTGGCCACCTTCGCCGCGCTGCAGAAGGTACGCGAAACGCTGGCGCGTGACGGCCACAAGGTGCACGTGACCGGCAATCCGGTGCTGACCGGCTGGGTCTACACCTACCTGGACCAGATCGTGCAGATCCTGGCGTGGACGCTGGCGCTGCTGGCAACGCTGCTGATCGTGTATTTCCGCCGCCTCTATGGCATCGCGCTGCCGCTGCTGGGCATCGCGCTGTCGTCGATCTGGGGCCTGGGCTTCATGGC
>CAZKRN010000085.1:0-5617 GCA_964555165.1 uncultured Methyloversatilis sp. | reverse complement strand
AACAGAAGCAGTTGAGCCAGTCGATCCGCGAGGTGTTCCGCAAGCTCGCCAGCGCGCTGCACCCCGACCGCGAACCCGATCCGGCCGAGCGCGCGCGCAAGACCGCTCTGATGCAGCGCGCCAACACCGCCTACGAGAACGGCAACCTGCTGCAACTGCTGGAACTGCAACTCGAACTGGAACACATCGACCAGGCTCATCTGGCCTCGCTGGCGCCGGAACGCCTCAAGCACTACATCAAGATACTGAAGGGCCAGCTCGGCGATCTGGACGCCGAGATCCAGACCATCGAGCACAGCGTCATCATGGACTTCGGTCTGCCGCCCTACACCGCCATCCGCCCGAAAGACCTGCACCTGATGCTGGCGCACGACATCCGCAACTGCACCGGGCAGATCGCCGCCTTGCAGCAGCAGCTTGCCGTCGCCGCCGACACCAGGGAACTGAAAGCCTGGCTGAAAACCGTGCGCCTGACTCGCCGTCGCGCCCCGCACTTCGACCTGCCCTTCTGACCGACCCGCCACGCGCCGCCGCCCTCACCCGGCGCTGCGCGCCACCCTCTCCCGCTGATGCGGGAGAGGGAAAAACCCTGGCTCCCCATATCGGTCCGTGACCCTCTCCCGCACCAGCGGGAAAGAGGCCGGGGTGGAGGCATGTCGTCTGACGCCCGCCGGCTGAAACAGACCTGACGCAAAGCCGCGACCGCCGCCCGCCTCCCCTCTCCCGCTGATGCGGTAGAGGAAAAGGCCCTGGCACGCTCGCTGGCCAGCCCGCCTACCACCAAATAGGTAACCCCTCTTGAGAATTGTCCGCCCCTGCCCCCGGCAACAGAATCGGTGCCAGATCGACCGCATTGCGCGGCGACGGCAGACACAAGGAGAACCGGGAAATGCAGAGGAATTCGATTCTGAACGAGCGGCACCGCCAGCTCGGCTCGAAGCTGGATGGCGACACGTGGAACTTCATGCCCATTCCGTGGAGCTACAACAGCTGCCCGCACGAAGAGGTGATCGCCACGCGCACGCGTGCAGGGCTGTATGACGTATCGGCGCTGAACATCGTGAACGTGTCCGGCCCGGATGCCGAAGCGGTGATCGACCGTCTGGTCACCATAGACGTCACCAGGCTGAAGCCGGGCACCGCCCGCCTCGGCGGCGAGGTGAACGAGGCCGGCGCGCTGGTCGATGACATCATGATCATCCGCGACGCCGCCGACAAATTCCGCATTTCCCACGGCAGCGGTGCCACGCCCAAGACCCTGGCCGAACTGGCTGCCGGCAGGAACGTGAAGGTCGAAGCCGACCTCGACGTGCACATCCTGTCGCTGCAGGGCCCGGTTTCGCTCGAGGTGCTGGCCCCGCACACGCCGGCCGACCTGGCAGCGCTGCCCTATTTCAGCCATGTCGACACCACGCTGTTCGGCAAGAAGGTGGTGATCGGACGCGGCGGCTATTCCGGCGAGCGCGGCTACGAGGTGTACTGCGCGTCGGCCGACGCGGTGTTCCTGTGGGACACCATTCTCGAAGCGGGCAAGCCCAAGGGCGTCATCCCCTGCTCGTGGACCGCGCTCGACCTCACCCGCGTCGAGGGCGCGCTGCTGTTCTTCCCGTTCGAAATGCCGGAAGGCGACACCACGCCCTGGGAAGTGAACATGGACTGGGCGGTCGACCTCGACAAGAAGGGCGACTACATCGGCAAGGCCGCCGTGCTCGCCCTGAAGGGCCGCGAACGCGCCAAGCAGGCCGGCATGACCGTGCTGCACCACGAAGCGGTCGAAGCCGGCGCCAAGGTCTATGACGGCGAGAAGGAAGTCGGTGTGGTCACCTCGGCCTCGTACAGCCGTCTGCTGATGCAGTCGCTGGCCATGGTGCACCTGAAGCCATCGCATTCGAACATCGGCACCCGCCTGACCATTGCGAGCAAGGCCGGCAAGCTCGCCGCGCTGGTCGTGCCGACGCCGTTCTACGACCCGCTGCGCCAGCGCACGCATCCGGAAAAGCAGCGCTGACCGCGCACCGATCCGACTGCCGCGCGCCCACCGGCGCGCGGCACCCCGCAACACCACGCATCGAGACGCCGCATGTCCACTCCAGCCATCAAGAGCCAGCCCGTGTATGCCGAGCTTGAATGGGACCGTACCGGCACCCATCACATCCTGTTCGTGTGCGCCGAGGACGCCGCACTCGCACACCGTCTGCTGTCCAGTCCGCCAGGCGGCACGCTCACGCTCATCCATCTGCGCGATGCCGGCGACGCCCCCAGCGCGTGGGCCGGCCGGCTGCCCGACACCGGGCTCCATCTGGAAACGCACACGCTGGCCGAGGCGCTGGAAGTGCTGCGCGACGCGCTCTACGTCGCACAGATGGGTACGCGCATCTATCTGGCCGGGCCGGAAGACGCCATCTGGCAGGCCTCGCAACTGGCCGACAGTTTTGGCGTGAGCCGCGACGAAATCCGTTACGCACAGCTGGGCACCAAGGCGCGCCCGGTGTTCTGCGTGCATTGCCGCACCATTACCCGCGGCGTGCACACCCAGATCGTCACCTGCAGCGGCTGCGGCCGATCGCTGTTCGTGCGCGACCACTTTTCGCGCCGGCTGGGCGCCTACATGGGCTTCCAGATCGATGCCGAAGTGCCGGGCGAAGTACCTGCTGCGGAGGTGGTCTACCCATGAGCAGCGCATCCCTGAACGTCGAAATACGCCGCATCCGGGACCTGGCGCCGGGCATCCGCGAATTCAGCCTGTCGCGCAGCGACGGCGATGACTTCCCGATCTATTCCGGCGGCAGCCACATCGTGCTGTCGCTGCCGCTGGGCGATCGTCCGCACCGCAATCCGTACTCATTGCTGGGCGACCCGGCCGACCGCAAGACCTGGCGCGTGGCGGTGCGCAAGCAGGAGGATTCACGCGGCGGCTCGCGCTGGCTGCACGAACAGGCGCGCGAGGGCATGCGCATCGACATTTCACCGCCGGTCAACCTGTTCGCACTGCACCGGCTGGCGCGGCGCCACATCCTCGTGGCCGGCGGCATCGGCATCACGCCGATACTGTCGCAGGCACGCGAACTGGCGCGCCTCGGCGCCGACTTCGAAGTGCACTACGCCTACCGCGCCCCGGAATTCGGCGTGTTCGCCGACGAGCTGGCCGCGCTGGCACCGGGACGCGTTCATCACTACGTGCAGTCGCGCCGCGAACAGATCGAGTTTTCTTCGCTGCTGGCCGGGCGCCCTCTGGGCACCCACTTCTACATCTGCGGGCCGGCCGGCATGGTGGCGGCCAGCATGAATGCCGGGCGTGCGCTGGGCTGGCCGGACAGCCATCTGCACAGCGAACAGTTCCTCGCCCCCGGCGGCGGCCAACCCTTCGACGTGAAGCTGGCGCTGAGCGGCAAGGCCTTCACCGTGCCGAGCGATCTGTCGCTGCTAGAAGCCATCGAACAGCAGGGCGTGGATGCGCCCTATCTCTGCCGCGGCGGTGCCTGCGGCCAGTGCGAGCTGGAGGTGGTCGAGGCCGACGGCGAACTGATCCATCACGACCTCTACCTGAACGCCGACGAGCGCGCATCGGGCCGGAAGATCATGCCCTGCGTGTCCCGCCTGAAGGGCGGCTGCCTGACCCTGAACCTGTGAGGACGCAATCATGACCATCGCATTCAAGCCGGACGAAACCTTCCGCGACGACTACAGCTACCGCAACTCGCCGGCCGCCATCCGTCGCTTCCCCTTTCCGTTCCCGCAGGACCGCTACATGTATTCGGTCAACATGGAGCCGCACACCAAGGGGCCGGCGGGTTCGGTATACGAGAACGCCTTCGACGTCGACGAACACTACATCGCCGAAATGCGCGACCGCGCGATCACGCTGGAGCGCGACCCCGGCCGCTGCGTGTCGCTGCCGCACATGATGGACGCCGAGTGGGACACGCTGGAACTGATCATGGAATCGCTGTCGCGCGACTATCCGGACATGTTCACGCTGACCAGGGACGGCTCGCGCTGGAGCTGGATCAACAAGCCGCTGGGCATCGAGCAGACCTTCACCTTCGGCGACGCCGCCACCCTGCCCTGCCCGCCCTTCGAATACGTCACCCGCCAGTGCCAGGGCGACTTCGTCATCATGGACCAGCGCGACAACGACCTGTGGGCCGACGCCGGCATGATCACCTCGCAGGCCGACTGGTCGCTCACCTTCGACGCGGGCATGAGCTTCAAGGAATGGCACGGCCCGGTTCCGCTGGCGCACGAACTGGGCGTGTTCGACCGCGCGCTGAAATACCTGCTCATGCTGCAGCAGGGCCGGCCGGTGCGCCGCCTGAACTGGACCATGACCATCAACCCGCGTCTGGATACCGCGCCCGAAACCTACCCCGAGTGGGGCCCGGACCGCGCCAGCGTCACGCCGGACAACGTCGGCGACAAGGTGCATCTGCGGGTCGAACTGCAGGCCCTGTTCCGCCTGCCGCGCAGCAACGGCATGCTGTTCTCGATCCGCGGCTATCTCGCCAGCCTGAACGAACTGACCACCGATCCGCGCTGGGCCCGGCGGCTGCACCGCGTACTCGGCACACTGCCGAACGAACTGGCCGAGTACAAGGGCCTGGTGCGCTACCGTCAGACGGCGATCGACTGGCTCGCGAAGTTCGACGACGGCACCGATCCGGACAGCGGTACGCAGCCGGCGTAAGTCCGGAGCCTGCCCGCACCACGCTACCGCGCCGGACGGTGCGGGCCGCTTCGTCGGCGGTGGCCGCCTTCGTTTCGCGGGCACCGCGACGAAGGCAAGCAAACGCGCGACGACACCCCGAGACGAGGCCCGCGGCCGCGACGCGCCGCAGGCTTCGTTCAGCCCTTGCGCGGCAGCACCCAGCCCGGCCGCGGAAAATGGCAGGTGTAGCCGCCCGGAATCCGCTCCAGATAGTCCTGGTGCTCAGGCTCGGCTTCCCAGAACGCGCCGGCCGGCTCGACTTCGGTCACCACCTTGCCCGGCCACAGGCCGGAGGCATCGACATCGGCGATGGTGCGCAAGGCCTCGTCGCGCTGCGCATCATCGACGTGGTAGATCGCCGAACGATAGGACGGTCCGCGGTCATTGCCCTGGCGGTTGGGCGTGGTGGGATCGTGGATCTGGAAAAAGAACTCCAGAAGCTGGCGATAGCTGATGCGCGCCGGGTCGAAAACGATCTCTATGCCCTCGGCGTGCGTGCCGTGGTTGCGGTAAGTCGCGTCCGGCACATCGCCGCCGGTGTAACCCACGCGGGTCGACAGCACGCCCGGCAGTTTCCGGATCAGGTCCTGCATGCCCCAGAAACAGCCGCCGGCAAGCACTGCGCGCTCGGTGCTCATCGCACGTCCTCCACCTGATCCAGATAGTCGCCGTAGCCTTCGGCCACCATGTTGTCGCGATGCACGAAGCGCAGCGACGCCGAATTGATGCAGTAGCGCAGCCCGCCGCGGTCGCGCGGGCCGTCCGGGAAGACATGGCCGAGATGGCTGTCGCCGTGCGCCGAACGCACTTCAGTGCGGATCATGCCGAGCGACGCATCGCGCAGCTCGGTCACGTGCGCCGGCTCGATCGGCTTGGTGAAGCTGGGCCAGCCGCAGCCGGACTCGAACTTGT
>CAZKRN010000084.1:1800-5818 GCA_964555165.1 uncultured Methyloversatilis sp. | reverse complement strand
CGCTGTCGAAATCCACGGTCAGCGCGCTCAGCGACGTGAGCGGCATCGCGATCGGCTTCATCGCAGCCGGCGGCAACAGCGCCGAAACGACGGTCGACAGCACGACCCAGGCGCTGATCGGCGCCGGCACGATCAACGCCGGCAGCATCGTCGTCCGCAGCGAAAGCCGTGACGAGCTGGATGCCGAGTCCACATCCGGTGCCGGCGGCCTCGGTGTCGTGCTGGCGGCGAGCGTCGTCAACGACGCCGACGCGACCACCACGACGCAGGTCGCAGGTACGCTGCGCGCTGCCACGGTCGATATCGACGCGAAGCACACGACCGATTTCCAGGGCACGGCCGACAGTACGTCGGCGTCGGTCGCCGGCTATTCGGGCGCCTGGGTGACCAACACGGTGGACAACACCACCCGGGCGGAACTGCTCAACGGAACCCGCATCGAGAACGCACAGACGGTCGACATCGATGCCGAGACGCGCGTCATCAAGGGCTCGGCCGGCGCCGGCTGGACTGTGCAGGCTGCATCCGGCGGCATCCTGTCCGGCGCATCCGGTGCGAGTTACTCGACCTTGCGCAACGATACCGACGTCGTGATCGGCAGCAACGCCTTCATAGGCAGTGCCGTCGCCGGCCTCAACGCGGGAGCGATACGCATCGGCGCGAAGAACGATGTCGATGTCTACGACGCTGTGCTGCTCGATACCGGCGGTGCGATCGCCATTGCCCACACCGAGTCCTTCATCAAGGCGGACCGTAACGATGCGGACATCACGGTCGGCGCCGGAGCGCTGCTGCAGAGCGACGGTGACATCGTGCTCGATGCACGGACCGAAGCGGTGGTCGATACCGAAGCGCAGAGCAAGACCTACGGCCTCGCTGGGGCGCCGTCCGGCGAGTCCCTGTCTCGCATACTGACCAGCAACGACATTCACCTGAACGGTGCGCGGCTCGAATCGGAAGAGAACATCCGCCTGCTGGCCGGGCACAACAACAATCTGGTGGCCGATGCCGAAACCCGGTTGTGGAACAAGACCGTCATACCGATCAACAGCGTGCCGGATGCGCACGGCGAGATCCGGCAGGACAACCGGATCAATATCGCTGCCTACAACGCCGACCTGACGGGCATCAGTGGCCTCCGCGAACAGCAGATCGCGCGTGCCGCGGTGGCTTCGGTGAAGGACATCGACCTGAAGGCGGGCGAAGGCAGCCATACGACGCGTGGCTACGGCAACGGCACCGACCTCTACCGTGAAGCACTCGAAGCGCTGGGCAGGATCTTCGACGACGACCTCAGTCTCGACATCAAGGGCGGTTCGCAGTTCACCGACTCGCGGTCGGGTGTCGACGTCAATGGCACCGTGTTCGCCGGCACGCGCCACCACCAGTATCTGGAATTCGGGGCCAACGGCCAGGTGGTCCGTCAGTCCGAGAACATGAGTTTCAGCCGGCGCAACAATGTGTCGCTGCAGCGGGAAATCCAGAGCCGTATCGATGCGCTGCAACAGCTTTACAACGAGTACGTCAATGACAATCCGGATGTCGCCAACGGCTTCCTGAACGACATCCAGATACTGCAGGCGCGGCAGGCGCAGATGGGTGTCGGTGCGACCGTCAGTTTCATCGATGTCAATCCGGCAGCGGCCTACACCGGCAACATCAGCATCACCGGCGACTGGCTGACCGGTGCGTCGTCGGCCGAACTGATCGCGCCGGGGGATTCGCTGATCGAAGTGATCAACAACGGCAACCAGTTCCTGCGCATCAAGCCGGGGGTTGCCGCGCTCGACTGTGCGGCGGCCTTGTGCATTCCGGGTGAAGCGGGCGGTCTGGTCACGCTCAACGGCGTGCGGGTCAGTTCGACGCAGGAAATCAACGAACGCAACCAGTACGGCCAGCTGGCCGGCTTCGCAAGCGGCAATGTGGTCGATCGCACCAATTCGCCGGATCCGATGATCCTGCTGAAGAACACTTACGAAGATCCGGTCAATCTGGATGCGCTCAAGCCGGAAATCCATGTCGACGGCGATCTGTCGAATGTCCGGGGGATCGTCAAGATCGAGAGTACCGGGTCGGTGCTGGTGGCCTCCAATGTGACTGCCCAGACCATAGACATCGCGACCAAGGGCGACTTCATCAAGACCTTCTCGATCGGCTTCAGCCACCTCGCGGGAGATCCTTCGCTCCACGACAAGATTGCCGGTTACATCGACAGCGCAGGCAACTTCGTCAGTGGCTACCAGCAACAGTACGAAGCGCTCGCGCGCTCGGAATTCCCGGTCGCCTCGGGTGCCTTCTCGACCGATCCCTGGTACAGCAACGCCAAGTCGTATTCGGTCGCCAATGCCGGGCTGACTGCGGAGGGCAGCACCATCGCCGGCAACAATGTATTCATCAGCGGCGAGAAGCTGAACATCAACGGTCTGATTCAGAGTGGCCTCACCGACTACAGCCTGACCATCGACAAGAGCGTGCTGGAGAGGGCGAAGGCGGCCAACGGCGGCTGGGTGGCGCTCGATCTTCCTTCGGGCGGAAGCGCCTTGTCGGACGTGTTCAGGCCGAAGCTGCGCTGGGACGGCACCAGCAACACCCTGGAACTGGGCTCGATCCAGGTCGAGGGCGGCTACATGCAGTTCTATGGCGACATCTTCAGCACCGGCAACGGCCAGCTCAAGGTGCGCGACGGCTACGGGCGCATCGACATCACCAATACATCGGGCGCCAACCTCGCCTTGAACCGGCTCGATACCGGCTCGGCCGCGGCTGGCACGATCAAGATCATCGATACCAGCACCAAGCTGAATGGAAAGCCGCTGGAAACCGTGATCACGCGTCTGAACGGGCAGGTGACCTACACGCAGACCAATGCCTCTTCCGACCGCCTCAGTCCGACCGTGGCGGTATCCGGCGACTCGGCTGGCCGGCTGGCGACCTACAACCCGCGGGGCGAGCGCCGTTTCAAGTGGATCAATGCCGAAACCTACGACATCTACAAGTGGGAAACCTACGAGAAGAAGGTGCCGCTTGACCTCGATTTCCTCGACGCGCTGGCCAAGGACCCCGGATCGAGAAGCGGCGGGGACACCGAGCGGTCGTATGCCGAGAGAATTTCCGGTGACTGGCTTGCACAGGATGCGCGGACGGCCGACTACATCCTCGACTTCAGCAAGACCCGGAGCAGTGTCCGGACCAACGGCGTCGATTCGCCCAACGTCGTCGACTCACGGTGGACCGATTGCGGCCTGGTCGGCGATTGTTACGCCAAGATATACAAGACGCAGAAAGACTGGTGGTGGACCGAGAAGAACTATTTCGTCCACAGCCTGAATGCTTCGAAGGGCATCAATATCCAGTTCATCGGTCACGATACCGGACGGCTCAACGTGGTGAGCGACAGTGCTCTTTCGCTGCAGGGCGTCGTGCGCAACCTGACCGGCCCGACCTCGCTGACAGGCACAAGCATCGGTGCGACGGAATTCGGCCAGATCATCGCCGGCAACCTGACCATGACTGCAACGAACGGTGCGATTGGTGTTCCGGGCACTGCGGGCAGCCAGTACATCAAGCTCGATCTGCAGGGCAGCGGTGCGCTGACGGCGGCGGCATCGGCGGGCGTGGCGCTGTGGGAAACCAAAGGCGATTTGCGTCTGGTCAACGTGAATGGCGGCAACGGCCTGGTTGACCTGAAGGCCGATGCCGGTCTGGTCGATGCGAATGGCGCGGCCATCAATGTTTCCGGTGCCTCTGTCCGTCTCACCTCGGAGAACGCCGGCATCGGCAGTCTGGTCGATCCGCTGGAAATCGACGTACGTTCGTCGAACGGCTGGATCGAGACGAATGCGGCAAGCGACACCGGACTGACCGAAACCGACGGCGACATGCGCCTGCGCTCGGTGACCGCCAACGGCGGCGATGTGAGGCTGGAATCGGTCAATGGTGCGATTGTCGACGTCAACGACGTCCAGCAGGTCGATGTCGAAACGCGCACGCAACTGCTGCAGGTGGCGCAGCGTGCACG
>CAZKRN010000084.1:0-1700 GCA_964555165.1 uncultured Methyloversatilis sp. | reverse complement strand
AGCAGGTCGATGTCGAAACGCGCACGCAACTGCTGCAGGTGGCGCAGCGTGCACGCAACTGCTGCAGGTGGCGCAGCGTGCACGACTGACCGCGTCGGCCGGTGCCGACCAGAGCATCGACAATACGCTCAAGGCCTACAACGATCAGAAGGAACAGGATTACCTGCAGTACTGGCAGATGCGGGGGCTGAAGGAGAACTTCGACGCCAGGGGCGTATCGACCGGTTTCACTGCGGCAGCCTACGATGCTGGCTACACCTTCGTGCTCGACGCGCAGACGGCGCAGGCGTTGCGCACGGCCAATGGCTGGGGCGACGCAGAGATCGCCGCCTACCAGAAGCAGCGCACCGACTTCTTCCACCGGGCGGCCGCCGAATTCGGCACCGGCGACGCGAGCAGCTTCAACCGCCACTTCAGTTACGACGTCGCGACCCAGGACGCGACGCGCGCCAGCGCATTGCGCGATGGCGGTACCTGGAGCGAAGCCGAGGTGACCAACCGCGTCGCAGCCGGGCTGTTCAAGGACACTTCCGACACCGAAGTACTGATCGAGGAAGCGAATGTCACCGGTGACAACATCCAGCTCATTGCCGCCCGCGGCATCGGCAAGGAGAGCACGTCGCTGGTCATCGGAACCAATCCGACCGCCTGGACCGAAGACGAACAGCTTGCCTTGATCGCCGCCGATCGTGCCGACGTGCGCATAGACAGCAGCGCGAAAACCATCACCATCCTGCGCAAGGACGACGTCGATTTCACCGCGCTGAACAACGGTACCCTCAGCGCAAGTGCCGGCGACAGCATCTACCTCGGTTCGGAAGAGGACGTGCGGATCGTTTCGATCTCGACGCCGGCCGACGTGCGCTTGAAGACGGCGGGCGCTCTTTACAGTGCCGCGACCACCGGCCAGGCTGCGGTGCAGTCGCGCAATCTGACGCTTGAAGCCGGCAGGGGCAACCTTGGTCAGGACACGCTGGACCTGATCGTGCAGGTCGCCAACAACGCCACCGTGACAGCGCGTGCCGGTGGCGATCTGTTCCTGTCGAATCTGGCTGGCGACCTGCGCATCGACCAGATCTACACCCCCGGTCTGGCGCGCATCCGCGCTGCCGGCGCACTGGTCGAAGTATCGGCCGATCTGCAGCGTGACATCCAGGCGCGCTACCTCAGTCTGTACGCCGGCACCACCATAGGCGACAGCAACGGCAGCGAACTGGACGCGCTGGACATTGGCGCCTCGCCCGATGGCTGGGTCGAACTCGAAGCCGCCGGCGGCATCAATGTGCGCGCATTCGATGACGCGCTCGATGTGCGCCGTGCGCAGTCGAGTGCCGGCGATGTCACCCTGCATTCGCCCGGCGACCTGAAGGTGGGTGAAATCAGGGCGGGGCGACATCTGAAGGTCGAGGCCGGCGGCGATCTGCTGCAGGCGGCGCGGACGGTCGAAGCGGCGGGCGACATCGGAATTTCCGCCGCGCGCTATCTGATGGCCGACGGCGCGGTACTGAATGCGGTTGCGGGCAGCATCGACATCGCGACGAGCGGCGAAGCGCAGATCGAGCGCGTCGAGGCGGGCGGCGATCTGACGGTGTCGGCCGGCGGCGATCTGCTGCAGGCGGCGCGGACGGTCGAAGCGGCGGGCGACATCGGAATTTCCGCCGCGCGCTATCTGATGGCCGACGGCGCGGTGCTGCGTGCGG
>CAZKRN010000083.1:0-6014 GCA_964555165.1 uncultured Methyloversatilis sp. | reverse complement strand
GACGCTTCGTCAGCGAAGACCCACTCGGGTTCCAGGCAGGAATCAACTTCTATGCCTATGTCGGGAACAATCCCATCAATGCCAATGATCCGAGCGGGAACGCTGCAATGCAGGTGGGCGGCGCGATTGTCGGCGGGGTCGGAGGCTTGGTGGTTCAGGGCGGTATCGACTTGGTCAGAGGTCGAATGAGTTCGTTTGCGGACTATGCTGGGGCATTGACGGGCGGAGCGGCAGGCGGTGCAGCGGCGGTCACCTGCGGGCCTGCCTGTGCCGGTGCAACTGCCGGCGCGGTCAGCAGCGCCACCACACAAGGGATCAATTGGGCTCAGGGGCGAGCGGCGAGTGCCTGGAATTTTGTGGCAGACACTGCTTTGGGGGCCGTCGGCGGGAAGGTGGGCGGCACGGTCGTGCCCTGGTTGTTTAAGGAGGCGCTACCCGCTCTCGTGGGTACCGGCGCGGCGAATCAGATCAAGGGTTCGCTGGGCGAAGCGATGTCGGCTATTGGATTGGTAGGCACAGGCCGGTCATTTGAAACACAAGTCGCAAATGGAGTGGTGAGACGAGGCCAAGAATCGACTTACGATTTTGGTTTGACGGGCTACAGAAACTTTGTCGAGTCGAAATGGGGCACCGCAACCCTTTCCTCCGCGCAACGCGAAGCAGCTCAGATACCTGGAACGTCGCTGACAGTACATCAGTGGACCTATCCGACTGTCTCCGGAATTGCCGGTAGCAGTTTCTCGGCAGGCGCTGCAGGTTATGACTATGGCAGTGCAGGAGGCGGATTCCTTCTCTATCCAAACAAAGCCAATTTGAACATGATGCAGTCTGTCTACTCGAAATAGTAAGCCGGGTGCAGCCATGGATTATCAGGAACGCTTTGCGCGCTGGCGCAAGAAGTTAGGCCCCAACACGAACTACCTTGTGGAGCAGGTGTGCACACGCATCGTGCCGGAGTTCGAAAAGCACGGATTTGTGTGGTTAAGTGGGTTGGACGCGCCAGCGGCAAGGAATTCAAACTACATCACGCTTCTGAAGCCCTGTGGCAGAGACTGGCCCATCGTGGAGATTCACTTTGACAAGGGAGGAAGACCTTGGTTCGTCTTTGAAGTTTCTGTTTTGCCTCCGGTGTGCAAAAGCCTTACTCCCGGCGCTGTCATCGATATTCCTCGAGCCGAGGCATATCTTGTAAACGGACCATTTTATCTTCGCCTTAAGAAAGGTCGATTCCGATCTGCTGAGTTGTTTGGGCATTCCGCGCTAGACAACGTGGTCAGGAATCCATTGCGATCGGTCCTTTATCTTCTGGGTCCTCAGCAATATCTGCGCAAAGAGGTTGAAGAGGCGCTATCGCTTCTGCCGGAACTGTTCGAGTTGTTCGTGCGTGGCATCCCTGATGAATGGCTCACGGCTCCGCCCGGCTTTGTATCAGATCACTTTGCGCTCCTTGCTTCTTGGCATCTTGCTGAGCAGGCGTACAAATCAGGCAAGCCTGGAAAGATCACATATGCCGGTAGAAATGAATGAGCCGCGCCCGTAGACCGCGCGCAGAAGCCTGCGAAATGGGCACAGCGAATGGACTCGATCTGATGAGCGCGTCGCAACAGGTGGCCGACTCGCGCCGACCCAGCAACGGCACGCGGCATGACTTTCAGGAGATTCTGGTGATGGCGGTGTGTGCCGTGCTGTCCGACTGCGACACGGTCGAAGACATCGCCGAATGGGCCGCGGTCAAGGAGCCGTGGCTGCGCCGCTTTCTCATGCTGCCCAACGGCGTTCCCTCGCAGGACACATTTCTGCGCATCTTCCGGCTGATCGATCCCAAGCAGTTCGAAGCCGCGTTTCGCCGCTGGGTTGGCGGCATCGTCACCGCGCTGGGCGGGCAGATCGCCATCGACGGCAAGAGCCTGCGCGGCTCGGCCGACGTGGCACAGGATCGGTCGCATCCTCACACAGCGCGTCGAGGGCGGGCAGTTCGCCGAACCCGAGTTGCGCTACTACATCAGCTCGCGGGAACTCAATGCGGACGCGCTCGCAAGCGCCGCCCGTGCGCACTGGGGCATCGAGAACCAACTGCACTGGAAGCTGGATGTGCAGTTCGGCGAAGACGCCTGCACCGTGCGAAAAGATCATGCGCCGCAGAACCTCTCGCTGCTCAAAAAGATGGTGCTCAACCTGATTCGTGCCGACACCTCCGACACCGCCAAGGCCAGCCTGCGACGAAAGCGCAAGCGTGCGGCGTGGGACGACGACATTCGCATGGCCATGCTCGGGATCAAACCGCTATGACTTCCGAGTGCGACGGCCCTGCCGCTGCCAGCGAGGCGCAGAAAAGGAGAACTGGCGGCCAGGTCGTTTTCCTTTAATCAGGGCCTCCGAACTCGGATGTCATTTCAATGAATCACATGTCACGTGGGTGAATTGGGGCTGGAACGCCTACCAAAATTACCACTTCGCATAGAAATCCGGGAAAACTTGATTCGGGCCAGTTGAAACTTGATGTGGAGTTCGCAGAGTGAAGCTGTTTGCGCGGGAAAGTTGCTCAGAATTTAGGCAATCTGCCATGAAAACCCACCCATGACATCCGAGTGCGGCGGCCCTGATCCTTTAATATGCTACGTTTCCAACAAAGTCAGGAATATTGCATGAATTGCCGCCTCGCCCGAATTTTCCGACATATTTGTCGGAAAAGCTCATGCCGTCGACATCAAACAGCGCGCCCGTCGAGTTTGTAAGGCTGGCCCAAAACTCTGAGTCCGATACGTAGGCGAAAGGGTGTGGGTTCAAATTTCCAGGTGCCTCAAAATTTCCCGTGTACTTCGGAGATCCGACGACCTTTCTGAATTCGTTCATGAACGCCATCTGAACCCCGCTGATAGGTGGGACGACATCGCCGTGCGCGTTTGAGACGGTTGCAGTACGGCCCTGTATCGTTGCCTCAAAGAAGAAGTCATAGTTGCCTGAGATGACATTCTCCTTGGATGGGGCGATGCCTGTCGCTCCGAGACTGCTCTGTTGGGAGGGTGGGTCAAAGTAACCGCTGCCGTCCATATTCCTGAAGGCCCATTTTGCAGAGGCCCGATATTCACCCAAGGAGAGAACGCCGATCGCGACCCTCGGCCCTCCTGCACCGAAATTGGCGACGAAATAATTCGTGCGTTGATCTTCGGGGTCCCAAGCTTTGTACTTGAGGTCTCTCCCGTCATACGCAGCTTCGAGGCAGTCTGAAACCCCGGATGCGCTCGGCATTTCGAGGACGGTGTAGCCCGCAGTGGTGTCTATTACGTAGGGGTCTTCGTCAGTACCGCTACCACTTGATTTCCAGCCAAAGCTATCACTGACGCGGCCGGGTGCCGAGCCGCCATTCAACACCGCGGTACATGGAAACCCTGTGAAATAGGCGTTGAAAGCGGTTTGCGTGCCTGAGCCTTCTGTCCGCCGGCATAAAACAACGTCACCTGTCAATTCGGGGGATACGGTGCTCCAGCTCTGAATCTGGTTCCGCATGATCGCACCATACATCAGTCTCGTGAGCTTTGTTGTTTCAGGAAGGTTGCGTGTAGAAACAAAACCCATGATTTCTTTGTACGCGGGTTTCGGCTGCATACGCCTCATTTCCGACATCGTGATCCCTGGTTGATCATCTACCGAGTTATACGGTCCTTGGAATTGAATCGGTTCAACGTCGGTAAGGCTGAAGTCGGGCACACGCCCGGCGTTCGATGACAGTGTATGGTTTGGCGAATAGCGATCGATGCCTACCGTTGCGCAAATGAACGGCGATGATCGGGTTCCCAACCCGCCATTGCAGTTGTTAACGTCAATGACTTCGCTTCGTGAAGCTTGCGCTACTGAGTGAGCGCCAAAGAACGACCCGCCGAAACTTCGCGATATATACAATATTCTAGTGCCGGTGTGTCCGGGGATGTTCTTTGCCGTACCTGCGTAAGCGCGCGTATGAACCAAACCATCTCGATGCACTTGGTAGTACGTGGGCGAGTCGATCAAATTCGATACGATTTCGTCCTTCATGTGATCGACTGAAGCAGTTCCAGTCATGTAAATAACGTGATGAACAACCCCGTTAATACTGACTGTGCCGATCGCATTGGCTTGTGTAGCCACAGCGAGCCCCGATGCAAGAACGAAGATTCTAAGCATTTCTATCACCTCTCTTTTTTGGCCGCGCTGTGGATGATGCTCACGGGGATACACAAGCACCCAGATGATGCCTAAGTCATGTTTCCTTATTATTTCACGGCACGCACTTGACATTTATCTTCCCACGCTGACTCAGGGTTGCAACGAATGTGCGTAAGAAGACCTCGTTCTGATCTAGGGAAACACTGATTAAGCCCGTCCCCGTAGAATGCTCGGGTCATCCCGATACGCGCAACCGTCCAGATGAAACAGCAAACCAGCTTTGCCGATCTTGAGTACTCGGCGCGACGCGAGAAGTTTCTGGATGATCTGGATCGTCTGGTGCCGTGGTCGCAACTGGTGGCGTTGATCGAGCCGCACTATTACCGGGGTGAGCGCGGTCGTCCGCCGGTGGGGCTGGAAACGATGCTGCGCATGTATCTGTGCCAGAACTGCCTGGGCCTGTCGGACGAAGGGATTGAAGACGCCATCGTCGACTGAACCGCCCCGGGTTTCGCGGAGGCTCCAAGTCTTGAGAAGATGGAGCCATGAAGAAATCATCGAAGTTCTCACCTGAGGTTCGCGAGCGAGCTGTCCGGCTGGTGCAGGAGCACCGCGGGGAGTACCCGTCGCTGTGGGCGGCGGTCGAATCGATCGCACCGAAGATTGGTTGCGTGCCTCAGACGCTGCTGGATTGGGTCAAGCAGGCGGAGGTCGATGCGGGGGCGCGCCCCGGCGTAACGACGGCGGATGCGCAGCGCATCAAGGATCTGGAACGCGAGGTCAAGGAGCTTCGCCGCGCCAACGAGATCCTGAAGCTTGCCAGCGCGTTTTTCGCCCAGGCGGAGCTCGACCGCCGTTTGAAGTGATGTACGGGCTGGTCGATGAGCACCGCGACAGCCACGGGGTCGAGCCGATGTGCAAGGTTCTGCAGATTGCCCCGTCAGCCTATCGGCGCCACGCGGCGCGCAGCAGAGATGCTTCTCTGCTGAGTGCCAGAGCGAAACGGGATGCTGCGTTGCAGCCTGCGATCAAACAGGTGTGGGATGCGAATCTGCAGGCGTACGGCGCGGACAAGGTCTGGAAGCAGATGAACCGCGAGGGCGTAGAGGTTGCGCGCTGCACGGTCGAACGTCTGATGCGCAGGCTCGGCCTGCGAGGTGTCGTACGTGGCAAGGTAGTGCGCACCACCGTCAGCGACCGCAAGGCGTTGTGCCCGCTGGACAAGGTCAATCGGCAGTTCAGTGCCGAGCGGCCGAATCAGCTCTGGGTCTCGGATTTCACCTACGTCTCAATCTGGCAGGGCTGGTTGTATGTGGCTTTCGTGGTGGATGTGTTTGCCCGACGCATCGTGGGCTGGCGCGTAAGCACTCCGATGAGCACCGACTTCGTGCTCGATGCGCTGGAACAGGCGCTTTACGCGCGGCAACCGGAGCGCGACAGCAGCCTGATTCATCACTCGGACCGTGGGTCGCAATACGTGTCGATCCGCTACAGCGAACGACTGGCAGAAGCAGGCATCGAGCCTTCGGTGGGCAGCAAGGGCGACAGCTACGACAACGCGCTGGCCGAGACTATCAACGGGTTGTACAAGACTGAGCTGATCCATCGCCGTGCGCCGTGGAAGACTCGGGAGGCGGTGGAACTGGCAACCCTCGAATGGGTGTCCTGGTTCAACCACCATCGCCTGCTCACCTACATCGGCTACATTCCGCCAGCGGAGGCAGAGGCGAACTACTATCGGCAACTCACCCGTCAGGCCGACCTCGTGCCAGCCTGACTTAACCCAACGGGCCTCCGCGAAACCCGGGGCGGTTCAGTCTGGCCATGCTGCGCAAGCGCAAGGACGAAACCCTGCATCAACTGCTCGTGCG
>CAZKRN010000082.1:0-6028 GCA_964555165.1 uncultured Methyloversatilis sp. | reverse complement strand
CGCGTATCGGGATGACCCGAGCATTCTACGGGGACGGGGTTAAATCAGTGTTTCCCTAGCGTGACTCTCGAACTCTGGGTCAGAGATATTGAGCCATCCCCGTTGACGTACTCGAAAAAAGAGAAGCTCTTAGCCGTTTTTCCTGAGCCTTGAACATCGGTATACTTGAGATCCACCTTATCGGTCCGAGTCCCGTCTTCATCAATCGCGACAATACCTGCCCATGACTCCAAATTAAGTTCTCCGCCGCCCGCATCCTTTTCCCACTCTGAATGGAGTGTGCCAAACCAATATACCTCTGCAGATACATAATCCGGATCAGCTGCAGAATTGAAGTGAAACGTGAGCTCGGAGCCGCCTTCTTGCTTAATTTCAGGGCCTGCAGCTCTAAACCATGGTTGCTTCGGATCGAGGCCGCGATCAAAACTTAGCTCTGAAGATCCCATAATGTTCGTTTCGAGGCCAGAGGCTTGCGTTTGAGCGCTCACCTTGATCGAGTAATGGAATTGATTGGTGCGTGTATAGCCCGTGGAGCAAGACGGATCTTCACAAGTGTAGTAAGGCTGGTATGTTCTGCTGTTGGTCGACAAGCTAACCGGGGAGTAAATAGAGTTGGTTGCCAAGTTCCCCCAGAGCGTTCCGACATCATTTGTGCTTTGATCCTTGGGAATATAGTTGTACGAGACGGGGCCGTCTTCATGCCCTACATCCAGAACTCCATAAGCCGACCCAGTAATTGTCGTGTGGAATGCATAGGGAACCCATGGATAGATCACTTCCCCCGACTGGGCCGCCGACCCCAGTGAAAATAGAAATGCAGCAAGCAGAATTCGAACGGTGTTTCGAGTACTTTTTTTGATAGACTTTGAGTTGCGCATGTTTCTTGATTCCTTGTGCAATTTTTCGTAGGGGTTTCAGGTATAACTATCACTACAAAGGTGTGAAATCAAATTGAAGCATGCGCGTTGCCTAGCCACGCTGTAGAAATACCCCATTCTGGGGCAAGCAATTGAATCCGCCCTTCTCTGGTTCGAAGTCGTTCATCATCATTTCAGCCGTCCGATCTTCGCTTCATCGTCTTCCCCCTGACGTGTGCCGTGGCCGATGCCGTGCGCACTTGCGGTGGGCTCCATTCCGCCCGTCAGCTTACCTAACAGGCTGGTGAGAAACCCCGCTCGCTGCTCGTGGCGCGGATTTTGAGGCAGACTCCTGCCTCGAATCGTCTTTCTGCTTTTCCCGATTTCCCATGCGCGGCCAAGAGAATCCCCAGGCGTCGATGTTCAGCTACGTGAGCTTGGAACAACGCGTGCCGAAGGACCACCCGCTGCGCACTCTGCGTGCGCTGGTCGACGGCATTCTCGCCAACATGAGTGCGCTGTTCGATGAGCGTTACTCGCACACCGGGCGCCCGTCGATTCCGCCCGAGCAGCTGCTGCGTGCGCTGCTCGTGCAGATCCTCTTCACGATCCGCAGCGAGCGCCAGCTCGTCGAGCAGCTCGACTACAACCTGCTGTTCCGATGGTTCGTTGGCCTGGGCATGGATGACGCGGTGTGGGACCGCACCGTCTTCAGCATCAATCGCGACCGTCTGCTCGGCACCGACGTCGCACGCCAGTTCTTCCGTCGCGTACTGCATCTTGCCGAGTGGCAGGGTTTCGTGTCCGACGAGCACTTCAGCGTCGACGGCACGATGATCGAGGCCTGGGCCAGCCACAAGAGCTTTGTGCCCAAGGACGGCAGTGGTCCGGACAAGCCTGCCGGGCGCAATCCGGAAACTGACTTCAAAGGCAACAAGCGCAGCAACGCGACCCACCAGAGCACGACCGACCCGCAGGCGCGGCTGTACAAGAAGGGCGAATTCACTGAGGCGAAGCTGCGCTACATGGCGCACGCGCTGTCGGAGAACCGCAACGGGCTCGTCGTCGATGTCGAGAGCACGCAGGCCACGGGTCGCGCGGAGTGGGAAGCGGCGATCCGGATGATCGACCGCAGTGTGCGCAAGCCGGGCGCGACGGTGGGTGCGGACAAGGGCTATGACACGGCGGAATTCGTGGCTGCGCTCGAACGGCGCGGTATCAGGGCGCACGTGGCGCGCAAGGTCAGCGGCAGCGCCGTCGATGGACGCACCGCGCGTGGCAAGGGCTACGCGATGAGTCTGCGCAGGCGAAAGATGATCGAAGAGGCCTTCGGCTGGATCAAGACGGTGGGTGGTCTGCGCAAGACGCGGCACAAGGGGCTGGAAAAGCTCTCGGGTCAGGCGCTGTTCGCGTTCGCGGCGTACAACCTGACCCGAATGCTGAGCCTGATGCGGTCGGCTGCCGCGTAGCAGGGATAGATGCGTCCGCTGCCCGGCGAACAGCGGAATGCGAGGGTGAGAGAACCCTGAATCACACGCCACGGCGCACTTCCGGTGCCGGAAAAAATGATCGGAAGGACATGATCCGGAAGGATTCAAGGGTTTCTCACCAGCCTGCTAATTCGCGTATCCATGGTGCCCGATCGTTTCGACGTTGTGCGCCAGGCAGTACAGCTTCCATTGCCCATCCACCCTCTCTCGCCCGCGCAGTGTGAAACGGGCGAGCCGCTTGTTGTGGCGCAGGTCGCCGAACACCGGTTCGACGGTGGCGAAGCGCGCTTCCTTCGTCTTCTCGCTCTTGTCCCACAGCGCGTCGGGTTCCGCTTTGTGCTTGGCCTGATCGGCGTATCTGGGGTCACGCTGCCGGTAGCCGTTGTCGCACACCCAAGCGGGGGATGTTTCGTGGCGCCAGTTCGGCAAGGTTCTTCTCCGAGTGGTAGCCCGCGTCGGCGCAGATCGCCGTTTCCTGGCTGCACTGTGCGCAGACCTCAGTCACCGGCAGCAGCAGTTCCTGTTCCGATCCGGTGCCGTGCGCCTGCGCATCGACGATGACCTGGTGGGCGGCATCGACGGCGGCCACCCCTGTGTAGCCCTAGATCACGCCCTTGGCGGTGGCCATCTTGGCCGAGTCGTTGTCGGTGCGGTTAGAGAGGCGCAACGCGCCTTTGGAGTCGTGTCGGTCGTCCGGAAATCGGCGCCGAGAGCGGGCCACACTTGGGAGGCGAGACGACCTATTACGCTACGGGAAAGAGCGAACGGCCCCGGGAAGGGCTACAAGGTCAGCCATGTTTCACATGCATCGCTCTCTTTGCTACGCCCAAGCCAACCTGGGGGTGCAAGGTTACCCACATAGACATGTGGATAACCCTGTGAAGAAGGCACCTCCACAGCTGAAGGGGCGGGGGAAATTAGGACGCTGCAAAATGAAGCAGCGCGTTTCTGGGGACCTTCCGGAAAAGCAGAAAGAGCTTCGGTTGTGGTCAAAGCACCGATCACAGGGACGCTTACGATGAGACAGCGGTCTCAGCGGCGTTGTCCGTAACAATCAATCCGTGTAGCCGCGGTAAGCTGTGCCAAAGTGCAGCGCTGCAGGGGCCTACGATGGGACTTCGAGAGCTCGCCCAGAAGATCGACGAAATGGCGCAGAGCCTCTCCGACGAGGGAATACGGGTTACGGGCTACGTGCCCACTTCCGAGCGCCAAGGCGACTGGATCTATCTTTTCGTCAAGAATCAAAAGACTGCCGCCGACGGCAGACTGGTTTTTCGCTTGAGACTTCAGCCAGTCTTCTATAATGAGAAGATTGACGACTCACGGGTCACCAGCCAGTTCACGTTGGAGTTGTACTCCACAAGCCCATTTCCTCAAGTCATCGAATCGACGTCCCAGCAGTTGAGTTGCTCGGAGATCTGCGCGCAAGGTGTCCGCGCGTATGTGGCAAGCTTCTTTGACACGCCACTCGCCGCACCCCTATCTGCTGGCGAGACATAGGCCGTTCGGACTACTCGCCTCAACGTGGTCACCCTCTCACTATCAAAGCTGTGAAACAATTTTGAAATGTTCACGCAGTCGGGGGCGACATGAGTTTGCGTAAGTTGTTTGCTCTAAAGCGAGAGGGTGGGTCAAGCAAGGAAGCCGTGTTCGACGAGCTACGCGACGCTCTGCTTGCAGATCGTGGCTTCGATGTTCAAAAGCTCTATGAGCTGGGATACGGCGACTTCTGCGATGCTTTGGAGGCATTACGCGAGTGGCGTACGCAGAGGCACCTTTATGTGAAGCAGATCAAGGGACCTGCGCAAGATCAAGAGGATCCATAACGGCTTCGTGGCGCGAAGAAATGGCGCAAATCAGTATTACCGGATCGCCAAATCGGGGACGTTTGTAAATATTACGTTGATCTTTGTATGCCCGACCGGAGACGAATTAGTAACAAAGTCTAGCGCCATGAGTTTTCTAGACAATTCTACGGCACGCTCAGCCGTAATTTCGGATTCAAAGACCAAGGCGAAGCAATGGGTTGATCGAATCACAACACCTATCGCCTGAACCGTATGCTTTTCCTCGACCATCCTTTGCACTATTTCGCCGATATTTCGCGGCGGACTGTCAAGCCTCCGACCCTCCTTCTCATCAACCTTCACGCAAATCTGGACAGCAACAGCACGCTCATTTGATTTAAAAAATCTTTCGTTGAAAGCCTCTTGAATCCCGGCGGATTCAGCATCTTTAGCAATCGGCTGGGCATAGAGATCTTCTTGCAGAAAAAACATTCCCAAGACCGATAAAATAGCTATCTTCACGATCCGCATGATTCATCTCCTCCGTGAAAAATGTCGGCAGACGGGATAAAAAGCGGTTTGCTACAGCAACAGATTCTGAGGAGCCTTCAGAGCACCCGTGCCGACCTAGATCCAAGTGGAAAGCGCACCGGGAGATACATCAGCCCAGTGACGGCGGGTTCGCGTCACCTTTGGGCGCAGTCCAGTTAAATTTGTATGACTCCACCTTAGTTCTACGCGAGATTCGCCTTCTGCCTCGGGAACATTCAACGCTCATCTACTCTCGATCTCGATGGAAACTCTTGAGCACATGACCCCGCTCCCTTCAGCCGCCCCGACCTCAACACATCTCAATCTCAAGGAATGAACCATCTCGTCAATCTCAACGGCACACCACTCGTCACCAGAAACCCGGTGAGGCAGCGTCAGACTGTATTTCAATGGAAAACCCTCAACAACTTTCTCATTTCGAATTACCAGCGCAAATGCAGGGGCAGTCATACTTGAATACTTGGAGACTTGACTCTCCAGGTCTTTGTTCATGTTCGACTCCGAGCAGAGTCTCCCCCGGTATTGACCATTTATCAAAACCAATGATTCATTCGCTTGTTGACCTGGGATTTTGAGCAGCAGGTTGTCATTTAGCTTAAGCCCAACCGCATTCACCTGAAGACTTTTGACAAAAGACTCAATCTCCGGATTAATAGCTGAGCAGGCGACAAGCGCAAAACTTGCGAGAAGGGCGGAATCTGCACCTTTAATGGCTCGGCCCGCCATTAGAAAACCGGCGGTATTCGTGGCGCTGTTTGACGAGAAAAGTTTCCACTAACGTTCGCGGAACGACCAAGTGGCATCTCTGTAGAACGAGATCGCCGCGCGCAGCAGCGCCGATAGATCGCAACCATCTTGTCAGAAGAATGCTTCACCAAGAAGAGGGCCAGAAATCGCCACGGTATATGCAAGGCCGTCGGGACAAAGTACGTCAATGTTCACCTACGCCCTTCGCCGGAAGTCAACTGTCAGCCATCACCAGATCCCTCGCTCGTCGATATTCATCGAGGACCACAGGATCCCGATCAAAACACTTCTCCCAGAATCCAGCTTGACCGAATGCCTCAGGCCCCAGATCAACTGAGCTTGCTCGGAGCGAAAGCACTTTCCAGCACTTCGGCAAACCGCTGTCGATCACATCAAACAACGACGCTCTAAACACCACAGGTTGCCCGCCATCCTCGCTCTCAACCCGAAGCCCGATTTCGTCGGAGCTGTATTGCTCCACGGACAGCACAACGTAGGTTTTCCCATGCAGAAGCCAACCCTGCAAACTCTCAGCTTTAAGGAAACACTGATTTAACCCCGTCCCCGTAGAATGCTCGGGTCATCCCGATACGCG
>CAZKRN010000081.1:0-6271 GCA_964555165.1 uncultured Methyloversatilis sp. | reverse complement strand
TGATCCGCGAACATCCGGTCATGCTGAACCGCGCGCCGACGCTGCACCGCCTCGGTATCCAGGCGTTCGAGCCGACCCTGATCGAAGGCAAGGCCATCCAGCTGCACCCGCTGGTCTGCGTGGCGTTCAACGCCGACTTCGACGGTGACCAGATGGCCGTCCACGTGCCGCTGTCGCTGGAAGCGCAGATGGAAGCGCGCACGCTGATGCTGGCATCGAACAACGTGCTGTCGCCTGCCAACGGCGAGCCTATCATCGTGCCGTCGCAGGACATCGTGCTCGGCCTGTATTACGCCACCCGCGCCAAGATCAACGGCAAGGGCGAAGGCATGATGTTCGCGAACGTGAACGAAATGCGCCGCGCCTACGAGAACGGCTTCGTCGAACTGCATTCGAAGGTGTCGGTGCGCATCCGCGAAGTCGAGGTGGTCGATGGCGAGAAGCGCGAGAAGATCACGCGCTACGACACCACGGTCGGTCGAGCCATGCTGGCAGAAATTCTGCCGCCTGGCCTGCCGTTCTCGGTGCTCGACAAGCCGCTGAAGAAGAAGGAAATCTCGAAGCTGGTAAACCACAGCTTCCGTCGCTGCGGCCTGCGTGAAACGGTCATTTTCGCCGACAAGCTGATGCAGGCGGGGTTCGGTCTGGCCACGCGTGCCGGCATCTCGATCGCGGTGAAGGACATGCTGGTGCCGGACGCCAAGCATGCCATCATTGGTGCGGCAGAAGCCGAGGTGAAGGAAATCGCTCAGCAGTACACCTCGGGACTGGTGACAGACGGTGAGCGCTACAACAAGGTTGTGGACATCTGGGGCCGTGCGGGCGACCAGGTTGCCAAAGCGATGATGGATCAACTCGGACAGGAAGACACGATTGACCGCAACGGCAATGCCGTGAAGCAGGAGTCGTTCAATTCCATCTACATGATGGCGGACTCCGGGGCGCGTGGTTCCGCCGCACAGATCCGTCAGCTGGCGGGCATGCGGGGCCTTATGGCCAAGCCGGATGGCTCCATCATCGAAACGCCGATCACGACCAACTTCCGCGAAGGTCTGAACGTTCTGCAGTATTTCATCTCGACGCACGGCGCCCGCAAAGGTCTGGCCGATACGGCGCTGAAGACCGCAAACTCCGGTTACCTGACCCGCCGTCTGGTCGACGTCACCCAGGATCTGGTCGTCACCGAGGACGATTGCGGTACTTCCGAAGGCTTCGTGATGAAGGCGCTGGTCGAGGGCGGTGAGGTGATCGAGCCGCTTCGCGAACGTGTGCTCGGCCGAGTGACGGCCGCTGACGTCGTCAATCCTGAGACGCAGGAGACAGTGATCTACGCCGGCGAACTCATCGACGAAGACCGCTGCGATCTGATGGATTCACTCGGTGTCGACGAGGTGAAGGTACGCACGCCGCTGACCTGCGAAACGCGGTATGGCCTGTGCGCCCAGTGCTACGGCCGCGATCTCGGCCGTGGTCAGATCGTGAACGCTGGTGAAGCTATCGGCGTCATTGCCGCTCAATCCATCGGCGAACCGGGTACGCAGCTGACGATGCGTACTTTCCACGTCGGCGGTGCGGCATCGCGGGCGGCCGCCGCAAGCGGTGTCGAAGCGAAGAGCGCCGGTGTCATCCGGTTCACTCAGAACATGCGCTATGTCACCAGCGCGAAGAACGAGAAGATCGTCATTGCGCGCAGTGCCGAAATCATCATTACCGATGATCATGGTCGTGAGCGCGAGCGTCACAAAGTGCCCTATGGTGCGACGCTGCAGGTCGACGAGGGTCAGACCATCAAGGCGGGTACCGGCCTTGCGACATGGGATCCGCATACCCGTCCGATCATTACCGAGTACTCGGGTATCGTGCGTTTCGAGCACGTCGAGGAAGGCGTGACCGTGGCGAAGCAGGTCGATGATGTGACCGGCCTGACGACGCTGGTGGTGATCGATCCGAAGCGTCGCAGCACCAGTACCAAGGGCCTGCGTCCTCAGGTGAAGCTGCTGACCGAGTCGGGCGACGAAGTGAAGATCGCCGGCACCGACACGGCAGTGTCCATAACCTTCCAGGTGGGTTGCATCATCACCGTGAAGGATGGTCAGGCGGTCAGCGTTGGAGATGTGCTTGCGCGCATTCCGCAGGAATCTGCGAAGACCCGCGATATTACCGGTGGTCTTCCGCGCGTCGCAGAACTGTTCGAAGCCCGCTCGCCGAAGGACGCCGGTCTGTTGGCTGAGGTGACGGGTACCGTTTCGTTCGGCAAGGACACCAAGGGCAAGCAGCGGCTCGTGATCACCGAGCCGGATGGCACCGTGAATGAATTCCTGATCCCGAAGGACAAGCACGTCACGGTGCACGACGGTCAGGTGGTCAACAAGGGCGAAGTGATCGTCGATGGCGCAGTCGAGCCGCACGACATCCTCCGGCTGAAGGGCGTTGAAGAACTTGCACGCTACATCATTGACGAGGTGCAGGACGTGTACCGCCTGCAAGGCGTGAAGATCAACGACAAGCACATCGAGGTGATCGTCCGTCAGATGCTGCGTCGGGTGGTCATCATCGACGCGGGCGATTCGAAGTTCATCCGAGAGGAACAAGTGGAGCGTTCCGAGGTGCTGGACGAGAACGATCGGCTGGTCGCTGAGGGCAAACGGCCCGCTGAGTACCAGTACATGTTGCTGGGCATCACAAAGGCCTCGTTGTCGACCGACTCGTTCATCTCTGCGGCATCCTTCCAGGAAACCACACGTGTTCTGACCGAAGCAGCCATCATGGGCAAGAGGGATGAGTTGCGCGGACTGAAGGAGAACGTCATCGTTGGTCGCCTGATCCCGGCGGGTACGGGTTTGGCATATCACCGAACCCGCCGTGCGCAAGCCGGTGGCGACGATGCGGCAGCTGCGGATCGCGTGCTGTTTGGTGACGATCACGCGACTGTGGACGCTGATGCAGGTGAGGCTCTCTAAGCTCATCGAACCGCTCGTCGAAGTGCCATCGTCAATACCGGGCGTCCAGGCAATGCCCGGTGTTGACCCCATTGAATTAGTGTGCCTATAATCCGGCCTCTTTGTGGGCTTGCCAACCGTAGCGAGCTCAAGGCGAACGAGTCGCGAGGGCGGGTCGCTGTACGGGCGTCGCCCTCGGTCTTTTGGAATCTCGAAAAAATGCCAACCATCAATCAGCTTGTACGCAAACCGCGCACTTCGCCGGTAAGCAAATCCAAGGTGCCTGCTCTCGAAGCTTGCCCCCAGAAGCGCGGTGTCTGCACTCGCGTTTATACAACGACCCCGAAGAAGCCGAACTCGGCGCTGCGTAAGGTTGCCAAGGTGCGCCTCACAAACGGCTTCGAGGTCATTTCCTACATTGGTGGTGAAGGCCACAATTTGCAGGAACACTCGGTGGTGTTGATTCGCGGTGGCCGCGTGAAGGATCTTCCTGGTGTCCGGTATCACATCGTTCGCGGTTCGCTCGATCTTCAGGGTGTGAAGGATCGCAAGCAGTCCCGTTCGAAGTACGGCGCCAAGCGTCCGAAGAAAGCGTAACAGCCAGAGATTTGAGGGGTTAGAAAATGCCGCGTCGTCGCGAAGTGCCCAAGCGTGACATCCTGCCGGACCCTAAGTTCGGCAGTGTGGATCTTTCCAAGTTTGTCAATGTGCTGATGTCTGCTGGCAAGAAGTCGGTTGCCGAGCGCATTGTTTATGGTGCCTTTGACCAGATCAAGGCGAAGAGCGGGAAAGATCCGCTCGAGGTGTTTGCCCAGGCGATCAATAACGTTAAGCCTGTGGTAGAGGTGAAGAGTCGTCGTGTTGGTGGCGCCAACTACCAGGTTCCGGTTGAAGTGCGCCCTTCTCGTCGCATGGCGCTGTCGATGCGCTGGTTGCGAGAGGCTGCTCGGAAGCGTTCCGAGAAATCGATGGGGTTGCGTCTGGCTGCAGAGTTGCTTGAGGCGGCCGAGGGCCGCGGTGCCGCAATGAAGAAGCGAGATGAGGTTCACCGAATGGCCGATGCCAACAAGGCGTTCTCGCACTTCCGGTTCTGAGTTCAACTTCCGCTTAATTGACTGGCCGCCACTTGTGGCGGCCTCTTGTTTCAAAGGACTGTATCGTGGCACGCAAGACACCGATCGAGCGCTACCGGAACATCGGCATTTCCGCTCACATCGACGCTGGCAAGACGACGACGACTGAACGGATTCTTTACTACACCGGCGTCAATCACAAGCTGGGTGAGGTGCATGATGGCGCCGCCACGACGGACTGGATGGAGCAGGAGCAGGAGCGTGGCATCACGATCACCTCGGCTGCCGTGACCACCTTCTGGAAGGGTATGGGTGGTAACTACCCCGAGCACCGCATCAACATCATCGATACGCCGGGTCACGTTGACTTCACGATTGAAGTCGAGCGCTCGATGCGTGTGCTCGATGGCGCATGCATGGTCTATTGCGCTGTGGGAGGCGTTCAGCCGCAATCGGAAACCGTTTGGCGTCAGGCCAACAAGTACGGCGTGCCGCGCTTGGCCTTCGTCAACAAGATGGATCGCACAGGCGCCAATTTCTTCAAGGTCTATGAGCAACTGAAGACCCGGCTGAGTGCGAATCCGGTTCCCGTGGTTGTGCCGATCGGGGCGGAGGAGGGCTTCAAGGGTGTTGTTGATCTGGTCAAGATGAAGGCGATCCTCTGGGATGAGGCGTCGCAGGGCATCAAGTTTACCTACGAAGAGATTCCGGCCGAGTTGCAGTCCACTTGCGAAGAGTGGCGCGAAAAGATGATTGAGGCCGCGGCAGAGTCCAGCGAAGAGATGATGAACAAGTACCTCGAAAGCGGTGAGCTTTCTGAGGCTGACATCATTCTGGGTTTGCGTACGCGTACGATTGCGGGCGAGATTCAGCCGATGCTCTGTGGTACTGCCTTCAAGAACAAGGGCGTGCAGCGGATGCTGGATGCTGTAGTCGATTTTCTGCCTTCGCCTGTCGACATTCCTCCGGTCAAGGGTATCGGCGAGAACGAGGAGCCGGTCGAGCGCAAGGCTGCCGATGACGAAAAGTTCTCGGCGTTGGCGTTCAAGCTGATGTCCGATAAGTATGTTGGCCAGCTTACGTTCATTCGTGTCTATTCCGGTGTTCTGAAGTCGGGTGACACTGTGTACAACCCTGTGAAGGGAAAGAAGGAGCGTATTGGTCGCTTGGTGCAGATGCATGCCAACGATCGTCAGGAAATCGAGGAAGTTCGTGCGGGTGACATTGCTGCGGCCATTGGACTGCAAGCGGTGACTACCGGCGAGACCTTGTGTGATCCCGATGCCGAGGTCACGCTTGAGCGGATGGAATTTCCCGAGCCCGTGATTCACGTCGCCGTCGAACCGAAGACTAAAGGCGATCAGGAGAAGATGGGCCTCGCATTGGGGCGGCTTGCGCAGGAAGATCCGTCCTTCCGCGTGCGTACCGACGAGGAGTCCGGACAGACCGTCATTTCCGGTATGGGCGAGTTGCACCTCGAAATCATTGTCGATCGCATGAAGCGGGAGTTCGGTGTTGAGGCGAACGTCGGTGCGCCGCAGGTTGCGTACCGCGAGGCAGTGCGCAAGGCTGTCGAGCAGGAGGGCAAGTTCGTCAAGCAGTCCGGCGGGCGCGGTCAGTACGGCCACGTCTGGATCAAGCTTGAGCCGAACGAGCCGGGCAAGGGCTATCAGTTCGTGGATGCGATCAAGGGCGGTACCGTGCCGCGCGAATTCATCCCGGCTGTCGATCGCGGCCTGCAGGAGACCCTGCCGAACGGCGTTCTGGCTGGCTTCCCGGTGGTGGATGTGAAGGTCACGCTGTTTGATGGCTCCTACCACGACGTGGACTCGAACGAAAACGCTTTCAAGATGGCGGCTTCGATGGCGTTCAAGGATGCAATGCGCAAGGCCAGTCCGGTTCTGCTGGAGCCGATGATGGCAGTCGAGGTTGAGACGCCGGAAGACTACATGGGCAACGTCATGGGTGATCTGTCCGGCCGTCGCGGCATCGTCCAGGGCATGGAAGACCTTCCCGGTGGCATCAAGGCGATCAAGGCCGAAGTGCCGCTGGCATCGATGTTCGGTTACTCGACCACGCTGCGTTCGTTGAGCCAGGGTCGCGCAACCTACTCGATGGAATTCAAGCACTACGCGGAAGCGCCCAAGAACGTCGCTGACGCCATCATCAACAAGAAGTGATTCGGTAATTAGAGGTTAGTAGACATGGCAAAGGGAAAGTTTGAGCGCACCAAGCCGCACGTGAACGTGGGCACGATTG
>CAZKRN010000080.1:0-6808 GCA_964555165.1 uncultured Methyloversatilis sp. | reverse complement strand
GCTTCGCGATCCGCGAAGGTGGCCGCACAGTCGGCGCCGGCGTGGTTGCAAAGATAGTCGAGTAAAGAGGTGTTTTCCGGGTCGCGTGTGCGACCCGGTTCGCGTTTTGCAGGGGCATAGCTCAATTGGCAGAGCGTCGGTCTCCAAAACCGAAGGTTGGGGGTTCGATTCCCTCTGCCCCTGCCACTCCGGTGGTCAAACCGGACAATTTTGCGGAGTGCGTTGGCACTTCCGGATGCTCATGACTGACCAGTTGAAGCTTGCGCTGGCCATCGCCCTGTTGATAGCGGGTGTGGCCGGCTTTTATGTTTTTGCCGACCAGATCATGGCGGTACGGGTTCTGTCGGTACTTGCGGGGCTCGGTGCAGGTGTTGCGGTTGCCTGGTACACGGAGCCCGGGCGGCGCTTCATCGTGTTCGCGAACGAATCGGTGACAGAGGCGAAGAAGGTTGCCTGGCCGAGTCGCAAGGAAACGATCCAGACAACGGCCATCGTGTTCGGCTTCGTGGTGGTGATGGCGCTGTTTCTTTGGGTTACCGACAAAAGTCTCGAATGGGTGTTGTACGACCTGATCCTGGGCTGGAAGAAATCATGAGCAAGCGTTGGTACGTCGTGCACGCCTATTCCGGTTTCGAAAAGTCGGTTCAGCGCGCGCTGACCGAGCGTGTTGCGCGTTCGGGCATGCAGGACAAGTTCGGCCAGATTCTCGTGCCGGTCGAGGAAGTGATCGAAATGCGCGGCGGCCAGAAGGCCGTTTCCGAGCGCAAGTTCTTTCCTGGCTATGTGCTCGTCGAGATGGAGATGGACGAAGACAGCTGGCACCTGGTCAAGAGCACGCCGAAAGTGACCGGCTTTGTCGGAGGCTCGGCCAACAAGCCGACGCCGATTTCCGACAAGGAAGTCGACAAGATCATGCAGCAGATGCAGGAAGGGGTGGAGAAGCCCCGTCCCAAGGTGCTGTTCGAAGTGGGCGAGCTGGTGCGCGTCAAGGAAGGCCCCTTCACCGACTTCAATGGCTCGGTCGAAAGCGTCAATTACGAAAAGAGCCGTCTGCACGTGTCGGTGACCATCTTTGGTCGTGCGACGCCGGTCGAGCTCGAGTTTTCGCAGGTCGAGAAGGTCTGACCTGAAGGTTTCGGTGGCGCCGCAAGGTGCTGCCACGGTGCGCGGCAGGGGCCCTCCGGGGCCGTGCCGCGTGATTGTTTCCGGTGCGCATGCGCCGGATGAGGAGTGGTCGGGCCTGAGTGTCCGCCACGCTATCACTCGCAAATGGAGTCATCATGGCGAAGAAAATCGTCGGCTACGTGAAGCTGCAAGTGCCGGCCGGCAAGGCGAACCCGTCGCCCCCGATCGGTCCCGCGCTCGGTCAGCGCGGTCTGAACATCATGGAGTTCTGCAAGGCGTTCAACGCGCAGACCCAGGGGATGGAACCGGGTCTGCCGATCCCGGTGGTAATCACCGCTTATGCGGACAAGTCTTTTACCTTCGTGATGAAGTCGCCCCCGGCGACCATCCTGATCAAGAAGGCTGCCGGCATCACCAAGGGTTCGCCGAAGCCGCATACCGACAAGGTCGGCAAGGTCACCCGCGCCCAGCTTGAAGAAATCGCGAAGGTGAAGAACAAGGATCTGACCGCTGCCGATCTGGATGCCGCTGTGCGGACGATCGCCGGTTCCGCCCGTAGCATGGGCATCACGGTGGAGGGCCTGTAATCATGGCAAAGCTCTCGAAGCGTGTTCAGGCGCTGCGCGCCAAGGTTGACCGCAACCGCGCATACCCGCTGGCCGATGCGCTGGCGCTGGTGAAGGAAACCGCCAACGCCAAGTTCGACGAATCCGTTGATCTGGCCGTGAATCTCGGTATCGATGCGAAGAAGTCGGACCAGTTGGTCCGCGGCTCGGTCGTGCTGCCTGCCGGTACCGGCAAGAGCGTGCGCGTCGCCGTGTTCGCGCAGGGTGCCAAGGCTGAGGAAGCCAAGGCGGCCGGTGCCGATGTCGTCGGTTTCGACGATCTGGCTGCTCAGGTCAAGGAAGGCAATCTGAACTTCGATGTGGCGATTGCCACGCCGGACGCAATGCGCGTCGTTGGCGCGCTGGGCCAGATCCTCGGCCCGCGTGGCCTGATGCCGAACCCGAAGGTCGGCACCGTGACGATGGATGTCACCACCGCAGTGAAGAATGCCAAGGCCGGTCAGGTGCAGTACCGCACCGACAAGGGCGGCATCGTGCAGTGCACTGTCGGTCGTGCTTCGTTCACTCCGGAACAGCTGACGACCAACATCAAGGCTCTGATCGAAGCGCTGAACAAGGCGCGTCCGGCGGCAGCCAAGGGTGTCTACCTGCGCAAGGTGTCGGTGACGACCACCATGGGTGTCGGCATCCGCGTCGATCAGGCGACGGTGCAGTAAGGAATTGATTTCGCGCCCGGCACGCCGGGCGCATGACAACAGGACTTTGGGCCGTCGCGGCCAGCATGGCGCGACGGGTTGTCAAAGACCGCAGGTGCCCGCAAGGGTCTAATGGTGCGCGAGTGCCGCCTGCGCAGATGGCGTTACCCGACACAGGATGGATGGTGTCCTCACGGACAGTTTCCTCTCCTGAATACGGTCGCCGCACGTGGTTGATCCGGTGAGCAGCGATGCGATCCGGACGACTGTAATCATGGGAGTAGACCTTGGCACTCAATCTCGATCAGAAGAAGGAAGTGGTTGCCGGCGTATCCGCTGCAGTTGCGGATGCCCAGGTAATCGTGATCGCCGAGAACAAAGGTCTGGAAGTGGGCGATGTCACGCGTTTGCGTGCCCAGGCCCGCGCTCAGGGTGTTTACCTGCGTGTTCTGAAGAACACGCTGGCGAGACGCGCTGTTGCGGGTACCCCGTTCGAGGGGTTGGCGAATGAAATGACCGGTCCGCTGCTTTACGGCATGTCGGCCGATCCGGTTTCGGCCGCGAAGGTCATTCAGGATTTTGCCAAGGGCAACGACAAGCTGGTGATTCGTGGTGGCGCGTTGGCCAATTACGTCATGGACGCCGCTGGCGTCAAGGCGCTGGCCTCCATGCCGAGCCGCGAAGAGCTGCTGGCTACCCTTCTGGGCACGATGCAGGCGCCGATCGCCAAGTTCGTTCAGACGCTCAACGAGGTTCCGGGCAAGTTTGTCCGTACCGTTGCGGCACTGCGCGACGAACGCGAAAAGCAGTCGGCCTGAGTTTTCGAGCCTCACGTTTCAGATCAGACAAACCATCCGCGCGTTCACTGTGGCGCGCATGAATCAGGAGTTTAGAAATGGCTGTTAGCAAGGAAGAAATCCTCGAAGCAATTTCGGCGATGACCGTTCTCGAACTGTCGCAGCTGATCAAGGACATGGAAGAGAAGTTCGGCGTGTCGGCCGCAGCTGCCGTTGCCGTCGCTGCCCCGGCTGCGGGTGGTGCGGCTGCCCCGGCTGCGGAAGAGAAGACCGAATTCACTGTCGTTCTGGCCGCGACCGGCGAGAAGAAGGTTGAAGTCATCAAGGTCGTTCGCGCGGTAACCGGCCTGGGCCTGAAGGAAGCCAAGGATCTGGTCGATGGCGCTCCGAAGCCGGTCAAGGAAGGCATTTCCAAGGCAGATGCCGAAGCCCTGAAGAAGCAGCTGGAAGAAGCCGGCGCCAAGGTCGAACTGAAGTAATTCGACACTGGTGGGCGGGAGTGCGTACTTTGCAGTACGCGCTCCCGTTGTCGTTTATGCAGCAGGTTCGGGATACCAGGAAAATGCGGCACCAGTCGCCTTTTCCTTGTCTTCCGAAGCGATCACGGAAGACCGTTGCCGGTCGAGCGAAAGTCCCGCCTCGGGTGTTCAGCCCGCGCTTTCGCTGTCAGCCCAGGGTTTGGTAGAGGCCAACCGCCGGCGATGCTGTCCTGATCGCACTCCGTGGTGAAACGCGGTTCGCACGCCGGGTGGCGCGGGAACCGCTTTCCCCGGCCATCGCACTCTTGTTCCGGAGATTTCATGGCCTATACCTACACCGAGAAGAAGCGCATTCGCAAGAGCTTTGCCAAGCGCGATGCGGTGCTCGACGTGCCTTTCCTGCTGGCGACCCAGCTCGAGTCCTATACGCAGTTCCTGCAGACCGACGTACCGCTGGAGCACCGGCGCAACCAGGGTCTGCAAGCGGCGTTCACGTCGATTTTCCCCATCAGTTCGCACTCCGGCAATGCCCGACTCGAATTCGTCCATTACATGCTGGGCGAACCTGCTTTCGACGTGAAGGAATGTCACCAACGCGGCCTCACTTTCGCCAGTCCGCTGCGCGCGCGCGTGCGTCTGGTCATCATGGATCGCGAAGCGCCGAAGGAAACGATCAAGGAGGTGAAGGAACAGGAAGTGTACATGGGCGAAATTCCGCTCATGACGACCACCGGTTCCTTCGTCATCAATGGCACCGAGCGTGTCATTGTCAGCCAGTTGCATCGTTCGCCGGGCGTGTTCTTCGAGCACGACCGCGGCAAGACCCACAGTTCGGGCAAGCTGCTGTTCTCCGCCCGGATCATTCCCTACCGCGGGTCGTGGCTCGATTTCGAGTTTGATCCCAAGGACTACCTGTACTTCCGCGTGGACCGTCGCCGCAAGATGCCGGTGACCATCCTGCTGAAGGCCATCGGCATGATGCCGGAACAGATACTGGAAACCTTCTTCGACTTCGACAGCTTCGATCTGGCGTCCAAGAGCGGCATCCAGATGAAGCTGGTCCCGGAGCGCTTGCGTGGCGAGATCGCCAAGTTCGACATCGTCGATGCGTCCGGCAAGGTCGTGGTCGTGAAGGACAAGCGCATCACCGCCAAGCACATCCGGGAACTCGCCGAATCCGGTACCGAGTCGATTGCGGTGCCGGAAGATTTCCTGATCGGACGTGTCATCGCGACTGCTGTGGTGGATCAGGACAGTGGCGAGATTCTTGCCAATGCAAACGATGAGATCACCGAAGACTTGCTGGCCAAGATGTCGGCCGCTGGCGTCGGCGAGATCAACACGCTGTTTACCAACGATCTGGATCGCGGCCCCTACATCTCCCAGACGCTGCGCACCGATGAGACGGCCGACCAGTGGTCGGCCCGCGTTGCCATCTACCGCATGATGCGTCCCGGCGAGCCCCCCACGGAAGATGCGGTGGAAACGCTGTTCCACGGTCTGTTCTACTCGGAAGAGCGCTACGACCTCTCGGCCGTGGGCCGCATGAAGTTCAACCGTCGTGTCGGACGTGATGCCATCGAAGGCGCTCCGACGCTTTCCAACGAAGACATCGTCGACGTGATCAAGATCCTGGTGGATCTGCGCAACGGTAAAGGCGAGATCGACGACATTGACCACCTCGGCAATCGTCGTGTGCGTTCGGTCGGCGAACTGGCGGAGAACCAGTTCCGTGCAGGGCTCGTGCGCGTCGAGCGTGCAGTCAAGGAGCGCCTGTCGCAGGCCGAGTCCGACAACCTGATGCCGCACGATCTGATCAATGCAAAGCCGATCAGCGCTGCGATCAAGGAGTTCTTTGGCTCCAGCCAGCTGTCGCAGTTCATGGACCAGACCAATCCGCTGTCCGAGATCACGCACAAGCGTCGCGTATCGGCGCTGGGCCCGGGCGGCCTGACCCGCGAGCGTGCCGGCTTCGAAGTGCGAGATGTGCATCCGACCCACTATGGCCGCGTATGCCCGATCGAAACGCCTGAAGGTCCGAACATCGGTCTGATCAACTCGCTCGCGCTGTACGCACGCACCAACAAGTACGGCTTCCTGGAAACACCCTACCGTCGCGTCGACGCAGGCCACGTTACCGAACAGATCGATTTCCTGTCGGCTATCGAGGAAGGCAAGTATGTGATCGCGCAGGCGAATGCGTCGCTGGACAGCGAGGGTGGTCTGAGTGACGAACTGGTGTCCTGCCGCCACAAGGGCGAGTTCATGCTCTCGACGCCGGATCAGGTCCAGTACATGGACATTGCGCCAGGACAGATCGTGTCGGTTGCAGCTTCGCTCATTCCGTTCCTCGAACACGACGATGCGAACCGTGCGCTGATGGGCGCCAACATGCAGCGCCAGGCCGTACCCTGCCTGCGACCGGAAAAGGCCTTCGTCGGCACGGGCATCGAGCGTACGGTGGCAGTCGACTCGGGCACCGCCGTTCAGGCACTGCGCGGTGGTGTGGTCGACTACGTCGATGCGAGCCGCGTCGTGGTACGTGTCCATGACGAGGAGACGGTGCCCGGTGAAGTTGGTGTCGACATCTACAACCTGGTCAAGTACACGCGCTCCAACCAGAACACCAATATCAACCAGCGTCCGGTCGTCAAGATCGGCGACATCATCGCCAAGGGCGATGTGGTGGCCGATGGTGCGTCCACCGATCTGGGCGAACTTGCGCTCGGGCAGAACATGCTGGTCGCTTTCATGCCTTGGAACGGATACAACTTCGAGGATTCGATCCTGCTGTCGGAGCGTGTCGTCGCCGAAGATCGCTTCACGTCGGTCCACATCGAAGAGCTGACCGTGGTCGCCCGTGACACCAAGCTGGGCCCCGAGGAAATCACGCGCGATATCGCTTCGCTCGGCGAAGCACAGCTCGGCCGCCTCGACGAGTCCGGCATCGTTTACATCGGCGCCGAAGTCGAAGCGGGCGATGTGCTGGTCGGCAAGGTAACGCCCAAGGGCGAGACCCAGCTGACTCCGGAAGAGAAGCTGCTTCGCGCCATCTTCGGCGAGAAGGCTTCGGACGTGAAGGACACCTCGCTGCGCGTGCCCTCGGGCATGAACGGCACGGTGATCGACGTGCAGGTGTTCACCCG
>CAZKRN010000079.1:0-7120 GCA_964555165.1 uncultured Methyloversatilis sp. | reverse complement strand
GAGGGTGACTCCGCCGGCGGCTCCGCCAAGCAGGGCCGCGACCGGAAGTTCCAGGCCATCCTGCCGCTCAAGGGCAAGATCCTGAACGTCGAAAAGGCGCGCTTCGACAAGCTCATTTCCAGCCAGGAAATCGTCACGCTGATCCAGACCCTGGGCACCGGCATCGGCAAGGACGAGTACAAACCGGAAAAGCTGCGCTACCACCGCATCATCATCATGACCGACGCCGACGTCGACGGCGCCCACATCCGCACCCTGCTGCTCACCTTCTTCTACCGCCAGATGCCCGAGCTGGTCGAAGGCGGCCACATCTACATCGCCCAGCCGCCGCTGTACAAGATCAAGCACGGCCGCACCGAGCTGTACGTGAAGGACGACCATGAGCTGAACCAGTACCTGCTCAAGCTCGCCTTCGACGACGCCAGCCTGCTGCCGCGCGCCGGCGCCGAGCCGCTGTCCGGCAGCGCCTTCGAAGAGATGGCGCGCGAATACCTGCTCGCCGAAGCCATCGTCGAACGCCTGGCCGAATACGCCGACGGCGAACTGCTGCGCACCCTGCTCGAACACAACATTGCGCTCGACCTGACCGACGAAGCCTCCGCCCGCGCCAGCGCTGCCCGCCTCACGCAGTCGCTGCCGGCCAGCGTGACGTTGGCCGCCGAGTACAACGACAAGACCGAAAGCTGGCAGCTGCGCGTCGAGCGCATGCACCACGGCAACCGCAAGGTCGGCCACGTCGACGTCGAATTCCTGCTGTCCGGCGACTACCAGCGCATCCGCCACGCCGCCGAACTGGTGGCCGGCCTGATCGGCGAAGGCGCCACCGTCAAGCGCGGCGAGAAGTCACAGGAAGTGAAAACCTTCTCCGAAGCCGCCCGCTGGCTGCTGAATGAAGTCGAACGCAACCTCGGCAAGCAGCGCTACAAAGGCCTGGGCGAAATGAACCCCGAGCAGCTGTGGGAAACCACGATGGACCCCACCGTGCGCCGCCTGCTGAAAGTGCAGATCGACGACGCCATAGCCGCCGACGAAATCTTCACCACGCTGATGGGCGACAACGTCGAACCGCGCAGGGCATTCATCGAGAGCAATGCGCTGAATGCGCGGAATATTGATGTGTGATCGTGTCGGTTGCCAGAGAAAGTGAAATTCTTTCCTAGACAGTGAAATATTGGTGACAAAGATAATTAAAAAAGCTCCCTCGGGAGATTTTTTCATTATCCACTTTCAATGTCAGAAAAAAGATAAGCAGGTCGCCAGATTAAGTTGCTTTAGAACTAGCAGAATTCCTTTCCACGTCTCGGTCGCTGAGACTATTATCCACACCGATATTCTCATGAGTGTGAGCGGAACTATGAGCGGAATTTTTAGTGAGTTCGTAGGAACGTTTCCATTCAGGCCACTTCTCCGAAAGAGTACGAGCTCGTTCAAAGTTATTGCTACTGAATTTCATTTCTTTTCTCCTGAGAACTGACAACCGAAGAAAGTTCATTTACAAGGCTAACCTCTGCCTCTAAATAAGAAAGGGGAGCCATCGGAACACGAAGCTCGGCAGTCTCCCTAGTCCACTCAATTAGGTGGCTGTTTTGCTTTCTTGTTATGTTTCGTCCGCTGCTTAAGCTCATAGAAAATAGATCAACGAACCTACGCGGGCCAATCCCAACAAACGGCTCGAATCTAACTTTGTCAGTGCCGCCTTCACCATTTGACTCGATCGAGTCACTATGCATCTTTGTAGCATAGCTTTTCGGGTATGGCTCAACGAATTTTACCTTCTTGATTCCGGCCGCCACGATGTGCTTAGCACAGTTGTGACACGGATAGGTCGTTGTATAAAGAGTACCGCCTCGAATAGCAATTCCATTTCGGGCGGCCGAAAGCAAGGCTTCCATTTCTGCATGAACAGCCCTTCCATACTCAGTGATACCGAGAAGTCCAGTATCCTTAAGCAGTTTTAGGCCTTCCGCCAGTAGTTCTTCGTCTGCAACGTTAGAGTCTGGCTTCAACTTCTTCATAATCCGGAGTGTGATGTCTCGCTTTTCTTTTTCGTTGTAGTCCTCTTTCCGTACATAATCACGTTGATCATTTTTACTAGGCCAGTAAAGACCACCGCCAAACTTAGGAACATCATTTGCCCCAGTTGAGACGATGTCATTCTTTTTGTTGGCAATCACAGCACCAACCTGCCTCGAGAGATCGGCAGATCGTAGTGAAGCTGCATAAGCAAGAAACATGGCATATTCGTCAGCTGTAGGGGGAACTACGGGAGCCGAAAAAAGCAAATCCAGTATCCTGGATAATTGGTCCGAGAGCCGCTCGACATCATCGGTCGTAACAAAAGCATCCGACATCTGGAAGACATCCCTAGTTCTCTGACCGAAATCGCCAGCCTCACGGTCGTCACGGTCAATGAGACGTTCCAGCTCTGCCTCGGGAATACCTTTTACATTCTTGAGGTAATTTCTACGTGTCTTGACACTTGAGGAGACACCGAGCAAGAAAAAACCATCCCCGTAAACGCGCCGCAGCGTCTCAACTTCGTCGGGGTGCTTCAAGGATCGGATGACATGCGCAGTCCTCGGTCGCGGTCCGATTGGTGTACCCGTACGTCCTTCATTGATCGCATTTATAGCAAGGAGGGCGAAGAAGTCTCCTCTTTGGAAGCGCTCTCGGCAGCTCTTCCCACTATTCATTCCTCTATCAAGCCGATCCAATTCCGAGCGAGGAGCTTCATATTGGTCACTGACGATGTATGACTCACAGAGATTACTTAGGTGAATCCAGTTCATCGTATAGCGAAACTGGCCGAACAAGGACTCAAGACGATTTTTCACGTCGTCCAGATTGACCCCGATGGGGGCCACGAGACCAATTACAAGCTCACAATCTTTAGAATGCTGTGCAATGCTCATTTTTAACTCGTCTCGGGTGGGCGAGATATCCTGAGCTATGTCCTCATGTAGATGAACAGGGGCAGTCGCTTGGGAGTCCGCTCTATGATCTCATGAACTATCAAAGCTTAGATCATTCCTCAACTTTCTCGTGCGAAAGTGCATCAGCCTGCTTATCAGGCTGGTGAGAAACGGCGACCCCTGCTCTGGGCAAGGGTTTTGAGGCAGACTCCCACCCCGAATCGTCTTCCTACTTTTCCCGATTTCCCATGCGCGGCCAAGAGAATCCCCAGGCGTCGATGTTCAGCTACGTGAGCATGGAACAACGCGTACCGAAGGACTACCCGCTGCGCACCCCGCGTGCGCTGTTCGACGGTATTCTCGCCAACATGAGTGCGCTGTTCGATGAGCGTTACTCGCACACGGGCCGCCCGTCGATTCCGCCCGAACAACTGTTGCGTGCGCTGCTCGTGCTGATCCTCTTCACGATCCGCAGCGAGCGCCTGCTCGTTGAGCAGCTCGACTATACAACCTGTTGTTCCGCTGGTTCGTTGGCCTGGGCATGGATGACGCGGTGTGGGGTCGCACCGTCTTCAGCATCAACTGCGACCGTCTGCTCGGTACCGACGTGGCACGCCAGTTCTTCCGTCGCGTATTGCACTTGGCCGAGGGGCAGGGTTTCGTGTCCGACGAGTACTTCAGCGTCGATGGCACGATGATCAAGGCCTGGGCCAGCCATAAGAGCTTCGTGTCCAAGGACGGTAGTGGTCCGGACAAGCCCGCCGGGCGCAACCCGGAGGCAGACTTCAAGGGCAAGTCGCGCAGCAGCGCGCCCCTCCAGAGCACAACCGACCCGCAGGCGCGGCTCTACAAGAAGGGCGAATTCGCGGAAGCGAAGCCGCGCTGCATGGCGCACGCACTCTCCGAGAACCGCAACGGGCTGGTCGTCGATGTGGAGAGCACGCAGGCCACCGGGCGCGCGGAGTGGGAGGCGGCGATCCGGATGATTGATCGCAGCGTGCGCAAACCGGGCGCCACGGTCGGTGCCAACAAGGGCTATGACACGGCCGAGTTCGTGGCCGCACTCGAACGGCGGGGCATCAAGGCGCACGTGGCGCGCAAGGTCAGCGGCGGCGCCATCGATGGACGCACGGCACATGGCAAAGGCTACGCGATGAGCCTGCGCAGGCGGAAGATGATCGAAGAGGCCCGCGGCTGGATCAAGACGGTAGGTGGTTTGCGCAAGACGCGCCACGAGGGGCTGGAGAAGCTTTCGGGCCAGGCACTGTTTGCGTTCGCGACGTACAACCTGTCCCGAATACTGAGCCTGATGAGAGTGGCTGCTGCGTAGAGGAAATAGATGCGTCCGCTGCACGGCGAGCAGCGGGATGCGAGGGTGAGAGAGCCTTGAATCTCACACGCCACGGCGCACTTCCGGTGCCGGAAAAAACGAGCGGAAGGACATGATCCGGAAGGATTCTAGGGTTTCTCACCAGCCTGTTATAGGCTGATGGTCCTCCTAAGGAACCGCCGATCAAGTTCACTCATCCGGGATTTCTTGCTGACTGAGCTGTTCCCGGATCAGTGCGAAGATGCGGGCTGGCATGTCGTGACGTTCGAACAAGCGGCGGAACTTCAGCACGTGGTGGCATCCGGCGCCTGATGCATTAATCAGGTCGATACCTACGAAACAACGCACCGCGATGGTGTCGACGATGGCGTCTTCAATCCCTTCGTCCGACAGGCCCAGACAGTTCTTGATGACGAAAGAATTCTACGCGGACGGGGTTAAATCAGCGTTTCCCTAACTGCGGCTGAGGCTTGGAACTCCCATCGGTTGGTCGTTCTTCGGCCTTGCCTGACGTTCGACTTGACTCCGCTCGATACGTAGAAGATGGCCGCGAACTCATGTCGATAACGAACGTCCAGGGCTGGCAGTTAGTAGGAGACTTCGCAACCTCCTCTCGACACTTGCGAGACTATCGCCGCTGGGGTCAACGTCCAAGCATTCGTTTCCACCATGCCAGCAGTCTTTGCCAGCTCGACGGTGGTGTGGAGGGAAGCGGTGGGGATGACGCAGGCGTCGGCGCTTTGGGGCTTGCCAGCGGCTCATTCAGTCGCCCGTAGTACCGGTGTTTGCGCGCCTTGTCGCGTCGGCGGCCCCGCGCGATAGCCTCGTCGGACATGTCACGCGCCCACAATACATCGCCGCCCCGAACAAAGTAATGTGAGCGGCACGGGAAGGCCCAGTTTCCGATAGACGGAGAGAGCGTCGGCCCGCGCCGATCAAACGTGAGCGACCAGTCCGTTGGTGAAAGGGGAGTGATGACCTCTCGCCCGCATCCACACGCGCAGAGGTGCCCGGCGACGTCCCCTTCCGTCGTCACATAAAGAATGTTTGCCTGAAGCTTTTCTGGGATGGACTCCACCGTCTGGTGGCGAACCCGAACCTGCTTCATCGCGGCGGCTCAAGGCGGCTGAGTTGGTTTAGGTTAACGCTGAACGTCGTCTCATATTCAGCGTGGTCGTCGAGGTAGAAGCCGCTCATGCGCTTCCACTTTGCTACTGCCAGCGCTGCGTTCAAACAATTGAAGTCCGCGACCTGGATGTTCGATGCGTAAATCTCTTCGTCGCGGTCTGCTTTGGGGATGCGGGCGAGCGCGATATCACGGGTCGACGGCGTGCTAGCCGTTACGCGGCACGTACCCCAAATCGACTCCTGATCGTGTGAGAGGTTTAAGCCCATCCCGACATCAATCACTGTCACACCAGTGCTAGCGATAGCGTGCAGGACGAGTTGTCGGACCTCACTTCGGTCAACGCAAAGGAATACGTAATCGAACGCGGCGAGTTCCATCACGTTCTCCTCGTCGATCATGACTTCATGGGGCACGACACCGCGGCGCATTGTTGAGTAATACTCGCTGAGGTACTTTACCTTCGTGATCCCAAGGTCAAGAGTCTTCCGAGAGATTGCGCCCGGAACGCGAAAGGCATTGTGGGGCCGCAGCAGGTCAGCATCGAAGAGGTGAATCTCTGCGGCGTGGGTCTTAGCCACGAGGTCCAACACGTAGCTTCCGGTACCCCCTAAGCCCACGATCGCAATCCGTTGTTGCCGGAAGCGGACGGCAAGACGCTGAATACCTGCTCGGCTCGACGCGGTGTCCTGGTACAGGAACACAGAATCCTCTTCGATGGGCTCACGTGTCCGGAATGTCCGTGCGTCGGCGCTTGGGTCCAGCGCCTTAGCTTGGCTAGTAATGACCCGCACGTAGCTGGTGATCTTGTCGTAATAGCTCTCGTAGTAGCCGCACCTAGGCTTGTTGGAGAAATGGTGCTGAGCGACGATTCCTTCGTCCAGCTTGAACTCCCCGCTCTGGGAACGAATCTGAACTAGGTCAGTGCCGTCCGCCTTGCAGGGGTGCTCACCGATGAAATGAACTTGGTGCGTGCTTGGCCGACCGAGCACATCGGGTGTGGCCATGGTCAACTCGGATACGATCACTCCGCGCGACACCTGCTTCGTCGAAGTGACATACGGCACCGAGTGGATGAGCAGGTAATTGGACCGGATCTCGATGTCGTAGCCCTCGTTGATGAGGCGCTGAAGCTCCGAATTACGACTTATCAGTTGGCGTGACATAGAACTTCATCCCTTCTTTGACGTTGACCGACTGACCTTCCACCAGCGAACCGTTGGGGTTTTGGCGGGGGCCGGAGGCATAGTCGATCGAGTAGATGATCTGATCGCTGGGCGCCGCTTCGGGGTACGCCAGCTTGACTACCTCCCAATAGGCCAGGACGCGGTGATCGACCTCACGATCGCGGGAATTCACCTTGATCGTGATTCGGATCGTGCGCGTGACAAAGCGCTCAGTGCCCCCGTTTGCAAGATCCACTATTTCCTTGTCGTCGATCAGGCGATCATGGCCGCCTGCCGCGTCAAGCCAGACCTCTGTCTTCTCGCTGGGCACGCCTGCGAGCCGCTTGATCGTTTTGCCCGAGATGAGCGACGCGCCCCAATCAAACGCGCGCTCATCGAGGAAGAAGCGGAACGAACGGTCACTGCGGAAAACCAGGAACTTCTCGACGCCAGCACTACGCAAATCCACGGTCTCGTCGGGTCGAACCACTTCCAGCGCACCATCGCACAGGAACTGGAACACCAAGAAATCGTGACCTTGCCCTCGAATTCCGTATCCCTTAACTGGACTAAAGACTGGCTTGGC
>CAZKRN010000078.1:0-7772 GCA_964555165.1 uncultured Methyloversatilis sp. | reverse complement strand
CGCTGATCTACCGCTTCTACGAACTGATCAATGTGTACGGCACCACCTTCAAGGCCCTGATCCACGAAGAATTCGGCGACGGCATCATGAGCGCGATCGACTTCAAGATGGATCTGGCGCGGGAAGCGAACCCGGCGGGGGATCGGGTGAGCATCACGATGAGCGGGAAGTTTTTGCCGTACAAGACGTACTGAAGGTACTGATGCGAAGTGCTTGACCGGCGCCGCAGGCGCTGGTCATATGGAAGCCGCATGTCCCCGGGGAGGGTATGCGGCTTTTTCATTTTCCACCTAGCGAGCGGCCCCGAGCTGCCCCCGTGATTTCAAAATGCGAGACCTGAATCCGTTTTTCGCCCCGAGGAGAGTTTAAATGGATTTGAGCGATGCCGAACGTAAGTTGGCCACCTACATTTTTATCAAGCTCACTCGGGACCTAGAAAATGTACGCAAAGGTGGTCGGCGCTATTGGGAGTTGATTCCTCTCATGCAAGAATTATCAAACAAAGGGTTCGCCGAAGCTACGCGCTTTATGATGAATATTGATATGTCCCGCGCTCGAGAACTCACTACCAGGACCTGGACAACTAAGCTTCAAGAGGGGGCAACTACCAAATCCTTTCGAGGAGCCCGGCGCCAGTTGCAAGCCGACCCGCATAGTCGGAATAAGACATTCGGCATGCGGCCTCATCATGCTCGTGGGGAACCAGATGATTCCACAGAAATTTAATTGAATTGTGCAACACAAGAATTTAGCATTAGGAGGTGTCGCAATGCGTTGGTTCGAAGATGATGCGGTTCGATTCTGGATGTGCGAGCATCAAAAACTTGGTCTTCTTATTTTTGACCCCAGTAGATCGTTGTGTGATCGCGACGACGCTGTTAATCTATTTATAACTTCCGAGAATCGCTGGGCCCTTTTTAATAGATTGGCAGTAAAAGCAAAATTAATTGACCGAAACACCTTTGATCGCAATTACCCATTAAACCAAAAAATAACGCAAAAAACCTTTCGGGATGCTTGTCTTGTCGCGTCGATGACCTCGGACAAAACTGAGCAACATGATAATGTTTCGCCATCACTCCCTACAGGAATCACGTCCACATACACGACCGAAGATTATTATCCAGATCTTACACTTAGTACCGGTACGCGTGCCTACGATCCGTCATCTGGTAGATACAACACGTCTGTTTTTTGATAAATACGTAGAACAACAGGCGGTAGACCACGTCTTCAATATTTAGCGTTTTTTATTTTTATCAAGACCATACTTTTTGCGTAGTTCTTCTATCGCAGCGTCGTTTCGCTCCTTGCTCATGCGACGGTTTGCTTCATAGGAAATACTTGCGGCTTTAAAAAACCCACTCGCAAAAGAGGTGAGCGTTGCTGCAAGGCCACCAATCGAGCGTGGTAAGGTACTGTTATGAAGCTTGTTTTTTTGCTGTTGAATCGCTTTTTGTATGAGCGATATCGCACTGTGCGGGTTGCGTGAAATCTCTCTATTTGAAAATCTTAAGAGAGTCATTTCTCTCATTGTTATTTGATTTTGACGGTACGTAAAGTCTCCCCACTCGTCCTTGCTCATTCCGCTGCCTGACCCTGTTTTATCATAGCCGTCTACCTCAATTGCAATTGATGGCATACCTCCTATCAGTATTGCGAAGTCAATAAGTCGGGTCTTTCCGTTGTCGTCTTCAAATTTGTATTGCCCCACCAGATCTTCGGGGTGGAGTTCTGGAATCTTGAAGATTACTTCGGTGAGGAAGAGGTGCTCGTAAGCGGAGGATGCTTTGATGTAATCGCCATGGAGAGTCTCGAATTCAGTCCATGAGGTGGCGGTTAGATTTTTTTTAATTTTGTTCTTCATTTTAGTGGTAACAATAGTAACAATAGGAACAATAGGGGACGCAGCAACATTTCCCCGGATTTCTCTGCCCTCTTCCACCACGGCCCAGTTCAGCTCATCGCCGAACTCAGCCCGACATGTTCGACGAAAGGGTCGAAGTCGCGGTCGCTGTACAGCAGCGCGTAATCCGATTCGATGCAGCGGGTGGCGATCAGTGTGTCTATTGTCTTGCGGATCATGATGCCACGCTCGCGCAGCGCGCGGTAGTGACGCGCCGCCTGTATTGCAATGTCCTGACCGCCGCTGTCGACAGCGTCCGGCCCTGTCGGCAGCTTCCGTGAACAATAGGGGACAGACCAATGCCGTTAAGTTTAGCCTCTGACATCAACTCAAACTGGTTTGTAAGCGCGATGGCGAGTGGGTTTCACGAGTTGCCTGTTTCGTGGAAATGATCGATCAGGCCGCCGCACCTCCATCGTAGTGGAGATGAGCTTGAGCAACTGACGCAAGGTGGCGCCGGGTCTGGCGAGGCACAGCAGCAGGCGTGGCAGGGCAGTGCGAACCGCGGTAATGGCGTAGCTCAGGTTTGAAAAATAGGGGACAGACCCTGAGGTTTCCCCGCAGAACAATAGAACAATAGGGGACGCAGCAACATTTCCCGAGATCCTCGCGGGCGCTGCCCGAAAGCTTTCCCACGCGCAGGCACCAGGAGCGTCACGCAGGCATCCAGACATCCAGCGGGTTGCACAAGCGCTCTCGAGAACAATAGGGGACGCAGCAACATTTCCGAACAATAGGGGACGCAGCAACATTTCCCGATATCCTCGCACGCGCTGCCCGAGAGCTTTCCCTCGCGCAGGCATCCGGACATCCTTCTGGTTGCACAAGTGCTTTCGATTGACCATTCCGGTGCAGCCCGGTTTATGCTTATTGCATCAACATGCACCGGACACTGCGATGCCCCGCCGCGCCCGTCTCTCTCTTCCCGGCGTACCGCTGCATCTGGTTCAGCGCGGAAACAACCGCCAGGCCTGCTTTTTCGCACCTGACGACTGCCAGCACTACCTCGACTGGCTGGAAGATCATTCGCGCAGGCAGGGCTGTCGCGTGCACGCCTATGTACTGATGACCAACCATGTTCATCTGCTCGTGAGCGCCGACGATCCGGGCGCACCGAGCCGCGTCATGAAGGCGCTCGGGCAGCGCTATGTGCAGTACATCAACAGGACTTACCGGCGCAGCGGTGGTCTCTGGGAAGGCCGTTTCCGTTCCTGTCTGGTTCAGCAGGACGACTATCTGTTCGCCTGCATGCGCTATATCGAGATGAACCCGGTACGCGCCGGCATGGTCGAGCAGCCCGCCGATTACCGCTGGTCGAGTTACCGGGCGCATGCGCATGGCGCGTTCGATACGATGCTCACGCCTCATGCCGCGTATCTCACCCTCGGTACGAACCCGGACGAAAGACAGCAGCGCTATCGCATGCTGTTCCGCGAACAGTTGGGCGGGCAGGTAATGGAGGATATTCGCGACGCCACGCGAGGCAATTTCGTGCTGGGTAACCCGAAGTTCGCCGCGGAAGTGGCTGTGGCCCTGGGGCGGCGCGCGTCGCGCGGAAAAGCAGGCCGACCGCGAAAGATCAAGCCGGCTCAATCGGGAGAACTGTTCTGACGCCTCGTGCAGGGTGACCCACGCGCCGATCCCGACAGCTTCATCGGTGCAGCTGGCAGCGTCCCCTGCATGGAGGGAAGGCCAACGCTCACCGTTGCGATCCATGGCACCGAGTGATATGTTTTCTCCCGAATGCAGGTAAGCCATGCGTGTGTTCAAGACCCGGCAGTTCGACAAATGGGCGCGCAATGAAGGCGTGACCGATCGGACGCTGTGGGCTGCGGTGATCGAGATGGAAAATGGCCTGATCGACGCCGACCTTGGCGGACATCTGGTGAAGAAGCGGATCGCCCTGCCGGGGCGCGGCAAGCGTGGCGGCGCCCGGTCACTGGTGGCCTACCGTCTTGGCGATTGCGCCTTCTTTGTCTATGGCTTTGCCAAGAACGAGCGGGACAGCATCGACGACAGGGAACTGAAAGCCCTGAAGCTGCTCGCATCGGCCTTGCTGGGCTGGACGCCGGAGCAGACCGGACATGCGCTGCGCGAGGGCGCATTGATAGAGGTGATTCATGACTAGCCGTTTGCTGAGGACCGTGCACGAGACCGCGCAGGATTTTGCCGACGCCGGGCTGATCGATGCGCAGACCCTGCGCGAATTCGACGCGACCTGCCTGCCGCCGGTCCGAAGCTACACAGCCGAAGAGGTCAGGAATCTGCGCCTGCGCTGCCGGGCCAGCCAGGCGGTGTTCGCCGCCTATCTGAACACCAGCGTGTCGACGGTGCAGAAGTGGGAACGCGGCGACAAGCACCCCAACGGGCCTTCGTTGAAGCTGCTGGATCTGGTCGAGCGCAAGGGCCTGGAAGTGCTGGCGTGAAACTCCGCATCGAAGAGACGTTCGCCGTGGACATCTTCGAACGCACATGATCCGCGCCCTCTCCGACTTGACCGCTGCCGAACCAAGGCATATGTTTCGCCATATGCCAGCTACACTCCAGGATCGACCATGGTAGAACGCCACGCTTCACTGTTCCGCAACGGCCGCAATCAGGCGGTACGCATCCCGCGAGAGTTCGAACTTGTAGGTGCCAAGGTACTGATCCGGAAGGAAGGCGACAGCCTCATCCTCACGCCCATCCGCAAGAACCGCCTGCTGGACCTTCTGGCTTCCTGGGCGCCGCTGGACGAAGGTCTGCCCGAGGTGGAAGACCTGCCGCCCCAGGAACGGGCCGAGTTCTGATGGCGCAACCGCTCTGGATGCTGGATACGAATGCACTGTCCGAACTGATCCGCGACCCGCGTGGCCCGGTGATGCAGCGCCTGTCCGATGTGGCCCCGGACGTGGTGTGCACCAGCATCGTAGTGGCCTGCGAGTTGCGCTTCGGCGCACAACGAAAAGGCGCTGCCGTACTGACCGAGCGTGTCAATGCGCTGCTGGAGGCAATGATGGTGCTGCCCCTCGACGAGCCGGCGGACGCGCACTATGCCGACATACGCGCCACGCTTGAGCGCGCCGGCACTCCGATAGGCAGCCATGACCTGCTGATTGCGGCACATGCCAGATCGCGTGCGCTGACGCTGGTGACGCACAACCTGCGCGAGTTTCAGCGCGTGCCCGGGCTGAAGGTGGAAGACTGGCTTGCGCCATCGCCCGCGACATGAGCTAGGGAAGACAGGGGAAGCAGGGACATCCCCCCGGATGTCTCTGCCCTCTTCCACCACGGCCCGGTTAAGCTCATCGCCGAACTCAGCCCGAGATGTTCGACAAATGGGTCGAAGTCGCGGTCGCTGTAGAGCAGCGCGTAATCCGATTCGATGCAGCGGGTGGCGATCAGCGTATCTATTGTCTTGCGTATCGTAATGCCACGCTCGCGCAGCGCGCGGAAGTTGCGCGCCGCCTGTATTGCAATGTCCTGACCGCCGATGTCGACGGCGTCCAGCCCTGTCAGCAGCTTCCTCGCCTGATCGAAATCCCGCTGGCTGCCGAAGCCCTGCAGCACTTCGGTCAGGATGAGGTCGCCGATGATCAGCAGTTCGCTGCCCAGCAGTGCGTCCAGCCTTTCGGCCTGCGGGGTGGCGGTGCCCCGGAAATAGTCGATCCAGACGCTGGAGTCGACCAGGATCAAGCGTCGGTCCTCATCGCGTCGAGGTCACCTTCCCACTGAAGCTTGCCCCTGAAGCGGCGGATTTCCTCCTGCTGGCGCAGGCGCAGCAAGGTGCGCAACCCCATCTCAACGGCCTCACGTTTGGTCCGGGCGCCGGTCAGGCGCAGGGCGTCGCTCATCAACTGGTCGTCTATTTCTATATTGGTACGCATGATGTGTATCTCCGAATGGGTCTTTACACATTCTAGCGGAGGTGCCCGTAACGTGTGCGGCGATGAAGCGGATGGGGCCAGTTCCAGCAAGAAGAACAGGGCCTGACTCCATGGAGTGTTTAGGCGAGTTGTTCTGACCCTGTCGGGCCAGCCCGAAGCCAAAGCGAAGCCCGTTGCGTGCACCCGCCCTTGCACTTGGCCGCGTTCGTGGAATGCCATGCCGGCGACCTCGATAGGTAGCACAGGCGTGCTACATTGAAACCGTCGATTCAAGGAGCGCGCGATGTCCACCACCACCACCATTCGTTTGCCCGAGGAGCTGAAAGGCCGGGTTGCGGCCGCCGCGGAACGGGCAGGCAGCACGACCCATGCTTTCATTCTCGAAGCCATCGCGGAGAAAACCGCCCGCGAAGAGCAGCGCGCCGACCTTGTGCAGGAGGCCGAAGCGCGCTATGCACGCATCGCGGCGTCCGGCGAAACGATTCCCTGGCAGGACATGCGCCGCTATCTGATGGCGCACGTTGCAGGGTCATCCATCGCCCGCACCTCAACGACCAACGGGGCCATCGCCAGCCCGACACCCCGCAAGCTGGCGCGCTGACGTGTCGGCCATCGAGCTGGCGCCCGAAATCGCGCAGGATGTCTCGCGCATCCTTGCCCATCTTGCGCAGTTCGAGGTCCAGGCGGCGGACCAGCGCGTGCTCGAAATCGTTGCCGCGCTCGACATACTCGAAAACAATCCGCTGATCGGCCGCCCCACGGCCAACGACCTGCGCGAACTGGTCATCGGCCGCGGGTCGCGTGGCTATGTGGCGCTGTATCGCTACGTCAGTGAGATCGACACGGTTTTCATACTGTCCATCAGAAGCCAGCGCGAGGCGGGCTACCGGGAGTGACGGGGAAGTCGCCGCCCGCGATGGAGGCCCCTGGCCGGATGTCTTCACCCGTAAGGCAAACTTTTGATGCCTGAACGTCCCGGCGATCGGTGCAGTGAGGCTGCCTTGCAGCGTACGTATCGCGGACCGGATCCGCTGCTGCAAAAGGCCACGCCGTCAAGGTTCCTGCGTGATCAGCCAGTGACTCGCCCTGCATGACCTGCGGGCCGCGCCGCCGAATCAGTGGTAATCGTCCTCACGCTGATGCCTGACCGCGAGAATGGTCACGGTTTCATCGTTCTCGATCTCGTACAGCGCCACATAGCCACTCGCACCGAACGGTATGACGATCTCGCGGAGAAATGGATTTCCGGATGTTGCCTTGCGAAAGCTGAAAGGCATGAATTCCAGACTCCTGAATGCCCTCCGGATGGCGTCCAGCGCGCGCTCGGCGAGCGCAAGGTCGGCGTCGTCGCGTTCGAGCATGATCTGATAGAGACGGACCAGATCAAGTTCCGCTTCTTCGGTAAAGCGGATGCGATAGCTCACCGGCCCGCTCTGGCGGCCGCCAGCATCGTGTCCAGGCGGCCCAGCACGTCATTGGCGTCGATGTAGCGCGCCGTCTCTCGCGCACGGTCGCGCGACGCGAGGCCGCGGACGAGGAATTCGGCCTGCATCTGCCGTCGGGCGATGCTCTCCCGTATCGAGGTCTCGACGAAGCTGGACAGGCTTTCGCCGTCCTGCAGCACCTTTTCGGCAGCTGCCCTCAGTTCGGGCTCGACACGCAGGGATGGGAGGGTGGCGGTCTTCATCGAGTATCCTTTGCGTTGCAGTTGCGATGCAATCTGGAGTGTGGCTGATCCGGCAGGACGAGGCAATCGGAAAGGAGACACACCGAGTGCACGCCCCAGTGCGCAAACGGAGCGGGAGACGCCGTCGACAATCGCGCAAGAACCGGGACGCAACGCCCTCATCGGAACGATCAAGGAACAACAGGGGACGGAGCAACATTTCCCGATCTCCTCGCGGGCGTTTCCCGAAGGCTCTCCCACGCGCAGGCACCAGGAGCGTCTGACCTTGCCCTCGAATTCCGTATCCCTTAACTGGACTAAAGACTGGCTTGGC
>CAZKRN010000077.1:0-8331 GCA_964555165.1 uncultured Methyloversatilis sp. | reverse complement strand
GGGTACCAGCGGCGCTCGATGTCGGCCGGTTCGAAGCTCTTGGCCAGCGTCATGAGGGGTCTGCGTCAGTGCAAACCGCCGATTATAGAGGTTGGTCGGGCTCGTCCGAACTGTGGACCGTGGCGTTCAGCACGGCCTGACTGCGCTTTTCGATCTCCGTGACAATCTGTTCGCGCAGATCGAGGACAGCCTGCTCGCGGATGCGTGCGGCAGCGTGTTCCAGCGCGCTGCCGAGCACCGCTTCCAGCGCAGCCTGCATTTCCATGCTTACCAGCACAGGCAGGGTGCTGCTGCACCAGTCGTCGATGCCTTGCTGAAGCACTCCGGGCAGATCGGCAAATTCGCGCGACAGTGCTTTCGACGTGCGGTACTGCAACTGCTGGCGCACCTGAGCCGCCACCTCCTGGCTGACCTGCTCGGTCACGTTACCGGTGACTTCAGCGGTGACACGCTCGGTCACTTCGGCGGTCACCCTTTCCGTGACCTCGGCGGTTACTGCGGCGATGACCTCGGCGCTGCGGTTCTCGCGTTCCGCCATCAATGCGTCGAGATCCACTGTCTCGGTGAGCAGGGGAATGCCGTCATCGACCGCTACCGGCGCGACCCGCCCGGCGACGAAGCTGCGGCTTCGTCTCATCAGCGAGTCGGCGCGTCCGATCAGATCGTCGCTCATGCTTCGGCCTTTCGTGTCTGCATGTCGAAACCGCATTGCCGGTAGCGCATGTAGCGGGCACGAGCCGCCTCGCGGTCCGCGTCGTCCTGGCTGACGATTTCGACGATGTGTTCGCGTGCCTCGAAACCTGCGGGCACGTCCTGCGCCATGTTCAGCAGCAATGCCTCGGGCGGCGCAGCGGCCGGATCGCGGCCTATGCGTACCGGCGTCACTGCGCTCAGCGGGTGACCTTCGCGCACATGCGGAATGAAGGCCAGCGGCTCGAACACCCAGAGCATCTGGTCGAGCCGCGCGGCCAGCAGGTCGTTGTCGCAATGTATCCAGACGCGACGCCCGTCCCGGTACCACTGTGCGACAAGCGCACAGGCGTGGCGCAGCCTGTCCCGGGCGTCATGGTGGAATTCGGCGACCGGCATCGCGCGCTCAGATCTTGCCGGCGCGCGCGAGCAGGAAGTGCGTGAGCAACGGAACCGGACGACCGGTGCCACCCTTGTCCTTGCCGCTCTTCCAGGCGGTGCCCGCGATATCCAGGTGCGCCCACTTGTACTTTTTCGTGAAGCGCGCGAGGAAGCAGGCTGCCGTGATCGAGCCGGCCGGGCGGCCGCCGATATTGCCCATGTCGGCGAAGTTGCTCTTCAGCTGTTCCTGATAGTCCTCCCAGATCGGCAGGCGCCAGGCGCGGTCCCACGCGGTCTGGCCGGCGGCCAGCAGTTCGTCGGCGAGCGGGTCGTCGTTGGCCATCAGACCGCTGGTGACGTGGCCCAGCGCGATGATGCAGGCGCCGGTGAGGGTGGCGATGTCGACCACGCAGGCCGGGTCGTAGCGTTCCGCGTAGGTGAGCGCGTCGCACAGGATGAGCCGGCCCTCGGCGTCGGTGTTCAGGATTTCTATGGTCTGGCCAGACATCGACTTCACCACATCGCCCGGTCGTGTTGCCGCACCGCCCGGCATGTTCTCGGTCGTCGGGACGAGACCGACCACGTTCAGAGGCAGCTTCATCGCGGCCAGCGCCTGGAAGGTGCCAAGCACACTGGCCGCGCCGCACATGTCGTACTTCATTTCGTCCATGCCTTCGCCCGGTTTCAGCGAAATGCCGCCGCTGTCGAAGGTGATGCCCTTGCCGACCAGAACGATGGGCGCCTCGCTCTTCTTGCCGCCGCGGTACTCCATGGCGATGAACTTCGGTGGCTGGCGGGTGCCGGCGGCGACCGAGAGCAGTGAGCCCATGCCCAGCTTCTGCATGTCCGCACGTTCCAGAACGGTGACAGTGATGCTGCCCGTCTTCTTGCCCAGTTCGATCGCCTGTTCGGCGAGATGCGTGGGCGTGCAGACATTGGGAGGCAGATTGCCCAGAGTTCTGGCGAGCGCCACACCGTGACCGATGGCTTCCCCCTGGGCCAACGCTTCGGAGGCGGCCGAAGTGGCGCTCTTCTTCGCAACCGTGAAAGCGAGTGCGACGAGCGCGTGCGACTCGTCCTTCTTGTTGCGGGCATGCGTGTCGTAGCGGTAGAGCTGGTCGAGGGTGACCAGTGCGGCCTGACGCATCGCGCCTGCCGTGCCCACCTTGCGCGGCGCCAGTTCCGTCAGCGTGCTGACGGCGTCCTTGGCACCCGTTTCGCGCAGAGCCCGGACGCTGACAGCCATCGCCTCACGGTACTCCTTGAGGCCGAATTCCTTCTCTTTGCCCAAGCCTACCAGCAGCACTCGATCGGCTGCGATGCCCGGCAGAGCATGCAGCAGCAGGGTGCTGCCGGACTTGCCCTCCATGTCGCCGCTGCCGACGATATCGCCGATGCGGCCTTTGCAGGCGGCGTCCAGTACTGCAGCTGCGCCTCCAAGCTTGCGCGATTCGAACACACCGACCACCAGTGCACCGGTGCGCAGTTTCTCGGGGCTGCCGCTCTTTATGCTAAATTCCACCCGCTTCTCCTCTATCAGTACGCGCTGCTCCAGATGGCCCGATTATCGGCACGAAGCGGCGCGCGAGTCAAAAAAGAACGGCCTGAAGCGCTTTTGCGCCGAAGCGTTCCGCACGGAGCCCCAGGCTTGATCTTCCAGCGCGCCGCCCTGCGCGAATTTGCCAGTACCGCCCTGACGGTGTTCGTCGCACTGTTCGCCATCGTGCTGTCCACCCAGCTCGTGCGCCTGCTCGGACAGGCGGCTGGCGGGAAGGTGGCCTCGGAGGCCGTGATGGCTCTGCTCGGCTTCGGAGCCCTGCGCTATCTCGGGGTGATCCTGTCGCTCACGCTCTTCATAGCCGTCCTGCTGGCGATGTCGCGCACCTGGCGCGACTCGGAGATGGTGGTGTGGTTTTCCTCCGGCGTGCCACTCCACTACTGGATACGACCGGTCCTGTCGTTTGCGCTGCCCATGGTGGCCGCTGTCGCGGTGCTGTCGCTCTTCCTTGCGCCCTGGTCTCAGGTCAAGAGCGCGGAGTTCCGCACCCGCATGAGCAATCGCGACGATGTGGCGCAGATGTCGCCGGGCAATTTCCGCGAGTCGTCGCAGGCCAATCGCGTGTTCTTCGTGGAAAGCGGCGAGGGCAAGGATGGTGCGGTCAAGAACATCTTCGTCAGCTCGACCGACAAGGACAAAGTGGGGGTCATTGTGGCGGGTGATGGCTACACGCAGACGCTGGCAAGCGGTGACCGCTTCGTTGTGCTGCTTGACGGCCGGCGTTACGAGGGGCAGCCCGGTACGCCCGAGTATCGGGTGATGGAGTTCGAGCGTTACGCGGTGCGTATCGAAACGAAAGAGGCGCAAGGCGTCGAGTCCCGTCCCTATCTGCTGACCATGCAGGAACTGCTCGCCGACCCGACGCCGCCGAACATGGGGGAACTCGCGTTCCGTGTCGGTTTGCCGATCGCGGCACTCAATCTGGCGCTGCTGGCCATTCCGCTGTCCTTCGTGAATCCGCGCGCCGGTCGAGCCAACAATCTGCTGATGGCCTTGCTCATATACCTCGTGTATTCCAATCTGCTCGGCATCACGCAGGCGTGGGTGGCGCAGGGCAAGCTCGCCTTCCCGACAGTCCTGTGGGGTCTGCACGGAGGCATGTTCGTATTGCTGGCGACGATGTTCCTGTGGCGCACCCACGGACTCATTCCACGCGCCTGGCGGAGCCGATGAACGTGCTGATCCACGAACGCTACATCGGACAGGAAGTCGTCTTCGCCACCTTGCTGGTGCTGGCCGCATTTCTCGGGCTGTTCGGCTTCTTCGACCTGATCAACGAACTGGACAATCTGGGTCGCGGCAACTATGGCCTGCAGCATGCGGTCATCTATACCGTGCTGACCATGCCCGGGCGGGTGTATGAAACCTTGCCTATCGCCGTGCTGATCGGCGGGCTCTATTCCCTCACCACGCTGTCGCGCCATTCCGAAATCACCGTGCTGCGTGCGTCCGGACTGTCCACCGGGCGCATCCTGAACCTGCTTGCACGCATCGGCCTGCCCTTCGTACTGCTCACCTTCCTGACCGGCGAGTTCCTTGCGCCGCCAGCCGAGCGGATGGCGCAGGAACTGAAGTTGTCCGCGCGCTCGCAGTTGCTGACGAGCGAATTCCGCAGTGGTTTCTGGGTCAAGGACCGTAACGATTTCATCAATATCGGCAATGTGTCGCCGGAAGGCGAACTGCGCGCGGTGCGCGTGTTCGAGTTCAGCGACACGCGAGAGCTGCGCTCGGTGCTGGAAGCGGAAAGCGGACGTTACGACGCGGTGGCGGGAGGCTGGGTGCTCAGAGGGGTCAGCCGTACCGAGTTTTCTTCGACCGGTGCGAGGACCGGCAGGTCGGAGCGGGTGGTGTGGGATTCCGGACTGAGCCCGGACGTGATGAGCGTGATGCTGGTGGTGCCGGAGCGCATGTCCGCGTGGAAGCTCTGGCACTACATCCAGCACCTGTCCGAGAACAGGCAGGAGAGCGGTCGCTACGAGATCGCCCTGTGGAAGAAATTCAGCTACCCGCTGGCCTGTCTCGTCATGCTGGCGCTGGCGCTGCCCTTCGCCTACATGCACAACCGCAACGCGGCAGTGAGTATCAAGGTATTCACGGGAGTCATGATCGGCGTGCTCTTTCACATGCTCAACGGCCTGTTTTCCAATCTTGGTGCCATCAATTCCTGGCCGCCCTATGCGGCGGCCCTCACGCCGGGCCTGCTGTTCGTCCTGGCGGCTGCCGCGATGCTGTGGTGGGAAGAACGCCGCTGACGCCTGTCATTTGACGCGGATTACCCGCGTACCGGCCAGCCGGTCGTGCAGGAACTGCCGATCCCGGTCGAGGGCGGCCCAGACAAGGCCCGCGCCGAAAAGACACAGCGATGGCCAGCTCAGCAGATAGCGAAGCACGGCGCGTTTCGGCGCCGGTGCGTCGCCTGATCGCGCATCGACCACGCGTATGCCCCATGTCTGCATGGCCAGCGTCTGGCCTCCCTTGCGCCAGTAGTACACGAAGTAAAGGCCAAGCAAGAGGAAGATGTGCAGCCAGGCAAACCAGCCCTGCGGCGCCACGTCCAGGGTCAGCCCGATCACCAGATAGGGGAGCATGAAGCCGGCCGCCAGCACGCCGAGCAACAGCAGCGCTTCATAGGTGAGGGAAGCCAGCCTGCGGCGCAGGCCGGCAGCGGGAAAGCGAAGGGTTTCGGACATCGGACAGGGGAACGGGCAAATCCAGCGCAGGGTGGAAGGACGGCGCAGTCTACTTGCGTACCGGTGTGGCTGCAGCGCTCCCTGGAGACTTCGTACCCGCGCTGCGACTTTCCGCCAGCCGCTTCCGTTCTTCGGGCGACAGGCTTTCGTACGTTTCCCACTGCCGACGCAGTGTCTCGCGCTGGTCGGCAGGCATGTTCTGGAGGCGCTTGTAGCGTTCCCGCGCTTCCAGGCGTTCCTGTGGCGTGAGGCTGCCCCAGTAGGCCATGCGGGCCCGCATGCGCGTCTGTTCGTCGACCGTCATCGACGGGTAGCGCGCGGCCAGATCCACCCATCTGCGCCGGCGGTCGGCATCGAAACTGTCCCAGTCTGACGCCAGGGGCGCCAGGATGGCCTGTTCGGCATGACCGAGATCGCGCCAGCGCGGAACGGGCGCGGCGCCCGGAGCGGGGAAGCTCGCCAGCAGCGAAGCGCCGAGTATCGCGAACAGAAGGCGGCGCGTCATCGTTGTCCCTGACTGTCGAGCCACGCTCCGAACCCGCGGTCCAGGTAGGCGTCGATGGGGAGGTCATCGGTGAGCAGGGCGCCGTCGATGTCGACCGATTCGTTCAGACGTTCATCCTGCAGTTGCTGGCTGGCGAGGGCGGCGATCAACGCAAGCAGGACGATGCCGGTAGTCGGAAACAGTATTTCGCGTACCCGGTTTCCGCCGGAATGGCCGGGCAGGCCTGCAAGACGCGGCAGCCAGGCCAGGCGACGCCGGGGTCTGGCAATGGCGACGGCGCCCTCGCGCGACTGGCGCAGGCGGAAAGCGATATCGGCAGGCAGATTCGCGCACGATGCCTCGAGCGCAGCATGTGCTCGCTGCCCGATGACGGCCTCGACATTTGCCTGGGCCGGGTCGTGGGGCGACAGGGATTTCATAGGGTGATACCGCGCAGTTCTAGAGCCGCTGCCAGCGTGTGGGTTGCGCGCGAACAGTGTGTCTTCACGCTTCCTTCGGAACAACCCATGACGCGCGCTGTCTCGGCAATATCGAGTTCTTCCCAGTAACGCATCAGGAAGGCCTCGCGTTGACGTGCGGGAAGGCGTGCGATTTCGCGCTCGATCAGGGCCATGATCTCGGATTGTTCAAGGTTCTGGGGCGGCGTTCGGGCGAAGTCGGACGAGTCCTCCACTACCATCGATTCCAGCGGGTCATGGTCTTCGTCGTCGTCCGGGCCAGAAAAGGCGGACAGCAGCGTGGTCCAGGTCGAACGCACCTTGCGCCGCCGGAAGGCATCCCGGATGACGTTCTGCAGGATGCGCTGGAACAGCATGGGAAACTCTTCGGCGGGCCGGTCCGCGTATTTTTCAGCGAGCTTCATCATCGCGTCCTGCACGGCATCGAGAGCGGATTCGTCGTTGCGCAATGCGAACACGGCCTGTTTGAAGGCACGTCGTTCGACAGCAGCAAGAAAGCCGGATAGTTCTTCTCGAGATGCCAGGATGTGTCTTTCCAAGGGTGTATGGCGATCGCGGCGGAGAGGGCGGTCAGGCCCGTGCGATGCCGAAAATGCCTTGACCGGGAACTGTGCGGCAGCTACCCTCTGCGGCTTTTCCGGAAATTTTTTACAGGTGTGGCGATGCTTTTGACCGGAGCGGAAATTGTAGTCAGGTGCCTTGCGGAAGAAAAGGTCGAGTATGTTTTCGGGTATCCCGGCGGCGCCGTCCTGTACCTGTACGACGAACTTTTCAAGCAGGACAAGGTAAGGCACGTACTCGTCCGCCACGAACAGGCCGCCCTGCATGCTGCCGATGCCTACTCGCGCTCGACCGAGCGCGTCGGTGTCGCGCTGGTGACTTCCGGGCCGGGCGTCACCAACGCGGTGACGGGGATCGCGACGGCCTATATGGATTCCATCCCCATGGTCATCATCACCGGTCAGGTGCCGACGGCGGCCATCGGTCAGGACGCCTTCCAGGAGTGCGACACGGTCGGCATCACCCGTCCCTGCGTCAAGCACAACTTCCTGGTCAAGGACGTCAAGGACATCGCGACGACCATCAAGAAGGCCTTCTATATCGCCAAGACCGGCCGTCCGGGCCCGGTGCTGGTCGATATCCCGAAGGACATCACGATGGCCAAGGCCGAGTTCGATTATCCGAAGTCGGTCACGATGCGTTCCTACAACCCGATCACCAAGGGTCATCAGGGCCAGATCAAGAAGGCCGTCCAGCTGCTGCTGGAAGCCAAGCGCCCGATGATCTACGCCGGTGGCGGCGTCATCCTGTCCGACTGTTCGGAAAAGCTGACCAGGCTGGTGCGCACGCTCGGTGCCCCGTGTACCAACACCCTGATGGGCCTCGGCGCCTATCCGGCGACCGACAGGCAGTTCGTCGGCATGCTGGGCATGCACGGCAATTACGAAGCCAATATGGCGATGCAGTACTGCGACGTGCTGATCGCCGTGGGCGCCCGCTTCGATGACCGCGTGATCGGCAACCCGGCCGACTTCGCCCGCGTTGCGCGCAAGATCATCCACATCGACATCGATCCGTCGTCGATTTCCAAGCGCGTGAAGGTGGATGTGCCCATCGTCGGCAATCTGCCCGACGTGCTGGACGACATCCTGCGCCTGCTCGACGCGTCGAACGACCGCCCGGACAAGGAAGCGCTCGGCGAGTGGTGGAAGCAGATCGAGGAATGGCGCCGTCGCGACTGCCTGAAGTACAAGCAGAGCGACGAAGTGATCAAGCCGCAGTTCGTGGTCGAGAAGCTGTGGGAAGTGACCAAGGGCGACGCCTTCATCACCTCGGACGTCGGCCAGCACCAGATGTGGGCTGCCCAGTACTACAAGTTCGACAAGCCGCGCCGCTGGCTCAATTCCGGCGGTCTGGGCACGATGGGCGTGGGCATTCCGTACGGCATCGGCGTGCAGCTTGCCCATCCTGGCTCGCCGGTGGCGGTGGTGACGGGCGAAGGTTCGGTGCAGATGAACATCCAGGAACTGTCGACCTGCAAGCAGTACC
>CAZKRN010000076.1:0-8382 GCA_964555165.1 uncultured Methyloversatilis sp. | reverse complement strand
GGGCGAGGATCTGCACGAAGCCGACGTAGAAGAACAGGCCTTCCATCAGGCAGGCAAACACGATGAGGCTCTTCAGCAGTTGCTGGTCGGCCTCGGGCGTGCCGGTCTTGAAGGCCGGGTCGGTCAGCACGTCGATGAAGGGGATGAGGAACTCGTCCTTGTCACGGATGGACTGCACTTCGTGATAGGCGTTGAACACCTCGCCTTCGTCCAGGCCCAGCGATTCGACGATGTACTGGTAGGCGTGGGTGTGGATGGCTTCCTCGAACGCCTGACGCAGCAGGTACTGGCGGCACTCGGGCGCGGTGATGTGGCGGTAAGTGCCAAGCACGATGTTGTTGGCGGCCAGCGAATCGGCGGTGACGAAGAAGCCGAGGTTGCGCTTGACCAGACGGCGCTCGTCTTCGGTCAGGCCGTTCGGCGACTTCCACAGTTCGATGTCGCGCTGCATGTTCACTTCCTGCGGCATCCAGTGGTTGGCGCAACCGGCGAGGTACTTTTCCCAGGCCCACTTGTACTTGAAGGGCACGAGCTGGTTCACGTCGGTGCCGCCATTGATGACGCGCTTGTCTTCGGCGCGGATGCGGCGCATGCGCGCGTCGCCCTGTGCGGCCGGCGTGGCCGGCGGCGACATCGGCAGTTCGCGCGAGTCTGGTTCGAACGGACGCGATGCGGGGGTGCGCAGGGCCAGGCCAGGCAGCGGGGTGCTCATCGGCAGGTCGTCTTCGAAACTCAGCATTGTTGTTCTCTCCTTCAGTCGGCGCGCACAGCGCGCCGGGTATTGCGTGATATCGGCGGTGGGTCGTCGCAGCAGCACATTTCCCCAGCCCCTAGCCCCTCATTCCTGGCCCCTGCACAGCCTGCCCTCACCCCCGGCCCCTCTCCCGCTGATGCGGGAGAGGGGAGTGGGCGGCGCAGCCGGTTCCGGGCGAGCCTTGCTTACTGGCAGGCTTCGCAGGTCGGGTCGTCGATGGCGCAGAACTTGGGCGCCGGCTCTTCCGACTGGCTGGGCACCGCGTTCAGTTCGCCGCCGCGGCCGGTGGATTTCTCGGCGTGGGTGGCGCCCATGGCGCGCAGGTAGTAGGTGGTCTTCAGGCCGCGCAGCCAGGCGAGCTTGTAGGTTTCGTCCAGCTTCTTGCCGGAGGCGCCGGCCATGTAGATGTTCAGGCTCTGCGCCTGGTCTATCCACTTCTGGCGGCGCGACGCGGCTTCGACCAGCCACTTCGGCTCGACTTCGAAGGCGGTGGCGTACAGCGCGCGGATGTCGGCCGGGATGCGGTCGATGCGCGACAGCGAACCGTCGAAATACTTCAGGTCGGCGACCATCACTTCGTCCCACAGACCCCGCTTTTTCAGGTCGCGCACCAGGTGCTCGTTCACCACGGTGAATTCGCCCGAAAGGTTCGACTTGACGAACAGGTTCTGGTAGGTCGGCTCAATGCTGGCATCGACGCCGATGATGTTCGAAATGGTGGCGGTCGGTGCGATGGCCAGGCAGTTCGAATTGCGCATGCCGTAGTGGGCGATGCGGTTGCGCAGCGCGTCCCAGTCCATCGTGACCGAGCGGTCGACCTCGAGGTAGCCGCCACGCTGCTCGGCCAGGATGTCCAGCGAGTCGTGCGGCAGGATGCCGCGGTCCCACAGGCTGCCCTTGAAGCTGGAGTAGCGGCCACGCTCTTCGGCCAGTTCGGTCGAGGCCCAGTAGGCGTAGTAGGCCACCGCTTCCATCGAGCGGTCGGCGAACTCGACCGCCGCGTCGCTGGCGTACGGTGTGCGCAGTTCGTGCAGCGCTTCCTGGAAGCCCATCAGGCCCATGCCGACCGGGCGGTGCTTCAGGTTGGCGTTACGCGCCTTACCGACCGAGTAGTAGTTGATGTCGATCACGTTGTCGAGCATGCGCATCGCGGTGCGTATGGTCTTGCGCAGCTTGTCGTGGTCGAGCGCCTTGCCGCCCTTGCCGTCGTCCTTCAGGTGGGCGACCAGGTTCACCGAGCCGAGATTGCACACGGCGATTTCGGTGTCCGAGGTGTTCAGCGTGATTTCGGTGCACAGGTTGCTGGAATGAACGACACCGACATGCTGCTGCGGCGAGCGCAGGTTGCACGGGTCCTTGAAGGTGATCCACGGGTGGCCGGTTTCGAACAGCATCGACAGCATCTTGCGCCACAGCGCGACCGCCTGCGTCTTCTTGAACAGACGGATTTCGCCGCGCGCGGCCTTCTCTTCGTAGCGGGTGTAGGCCTGCTCGAAGGCGCTGCCGTACAGGTCGTGCAGGTCCGGGCAGTCGGCCGGCGAGAACAGCGTCCATTCGCCGTTTTCCATCACGCGGCGCATGAACAGGTCGGGAATCCAGTTCGCCGTGTTCATGTCGTGCGTGCGGCGGCGGTCGTCGCCGGTGTTCTTGCGCAGGTCGAGGAACTCCTCGATGTCGAGGTGCCAGCTTTCCAGATAGGCGCACACCGCGCCCTTGCGCTTGCCGCCCTGGTTCACCGCGACGGCGGTGTCATTGACCACCTTCAGGAAGGGGACCACGCCCTGCGACTTGCCGTTGGTGCCCTTGATGTGCGAGCCCAGCGCGCGCACCGGCGTCCAGTCGTTGCCCAGACCGCCGGCGAACTTGGCCAGCAGCGCGTTTTCCTTGATCGCCTCGAAAATGCCGTCGAGATCGTCGGCCACCGTGGTGAGGTAGCAGGACGACAGCTGCGGGCGCAGCGTGCCGCTGTTGAACAGCGTCGGCGTCGAGCTCATGAAGTCGAAACTGGACAGCAGCTTGTAGAACTCGATGGCGCGCTCTTCGCGGTTGATTTCGTTCAGCGCCAGACCCATGGCGACGCGCATGAAGAAGATCTGCGGAAGCTCGATGCGGCGGTCGCGGATGTGCAGGAAGTAGCGGTCGTACAGCGTCTGCAGGCCGAGGTAGTTGAAGCGCAGGTCGGCACGGTGGTCGAGCGCGGCGCCCAGCCTCGCGAGGTCGAACTGGGCCAGCTTCGGGTCCAGCAGCTGGGCATCGATGCCCAGCTTGACGTAACGCGGGAAGTATTCGGCATAGGTGGTCGCCATCTGCGCCTGCGACGCTTCCTCGCCCAGCACTTCGTGGCGCACCGTGTGCAGCAGCAGGCGGGCGGTGACGTAGCCGTAGGCCGGATCCTTCTCAAGCAGCGAACGGGCGGCCATGATGGCCGACTTGCGCACTTCCTCGACCGGCACGCCGTCATACAGATTGGACAGCGTGGCCTCCATGATGGCATCGACCGACACCACCTCGCCCAGCGCCTCGCAACTGGCTTCGATCAGGCCGCGCAAAGCGGCCATGTCCAGCGGCAGCCGGCGCGCGCCATCGACCACGTGCAGCACCGGCTGCACCGCCGCGGCCTCGACCGCCTGTTGCCGCGCCGCGCGTTCGGCTGCACGCTTCTCGCGGTACAGCACATAGGCCCGGGCGACGTCGTGCTCGGCCGAGCGCATCAGCGCCAGTTCGACCTGGTCCTGGATGTCTTCGATGTGGAAGGTGCCGCCGTGCGGCTGACGCCGCACCAGGGCCTGCACCACCGAAACGGTAATGCCCGCCACCTGCTCGCGCACGCGCGCCGAAGCCGCACCCTGCCCGCCATTCACCGCCAGGAAAGCCTTGGTCACCGCGATCGAAATCTTGGCCGGCTCGAAGTTCACCACGGCACCGTTGCGACGGATCACCTTGTAATCGGCCTGCAGCGCGGCCGCGCTCGGCAGTTCGTCGATGCCGATCTGGTCCGGGCCGGGGGACTGCGTACGGGTGCTGGCGTGTTCGGCGGTCAATTGCATGCGGACGTCTCCCTGTAAAGCCGTCGCTGCTGCGACGGAGAGCAATTAATGATGGGAATTCGCTGGATGACCACTATATGTAGTGGTTGAAGCTCGATGAGCTACTAATTCTAGTGAGCCCTTACAGCACCCGCAAGCTCGATTTTTCTGCTAGGCAGAATGCCGGACTTGCGAAACGGATACCGCGCCAGGGTCGGAATCGAGGCCCGGCAAGACTTCGATGGACGGAATCCTGCGCTGACTCAGGCGGGCCGCGAATCGGCCCGGACGGACGGCGCCCGGCAAGCGTTTCCGGTCAAGGCGGGCACTGCGGGATGAATCACGCTTCCCGGCGCGATATCCGGATGGTCTGTGGCGCTCAGGACCGGATCGGATTTGTGCGGCGCACCAAGCAGTGCGCATGTACAGACCGCCCGCGCGTCAGCCCGGACGGACGACGCCGGGCAGCCGCGACCAGTCGAAGCAGGCGCCGGGATCGATCTTTCTTCCGGGCGCGATATCGGAATGCCCCACCACTTCGGCAACCGGGTGGCGCTCGCGCAGCGCATCGATGAGCAGGCCGGCACAGCGGTACTGCGCGTCTTCGAAGGGCAGCACATTGCAGCCTTCGAGCTCGATGCCGACCGAAAAGTCATTGCAGCCCTCGCGTCCGTTCCATATCGAGCGCCCGGCATGCCAGGCGCGGCGGGTGGTCGGTACGAACTGAAGCAGTTCGCCGTCGCGCCTGAGCACGAAATGCGCCGACACGCGCAACGGTGCGACATCGACGAAATACGGGTGGGCCGCCGGGTCGAGCCGGTTCAGGAAAAGGTCTTCGATATAAGGGCCGCCAAACTCGCCCGGCGGCAGGCTGATGCTGTGAATCACCACCAGCGACACCGGCTCGCCCGCAGGACGCGGGTCGGAATTCGGCGATTCGACGCGCCGCGCGGACGGGCACCAGCCGTCGGCATCGATGCTCAACCGGCGGCTCATCGACGCCACCCCGGCGCAGTGCTCAGTCATTGATGCCCAGCCGCTGCAGCCGGTAGCGCAGCGAGCGGAAGGTGACGCCAAGCAGCCGGGCGGCGGCGGTGCGGTTGTAGCGCGTCTTGCGCAGGGCGTCCTCGATGGCGGCGCGCTCCATGCGGTCAAGATAGTCCTGCAGCGGCAGTTCGCCGGCCGGCAGTTCGGGCACCTCGTCGTCGACCGGCTGCAGACCGAGGTCAAGGGCGTCGATGCGCTCGCCGGCACTGAGCGCATACGCACGCTCGAGCACGTTCTCGAGTTCGCGTACATTGCCGGGGAAAGGATAGGCGCACAGCGCGTCGATCGCGGCACGGGTGAGCTGCGGACGCTTGCCGTCGGCGCTGGCTATGCGTTCGAGCAAGGTCTGGGCTAGCTGCGGGATCGATTCGCGGCATTCGCGCAGGCTGGGCATGCGCAGTTCAAGCACATTGAGCCGGTAGAAAAGATCCTGCCGGAAGCGCCCCTCCTCGACCATCTGCTTCAGGCTGCGGTGGGTGGCGCTGATGAGGCGGATGTCGGTCGCCACTTCGCCGCGGGCACCGACCGGCCTCACCTTCTTTTCCTGGATGGTGCGCAGCAGTTTCACCTGCATGGTCAGCGGCAGGTCGCCCACTTCGTCGAGAAAAAGCGTTCCGCCCGTGGCGGCCTGGAAATGGCCCTCGCGATCGGCGTCGGCGCCGGTGAAGGCCCCTCTGACGTAACCGAAGAATTCCGACTCGACCAGGTTTTCAGGAATCGCTCCGCAATTGACGGCGACGAAAGGCCCTTCGCGTCGCGCACCGAGATCGTGGATGAGCCGGGCGGCGCGTTCCTTGCCGCTGCCGGATTCACCGTGGATATGCACCGGCGCGCCACTGCGCGCGAGTTTGGCGATCAGTTCGCGCACCTGCATCAGTGCGGGCGCCTCGCCGACCAGCGCGTCGGTGGCAAGCTGAGCCTGCCCGGGTTCGCCGCCCGGCAGATCGAGCGCCGAGCGCACGAGTGCGCGCAGTTGCTCGATGGACACCGGTTTGGCCAGATAGTCGAAAGCCCCTGCCTTGAGGGCCGCTACCGCGTTGTCCATGCTGCCGAAGGCGGTAATGACGGCTACCGGCAGGTCACGATGGTGTTCGGCGATATGGCGCACCAGCTCCATGCCCTCGCCGTCCGGCAGCCGCATGTCGGTCAGGCACAGCGCGAAGCGCTCCTGTGCCAGCCGCTCGCGCGCTTCACCCACCGACGCCGCGAGCGAGGCGCGCAGACCCATGCGTGCCAGCGACATGTCGAGCAGCTCGCGCAGGTCGTCCTCGTCGTCGACCACCAGCACCTTCAGGTTGCGCTCAGCTCGTCGCCGTTCCATGCTTGATCCAGACTCCTGTTCATGCCGCGCAGGCGAAAATGCGCACCCGGCGAATTATCCACGAAGTCGAGGGTGGCCCCGTTGGCGTCGCTCAGTTCGCGGGCGATGTAGAGCCCCAGGCCGGTCCCCCGGCTGTGCGTGGTGAAGAACGGTTCGAAAAGATGCGCGCGCGCGCCCTCGTCCACGCCCGGCCCGTTGTCGACGATGTCGAGCATCGTGTGCTCGCTGTCGCCGCTCACCGTCATGCGCACGGATCCCGCTCCCGAGGCGGCGTAGCGCAACGCATTGGCCAGCAGGTTCCACAGCACCTGGTGCAGGTGGCCCCGGTCGAACCAGATTCGCAGCGACGCGGCGGCCTCGATCACGACGCGACCGCGCACGTCCGGTTCGCGCATCGCGAACTCGTCCACGAAGGTGCGCAGGCAGGCGGGCAGATCGAGCAATTCGGGCTCGGCGCGGTCACGACGGCCCAGTTCGAGCACGTCGCTCACCATGCGGTCGAGGCGCTGGGCATTGTCGCCGATGATGCGCGTGAGGCGGGACAGAATGTCGCTGCGTCGCTCATCCTGCAACAGTTCGGCCGCCTGGCAGATGGCGGCAAGCGGATTGCGTATCTCGTGCGCCATGCTGGCGGTGAGCCGACCCAGCGCGGCGAGCTTGATCTGGCGCGCCTGTTCGCGCAAACGCGCCAGATCCTCGATGAACACGAGATGTCCACCTGCCCCGCCGGCAGGCACGCAGCGCACACGCAGCGCGGCCGGTCGCGCCGGCAGGTCAAGCACGAACACCTGTTCGCGCTCGCTGTCGGCGCGTTCGGCCATGGCCGCCGCCAGCGAGGGCGAGAAGTCGGCCAGCATGACCGGCCGCGGCATCACGGGCGCGCACAGGCGGTGCGCCTGCGGATTGGCCTGGCGCACACGACCGTTCGGGTCGACCACGAGTACGCCGTCGTCCATGTCGCGGATGACGCGCTCGTTCACCCTCATCTGTTCCGCCAGATCCCGCCCGCGTTCGCGCGCCAGCGCCTCGTTGGCGATCACCCTGCGCGCGAGCAGGCGCACCGCGATGGCGGTCGCGAAGTAACCGATGCTGATGCTGCCCACGTGGACAAAACGTCCGGCATCGCTGCCGACGGTCACCCACTGCATGCCCTGCTGGAACAGCATGGCCAGGCTGGCTACTGCGGCGTAGAACAGGGCCAGTCTGCCTTGCCCCATCAGCGACGCAAAAGCCAGTACCACCACGTGCATGAAGGGAAGCCCCGTTCCCGCGCCACCGCCGGCATAGGTGAGCAAGGTCAGGAACACGATGTCGGCCAGCACGCCGAAGGTGAGCCGCACATCCTCCCGGCGCAGCAAGCGATCCACGCCCACCATCACGCAGGCGGCAAAGGCCCAGTAGACGCGCACGACGTTGGCGAACAACTGGTCGCGCTCGGTGCCTGCCGCCAGTTCGCCCGGTACGCCATAGACAAGCGCCAGCAGCAGCGATGCGATGACCAGTCGATAGACGTTGAAGTAGGCCAGCGAGCGCGCACCGACCGGTCTGCCGTCCGGTACGTCGTCAGTTGCGGCCTGCGTGCTCATCCCGGTGCCCGGTGCAGCAGAAATGTCTTTCGCCATCGCTCAGCGCCTCGCCCTCGGGCAGCCGCAGGCCGCAGTGCGCACACTGCACGATGCGCTCGACCGGCCTCGGCTGCGGCGGTTTCGTCGCATCCTCGTCACGCGGCAGCGACTTCTTCTTGAAGAATACGAACCAGGCCACCAGGGCCAGCAGGAGGAAGAACAGGATGCGAGACATTGCGGACGGCAAGGGCCAGGTTCATCGGGGCAATGCAGCGTACCAGCTTGCGCCAGAAGCAGCGCGGTCGGCAACACGACGGGACTCAGGCACGGCAGAGGGCTGACACGGTAACCGTGTGCGGAGCCGTCCCGACGGTCCATGAAGGCCGGAGCCCTTGCACCGCTCTGCCGGACCCGGTCTTCACCTTCCCGGTGAAAACGCTTCGCCGCCGCGCGAACGACCTAGGCTGCCTGGTTCGTACCGGCAGAACCTCTGCAAGCGGGATGCTTCGGGGACGCTTGTCCGGAACGGGTTGCGCGAAGCGCAGCCACGCCCGGAAAACGAGGCAGGTGATGAAGGGAATGGCCGGTCAGGAAACGAAAAAACCACCTCGACCGGTGGCTTTTTCGCGGGATTCTTGGTCGGGGAAAGAGGATTCGAACCTCCGGCCC
>CAZKRN010000075.1:0-9322 GCA_964555165.1 uncultured Methyloversatilis sp. | reverse complement strand
CAAGGTCGATCCCAAGCTGAGCCCGGCCAACCTGTTCCAGGTGCAGAACATGCGCGGCGGCAACTGAAGCCCGCCCCCGTCACGCCTGTCCGCGTGACGCCAACGATGATGTGAGCAGTACTCCTCGTTCCCGCTCGTCGGGAAGCGCCCCGCCCCGGTACCCCCCGCGGCGGGGCTTTTTTTCGCCGCTGTCGCGTGCGTCTGTCGTGGTGCCGCGGCACTTCTCCATATGCGGAAATGCGGATTTCACAAATCCGGAAGTGCCGTCCGGAGTGCGCGGTGAATGCCGCGCTGATATTTTTAATCGACATCGAATCAATGGCTTGCGCTGCAGGATGAGCTTGGCACGCTCGTTGCAAAACCGGAGTCGGCGTGGCCTGACGGCCGCGCACGACAAGAACATCCGGAGGAAGAATGCAGCACAGTCCCTGCGCCGCGCTTTGGTCGCGCGCCCATGCCGAAGGCGTCCGCACATGAGCGCGCCGAACATCCCGGTCGTCGTCACCCGCCACGCGCGGGTCGCCGACGACATCGTCCACATCGTGCTCGAATCGCCGGCCGGTACGCCGCTGCCGGCCTTCGCGGCCGGTGCCCACATCGACGTCGAACTGCCGAATGGCCTGGTGCGCCAGTACTCGCTGCTCGGCGACCCGGCGCAGGCGCGGCAGTACGAACTGGGCGTGCTGCGCGAAGCGACCGGCCGCGGCGGCTCGCGCAGCGCGCACGACGACCTGCACGCCGGCATGCACATCCGCATCGGTGCACCGCGCAACCTGTTCGCGCTGCTGCCGGCGCGCCGTTCGCTGCTGTTCGCCGGTGGCATCGGCATCACGCCGATGCTGGCGATGGCGCAGCAGCTGGCGCACGGCCAGTCCGACTTCACGCTGCACTACTGCGCTCGCTCGCCGGCGCGCGCCGCCTTCCTCGACCGGCTGCGCGATGCACCCTGGGCCGACCGCGTGCGCCTGCATTTCGACGACGGCGATGCGCGGCAGAAGCTTGATGCCGCGGCCGTGCTGGCCGCGCCCTCGGTCGACACGCACCTGTACGTATGCGGGCCGACGGGCTTCATGGACCACGTGATCGGCAGCGCACGCGCGGCCGGCTGGGCCGACGCGAACATCCACGCTGAATCTTTCGCCGCGACCGACGGTGCGCGCAGCGGCGACCAGGCCTTCGCCGTGCAGCTCGCGCGCAGCGGCCGCGTCGTGCAGGTGGCCGCCGGGCAGACCGTGGCGGCGGCACTGGCCGCTCACGATGTCGAAGTGCCGCTGTCCTGCGAACAGGGCATCTGCGGCACCTGCGTGACGCGCGTGCTGGCTGGCGAACCGGATCACCGCGACATGTACTTCAGCGACGCGGAGAGAGCGGCAAACGACTGCTTCACGCCGTGCTGCTCGCGCTCGAAATCAGCTGTGCTGGTGCTCGATCTGTGACCGGAGCCAGCCGGCCTGCAGGACCGCCCGGTGTCCGCCGGGCGCATCACGACAAGACGGAGGAGACAACAGAATGGAAACGAAAGCACTGGAAAAGAAGGTCGAATTCCTGACGGACTGCTGGTACGTCGCCGCGCTGTCGAGCGAGGTGCCGGCGGAGGGCATGTTCCACCGCCGGATACTCGACACCTCGGTGCTCATCTACCGCAAGGCGGATGGCGTGCCGGTCGCGCTGCACGACCGCTGCCCGCATCGCTTCGCGCCGCTGCACCTGGGCAAGCGCATCGGCGACGAGGTCGTGTGTGCCTATCACGCGCTGCGTTTCGACTGCAGCGGCGCCTGCACGCACAACCCGCACGGCAACGGTCTGATCCCGAAGGCGGCGAAGGTGCGCAGCTTTCCGCTGCTGGAGAGGTACGGCTTCGTGTGGATCTGGATGGGCGAGGCCGCACTGGCCGACCCGGCGAAGCTGCCGGACTTCGGCCCGCTCGACGACGGGCCCTCGACCGCGCTGGCGCACACCTATATGCGCATGGACGTGAACTACGAACTCATCATCGACAACGTGATGGACCTGAGCCACATCGACCACGTGCACAGCGAAATCATCAGCACCCGCGGACAGCTGTCGCCGCTGGTGCCGGCGGTGAAGGAGGGCGCGGGCAGCGTGAACGCCCGCTGGGAGTGGAGCCAGCAGCCGGCCATGCTCATCTTCGCGAACTTCCTGCCGGATCCTGCCGCGCCCGCCCGCCACTTCTTCGACATCACCTGGACCCCGCCGGCCAACATCCAGCTGTCGGTCGGCGCCATTCAGGGCGAGGGGCCGCTGGATCTCGATCACTGCACCGGTCAGTACGACCTGCACACCTGCACACCGGAATCGGCCACCCGCACGCATTACTACTTTGCGACCCGGCGCAACCACGACGTCGACAACGCCGAATACAACGCAATGAAGATCCGGGCCATGCACGCCGCCTTCGAGAACGAGGACGGCCCGGTCATCCAGGCGACGCAGGACGAGATGGGCACCACCGATTTCTTCTCGCTGAACCCAGTCTTGATGAGCAACGACATCGCCGCGGTGCGCGTGCGCAAGCTGCTGAAGAAGCTGATCGAGGCCGAACGCAAGGGCACGCTGCGCGCGGTGGGCTGACGCGGGCGCCCCGTGACGACGTGCTGGAAATCACCGGCGATCGTCCTCATCTGTCTGGAACGACTTTTCGGCCGTCACGAATCCGTGTCATCGTGACGGCCGAAATTCATTCCGGAGAAGAGCGTGACCGAATTGCTGGCCCAGTACGGGCTGTGGCTGATTTTCCTGGTGGTGCTGGCGGAACAGCTGGGCCTGCCGATACCGGCGATGCCGCTGGTGATGCTGGCCGGTGCGCGGGTGGTCGACGAGCCGATGTACGGCGTGTTCGCATTGCTGGTGGCGGTGGCCGCGTCCTCGCTCGGCGACCTTGCGTGGTACGTCGCCGGCAGACTGCAGGGCCACCGCGTGCTGCGTCTGCTGTGCCGCATTTCGCTGTCGCCCGATACCTGCGTGCGGCAGAGCGAATCCACCTTCACCCGCTACGGCATCGCGACGCTGGTGATCGCCAAGTTCGTGCCGGGGCTGTCGACGATTGCGCCGCCGCTGGCTGGCGCGCTGGGCATGCGGCCGTCGGCCTTCATGCTGTTCAACACTGCTGGCGCCGTGCTGTGGGCGGGCGCCGCGCTGGTGATCGGCCTGCTGTTCGCGACGCAGATCGAGGCGGTGCTCGATGCGTTGGCCGAACTGGGTGCCTACGCGGCGGCCCTTGTCGGCGTGCTGTTGGCGCTCTACATCGGCTGGCGCTGGATCGAGCGTCGTCGGGCGCTGCGTCAGCTGCAGTCGGAGCGACTGGCGCCGGAAGAACTGCTTGCCATGCTCGACCGCGGCGACGCGGTCACGGTGGTCGATGTGCGCTCTGGCCTCATCGTCGATGCCGAGCCGGTGCGCATTCCCGGCGCGCTGAGCATCACGCTGGAACAGATCGACGCACACGCGCACCGTCTGCCGAAGGACGGCGTGCTGGTGACCTACTGCGCCTGCCCGAACGACGTGTCGGCGGTGCGCGCGGCACTGAAGCTGCACGCGGCCGGCCTGCGCCATGCCCGACCGCTGCGCGGCGGGATAGAAGGATGGCAGGCGGCGGGGTATCGGGTGGAAGTGATGGGGGCATCATCAGCGCTGTCTGACGGCCGCGCGCTTGCTGGCGACAGCAGCCTTTGAAACGAAGCCACGGTTCGCGACAGCCCTGTCGCGGCCAAGGGCGCTCCCACAGAAACGTGCAGGATCAGCCGCCGCGGCCAGGCTTTTGTGGGAGCGAGCTTGCTCGCGATGGCGGCCTGAAGCGAAGCCGGCGGCCCGTTGATGCTGCATCGCGACCAGAGGTCGCTCCCGCAAGAGCCGAGCCTGCTCGACCATCGGCGCGGCATCAGCCAGCCCCTGCTTCCCGCTTCTTCGCGCGGTATTCGAACTGCCCCCGCCTCAATCCGAGCAGGCGGGCGGCTGCCGACAGATTGCCGCCGGTGCGCGTCATCGCGTGGTCGAGCAGGCGCTGTTCGAGTTCGTCGAAGCGAAGACCAGCGTCGACCAGCGAGGCGATGTGCGCATCAATGCCGTCCGGCGGCGTGCCGGTCGATGGCGCCGACGCATCGGCGGCGCGCGTCAGCCGGCCACCGGCCGACAGGTTGAACATCGGCTGGGTCAGCCGCTCGCCGCCCGAGAACAGATGCTGTACGTCGAGGTTGCCGCCGTCGTCTGCGAGGATGACGGCGCGCTCGACGATGTTCTCCAGCTCGCGCACATTGCCCGGCCAGTCGTAGGCCCACAGCGCTTCGGCCGCGCGCTGGGTGAGGCCGGCGATGTGCTTGCCGAAGCGCTTCGCGTAGCGTTCGACGAACACGTTGAGCATCAGCGCGATGTCCTCGCGCCGTTCGCGCAGCGGCGGTATCTCGATCGGGAACACGTTGAGCCGGAAGAACAGGTCCTCGCGGAAGCGCCCGGCCGCCACTTCGGCCCGCAGGTCGCGGTTGGCGGCGGCGACGATGCGCACGTCCACCGGCCGCACGCGGGTGTCGCCGACGCGCTCGACCTCGCCTTCCTGCAGGGCACGCAGCAGCTTGCCCTGGGCAGGCATCGGCAGGCTGCTGATTTCGTCGAGGAAGAGGGTGCCGCCGTGCGCACGCTCGAACTTGCCCGGTCGCGAGGCGTGCGCGCCGGTGAAGGCGCCGCGCTCGACGCCGAACAGTTCGGCCTCCACCAGTTCGGCCGGGATGGCGGCGCAGTTTACGCCGATGAAGGGGCCGTTCGCGCGCGGGCCGATGGCGTGCAGGGTTTTCGAGAAGCGTTCCTTGCCGACGCCGCTCTCGCCGAGGAACAGCACGGTGGCGTCGGTCGGCGCGACGCGGCGTATCAGATGAGCGACCGCGTTGAAGCCGGCCGAGGCACCGACCAGATCGGGCAGGCTCGCCGTCGCGGGGGTGTCGGCCGGTGACTGGCGTCCGCGCGGCGCCGACACGAAGTCCTCGATGCGCAGGAAGCTCAGGTCGTCGGCGCTGTCCTCGCACTCCTCCAGCGGCCGGCCGATCACGCGGCAGCGCGCGTGGCCCATGGCCACGCATTCCAGTTCGCGCCACAGGATGGGACGACCCATCATCGTCGTCGTGAAGCCGCTGGCATAGCCGGTCATCATCCAGCAGGCGGGCGAACCACTGATGCCGAAGTGCTGCAGATGCGCCTCCGCTTCCCACGATGACTGCCAGTAGTAATCGCCCCAGAACTCGCCGCTGTCGGTATTGAACTGCATGCGATCCACAGCCTGGTTGCGCACGAAGCCTTCGATCTCGCGCAGCCGCGGGCCGAGCGCCAGCGTGCGTGTCAGGTCGCCGCCCTCGGCTTCGCGCAGGCAGCGCGCGTCGTCTACGCCCTGCTGGTAACCGATGCGGGTGAACAGTTCGCGGGTGCGGTCCAGTCCCAGCCGCTCGACCAGTTCGTGGCGCAGTGTGGCCACCGATGCGCCGTGCATCAGCAGCATGCGCTGGCCGAACAGCAGGATGTGGCCGCTGTCCGGCGCGAAATGGACGTTCTTCGCCAGCGTGCGGTCGTCGATGGTGTCGGTGATGGCGGTCAGCGGGCCGTGCGGCGTGCGGGGCATTTCGGAATCCGTTCGGGAAGGAAGCTGCCGGAAATGCGGCATCGGCCGACTGTCCGGTTTCGCCAAATCATGAAAGCACGGTTGAAAAATGTCGAGATTTTTTGTGAATCTTCGAAGGAACAGTGGCTTGCGAGTGACCGGCCGACTGGTACGGCGATTGCACTGGGTGGATGCCCGGTCACGAGCCGGGCCACGACAAACAGATGGAGGATGGAGATATGCCGATGACCGGCGTGCTGCGTCCGGGTCATGTCGCCCTGAGGGTGACGGATCTGGAAGCGGCGGTGAAACACTATGGGCAGGTACTGGGCCTGATCGAGACCGGGCGAGACGCCCAGGGGCGCGTGTACTTCAAGGCCTGGGACGAGCATGACCACCACAGCGTGGTGCTGCGCAAGGCGGACGCGCCGGGGATGGACTACATGGGCTTCCGTGTGGACAGCGAAGCGACGCTGGACCGTCTTGCTGCGGAGGTGGAAGGCAGCCGTTTGGCGATGGACATGCGCTGGATCGACGCCGGGGAGCATCTGCATACGGGCCGCCGTTTCCGCTTCACGGTGCCGACGGGTCACGCGATCGAACTGTTCGCGACCAAGGACAAGGTGGGCAACGGCCTGCCGGACGTGAATCCGGACCCGTGGCCGGACGGCCTGATCGGCATGCAGCCGACGCGCTTCGACCACTGCCTGCTGTACGGCGACGATGTGGATGGCGTGGTGAAGCTGTTCACCGAGGTGCTGGGCTTCAGGATCGCCGAGCAGGTGATGGCCGGCGATCTGATGGTGGGCGTATTCCTGACCTGCTCGACCAAGCCGCACGACATCGCCTTCATCCGCAATCCGGAGAAGGGCAAGTTCCACCACTGCTCCTTCATCCTCGACACCTGGAACGACGTGCTCAGGGCGGCCGACCTGATCTCGAAGAACGACGTGTCGCTGGACATCGGGCCGACGCGGCACGGCATCACGCGCGGCGCGACCATCTACTTCTTCGACCCGTCCGGCAACCGCAACGAGGTGTTCGCCGGTGGCTACATCCATTATCCGGACAAGCCGGTCATTACCTGGATGGTGGAAGACCTCGGGCGCGCGATCTTCTATCACGACCGCAAGCTGAACGAGGCCTTCCTGAACGTGCACACCTGAGCGGCTGCTATCGGCGCTCCGGCCGGTCGGTCAGACCCTGGATGTCGCGCCGGGGGTAGCCCTCGGCGCGTATCCGCGTCCACACCGCGCGCTTCTCGTCCGGCGTCATGAACACCCAGTTCGCCACTTCCATGACGGTGCGGCCGCAGCCGCGGCACACCTCGTCGAACAATGTGCTGCAGATGGCGACGCAGGGCGTGTCCGGCTCGTCGGCCGGCGGCTGTTCGCTCATTGCATCAGGCCGGCAACGAAGGCGTCGAGCTTGCGCGCATCCACGTCGAAGCGGCGGATGCCGTCCGACAGCTTTTCGACCGCCATCGCGTCCTCGTTGTGCAGCCAGCGATAGGCCCTCTCGTCGAGCACGACACGCTCGGCCGGCGTCGTGCGCGTCGGATCGAGCCGGCGCTCCAGTTCACCGGGCAGTGCGGCCATCTGGTCCAGCAGGTCGGGGGCGATGGTGAGCAGGTCGCAGCCGGCCAGCGCCTCGACCTGACCCACCTTGCGGAAGCTCGCGCCCATCACCTCGGTGTGGTAGCCGTGCTGCTTGTAGTAGTTGTAGATGCGGGCGACCGACGCGACGCCCGGATCCTGGTCCAGCGGAATGTCGGCCACCTTCTGCTGCGCGCAGTACCAGTCGTAGATGCGGCCGACGAAAGGCGAGATCAGCGTGACGCCGGCGTCGGCGCAGGCGATGGCCTGGGCCATGCCGAACAGCAGCGTGAGGTTGCAGTGGATGCCGTCGCGCTCCAGCTTTTCGGCCGCACGTATGCCTTCCCATGTGCTGGCGACCTTGATCAGCACACGGCTGCGCGGAATGCCGGCTGCTTCGTACAGCGCGATCAGGCTCCGCGCCTTGGCGATGCTCGCTTCGGTGTCGAAGCTCAGGCGCGGGTCGACTTCCGTCGACACCCGCCCGGGCACGTGCTTGAGGATTTCGCAGCCGAAGGCGACGAACAGCCGGTCGATGGCGCCGTGCTGGTCTTCTCCGGCAGCCTTCGCCCGCGCCAGCGCGGCGTCCAGGAGCGGACGGTAGCGCGCGTCCTGTGCCGACTTCAGCAGCAGCGACGGGTTGGTGGTGGCGTCCTGCGGCTTGAGTCGGGCGATCGATTCGATGTCGCCGGTGTCGGCGACGACGATGGAATGCTGCTTGAGCGATTCGAGGTGGTTCATTCCGTGCTCCGTTGATCGGTGGCTGCGGTCCGCATGATCGCGTATCGCTGCGCGTTCGTGTGCAATCGGAGTGCAACACCGGGGAAGGCGCTCTGTGCGACATGCGTTCTCCAGTGTCCTTCCGTCCGTGCCGCATGCTCCGGGGAACTTTGCAGGGGACGATTTGCGGGCAGCAGTCGCTTCATCGCTCGCATGCTCTTGAAATCGCAACAGGTCGCCACTACTATTAGCACTCGTTGGCAGTGAGTGCTAACACGGCAGCGCGCCGGGCGCGCCGCCTCGAACATCGTCAAACGTCGCGACTGGGTTCGCGCCTTCAATCTCAAGGAGTCATTGCATGAAAATCCGTCCGTTGCACGACCGCGTGCTGGTCAAGCGTCTGGAAGAAGAGCGCAAGACCGCTTCGGGCATCGTGATTCCCGATGCAGCAGCTGAAAAGCCGGATCAGGGCGAAGTCATCGCCGTCGGCGCCGGCAAGATCCTGGACGACGGCAAGGTCCGTCCGATGGCCGTCAAGGCCGGTGACCGCGTGCTGTTCGGCAAGTATTCCGGTCAGTCGGTGAAGGTCGATGGCGAGGAGTTCCTCGTCATGCGTGAAGAAGACATCATGGGCGTGGTCGAGGCCTGATCGCCTCCCTTGCTCTGAATTTCTGAAATTTCAAGGAGTTAGATATGCCCGCAAAAGAGGTACGTTTTGGTGATTCCGCCCGCGAACGCATGGTCGCCGGCGTCAATGTGCTGGCCAATGCCGTCAAGGTGACCCTGGGCCCGAAGGGCCGCAATGTGGTGCTGGAGCGCTCGTTCGGCGCCCCGACCGTGACCAAGGACGGCGTGTCGGTCGCCAAGGAAATCGAACTGAAGGACAAATTCGAGAACATGGGCGCCCAGATGGTCAAGGAAGTCGCTTCCAAGACCTCGGACGTCGCCGGTGACGGCACCACCACCGCCACCGTGCTGGCCCAGGCCATCGTGCGCGAAGGCATGAAGTACGTGGCTGCCGGCATGAACCCGATGGACCTGAAGCGCGGCATCGACAAGGCCGTTGCCGGCATCATCGAAGAGCTGAAGAAGGTTTCGAAGCCCTGCTCGACCAGCAAGGAAATCGCCCAGGTCGGCTCGATCTCGGCCAACTCGGACACCTCGGTCGGTGCCCGCATTGCCGAAGCGATGGACAAGGTCGGCAAGGAAGGCGTCATCACCGTTGAAGACGGCAAGTCGCTGAACGACGAGCTGGAAGTGGTCGAGGGCATGCAGTTCGACCGCGGCTACCTGTCGCCCTACTTCATCAACAATCCGGATCGCCAGATTGCCGTCCTGGACAGCCCGTTCGTGCTGCTGCACGACAAGAAGATCAGCAACATCCGCGATCTGCTGCCGGTGCTGGAAC
>CAZKRN010000074.1:0-10306 GCA_964555165.1 uncultured Methyloversatilis sp. | reverse complement strand
GCCCACCGCGCCCGGCCGGCGAAAAGCGCGCATGGACACCCCGCCCGGACCGCGATGCCCGTCCGCCACGCGCCGAATCCGGCGAACGCAAGCCCCTGGAGAATCGTGAGCGCCCCACCGGCAGCGCATCGGGCGGAAACGCAGGCGAAGGTCCGCCGCGTCGCGGTGATGGCGACAGCCGCGCCGCCCGCACGGGCAGCGATTTCAAGCCGCGTCCGCCCAAGGCGGCGCCGCTGCGTCCGGCCAGAGCCTGGGACGAGCGCGACACCGACAAGCTTGGGCGTGTGAAGGCCGAGAAGAGCGAGGACGACGGCGACGAAGCCAAGGACGGCATCCGCGTGTCACGCTGGCTGGCCGACCGCGGTGCCGCTTCGCGCCGCGAGGCGGACGACTGGATCGCCCGCGGCTGGGTGACCGTGGACGGCGAGGTCGCGCTGCTGGGCCAGCGCGTGCTGCCGCACCAGAAGGTCGAGGTACACAAGCAGGCGCGCGCCGACCAGGCGCTGCGCGTGACCGTGCTGATGCACAAGCCGGTCGGCTATGTCAGCGGTCAGGCCGAGGACGGCCACGAGCCGGCCAGCGTGCTCTTCCTGCCGGAAAACCAGTGGGCCGGCGACCGCTCGGGTCTGAAGTTCAACCGCAACCACCTGCGCGGCCTGGCGCCGGCCGGTCGTCTCGACATCGATTCGCACGGCCTGCTCGTGCTGACCCAGGACGGCCGCGTCGCCCGCCAGCTGATCGGCGAGGACTCGACCATCGAAAAGGAGTATCTGGTGCGCGTGCGCGCGAGCAAGCCCTTCGGTCGCGGCGCGTTGTCCGAGGATTTCCCCGAGGAGTCGCTGAAGCGGCTGAACCATGGTCTGGAACTGGACGGCGAGCCGCTGAAGCCGGCCAGGGTGAGCTGGCAGAACGAGGAGCAAATGCGCTTCGTGCTGCGCGAGGGCAAGAAGCGACAGATCCGCCGCATGTGCGAGCTGGTCGGCCTCGAAGTCGTTGCGCTCAAGCGCGTGCGCATCGGCCGTATTCCACTCGCCGACCTGCCGGTCGGCAAGTGGCGCTTTCTGCGCAAGGACGAACTGTTCTGAACGACGCCGTGGCGTGCTTTGTTCAGGCGACTTCGGCGCGCCGTTCGTCGTTCGCGCTGCCGGTGGAAGACTGCACATGCAGTCCCCCGCCTGCGGCCTTGGCCTGACGTTTGGCATTGGCCGCTGCGGACGCAACCTCTTCCGCCGTTGTGAAACCGCCGCCCTGCCCCAGCACGACGCCCGCACACAGCGTGGTGAGCGGGAAACGCGTGCGGTTGCCGCGACGATCCTCCCCCTCCATGAATCCGCTTTCCAGTTCCTCCGCGTTGAACAGGCCGCGAGCCTCGGCGTTGAAATGGCGTATCACACGCTCGCATCGCGCCTGCCAGTCCTCGCTCTGGAACAGCACGATGAAGTCGTCGCCTCCGACATGACCGACGAAATCGCGCAGCGGATCGGCTTCGCGCTGGATGCTGCGCGCGGCCAGCTTGATCATCTCGTCGCCGCGGTAATAGCCGTAGAGGTCGTTGAAAGGCTTGAAATTGTTCAGATCGAAATAGGACGCCGCATAGGCAGCCTTGCCGGCCATCAAACGGCGCAGGTGTTCTGTGATCGGGATGTTGCCCGGCAGGAAGGTAAGCGGATTGGCGTGCCGCGCGGCTTCGATGCGCATCTCGGTGACCGCCCGCACCAGACTTTCGCCGGTGGCCACGCCGACATAGCGCCCGTTCTCGGTCACCACGAAGCCGTCGTGCAGGTAGCGCTGGTCCTCGCCCGCGAGCACGGTACTCATGGAGTCGAGCGGTGTGGCGCGCTCGACCCGCAACGGATTCGCGTTCATGAACAGCGCACATGGCTTCTTGCCGTATACCTCCTTGTGGTAAGGCTGGGTGTACAGGTCCATGAAACTGCGCCGGTTGATCAGCCCGACCGGAATGCCGTGCTCGAGAACCGGCAGGGCCAGCAGTTGCGGATGATCCGTAAACACCTGCACAACCGTCAGATTTGTCGTACCGGGTTCGACGGCCGGTGCCGACATGGCTAGCCGGCTCACGGTGCCGGCGGCATCGCGATGCGGCGCATCGGGCAGCACGGCGATCTGCCGGCTCTGCATCAGCGCGGTCAGGGCTCCCGGCACCCGATGCATGGTCTGGGCGTGCGGTCGGCCGATCAGCCACCCCTGGCCCAGATGCACACCGAGATCCCGCAGAACGGCCAGTTCCTCTTCGCGTTCGATTCCCTCCGCCACCAGTTCCGCGCCAAACGCCCGCGCCAGCTGTACGGCTGCACGTACCGCCTCGACGCGCCGGCTGTCGGTGTCGATATCATGGGCGAAGTAGCGGTCCAGTTTGACCCGTGGCGGCGCAAGCTCGGCCCACAACCTCAAACTGGAGCGACCATCGCCGAAATCGTCCAGCGCGACGGTAATGCCGAGCGCGGCCAGCCGTGCAAGACTGATGCGAAGCTGATCGACCTCGTTCACGCGCTCGTGCTCGGTCAATTCCAGCACGAGCCGCGACGGCGACAAGGAATGGCGGGCCAGCAGAGACAGCAGCTCGACACACCCCCCGGATGCCAGGTGGCGGATGGTTCCGGCGCTGCAGTTGACATAGAGATGACCGGGCGAGGCAGGATCGAAATGGCGAATCGCGGCTTCGATGCATGCCTGTTCCAGTTCGGACTCCAGCCCGATGGAACGTGCGGTGGCGAAGAGTACGGCCGGCAAGTGCAGCGCACTGCCTTCCGGTCCCCGTACGAGCGCCTCGTGGGCAAGGATTGCACCATCGTGGAGCCTGACGATGGGCTGATAGACCATGCCCAGCGCGCGCCCGTCCATCAGGGCACGCAGGGCAGTCTGCGTGTGCTTGTCGGAATCCGTTTGCATGGCTGTCTGTCTTGATCGTGAACCTGAGGGCGTATCGGCAACGGAAGCCGGGACTTTCGTGAACCTTGCGTGAAGGCTTCTCATGCAGCCGCGAACCGGCACTCCGCCCGGACAACCGGAAACGTCGGGATTGTCATCAATTCTTAGACGAATTGAATTCTTCGTGTAACCCCGCTTTCCTAGCCTTGCCACACTCACCGGAGGACTTACATGCATTCCTTTATCGAAGAACTGCGCATCCAGCGCTGGGACGATCACCGCTACTACCACCACAGCCGCATCAATCAGGCTTTGCACCTGATCAGCGCGTTGAGCTTTCTTTGCGCCTACGTGATGCTGTTCATCGATCCGGTCATTGCCGCGCTGCTGAGCTGGGGCGTGGCCATGGTATCGCGCCAGTCAGGCCACTTCTTCTTCGAGCCCAAGGGCTACGACCACATCAATCAGGCCACGCACGAGCACAAGGAAGACATCAAGGTCGGATACAACCTGCGCCGCAAGGTCGTCCTGATGGCGATCTGGGCGGTGTCGCCGCTTGCGCTGCACATCGACCCGACGCTGTTCGGCCTGTTCGAACCCCATACCGATGCGAGCGGCTTCATCTACAACCTGTCGGTGACCTGGATCGCCATCGGCATCGGCGGTCTGATTTTCCGTACCCTGCACCTCTTCCATCTGAAAGGCGTGCAGACCGGCCTCGTGTGGGCGACCAAGATCCTGACCGACCCCTTCCACGACGTGAAGCTGTACCATCGCGCGCCGCTGGCACTGCTGCGGGGCGAACTGATAGACCCGATGCACGCGCAACACACTGCGAAGGCCTGAATTGCGCTCAAGCACGACGTTTGACGTCGAACAGGGAAGGGCAATGCCCTTCCCTGTTTTTTTCTGCGTCAGGCGGAATGAACGCGCCGGAAGGATGGCTTCGGTAGCGGGCCATGCCCGCCACCCCGGAGATTCAGAGCCGCTGCAGGAGCATCTCGCGCAGGATACGCCGGCGTATGCCCTTGTTGCTGGCCCCGGACGGCGTCCACCACCAGCCATCGCTTTCCATCTTCTTTGCCGCCGCGACGAAGCGCTCGCTTACCGCATCGAACTCGGCGTCGCCGTAGTTCAGGCTGAAGATGAACCTTCCGGTTCCGACCCAGCTCAAGGCGAGCCCTTCGGCGCGCAGGTAATACTGCAACATCCAGTTGTAGCGCGACGGTACGGTATAGATGACGGTCCAGATCGACTGCATGCCGGCCACACACACCGGCAGGCCTTCGCTGCGCAACAGTTCGTTCAGACGTTCGGCACGTCCGGTCCAGACGGCATCCGCGTCGCGATAGATCGCCTCGACCTCGGGCGTATCGAGCGTCCTCAGGAACTCGTTCATCGCTGCCATCACATGCGGATGCGAATTGAAGGTTCCGCGGGCAAAACAGATGTCGGCCGGCCTGTCGTCGCGGAAACGCTTCATCAGGCGGTGCGGTCCGCACACGACACCGATAGGGAAGCCTCCGCCCAGCGTCTTGCCGTAGGTGACCATATCCGCGCGCACACCGAAATATTCCTGCGCACCGCCTCTGGCCAGCCGGAAACCGAGAAACACCTCGTCGAAGATGAGCACGATGCCGCGGGACGTACAGACCTCGCGCAACTGCTGCAACCACGCCGTATAGGCTGCGCGATCGTAGCCGGCACGGCGACCGCCGTCGACCAGGGACGAATCGCCGGGCGCACCGGCGTTCGGGTGCAGGGCCTGCAGTGGATTGACCAGCACGCAGGCGACGTCGTGCCGGGTGCGCAGCACGCGCAGGGTGTCCTCGTGCATGTCCTTCAGCGTATAGGTGTGATCCGCCGCCGTCGGGTTGCCCACACCGGGCTGCACGTCACCCCACCAACCGTGATAGGCACCACAGAAACGCACGAGGTGACTGCGCCCGGTGTGATAGCGCGCCAGCCTTACTGCCTGCATCACGGCCTCGGTGCCGGACATGTGGAAGGACACTTCGTCCATCCCGGAAATCGCGCAGATGCGTTTCACGTTGTCGGCCAGCACCGGATGATAGGCACCGAGCACCGGGCCGAGCGCCTCGACCGCGGCAGCTCCGCGCGCCATGCAGCCCTTGTAGAGGTCGTAGCCGAACACGTTCACACCGTAGGAACCGGCGAGGTCATAAAACACATTGCCGTCAAGGTCGGTCAGTGTGACGCCACTCGACGACTGCACGAAGGAACCGGCTTTCAAGCGGCTGCGCACGTGACGACTGAACTGGAAGGGCACCCGGTAGCTGCCGGTGAACTGCATGTCCGACACCATGGGCTGAGTCTCTTCGGTCAGTGCCCGGGTACGCGCGTAGCGTGCCTCGTACAGCGCGGCCAGCGCCTCGAAGCCGCTTCGTCGCCGCGCTGCCACATCGTCCGGCGCGCCGTCCGCAGCGTAGAAGGACGCTTCGTCGAATTCATAGAAGGGCAGAAGCCTGGCCACCCGGCGGGACATCTTCGAATGTCCTGCAAGCGAGCGATGCTTGGCCCGCGAAAGCTGAAGCCTGCGGTGCAAGCGTGGCAACAGCGCCGCCAGCGCCGCAGCGCCGGCTACATAGAAAGGAAGGGACTCGTTCATATGTTGCAGATGTATCAGCGCGAGGTTACGCAACCGTGACTGCACGCACCCTGTTTCAACGTCTTCTCGCGAACGACGCACTGAATTTCGCGCTCACCAACCGTTTGCCGCGCGCGACACTGACCCGGTGGTTCGGGCGCTTCAGCCGGATCGAACAGCCGCTGATCCGCGATGCGTCGATTGCCTTATGGAAATTGTTCGGCGATGTCGACCTGTCCGACGCAAGAAAGACTCGCTTCGCCAGCCTGCACGACGCTTTCATCCGCGAACTGCGCGATGGCGCGCGAGCCGTCGACCCGCGTCCGGAGACACTGGCAAGTCCGTGTGACGCCATCGTCGGCGCGCTTGGCCGGATCGAGGGCGACACGCTGCTGCAGGCCAAAGGCATGCGTTACTCGCTGGAGGAGCTTATCGGCGACGCAGCGCAGGCGGCACAACTGCGAGACGGTCACTACATCACGCTGCGCATCACGGCGTCGATGTATCACCGCTTCCACGCACCGGCGGACTGCCGCGTCGAGCGCGTTCATTACTTTCCGGGCGACACCTGGAACGTGAACCCGCCCGCCCTTGATCGCGTCGACAGACTTTACTGTCGCAACGAACGGGCCGTACTGACGGCACGAACGAGTGACGGCCTGCCGATGGTACTGGTACCGGTTGCCGCCATCCTGGTAGCCAGTCTGCGTCTTCACTGCGTCGACCTGACGCTGCACGCCGGCTATGCCGGGCCGCACCGGCTCGATTGCGACGCCAACGTGCTTTGCGGTGAAGAGATGGGCTGGTTCGAACATGGTTCGACCATCATCGTGCTGCTGCCGCCGCAGGCTGCGCTGACACCGCTTGTCAGGCTCGGTGATCAGGTACGGATGGGTCAGGCACTGTTCGCCCGGTCGTCTGCCGGCGGCACCTGAACCGGACGGGATGCCCCAAACCGGTCCCCGACTGCGGGCCATGCGCCGCCGGCCCCCGGTTCATGACCTGCCTTCGTCTTGCGAAGCCAGCCTTTGCATCCGTCACCCCCGCCCGTCACGACGGGGCATCGCTGCGCACCCTGGTCAGACGCCGGACGATCCATTTCTCGCCCTCGACGGTCAGCAGCATGGTGCCGGCGAAAACGAGCACCGGCAGCCAATCGGCCAGGCTCATGCCAACCGTGCCGAAGAGGGTCTGCCCCGCCGGCAGGTAGTTGAACAGACCCTGCAGTACCACCAGTACGGCAATTGCGAGCAGTACGTAGCGATTGCCGGCGAGCCCCTCGATGTTGAGCACCGGCGCCGTCAGATGGCGTACGTTGAACAGGTAGACGATTTCCCCGACGACCAGCGAATTGACGACGACTGTGCGCGCCAGCTCCAGCGAACCGCCGCGGTCGAGCACATGCAGGAAGAGCGCCAGTCCGCCGGCCACAAGCAACAGCGACACAAAGGCGATGCGCCAGACGAGAAAGCCGGTCAGCAAGGGCTCGTTCGGCGCTCGCGGCGGGCGCCGCATGATGTCAGCCTCCGGCCTTTCAAAGGCCAGAGCCAGCGACAAGGTCACCGCCGTCACCATGTTCACCCACAGTATCTGCACCGGCGTGATCGGCAACGTGAGCCCGAGCAGGATGGCCATCACCAGCAAACCGGCCTCGCCGCCCCCGGTCGGCAGTATGTAGACGATCGCCTTGCGCAAATTGTCATAGACCGTACGCCCTTCCTCCACCGCGGCGGCGATGGAAGCGAAGTTGTCATCCGCCAGTACCATCTCGGCGGCCTCCTTCGCGGCCTCGGTGCCCTTGTCGCCCATGGCCACACCGACATCGGCGCGCTTGAGTGCCGGTGCGTCATTGACACCGTCGCCCGTCATCGCCACCACCTCGCCGCGCGCCTGGAGCGCGCGCACAAGACGAAGTTTGTGCTCGGGGCTGGCGCGGGCGAAAATTTCCGTGCGGGCGACAACGTCCTGCAGTTCTTGGTCGCTCATCGTTTCGATGCGCTCACCGCTCAGGACACGCAAGCGCTCGCCCAGGCCCAGCTGTTCGCCTATGGCACGCGCCGTGACCGCGTGGTCACCCGTGATCATGCGCACTGCGATGCCCGCGCTGCGGCAGCGCGCGACGGCGGCAACGGCTTCGGCGCGCGGCGGATCGGCCAGACCGAGCACAGCCAGCAGCGTGAAACCGCCGCTCTCGACGTCGGCAAAGTTCAGCGTGCGCGGCTGTCCTTCCAGCGGCCGCATCGCTACTGCCAGCAGACGCATGCCCTGAGCGGCGATGGCGTCCATGCGTCCATGCCAGCCGGAGAGGTCGACCGGCACGCTCTCGCCGGCCCTGCGCTGCGCGATGCACAGTTCGAGCACGCGTTCGGGCGCCCCCTTCAGGAACACGAAGGCATGCCCATGATGATCGTGGTGCAGCGTTGCCATGAACCTGTGCTCGGACTCGAATGGAATGGCATCGACACGCGGCAGTGACTCGGCCTCCAGCACGGAGACAAGTCCGCATTTGAGTGCCAGGGTGACGAGGGCACCTTCGGTCGGATCGCCCGTCAGCGTCCAGCGCCCCTCGCTGTCGCCATTGAGCACCGCATCGTTGCACAGCAGTGCGACGCGACCGATCTCTTCCAGTTCCGGATGATCGGACAGCGCGCGCTCCGTACCGTCGATCGCAAATCCGCCGTCGGGCGCGTAGCCCGCACCGCTCACCTCGAACAGCGAGTCGGCGGTCGCTACGCGCTGCACCGTCATTTCGTTGCGAGTAAGGGTGCCCGTCTTGTCCGAACAGATGACCGTGACCGAGCCGAGTGCCTCGACGGCCGGCAATCGACGGATGATGGCGCGACGCCCGGCCATGCGCTGCACACCGATGGCCAGCGTCACCGTCATGATGGCGGGCAGGCCTTCTGGAATCGCTGCCACGGCAAGGCCCACGGCAGCGAGGAACATGTCCTGCGCGGAGAACCCGTGCACCAGCGTGCCAAAGGCAAAGGCAAGCGTCGCGACGGCGAGGATGGCCCATGTGAGCCACTGTCCGAATGCGGTCATCTGCCGCGTCAGCGGTGTCGCCAGCGTTTCGACGTCGCCAAGCAGCGTGCTGATGTGGCCGATCTGCGTGCGCGCCCCGGTGGCGACGACGACGCCCGTACCCTGTCCATAGGTCACCAGCGTGCCGGACCAGGCCATCGAGCTGCGGTCGCCGAGTGCAGCCGACACGTCCACCGCACGGACCGACTTGTCCACCGGCACCGATTCGCCGGTCAGCGCCGCCTCCTCGATACGCAGACTGCGCACATCGAGCAGCCTCAGATCGGCCGGCACCCGATCGCCGGACGCGAGGAAAACGATATCGCCCGGTACCAGTTCCGCCGCCGGCAGATCGACGCGCCGTCCGTTCCGCAACACCTGCGCATGCGGCGACAGCATGCGGCGAATCGCCTCCAGCGCCGCTTCCGCCTTGCCCTCCTGGACAAAACCGATCACGGCGTTGATGAACACGACGCCAAAGATGACGGCACTGTCGAGCGCGTGCCCCAGAAAGACGGTGACACCCGCTGCGGCCAGCAACACGTAGATCAGCACATTGTCGAACTGCCTGGCGAAGCGCACGAGGGCGCTGCGCCCCTCCGGCGGCGGCAATGCGTTGCGGCCGACCTGCTGCAGACGTCTTTCCGCCTCGCCGGCATCCAGTCCGTACTGCCTGCAGGTGGCCAGCGAGGACACTGCGTCGTCGCCTTCGACGGCATGCCAGGTGTCGACTCCCTTCGCATCGGGTCGGATGGGCTGCATGGCGGCCTCCTCTCGGGAACCCCGATAGTAGCCGTGGTCGAGCGGGATATCCGTTCGCGCGCTCGGCAAAGGAGTGCGCCTTGATGTCGATCAAGCGCCCTGTGTGACGCGCAGACCGAGGGCGGACGGTCGCGGCGAACCGCATGCACACCACAGGGCAGCCGGATACGTCAGGTCCATACACTGACCGTCCGTCGCGCAGCGTGATCTGCACGGGTGACCCTGCCCGCTGGCAAGCGGACAGGCCGCCTCAGAACGGCCGATCAAGTTGCAGGGATTCCTTCGGGCCACGATAGACCAAGGGCTTCACCTGTCCGGGATTGCCGGGAATCTGCGCCTGTTCCACCGCTGCAACGATTCTCGGATGAAAAGGAGACTTGTCGCAGACCGGGTCGGCCGCTGCCGGGTCGTTGGCCACCATGAAGGCCTGACAGCGGCAGCCGCCGTAGTCCTTTTCCTTCTCCGGGCAGGAAGAACAGGGCTCCTTCATCCAGCCGGTGCCGCGGTAGCGGTTGAAGCCTTCCGATTCGTACCAGATCTCGCGCACGCTGCTCGTGCGCACGTCCGGAAATTCCAGCCCCGGCAGCATGCGCGCGGTGTGACAGGGCAGCGCCTTGCCGTCCGGCGTGATGGTCAGGAAGATGTTGCCCCAGCCGTTCATGCACTTCTTCGGCCGCTTCTCGTAGTAGTCGGGCACGACGAAAAACAGCTTCATCTTGTTGCCGTGCTTCTCGCGCCATTCGTTGGTGATGCGCTCCGCGCGTTCCAGCTGTTCGCGCGACGGCAGCAGCTGGTCGCGGTTCACCTGCGCCCAGCCGTAGTACTGCGTGTTGGCCAGTTCGACGTACTCGGCGTCGATGTCGTCCGCCAGCTGCAGGATGGCTTCGATGTGATCGATGTTGTGACGGTGGATGGTGCAATTCATCACCATCGGATAGCCGCGCGACTTGATCAGGTCGGCCACGCGACGCTTCAGGTCGAAGGTGCGGGTGGACGACAGGAAGTCGTTCATTTCGCGCGTCG
>CAZKRN010000073.1:0-11353 GCA_964555165.1 uncultured Methyloversatilis sp. | reverse complement strand
ACGCCTCGACCTCGACCGTGCGTCTGGCCGGCTCGTCGGGCGCCAACCCGTATGCCGTCATCGCAGCCGGCATCGCCTGCCTGTGGGGACCCGCCCACGGCGGTGCGAACGAAGCCTGCCTGCAGATGCTGGAAGAGATCGGCGACGTCTCGCGCGTTCCCGAATTCATCAAGCGCGCCAAGGACAAGAACGACAGCTTCAAGCTGATGGGCTTCGGTCACCGCGTCTACAAGAACTTCGATCCGCGCGCCAAGCTGATGCGCCAGACCTGCTACGAAGTGCTGACCGAACTCGGTCTGGAGAACGATCGCCTGTTCAAACTGGCGATGGAACTGGAAAAGATCGCACTGGAAGACGAGTACTTCATCGAGAAGAAGCTCTACCCCAACGTCGACTTCTACTCCGGCATCGTGCAGAAGGCGCTCGGCATTCCCACCTCGATGTTCACCTGCATCTTCGCCCTGGCGCGCACCATAGGCTGGATCACGCAGTGGAACGAAATGATTACGGATTCCGAGTACAAGATCGGTCGTCCGCGCCAGCTCTACATCGGCCCGGACCGCCGTGACGTGAAACCGGTCGAACAGCGCTGATCCAGCCGTAGCAAAAAACCTCGCAGCCAGGCGGAAGCCGCGAGGTCGAGATCAATACCGCATGCAGCAGGCCTTCTCGGCTTTCCGCGAGACGGAAGGGGGCGCGGCACGACAGGTGCCACGTGCCCCTTCCGCGCGGAAAGACGCGACAACAAACCCGGGCATCCCCGGGCGGAGGAGCGAGTCATGATGCAAATGTTGAGTCATTCCTACCTCTTCGGGGGCAATGCGCCCTTCGTCGAGGAACTGTACGAGTCTTACCTCGCCAACCCCGGCTCCGTGCCGGATGCCTGGCGCACCTACTTCGAATCCCTGCAGCACCTTCCGGGCGCGGCGGCCGATGTGGCCCACGCGCCCGTTGTCGCTTCGTTTGCCGAAATGGCCCGACGAGGCCCGACCCGCACCGTGGCCGCGGCCAGCGACGACCGGCGCCAGGTCGGTGTGCTGCAGATGATCAACGCCTACCGTTTCCTCGGCAACCGCTGGGCACAGCTTGATCCGCTCAAGCGCGCCGAACGCCCGGACATCTCCGAACTGGAGCCCTCGCACTACGGCTTCACCGAAGCCGACCTGAACGACAGTTTCAGTACCGGTTCTTTCCGGTTTCCGCCGGAAGATCGTGCCAGCCTGCGCGAGATTCTCGAATCCGTGCGCCAGGTCTATTGCGGCAGCATCGGTGCCGAATACATGTACATGGCCGACATCCAGCACAAGCGCTGGATACAGGCGAGGCTGGAACCGCTGCGCGGCAGTTACGGCTATGCGCGCGAAGACCGTCTGCGTTTCCTGGATCGCGTGACCGCGGCCGAGACGCTGGAACGCTACCTGCACACCCGTTACGTCGGCCAGAAGCGTTTCTCGCTTGAAGGTGGCGAGTCGACCATCGTCGCGATGGACGAACTGGTGCGCGTGGCCGCCGGTCAGGGGGCGCAGGAGATCGTGATCGGCATGGCCCACCGCGGCCGTCTGAACGTGCTCGTGAACACACTGGGCAAGGCGCCCTCGATGCTGTTCTCGGAGTTCGAAGGCAAGGCGGCATCCGACCTCTCGGCGGGCGACGTGAAGTACCACATGGGTTTCTCGTCCGACGTGAGCACGCCGGCAGGGCCGGTGCACCTGACGCTGGCCTTCAACCCCTCTCACCTGGAAATCGTGAATCCGGTGGTGGTCGGCTCGGTCTATGCGCGCCAGCGCCGCCGTGGCGACAAGACGGGTACCCAGGTGGTGCCGGTCATCCTGCATGGCGATGCCGCGGTCGCCGGGCAGGGCGTGAATCAGGAAATGCTCAACTTCTCGCAGACGCGTGGCTACGGCGTCGGCGGTACGGTTCACATCATCGTGAACAACCAGATCGGCTTCACGACCTCCGATCCGCGCGACTACCGCTCCTCGCTCTACTGCACCGACATCTTCAAGATGGTCGAGGCGCCGATCTTCCACGTTAATGGCGACGATCCCGAAGCCGTGGCCTTCGTCACCAGGATGGCGATGGAATTCCGTGCCGAGTTCAAGAAGGACGTCGTGATCGACATCATCTGTTACCGCAAGCTCGGTCACAACGAACAGGACGAGCCGATGGTGACGCAACCGCTGATGTACAAGAAGATCGCGGCTCACCCCGGTACGCGCAAGCTGTATGCCGATCGCCTGATCTCGGCGGGCCTCATCGACGAAGCCACGCCGGAGCGCATGATTTCCGACTACCGTGCCGCGCTCGACGAAGGTCGTCTTGCGCAGAATCCGGTGCTTACCAACCACCAGCGCCGTTTCGCCGTCGACTGGACGCCCTTCCTGAAGCAGCCCTACACCGACGACTGCGACACCCGCGTGCCGCGCGAGGAACTCGCTCGACTGGGCGAGCGGCTCACCACGATTCCGGAGGGGTTCTCGCTGCATTCGCGGGTGCAGAAGATCATCGATGACCGTCGCGGCATGGCGAGCGGCGCACTTCCGGTCGATTGGGGCATGGGCGAGAATCTCGCCTATGCAACGCTGCTGGTCGAGGGCTATGGCGTACGCGTGTCCGGCGAAGACTGCGGCCGCGGCACCTTCTTCCACCGCCATGCAGTGCTGCACGACCAGAAGCGCGAGAAGTGGGACAGCGGCAACTACATGCCGCTGCAGCACCTGCAGGACAACCAGGCGCCTTGCGTCGTGATCGATTCGGTGTTGTCGGAAGAGGCCGTGCTGGCCTTCGAATACGGCTATGCGACCACAGAGCCCAACGAAATGGTGGTGTGGGAAGCGCAATTCGGCGATTTCGCCAACGGCGCACAGGTCGTGTTCGACCAGTTCATCGCTTCCGGCGAAGCCAAGTGGGGACGTCTGTGCGGTCTGGTCATGATGTTGCCGCACGGCTACGAGGGGCAGGGCCCCGAGCACTCTTCGGCCCGGATCGAGCGCTACATGCAGTTGTCGGCGGAGAACAACTGGCAGGTGACCATTCCGACTTCGCCCGCCCAGATTTTCCACTTGCTGCGCCGCCAGATGTTGCGCAAGGTTCGCAAGCCGCTGGTCATCATCACGCCGAAGTCGCTGCTGCGCCACAAGGATGCGATCTCGACGCTGGACGAACTGTCCAACGGCCGCTTCCAGCCGGTGATTCCGGAGGTCGACGCGCTGGAAGACAAGGATGTGGAACGCATCATCCTGTGCAGCGGCAAGATCTATTACGAGCTGCTTGCGCATCGTCGCGCGCAGGACATCCGCAACGTCGCCATCCTCCGGCTGGAGCAGCCCTATCCTTTCCCGAGTGCCGAACTGTCGGCGCAACTGGTGCGCTATCCGAAGGCGAAGGGAATGACCTGGGTGCAGGAAGAGCCGCGCAACCAGGGCATGTGGTACTGGCTCATTTCCCGTGCCTTCCTCGGAAAGTCGCTGGGTGAGCTGAAACTGGATCTGGTATCGCGACCGGCATCGGCGTCGCCGGCGGTGGGCTACGCCGCCAAACACATGGCGCAGCAGAAGGCCGTCATCGAAGCAGCGTTCGAAGGAGTGGGGCGCTGAGGCGCCTCCGACAGGGAGAAAGAATCAAATGCTTATTGAAGTGAAGGTTCCCCAGCTGTCCGAATCGGTGGCCGAAGCCACACTCGTGCGCTGGCACAGGAAGATCGGCGAAGCGGTTGCGCGCGACGAAAACCTGATCGACATCGAAACCGACAAAGTCGTGCTCGAGACGCCGGCGCCGGACGCAGGCGTACTGGTCGCCATCATCAAGAACGATGGTGCGTCGGTCACCAGCGGCGAGCTGATTGCGCAGATCGACACCGATGCCAAGGCTGCCGCGGCCGCACCGGCAGCGCCGGCCGCCGCTGCAGCGCCCGCGGCTGCGGCCGTGGTCAGCGCTCCGGCAGCCGTGTCCGCACCCGGTGGCGCGCCCAGCCCGGCCGCGCGCAAGATCATGGATGAACGCGGCCTGACGGCGGCGGACGTGGCTGGAACCGGTCGCGGCGGTCGCATCACCAAGCCGGATGCGCTCGGCGCGCCACAGCCGGCTGCACCGGCCGTGCCGTCAGCGGCGGTTGCCCGTCCTGCTCCGACCGCTGCCCAGGCGGCCGCGACGCCGGCGCTGCCGCAACCGCCGGCGCCGGTCCGTCTGGACGATCTGCTCGCTGACCGCCCGCAGCAGCGTGTGCCGATGTCGCGTCTGCGTGCGCGCGTCGCCGAGCGTCTGCTGCAGTCGCAGGCGCAGAACGCCATCCTGACCACGTTCAACGAAGTGAACATGGGCCCGCTGATGGAGTTGCGCAAGAAGTACGCCGAGAAGTTCGAGAAGACGCACGGCGTCAAGCTGGGCTTCATGTCCTTCTTCGTCAAGGCGGCCCTGCAGGCGCTGCGCAAGTTCCCGGTGCTGAACGCTTCGGTCGATGGCAATGACATCGTCTATCACGGTTTCTTCGACATCGGCATCGCCGTCGGCAGTCCGCGCGGTCTGGTGGTGCCCATCCTGCGCGACGCCGACCAGATGAGCTTTGCCGACATCGAGCAGAAGATCGCCGAATTCGGCCAGAAGGCCAAGGACGGCAAGCTGTCGATCGAGGAGCTGACCGGCGGTACGTTCTCGATCTCCAATGGCGGCGTGTTCGGCTCGATGCTGTCTACGCCCATCATCAACCCGCCGCAGTCGGCCATCCTCGGCATCCACGCGACCAAGGACAGGCCAGTGGTCGAGAACGGCCAGATCGTGATCCGTCCGATCAACTATCTGGCGATGTCCTACGACCACCGCATCATCGACGGACGCGAAGCGGTGCTCGGCCTGGTGACCATGAAGGAGGCGCTGGAAGATCCGGCCCGCCTGCTGTTCGACGTATAAGCCCTCTCATGCATGTTGACGTCTGCGCTCCACCCGGAGAGAGGGCCGGATGGTGCGCCGGACGAAGACTGTTTCTTTTTCCGGAGCAACCAAGATGTCCAAGGAATTTGATGTCGTCGTGATCGGTGCCGGCCCGGGTGGCTATGTGGCCGCCATCCGTGCTGCGCAACTGGGCCTGAGCGTGGCCTGCATCGAGTACAACAGCTATGCCGATCCCAAAGGTGAAGTGCGACTGGGAGGCACCTGCCTCAATGTCGGCTGCATTCCGTCCAAGGCGCTGCTGCAGTCGTCCGAACTGTTCGAGCAGGCCAATCACAGCTTCGTCATGCACGGCATTTCGGTCGAGTCGCCGAAGATGGACGTGAGCGTGATGATGAAACGCAAGGACAACATCGTCGGCCAGCTCACCACCGGGATCCGCGGCCTGTTCAAGAAGAACAACGTCACGCTGCTGTCCGGTCTGGGCAGCTTTGCCGGCCGCGAGGACGAGAAGTGGAAGATTTCGGTCAGCCGCAGCGGCGAGACCGAGAACGTGCTGGCCCGGCATGTCATCGTCGCGACCGGTTCGCGGGCGCGGCATCTGCCGGGCATCGAGGTGGACAACACCGTGATCTGCGACAACGAGGGGGCGCTGTCCTTCGGCGCCACGCCGAAGAAGCTGGGCGTGATCGGTGCCGGTGTCATCGGTCTGGAACTGGGCAGTGTGTGGAAGCGGCTGGGCGCGGAAGTGACCATCCTCGAAGCGGCGCCCGACTTCCTTGCCGCGGCGGATCCGGCGATCACCAAGGAAGCCTGGAAGACCTTCACCGCCAGACAGAAGCTGGGCATCAAGCTGGGCGTGACGATAGGCAAGGTAGAGCGCAGCGAGGGCGGAGTGCGCATCGAGTACGAATACAAGGATGAGCAGCAGGTACTCGAGTGCGATCGCCTCATCGTATCGGTCGGCCGCATACCCAACACGGAAGGACTGAACGGAGAATCGGTCGGTCTGAAGATCAGCGACCGGGGGTTCATCGAGGTCGACGATCAGGGACGCACCAACCTCGCGAATGTGTGGGCGGTGGGTGACGTCGTGCCCGGCCCGATGCTGGCGCACAAGGGCATGGAAGAAGGCGTCATGGTGGCCGAATGCATCGCCGGCCAGCATGGCCATGTCAACCACGACACCGTGCCCTGGGTCATCTACACGCACCCGGAAATCGCCTGGGTGGGCAAGACAGAGACCCAGCTCAAGGCCGACGGCATCGAGTACAAGACCGGCCAGATTCCGTTCGCGGCCAACGGCCGTGCGCTGGGGCAGGGCGACACCACCGGTTTCGTGCGCATGTATGCCTGCGCCAGCACCGATCGCATTCTGGGCGTGCACGTGATCGGCAACAACGCATCCGAGCTGATCGCCGAGGCGGTCGTGGCGATGGAATTCGGTGCCTGCTCGGAAGACATCGCGCGCATCTGCCACGCCCATCCGACGCTGTCGGAAGTGATGCACGAAGCCGCGCTGGCCTGCGACAAGCGTCCGCTGCATTTCTGACCGGAAGCCGCGCACAATGCCCCCGCATACGATACTGAATGTTCCCGAGCGGGGCATGCTGGACACCTTCGAGGCCCAGCTGAAGGTGCGCGGCTACACCGCGGACGCATCGCAGCGCGCCGCTGCAGAACGACTGCAGAAGCTGTATGGCGAGCTGCTCGATTTCAAGGCAGCTCGCCGTACCCAATTGCGCAAGCTGCTGTCGCGCGCGCTGCCGCCACGCGGCGTCTGGTTCTGGGGTGGGGTGGGGCGCGGCAAGAGCTTCCTGATGGATTGCTTCTACGATGCAGTGCCCTACCGTCGCAAGAAGCGCGTGCATTTCCACGCCTTCATGCAGCAGATTCACGAGGCGCTGAAGAAGCACAAGAACGAAGCCGATCCCCTGGCCAGGGTAGCCGACGATATTGCCCGGGCGACCCGCCTGCTGTGCTTCGACGAATTCCACGTGTCCGACATCGCCGATGCGATGATTCTGGGTCGACTGGTCGAGGCACTGTTCGAGCGTGGCGTCGTGTTCGTCGCCACCTCCAACTATCCGCCGGACGGGCTTTATCCGAACGGTTTGCAGCGGCAGAACTTCCTGCCCACCATCGAACTGCTGAAGAAGCGGCTCGAAGTGTTCGAACTCGACGCCGGTATCGACTACCGCCTGCGTTCGCTCGAGCGGATGGACATTTTCATGGTGCCCGGCGGCAAGGACGCCGACGCCAGGCTGGCTGAAGATTTCCGGCAGATCTGCGGAGAGCCCTGTCCGGCCGGACCATTGCAGATTCTTGGCCGCACGCTGAAGACGCGCGACCGCTCGCTGGGCGCAGCGTGGTTCGATTTCGACGAGATCTGCGGTGGTCCGCGTTCGCAGAACGACTATCTCGAACTGGCGCGCCGCTACCACTCGATCCTGATATCCGACGTGCCGAAGATGGCGCGCGACAATGCCAACGAGGCGCGCCGCTTCACCTGGCTGGTGGACGTGCTGTACGACTTCCGCGTCAAGCTCATTCTGACGGCCGAAGTCGAGGCGCACGAGCTTTACACCGACGGCCCTCACGCCAACGAATTCACCCGCACGGTCAGTCGCCTGATCGAAATGCGCACGCGCGAATATCTGGCATCACCCCACCGGGTCGATTTTGCCGGTAGCACCTCGACCTTCGCAGCCTGAAGGCACGCAGGAGCACATCCTTGCTGCCGTGCGGCAGTGGATCGACTGACCACCCCCGCTCGGGTTCGTGACCGGCGGCGCGCGGTGTTGTGGCGATGGCGTGGTGCACTCGATACACTGCTGCCGACGCACGCACCTCCTCCTTCACGCGAGACCCTACGCCGGATGGCGACCCGTCGCCGCAGGTATCCATGCCCATGAGCGCCGCATTCCGCCGCTTGTTGTTCTGTCTGCTGTGTCCGCTTGTCGCGCACGCCCAGGTCAAGCTCGACATCGTTCCGCTCAAGCACCGCACTCCGGAACAGGTATTGCCTGTGCTGCGCGGGCTGGCAGGAGACGACGCAGCGCTTTCGGGCGCCAACAACCGCATCTTCATCCGCGCGGATGCGGCAACCCGGGAAGCGGTGAAACAGGCCATCGAGGCGCTGGACACACCGCTGCGCAGCCTGATGATCTCGGTACGCCACGACAACGACGACTCGATCGGGCGTGAGGGAGTGGCCGTGTCGGGGGACATCCGCACGGGCAGTGCCGGTGTGCGGATCGACGACGAGGGGCGCGACGGTGCGCTGATCGAAGGGCGCACTGGCGACAACCGGGTGCAGACCCGGGTGTGGTCGACGCGTGGCGATGCGACCGATCGTCTGTCGCAGCGCGTGCAGGTGGTCGAGGGCGGCGCTGCCTTCATACGTGCGGGCATCTCGACGCCGGTTCCCTTCACACAGACCGTCACCGGCCCTCAGGGCGCGCTCGTCACGCAGGGCACCCAGTACCTCGACGTATCGAGTGGCTTCTACGCGACACCACGCCTCCATGGCGACCAGGTGACGCTGGACATCTCCCCCCAGAAGGAATCGCTGTCCGATACCCAGTACGGCGAGGTGCGGTCCGCGCGGCTGGTCAGCACGCTGCGCGGACGGCTCGGGGAATGGATGGAGCTGGGCAGTTCCGGGCACAGCGAACAGGTCAGCCGGCGCGGTGTCACCCGATACGGTACGCGCGACGTGCAGTCGCAGCGCCGTGTGTGGGTGAAGGTCGAACTCGTGCAGTGACCTTCATGAATTTCCCTAGCCGCGCTTCAATCGACTGGCGACGCGGGCGACCGGGCGGCTGGTGATACTGGAAACGCGTCGGAGGACGACGCACATCCATTGAACCGACTGTCAGGAGAAAACCATGAGCTGGGAAACCCCGAAGGCAACCGACCTGCGTTTTGGCTTTGAAATCACGATGTACGTCGCCAACCGCTAAGGTTGCGATCGCCCGGCAGATTCGTCCTGCCGGGCATCCCGTCTTTCCGGCTCCGCTGCGGCGCGGGCCCTGAATCCACCGACGCCAGTCACGGTTGTCGGCACAAGAAATCCGGCCCTCGATGGCCCATGGAGGAGAAGCATGCGACTGCACGTACTCGGTTCCGGCGCGGGCGGCGGTTTCCCGCAATGGAACTGCAACTGCCCCAACTGCGACGGCCTTCGCCGCGGCACCATCAAGGCGCGCGCACGCACGCAGTCGTCGATAACGGTCAGTGGCGACAACGAGAACTGGGTGCTGTTCAACGCTTCGCCCGACATCCTGACGCAGTTCCAGCAGTTCCCCGAGTTGCAGCCGGCACGGGCGCTGCGCGACACGGCAGTAAAGGCCATCGTGCTGATCGACGGCCAGATCGACCACACCACCGGCCTGTACATGCTGCGCGAGCATCGTCAGCCGCATCAGATCTGGTCCACCGCACCGGTGCGCCAGGACCTGACCGAAGGCAATCCGTTGTTCAAGCTGCTTGGTCACTACTGCGGCATCGAGTGGAACGAGCTGGGCATAAACGACACCGAATTCACCATCGCCGGCGTGCCCGGACTGAAATTTCGCGCACACGCGTTGCGCAGCAACGCACCGCCTTACTCGCCGCGTCGCGACAAGCCGGTGCCCGGCGACAACGTAGGCGTCACCATCGAAGACGCGAAGAGCGGGAAGAAGATCTACTACGCGCCCGGACTGGTCGAAATCGAACCGCAGGTGTGGGCGGCGATGCAGGCGGCCGACGTGGTGCTGGTCGATGGCACCTGCTGGAGCGACGACGAAATGATCGCGCTTGGCGCGTCGCAAAAGCGTTCGCGCGACATGGGCCATCTGGCGCAGAGCGGCCCGGGTGGCATGATCGAGTGGCTGGACAAGCTGCCGAAGACGACGCGCAAGATACTCATCCACATCAACAACACCAACCCGATCCTGAACGAGGACAGCCCGCAGCGCCGCGAGCTGGACGCGCACGGCATCGAGGTTTCGTACGACGGAATGGACATCACGCCATGAACACACAAGAGCCCTGGAACCACGAGGAATTCGAAGCCAGGCTGCGCGACAAGGGTGCGGCCTATCACATCTTCCATCCGTTCAACGTGATGCTCAATTCCGGCAAGGCCACGCCGGAACAGATCCGCGGCTGGGTGGCCAACCGCTTCTACTACCAGATCGCGATCCCGGTAAAGGACGCGGCCATCATGTCGAACACGCCGGACCGCGAAATCCGTCGCCAGTGGATACAGCGCATCCTGGACCATGACGGCTACGAGATCACCGGCCCGGACGGCACGGTAGTGCGCGATGAAGGCGGTATCGAGGCGTGGATCAAACTGGGCATCGCCACCGGCCTGACGCGCGAGGAAATCGTCGATCTGCGTCACGTCGTTCCCGGCGTGCGCTTCGCGGTCGATGCCTACATCAATTTCGCCCGTCAGCGCCCATGGCAGGAAGCGGTGTGTTCGTCGCTGACGGAACTGTTCGCGCCGAAGATCCACAAGGAGCGCCTCGCCAACTGGCCCGAGCACTATCCGTGGATCGAATCGACCGGCCTGCAGTACTTCCGCAACCGTGTGTCGCAGGCGCGTCGCGACGTCGAGCAGGGTCTGGCGGTCACGCTGAACTACTTCAACACGCGCGAAATGCAGGAACGCGCGCTGAACATCCTGCAGTTCAAGCTCGACGTGCTGTGGGCGATGAACGACGCGATGGCCAATGCCTACGGCGTGAACAAGTGAGTGCCGCGATGACCGTGACGACCGCATCGGTGCCGAAGATCGGGCGGCACTTCCGCATCCAGTGGGAAGAGGCGCAGCAGGCCTATGTGCTGCTGTATCCGGAAGGCATGGTGAAGCTGAACCAGAGCGCGGGCGAAATCCTGAAGCGCTGTTCCGGCGAGGCCAGTGTGGCCGACATCACCGCCGATCTGGAGAAGACCTTCAATGCGCAGGGCCTGCAGCAGGACGTGATCAACTTCGTCGAACTGGCGCTGCAACAGAAGTGGGTGGAAACGACATGACCGATCTGTCCGAAGCGCAAGCCGCTCAGGAAGCGAGCACGATAGGTCCACCGCTCTGGCTGCTGGCCGAAGTGACCTATCGCTGCCCGCTGCACTGCGTCTACTGCTACAACCCGGTCGACTTCGCCAAGCACGAAGACGAACTGACGACCGAGGAGTGGTTCAAGGTGCTGCGCGAAGCGCGCGCACTGGGTTCGGTGCAGTGCGGCTTCTCCGGCGGCGAGCCCATGCTGCGTGACGACCTCGAACTGCTGGTGGCCGAGGCGCACCGTCTCGGTTACTACACGAATCTGCTCACCTCGGGCGTCGGTCTGAACGAGAAGCGCATCGACGCGCTGAAGGAGGCGGGTCTGGACCACATCCAGCTTTCCTTCCAGGACTCGACGCGCGAAATGAACGACTTCCTGTCGTCCACCCGCACCTTCGACCTGAAGCG
>CAZKRN010000072.1:0-12532 GCA_964555165.1 uncultured Methyloversatilis sp. | reverse complement strand
CGGCGCGCGACCGCGAGCGCGAACAGATGCTGGCCGGCGTGTCGCACGACATCCGCGCGCCGCTGGCGCGCTTGCGCATGCGTGCATCGCTGAGCGAGGACGCGGAACTGGCCGACGGCATCGTTCGCGATGTCGCGTCTCTGGACCGCATTACCCGGCAGTTCATCGATTTCGCGCGCGTCGGCGAGCGGGGAGGCGGACAGCCCGGACTGTGCGGCGATCTGCCGGCGGTCCTGCGGGTTGCGATCGAACATGCCTGCGCCGGGCGCGACATCGAACTGCGGGTTCCGGATCGTGTGCCGACCGTCATCGGTGACGCGGCCGGTATCGAACGCATGGTCTGCAATCTGATCGACAACGCCGTCGAATACGGCAAGCCTCCTTTTGTCGTGGCCCTGGAGGTGGGCAGCGACGAGGTCTTGCTGCGGGTGTGTGACGGCGGCCGGGGCCTGAGCGCCGAGGCCTTGCACCGTGCCTGCCAGCCTTTCGTGCGGCTGGATCCGGCACGCGGCGGCAGCGGGCATTGCGGGCTTGGGCTCTCCATCGTGTCCGGACTGGCGACTTCGTTCGGTGGCCGGCTCGACGCCGGGCACGACCCGGCCGGGTATTTCTGGATCGGTGTCCATTTGAAGCGAGCGGGTTGATTTGCAGTCATCGAAACGATAGTTGTTTCAATGAACACAAGCGGTGCTATCCTGCCACATCGATCACTATCGGGATGGATCCATCCATGGGCGCCGTTGCAGACAAGGGTGTCAGCGCTTCGGAAGACCGCGGCGCGCTGGCCCGCATGGTCATGACCTTGCTTGATCACTGGAAACTGTCCACCGAGGACCAGGCCGCGCTGCTGGGCATTGCCACCAGCAACCGCGCCGCGCTGGCGCGCTACCGGCGTGGCGAGCCGATCGGCAGCAGCCGCGACCAGTACGAGCGGGTCGGTCATCTGCTGGGCATCCACAAGAACCTCCGATTGCTGTTTCCGCAGAATCGCGACCTCGCCTATCGCTGGATGAGCACCCGCAACCGTGCCTTCGACAATCTGAGTCCGGTCGATGTGGTCAGGGAATGGGGCTTTGCCGGCCTGCTGATGGTGCGTGCCTATCTCGACCGGGCGCGCGGGCAGTGAGTCTCGGCGATCTGTTTGCCCGCCTCGCGCTGGCCGAGGTGAATCGCGACGTGTTCCGCAACATCGTGTCGCTGCGTTCGTCGCAGGATCTGTTCGACGACCTCAGTGACGACCCGGCCGAATGGGCACTGGCGCAGAAGGTGGAAGGCGACGCCAAGCCGCCGCCTTATCGCTCGGCTACGCCGGTCCTGCATCGCCCGTTCGAGGACGCCGAGTGGTTCAACGCCATTGCCTGGCCTTTCCAGAACTGGCAGGCCAGCCGCTTTTCCGATGGACGCCACGGCGTCTGGTATGGCTCGGAATCGGTCGAGACCACGGTGTATGAATCCGCCTGGCACTGGCGTCAGGGCTTGCTGGCCGACGCCGGCTTCGAACGCGAATCCGTGGTGGCGGAGCGCAAGGTGTATATCGTGGCCTGCGCCGCCGCACTGCTCGATTTCCGGCCGCTTGCCGGTGACTGGCCTGACTTGCTGCATCCGGCCGATTACGCCTTTCCGCAATCGGTGGGTGCGCGCATCCATCGTGAGGGCCATCCCGGCCTGCTGGTGCAGTCGGTGCGCAGGCCGGAAGGCGAGAATTTCGCGGTATTCAATCCGGCCGTGCTGTCCAGCCCGCGCCATCACCTGCAACTGTGCTACCGGCTCGACGGCGACTGCATCGTGGTCGAGAAGACGCCCGGTCTGGCCTGGTTCGGCATCGACGCGGCGGATTTCGGGCGACGCGCGGCCGGGTGATCCTGCCGGCCGTTCCACGCGACAGCCGCTGCGGCGAGCGTGGCCGAAGCGATGGATGCGGGCCATCCGCACGGTGCGCTTCGCCTGCCGGACCTCGCCGGGCGGGCCCCGGTCGCGATCTGCCCGATGTCGGGCATCGAGGCGCGGGCTTCGATGCCTGCGGCCGCCACCGGAGCGAGCGTCGTTGCGGCAGGTCCGGTACCCGGCTCTCGTCGGGTCGCCCGGGCCGGCTCCGGTATCGTTTGTGGCGGACGCCCACGTGCTTCACAATCGGCCGCCATGAAAACGGGCGCCTTCTTTCCATGCCCATCCGGCCGTCGCGGGTGCCCCTGCCGCGCTCGCGTGCCGACCGATCACGACGGAGGCCGGCGTGCCGCTGAGCATTGAATCCGACTGCTCGCTATCCGAATATCGCCAGCGTTTTGCGCGCATCGGGGTGACCACGCTGCTGCAGGATGCACCTTACGGCCTCGCAATCGCACGGACGCAGGCGCTCAACGTGCGCTGGCTGGTGATACGGGACGGCGACGACGAACTGGGTACCGCACAGATCCTCGAAAAGCACGCTTTGGGCGGCGCGATTGGCGTGGTCATGCTGGATCGCGGGCCGCTCTGGTTTCCGGGCACCGAGGGCGAGGCGCGCATGGCGGATTTTCTGGCCGCCTTTGCAAAGCGCTGGCCGCGTCGTTTCGGACGCAGGCGGCGCATCGTTCCGGAGTGGTCCCGTTCGGCCGCGCATGGCCGGGCTCTGACGGAGGCGGGCTTCCGCGCCGTCGACGCCGATGCGGCGGGCTGGCCGCGCGAAGCCTACGAAACACATCTTCTCGATCTCGATGCGGACCCGACGCAGCAACGTGCCCGCATGTTGCCGCGCTGGCGATCCGGACTGCAGCGCGCCGAAGGGCATGTCGCGGCAGGGCGCCTGCGTTTCGAGTGGCCGCGCCCGGCATCGGTCATCGCCGACCTGCTGCAGCGTCACGTGGCCCATCGCGAGCGGGCGGGCTTTCGCGGCATGGAGGCGGCTCAGCTGGGTCGTCTGCTGGTCGACTACGCGAAAGCCGATCGCCTGCTGGTCGGCTATGCGCATGAACACGGTGGCGACGGATCCGGACCATGCTCTGCAATCGCGGTGCTGTGTCACGAGGGAACGGCGACCTATCAACTGGCCTGGAATGACGATTCCGGACGCACGCTGTGCGCCAACAGCGGACTGCTCTGGGCGGCAATGGAAAGACTGCGCGCACGCGGCGTGCGTCATCTCGATCTGGGCGGCCACAACAGCCACACGCCCGGACTTCAGCGATACAAGGCAGGCATGGGCGGACGCACGGTGCAGCTCATGGGCATGTACGACTGAAGCCGCGGACGCGAGCGGCCGATGGGGCGTCGCCGGTCAGCCGGCGCATCCTGTACGGGCACCGGATGCGCACGGCGAGGAAGCGCGGCGACCGCCGCAGCCGGCGCCGCGCTTCGACCCCATCTTCTTCAGCTGGCGGCTTGAGCCGCCTTCCGGCGCAGGGCACCTTCTTCCTGTTCTATCCACTGCTTGAGCTTTTCCACATGTTCTTTTTCTTCCCGCACGAATTCCTGCGCGACGGTGCGGATCGCGGGATCGCGGGTGGTGTTGGCGATGGCGTAGTAGAACTCGAAGCCACGGCGCTCGCCCTGCAGGGCAGCCTTCAGTGCGCCCAGACGGGACAGTTCGGGATCGCCGGCCCACAGCGTGGTCTGCTCAGGCGTCGTGTTGTCGGGCCAGGCAGAACTGGCGGGCAGCGTGGTCACGACCTCGTACTTGACGCACTTCGCCTTCGCTTCGGCCAGATGCAGCCGCGAATACGAGGCCAGTTGACGGAACAGCGCTTCCACGTCTTCGTTGCCGCAGCTCTTCATGCGGTCGGCCAGCCCCTCGAAGTGGATGGCGGCGTCCTCTTCCACCTTTACCGCATAGCTGAGGAACTGATCCAGCGTCTTGATGCCGACGCCACCCTTGTAGATGGAGGCCGCGATGGACAGCGTGGGTCCCTTGACCGGCTGGGTCACGTCGCCCTCGAACACGACGGCGATGTCTTCGTTGCGCACGAAGCACTGACAGGCCAGGCGGTAGCGAGGCGGCATGTCGTTGACTTCGGCGTCCATGATTTCCTGCTTGGTGATCTTGCCGAGCTGGCGAAGGATTTCCTTCTCCTTTTCGGTCAGCGCGATGCCGTAGCGCACGCCGGGCTTGTAGTGCAGAACCTCGACCAGGCAGGAGCCGCATTCGCCGTCCTGACAGTCGAAGGGAATGGGGATGTGGTGTGCCTTGGCAAGCGCGAGCAGGGTGCCGCGCTCGCCGGCGACCGCGTAGACGGTGACGTCGCGCGGCATCAGCGGTGAAGAAAAGGTGACATTGGCCATGATATGGGCTCCAGGTGATGTCCGGATGGACGCCCCTGAACTGCAATAAGCATGCCCTGCGGACCAATCGCCCGATCGGCTTCGAGGCTCGCTGCATGCGCCGAGAAACGACCCGGCCTGTGTTGATCGACGTCAACTTTTCACGTATCCGTGATCCGCTCGGAGCGACTCGTTGCGGACTCCCTGTGCCACGTCAACATGCTGTTCATGCGGTTCGCAAGCGTCGGCCGGAGCGGTGTGCCCGAGCCTGTGGCGGGATTGGCGGCTTGACGACATGCGCCCCGACATTGGCGGGACGTCGACCTTGCATGCTGCGCCGGCGTGTCGGGCGGGAACACTGCGGCCGGGACCTCGGTTGTCGCGCGGACATTCGTTCTGCCGTGGCGCGAATTTGACCTGCGACAGGATTTCCCCCCGGCCGCGTGTGACAAAGTCGGGTCTGCTGTCGGCTCTGAGTGCGTGCCGCCCGCGTGCCGAGGCGCTGCGCGGCGGGTTCGATCCGCTGCAGGGCCGGACAGATGAAGTGCAGTCCGCAAGTCCATGCCGCAAGGAGCAGGAACATGAATCATCAGCCCCGAAGTCCGTCCCGCACATACTCCGAATACGCCGATGACGGGCTGGAAGCCACTGAGCCGGGTCCGGCCGAACTGTGGCACCGTGCCTTCATGGATCTGCTCGACGGCGTTGCACGCTCGATCGATCCGTTCGGCATGACCGCGCCCATCGTGCACGCCCGGATCGCATGGGCGGCCCATCCGAAGGAGCTGGGCGACCGCATGGTCCGCCTGTCTTCCGACCTCTGGCGGCTGCAGACGCACACGATGAACCGCATGCTCGGCATTCCCGACGCCGATCCGATTGCGGTTGCAGAAGGCGATGTCCGGTTCTCCGATCCCGTGTGGACCGAACTGCCCACCTTCGACCTGATGAAGGAGTGGTATCTCGCTTTCACCCGTCACACACTGGACATGCTCCACGACACCCCGGGCATGTCGGGCAAGGACCGCAAACGCGCCGCGTTCTGGTGGCGCAACTGGCTCAACGCGGTGGCGCCGACCAACTGTCTGCTGACCAATCCGGTGGCGATGCGCAAGGCAGTGGAATCGCACGGCGAAAGCCTTGTGCGCGGTTTCGGCAATTTCCTCGAAGACCTCGTCGCGGGCGATCTGCGCATGACCGACCCGGAGGATTTCAAGGTCGGCGAAAACCTCGCGACCACACCCGGCGCGGTGGTGATGCGCAACCGCCTGCTTGAACTGATCCACTATTCACCGACACAGACCCTGGTGCATGCCAAGCCCGTGGTCATCGTCACACCGTGGATCAACAAGTTCTATGTTCTCGATCTGGCGCCGAAGAAGAGCATGATCCGCTACCTGCTCGATCAGGGCATGGATGTGTTCGTCACCAGCTGGAAGAACCCGGACGCATCGATGAGTGACGTCCGCTTCGACGACTACCTGCTCGACGGCGTGCATGCAGCGGTGGAAACGGCCAGGGCACTGACCGGTGCGCCACGGGTTCACGCCGTCGGCTACTGCATCGGCGGTACCGCGCTGGCGATGTACATGGCCTGGGCCAACCGGCGTTTCGCACCGGAAGAGGTGCCGGTGGCCGACTGGACGCTGCTCGCCACGCTGATCGACTTCCGGGCTCCGGGCGAGATCGAGGTGTTCATCGACGAGTCCAGCGTGCGTTCGCTGTGCGACGCGATGGCGCGGAAGGGCTGTCTCGACGGAAGGGAGATGGCGGCCGCCTTCCGTCTTCTTCGCGCCAACAGCCTGATCTGGAACTACGTCGTCAATGGTTGGCTGTACGGCGAGACGCCGCCCCCGTTCGACGTGCTGTACTGGAACATGGACACCACCCGCATGCCGCAGGCCATGCACAGCTGGTATCTGCGCGAGCTCTATCTGAACAACCGCTTGATCAGGCCGGATGCGCTGACGGTAGCCGGCGAGCCGCTCGATCTGCAAGGCATCCGGCAGCCTCTCTATGCCGTGGCGGCAGAGGACGATCACATCGCGCCCTGGCGGCAGGCTTTCCGCATCCATCGCCATCTGGAGGGCGAGAAGCGCTTCGTGCTGTCCAGTTCCGGGCACATCCTCGGCATCGTCAATCCGGTGGTGACGCCGCCGAAGCGCAGCTATCGCGCTGCCGGCGTCAGCCGCAGCGACCGTGCCGACGGGTGGCTGGCTCGCACCGGGAGCCAGGCTGGCAGCTGGTGGGAGGACTGGATGGAATGGCTGAAGCCGCGCGCCGGAAAACGGGTGAGGGCGCGCCCGGCTGCCAGTGCCGGATTTCCCGAGCTGGCGCCTGCGCCCGGCTGCTACGTGATGGAACGATGACGGCGCCGTTGTGCGACCGCAGATTGATATCCATGTTGCCGTCGTGTGATGATGCCGACCATCCGATCAACAACAACAGCGGACATGGTCATCTCACCCAGCCTGGCCACGCTCAACGGAGGCTCCATGGATAACGTTCTGCTTTTCGCGGCAGGCGAATTGTTCATCGTGATCGTCATGATGGCGCTCATCGCGCGTCTCAACGGCAAGGATCAGGAAAGCCGGCACCTGTATTTCGGTTCCGTCGTGCTGACCGCGCTGGCGCTGGTGTTCATGCTCGCCATGGCCATGTACTACTGGGCGGATGCCGGCAGTGCAGAGCGCGCGCAGAAGCTGTTCGAGGCCTGTCAGCAGATCGTGCCGCCCTTGCTTACGCTGGTGATCGGCTTCTACTTCGGGCAGAAGCGCTGAAACGCGCCGGCTGCCGCTGCGGTTTCGCACCGGCAGCGCGTGCATTCGGTGCATCGGTGCGTTCCCGCCGATCGCGGCTGGCGGACGATACGCCGGAACGTCGTGTGGGCAACCCCACCTGTCTTGTTCCCGGGAAGGTCAAGGCAGCCGTCGGCAGATCGCCTGCCGGGCCCTTGCCGGAGATGGCCGGCTTACTTGGGGCCAGTGTGGCGGCCATCGATCAAGCGCTGGCGTGGTGCGTGTCACCACGGGCGGTTCGCCCGGCGGTCGCAGGGCGCACAGGGAGGACGATGCACGACGTGCCGCAGTGTTCCCGGTGCGGTCATGCAGACACGGTACTCGACGAGCCGCCGCTCCTGTCGCATGCTCCGGCCGTTGCGCCAGACAGGGGAATGGTTTCATGCAGTGCTCAGCCGGTGGTCGTCGTCAGGCCCTCCAGCCCTTGGTTCTAGTTTTGCTGTGCTGCCTGCTGTGGGCAAGCGGCTGTCTTGCACAGGGCACGGCATCCGCCCCGCCTGCCGGCGTCGGCGTGTTCGCCCCCGAGGGCACAAAGGGTGTCGAGGCGCAAGCGGGATCGGTTCTGGTCAATCGCCGCACGGTGGTCACTTTCGGTTCCGATCTGCTCGATGCCGGACCGGACGAGCGGGCTCGACGGGCGGCTGCCGCACTCGGGCGGGTGCTCGCGCGGGACGGACCGGGCACGGTGACCGTCTGGCACGGCAGCGAGACGGCCGGGCTCAAGGTAGACGGCGAACTGGTGTTCTATCTGGTAGCGGGTGACTTCGTATCAAGCGGGCAGCGCGAACTCGACGACGCGGCAGACGGGGTCCGCGCCCGTCTGCAGCAGGCCGTGCTGGAAGTGCGCGAACGCAGCGACGGACAGCGCATCGGCATCGGTCTGGCATGGTCGGCAGCCGCCTCGGTCGTTGCCCTGCTGTTGTTGAACAGCCTGTTCTGGCTGCGCGGCAAGCTGTTGCAGAGGCTTGCGGCGCGTTTCCGTCGTTGGCAACAGGCGCGCCCGGCGGGTGATCCGCTGGCCGGATACGCGGACCATGCGCGCGCGTTCGTTGATCTGGCGACGCGCGTGCTGTCCTGGGGCGGTGTCGCGTTGCTGGTCGATGGCTGGCTCACCTTCGTGCTGCACCAGTTCGCCTACACGCGACCATGGGGCGAGCGTTCGACCGCTTGGTTGCTCGCCGTGGTGGAACAGTTCGCACTCTCTATCGCTGCCGCCATACCGGGTCTGGTCATCGCCGGGTTCATCTTCGTACTGGCACGCCTTGCGTCGCGCTCGCTCGGTGCCTTGCTTGAACGCGTCGAACGCGGCGAGGCGCAGCTCGGATGGCTGGATGTCGATACGGCGGGTCCGACGCGAAGGCTCGGGAATCTGGCCATCTGGCTGTTTGCCGTCGCGATGGCCTATCCGTATCTGCCCGGTTCGCACAGCGAGGCCTTCAAGGGCGTGTCGGTACTGGCCGGCCTGATGCTTTCGCTCGGCGCGTCGAGCATCGTCGGTCAGCTGTTGTCCGGGTTCAGCCTCATGTACGCACGCGCGTTGCGGCCCGGGGAGTATGTGAAAGTGGGCGATACCGAAGGAACGGTGGTGGGGGTCGGCTTGTTTTCGACCCGCATACATACCGGCATGGGCGAGGAGGTGAGCATTCCGAACGCCGTCATGTTCAGCCAGCCCGTCCGCAACTTCTCGCGGCTGGTGAGCGACGGACAGTTCGTCGTCCAGACCGGTGTCACCATCGGCTACTCGACGCCCTGGCGCCAGGTGCATGCGATGCTGCTGGAGGCGGCTTCGCGCACGCCCGGTGTGGCACAGTCGCCGGCGCCCTATGTGCTGCAGACCGCGCTTTCGGATTTCTATGTCGAATACCGCCTGTGCGCGCAGATCGACAACAGCGTGCCGGCACGTCGGGTCGAAGCGCTGAACCGGCTGCACGGCAATATCCAGGATGTGTTCAACGAGTACGGCGTGCAGATCATGTCTCCGCACTACATGGCCGATACGGCGCAGCCCCAGGTCGTGCCGCGCTCGCAGTGGTGGAATGCACCGGCCTCGCGGTCAGCCGTGGCGCCGGCCGACCGGGCGGGCGAAGGTCCGGGGTGACACGCGGTGCCGCGCGCGGCCTGCCAATCGCGCGCGGACACCGCTTGATGTACTGTACAACCATACAGTCATCGGGAAGATTCCGCCGTGTCGTCTCCTGTCGTATCCACTTCCAGTTCCCGTCCGTCTCCGGATCATCTGGCCACGCTGAACGATGCCCAGCGCGACGCGGCCACTTACGGTATCGCTCCAGGCGAACTTCCCGGTCCCTTGCTGCTGGTTGCCGGTGCGGGCACGGGCAAGACCAGCACGCTGGCGCACCGCGTCGCGCATCTGCTGGTCCATGGAGCGCAGCCGGAAGCCATCATGTTGCTCACCTTCTCGCGACGTGCGGCCGACGAGATGACGCGGCGCGTACAACGTATCGTCGCCCGGGTGTCGCCACGTTTCGCGACGCTGGCTGCTGCGGGTTTTCCGTGGTCCGGCACGTTTCATGGCGTTGGTGCGCGACTGCTGCGCGAATACGCCACCCGCATCGGGCTCGACCCGGCGTTCACCATCCATGACCGCGAGGATTCGGCCGATCTGATGAATCTGGTGCGCCATGAGATCGGCCTCTCCGCGAAGTCCAGGCGATTTCCTCTCAAGGGCACCTGTCTGGCGATCTATTCGGCCACGTTGAACACGCGGATGCCTTTGGGCGAGGTATTGCAGGCTTCCTTTCCCTGGTGTGCGGAATGGGAGGGCGAACTGAAAACACTTTTCGGCGCCTACGTCGGTGCCAAACAGGCGCAGCAGGTACTCGATTACGACGACCTGCTGCTGTACTGGGCGCAGATGGCAGCCGATCCGCTCATCGCGCGCGAGCTGGGTACGCGATTCGCGCATGTGCTCGTCGATGAGTACCAGGATACCAACCGGCTGCAGTCGGCCATCCTGCTGTCGATCAAGCCGGATGGCCGCGGCCTTGCCGTGGTCGGCGACGATGCACAATCGATCTACAGTTTCCGTGGCGCAACGGTGCGCAATATCCTCGATTTCCCGCAACACTTCGACCCGCCTGCGCAGCGCATCACGCTGGAGCAGAACTACCGTTCCACGCCGCCGCTGCTCGACGCCGCCAATGCCGTGATCGCCGAAGCGGACGAGTGCTTTGCCAAGCAGTTGTGGAGTGCGCGTACCGGCGGGGCTGGCAGGCCTCGACTGGTCAGCGTGCGTGACGATGCCGACCAGGCCGCGTTCGTTGTCGAGCGCGTCCTTGCGCGCCGCGAGGAAGGCGTCGCTCTGAAGTCGCAGGCCGTGCTGTTCCGCACCGCAAGTCATAGCGTGCGACTGGAAGTGGAGCTTGTACGGCGGAACATTCCCTTCGTGAAGTACGGCGGGCTCAAGTTTCTCGAAGCCGCTCACGTGAAGGACGTGCTGGCCATCCTGCGGTGGTCGCAGAATCTGCGCGACCGGGTGGCGGGCTTTCGCGCGATACAGCTGCTCGCCGGCATCGGACCGAAGATCGCGGCTCGCATCCTCGACCGGATCGGGACGTCGCCCGCAGCTACTTCACTGGTCGCCGAACAGGCCGTGCCAGAAGGTTCCCGCCGGTCATGGATCGAGTTCGCGCAGCTGGTCGAGGCGGCGGGCCGTCCCGCCGCGCCGTGGCCGTCCTGCGCGGAGCAGGTGATGAACTGGTACGAAGCGCAACTGCAACGACTTTACGAGGATGCGGAAGTGCGCGCATCCGATGTCCGCCAACTCGCTCGACTGGCGTCGACCTATGCGGGCCGGGAACGCTTCCTGACCGAGCTCACGCTGGATCCGCCCGAAGTCACGAGCGACGAACCGGGGGTGCCGCTGCTCGACGAGGACTACCTCATCCTCTCCACCATCCATTCGGCCAAGGGGCGAGAATGGCATGCGGTGTCGGTGCTCAACGTGGTCGACGGTTGTATTCCGTCGGAGATGTCCACCGGCAGCAAGACCGAGATCGAAGAGGAAAGACGCTTGCTCTACGTTGCGATGACGCGCGCGAAGGAGCAGCTTGAACTGGTCGTGCCGCAACGCTTCTACATCACCGGACAAGCGCCCGGCGGCGATCGCCATGTCTATGCCGGCCGTACCCGTTTCATTCCGCAGCGATTGCTCGCGCACTTCGAACAGACGAGCTGGCCTCGCGTCGACGGCGGCCCCGGCGGGGCGACGACGGTCGCCGAAGCACGCATCGATATCGCCGCCATCATGCGTGCGATGTGGCAATGACGGACAAGGTCCGGGCAGCCGTTTGTCTCCCGTGTCGAGGCACACTGCATCTAGTAGTTGATATCGGTTCGGACACTACAGGTGCGGTTGACGCGCGCCGTTCCGTCTGACCGACGCAACATCCGCACATCCTCGTGGGTATCGATTCCTCTCCGCGCCGACGCAGGGCGCGATGCCCAGAAAACCGCTTCCGATATGGATCCTGGCGTATCAACGAAGGCCGCTGTCAGGAATAAATTATTCCGAATCAATAGTTTGGGCCGGGGTGCCGCCGAAAATATTTCTGGACTTTTGCGTTGATTGTTGCTTTAACTGCTCATGGTTGTGCAATACTTTCCACCCATGAATCAGTCCGTTGCGACGTCATCTTCAAGCCTCACATCCGCAGCCGGGTCCTTCGGCGCCGCGGAATTCCTTTCCCCCGAAAATTCGTTTTCCCTTCGCATGCGTTGCGGCCTTCTGCACGCATCGGATTTTTCCGACGCCATCCTGGGCTTCCCCTTCATCCGTCTGCGCACCGGGCGCGACGCGTCGAGTGGTGCGTCGATGATCGGCATGACGTTTCCCTGTTTCGTATCTCCGCGTGCCGGGCGCACGCATCGCGTGTTGCGCATTGGCGGTACGTCGTGCAGAGACGGAAATCACGGTATGGGGCGGGCGAGCCTTCATTAGTCCTGTTGAGTGTCGTAAGCATCCACCGATGGCTTGCGAATGTGAATCCGGCATCCGGGCGGCATGCAATGCCCGTGTGCCATCCGGGTCGTCGACCCGGGGGCATGTGCGGGGCCAGGTCGCCCGCATGCGCCGTGAGGTGTTCCTGACCGGGCGCACTCCGTGCGTCGTCTCGAACAGACCTTCCGCCACCGGAGGGGCTGAGGTGCTGTCCAATCCTGTTATCCGAGAGGAGAGAAGTCATGGCTGAAGCTGAAGCTAAGAAGGGGGCGAAGAAGGCGAGTGCCCCGGCGAAACCTGCTGCAAAGAAGGTTGAAGTGAAGAAGGCCGACGCGAAGAAGGCGGCCCCGGCGAAGGCTGCGGCCAAGCCGGCGGCGAAGAAGGCTGAGCCGGCGAAGGCTGCGGCCAAGCCGGCGGCGAAGAAGGCGGCTCCGGTGAAGGCTGCGGCCAAGCCGGCAGCGAAGAAGGCGGCTCCGGCGAAGGCTGCGGCCAAGCCGGCAGCGAAGAAGGCGGCTCCGGCGAAGGCTGCGGCCAAGCCGGC
>CAZKRN010000071.1:0-12631 GCA_964555165.1 uncultured Methyloversatilis sp. | reverse complement strand
GCCCAGATCCGGAAGCTCGTACAGCACGGCGCCGGGAATGAGCGCGGAGGCGGTCGGCATGTCGCCCATCCAGTACGTGCAGAAACTGCGCGTCGAGCGCGCCACCCAGCTGCTCGAAACCGGCCACGCTTCGCTGGAATCGGTGGCTGCACAGGTGGGCTACGCCGACCCGTCGATGCTGCGCAAACTGCTGCGCCGGGAACGCGGGGTTACACCGCGGGGCGTGCGGCAGCGGCCACGCAGTGCCGATGCGCAAGCCTGATCTCTCCGCTCCGGATCGCTGCGTAACCGTCACACGACAGACATCGCCCCTTTCCATCGCGTGACGGCGATTCAAACCGCCGCATCATCCGCGCGGGCGGACCGGACCCTTCAACCAGCCAGAGGGTGAACCCCGCCTCCTTCCCGCCTCCCGGCCAAGGTGGCGCGAAAGGGACTCGACAATGAGCAGGCCGTGTCCGGCGTAGCGAATGATGTATCGCCTATCCGGATGATTCCGTGAGGTCGTCCCCCGACGCGATCCGTCGAAATTCTTTACAGCCGATGGAAGCCAACCACACAAACACATGTTTCATATGAACTTCATTCCTGGTGCATTCCTTGCTAAAGCTGCGCGCGCATGCCGCGCAAGTTAGCGCCGCACCGCCCTCTCCCCATATGACAGACGGACGACACTCATGCGCCCACTCAAGCACCTCACCCTGACATCATTGCTCGTCATCGGCTCCGGACTTGCTCAGGCGACAACACCCACCGTCAGCTACGACTTCACGGAGTCCTTCGCTGGCGATGTTCTGTACAAATTCACGCTTCCGCTTCCCTACACACGGAAGGAAAAGCTCACGCTCGCTGCCGGCGGCAGCGATCTGCCGTCAGCGCTGCAAAGCGAGACACAGGAATCGTTCACACCTTTCAATACGTTCTACACACCGACGCCGGGCGCAGACCGCACCTACTGCTATGACGAAGGCGGTTGCGTGCTGAGCGGTGGCAACGCGAACGGCAGCTATACCGGTCTGTACTGGGTGGACTACTACCGGCGTACGCCCCTCGCCGGCGAGGACTGGCTCGGTGAAATGTACGATTACGCTGGCACATTCATCTTCACTGGCGGCACCGGTGTGTTTGCAGGCATTGCCGGCGGCGGCACATTCACCGGTCAGGAAACCTATGCACCCTATGTCACCGACATCGTCTCCAAGACCGTACAAGGCAGCTTCACGCTGCCCGTGCCCGAACCGGAAACCTGGGGAATGATGGCCGCCGGACTGGTCCTTGTGTCGGGCATCGCGCGCCGCCGACAGTCTCGCGCCCGGTCGGCCTGATCGGTACGGAGGCAGCCTCCCGCGGCTCGCAACCCCACTGTCAACTTTCGTTTCACGCAAAGGCAGAACTGAACGCAAGCATCTGATTCAAATTGAATCATCGACATCTATCGAATCGGAAAGCGGTCTGTCATAGGCATTCGTCGTGATACGCTCGCGCCGCCCTTCAACCCGACCGGAACCGATCATGCTCGCCACAAGGAAGTTCGCTCTTGCCTCAGCCCTGTTCGTCAGCGGCGGAATGACTCATGCCGTCAGCCCGACCGTTACCTACGAATTCACGGAGTCCTTCATCGGTTCGGTGTCATACAGCTTGTTCACCTCCCCCTACCGTCGCTACGACGACCTCACCCTGGTTCCGGGAGGCAGCGACCTGCCGACCCTGCTGCAGACCGCGACACGGCATTCCGATACGCCCTTCTATGCACCGCCTTCCGGCCAGACCTACTGCTACGAGATCGGCGGATGCGTGGTCACCGGAAGCAATGCCTATGGCAGCTACAGCGCCCGCTACTGGGTGGACGCGTACCGGGAGACGATGACTTTGCCCAGCGACAACGAATACTCGGGCACCTTCGAGTTCACGAGCGGAACCGGCGTGTTCGCTGGCATCAGCGGAGGCGGAAGCTTCACCGGACGCGAATGGTACGGTGCGGCCACCTCCGATGAAGTGGTCACCACGACGGTGGTCGGCAGCATGACGCTGCCCGTGCCCGAGCCGGAAACCTGGGGATTGATGGCGGTCGGGCTTGCCATTGTGTTGGGCATGGCGCGTCGCCGGGAGTCACCCTCGCGGACGACCTGATCGCTATCTATGGAAGCTGCGGCCGATCAAGCCGAACCGCCGCAACTTTCGCGAAGCACGATCGAAGCGAAATCATGAACTCAGTACAGCCTTACGGATGTGCTGGCTCAGCGTTTCCGAACGTCACGTCGAACCGCGCCACACGGAAGGCGTGCGCCGCATAGACAATCTCTCTGAAACAACCGGGGTCGGTTTCCCCACAGGGCCCTCGATGACGTTCGAGTGCGACGGCCCTGGACCGAGCAACGATTGCATATGAGCAACGGGGGAAGGCATAGAACGGTTTCTCTTTACCTCAGTTCGAGGAAAAATCAGGCTCGCGGGCAGCTCGTCCTTCCCGCGCGCCTTCAGGTAGTCGAACACCTCGTCGGCATCCACAACCAGGCCGAAACGCACGACCTCTTCACGCGCCAGCAGCGCATCGGCTACGAAGGCTGTGCGGCGTTCGGCCAGTTCGGTCTGCAGTTCCCGCGCCTCGACCATGAAAGCGTGCGCACTTTTGCCGGACTGCCGCGCCACCGCAGCGATGCGGACTTTCAGTTCATCCGGAAGTTTCAGCGTGGTCGTAGCGGTCATCGCGGCCTCCTGAATAGGGGTGGCACCTGACCCGTATCCCACACCCTCGTCGCAGAACAAGGCAGTGCGGCGATGACGCTTGCCCATGCACGCGAAGCCTCCTTCCCGGACGTGCCCGGTGTGCCATGCCGCCGGGGAGATGTGATCTGTTCGCGCTTACTCGAATTATTCACTTCGCAAGCATGAACACGATCACTATGATTCCCACATCATCGCCGGACCAAACGAAGAAAGGAATGCCCATGCGTCTCTCCCCATTTCGCAGCGCGCTCTTTGCCCTGCTGCTGAGCACCGGTCTCGCCGTCAGTGCCGAACCTGCGCCCACCGCTCTCGAAGCGGAATACAACGCGGCGGTCGACGCCGTCCGTGCCGCCAAGAAAGATGGGCCGACATCGGTCCGCCTCGGCGAACAGGCCACGCTCGACGTGCCCGAGCACTTCGCCTTTGTTCCCGCCGAAGCGGCGGCCAAGCTGATGCACGCCATGGGCAACCAGACCAATGACGGCTTCATGGGCATGGTGATCGGCGACAACATGTCCGGCTTCATCACCGTCCGCTTCGACAAGGCCGGATACATCAAGGACGACGACGCGCGTGACTGGAATGCCGACGAGTTGCTTCAGAACCTCAAGGAGGGCACTGAAGCCGGCAACGAGACGCGACGCTCGCAGGGGATTCCCGAATTCACGGTGGACGGCTGGGTCGAGGCCCCGCACTACCAGGCCAGCAGCCATCGCCTGGTATGGTCGGCCCGCCTGCGGGACAAAGAGGCCACGTCCGATCAGGGCAGCCCCGGGGTGAACTACAACACCTACCTGCTGGGTCGCGAAGGCTATGTGTCCATGAACCTGGTGACCGACCTTGCCAGCGTCGAAGCGCAGAAACCGATCGCCCATCAGATGCTCGAGAACCTGCATTTTGCGGATGGCAAGCGCTACGAGGATTTCAACGCCAGCACCGACGACGTGGCTGCCTACGGTCTGGCCGCGCTGGTGGGTGGCGTGGCCGCCAAGAAGCTCGGCCTGCTCGCTACGGTGGGGATCTTCCTCGCCAAGTTCTGGAAGATCGCGCTCATCGCCGTGATCGGCATCGGCGCGGGCATCAAGAAGCTGTTCGGGCGCAAGCAGACGGCGGAATGAAAACGCTGATCGCCCTGCTGCTCGGGGGCGTCAAGCTCGCAAAACTCGGCAAGATCATGACCACCGGCGGCACCATGCTGCTGTCGGTGGTCACCTATGCATGGGTCTTCGGCTGGCGCTATGCGCTGGGCTTTGTCGCCCTGCTGTTCTGTCACGAAATGGGGCATTACGTCGCGGCACGACAGCGAGGCCTGAAGGTCGGCGCACCGACCTTCATTCCCTTCGTGGGCGCCTGGATCGAACTCAAAGAGCAGCCCATGGATGCCGAGACCGAAGCCTACGTGGGGATGGCCGGTCCCCTGGCCGGCACCGCCGCCGCTTTGGCCTGCTACTTTCTCGCACGCAACGAGGGCAGCTCGCTGCTGCTGGCCGTGGCGTACTCGGGCTTCTTCCTGAATCTGTTCAACCTGATCCCGATTCCCCCGCTCGATGGCGGGCGAATGACCGCAGTGATCTCGCGCAAGGTCTGGCTGCTCGGCGCGCCGCTGCTCATCGCCGTATTCTTCTGGCGCCCAAGCCCCCTGCTGATCCTGGTCGCACTGCTCGCGGCGCCCCAGGTGTGGCGCGCACTCAAGGGCGACGACGCCATTCCGCCCGACTACTACGCCTCCGCCTCTGCCGGCACGCGTGCGGAATATGCCTTCATCTACCTTGGCCTGGTCACTTTTCTGGCCGTGATGGCCCATGACGTGCATGAAATGATCTGACACTCTGCGGACGCGAGAGCATGCGGGAATTCAGGCGGAGAACAGGTGACGTGCTCTGGCAGTGCCGTTTCGCCATGGTAGCGCCCGGGAAAACGGAACCACACCGCGCTGCAGCCCGAGTGCTGCTTTCAACGATTGCAGGAGAAACCACACCGCACGCACTGCAATCCCCCGGAGGAGCACCGACCATGGCAAGCAATCTCATCGTCCGGAACGTCGCCCCCGCCATCATCCAGGCCTTGAAGGAAGCGGCGGCGGCGCATGGGCGCAGCGCCGGAGCGGAACATCGCGAAATCCTGCGCGCCGCCCTCACCCGCCCCGAGCGACGCAGCCAGAAAGACGTGCTTGCCGCCATGCCCGACCTGGGCACCGACGATGACTTCAACGTCCGGCAAGGCTGATTTAGCTGCTGGACACCCACGTGATCAGCGAACGGCGCAAGGGCGCTCGGGCTGACGCCAGCGTCCTTGCCTTCTTTGCCGCGCTGGATCCGCAGCACATCCATCTGGCGGTCCAGGCCATGGGAGCACTGCGCCGCGGCCTGGAAAACATCCGCGGCCGCGGCGACTTGTTTGTCACCCGATTCGCACCCACCATGACCATAGTTCCGTGACCATGCTCAGAAGAGGCCCGATGTGAGTACCGAAGTGTCCAAATCACAGTTCAAGGCACACGCGCTCGAATACTTCCGCGACGTGGAACGCAGCGGCGAACCCCTCATCGTGACCGACCGCGGCGAACCGCGGCTGGAAGTCCGCCGCTTCACACCGCAGACGCGCTCGCCGCTGGACATCCTGCGCGGCTCGGTGCTGCGGTATGACCGGCCGACCGAACCGGTGGGCGAAGACGACTGGGACGCCGCGCGGTGATCGTGCCGAATACCCTCGCGCTGCAGGGGTGTGCCAACGGCGAACGCGCGCAATTGTCCGCCGCCGCGGCGTCGGCCATCGACGCCGAAATGGACGGCGGCCAGATCCTCGTTTCAAGCATGTCGGCCTGGGAACTGGCCATGCTGGTCGAGCGCGGGCGTGTCGCGCTGTCGATGGACATCGCATCCTGGCTGGACACCCTCAGCCAGATCGACGCGGTGCAGATGGTGCCGGTGGACAGCGAAATCGCCGTGAAGAGCGTGCAACTGCCGGGCGACTTCCACAAGGACCCGGCCGACCGCATCATCGTCGCCACCGCGCGCAAGTTCGCCGCGCCGCTGGTCAGCGCCGACGAAAAGATCCGGAGCTACCCGCATGTGCGGGCGATCTGGTGAAAAGACTTGAGCCCCCCGGGTGCTCGATTTCTAGCGGCAGAACGGGACTGCCATGGCGCTGACAGCGCCTGCGCTGCCGGTCACTTGAGTCGCAGGCAATGCGGAATTTTCGCTGCGTCTCTTGTTGTCCGCTCCCCTCAGAGCGATCAACGCAGACACGTCCGTACCGCCTTGCGCAGCCCTGGAAGCGCGACCTGTCCCGGGTGATTCCTTGAGCGCCCATCGGCTGCGCGGCCTTGCAAGAAGCATCCATATTGGCGCACCATGGCATCCAGAATGATGCGCCCAAGGACATCACATGCGAACGACGGTGACCATAGACGACGCCCTGTATGAAAGGGCACTTGAAGTAGCCGACCCGGCCATGGACAAGGCCGACCTGTTCCGCGAAGCGATCAAGACCTATGTCAGGGTGCAGTCGGCCAGACGGCTCGCAGCGCTGGGCGCAGCCCAGCCCGACATGCCGGACATCCCGCGCGCACGGGCTGACGCACGCGAGTGAGCGGCATCCTTGTCGATACCTCGGTGTGGGTGGATCACTTCCGCCACGGTAACGACGCACTCATCCGGATTCTGGATCGCGATCGCGTACTGATCCACCCTCTGATCATCGGCGAACTGGCCTGCGGCACCCCGCCCGGCCGCACGCAGACACTGACCGACCTCGCCAGCCTGCAGCCCGCCCGTCAGGCCAGTGCGGCCGAAGTACTGGCTTTCATCGACCGCGAACACCTGTTCGGCCTCGGCTGCGGCATCGTGGACATGCACCTGCTCGCCTCCGCCCTGATCACGCAAGGCGCGAGATTATGGACACTGGACAAGCGGCTGGACCTGTTGGCCGAGCGGTTCGGCGTGGCGCATCGGATTGGCGCGCACTGAGCGATCGGGCTGGAGGAGCAATCTCCATGGAATACTCGGGGTTTGACCCCAATCTCTCACTGGTCGAGCGCGCTCAGGGTCGCGTGAAGAACAGAGGTCCGGCTCTTGTTCTCCGGACGTCAGGCGCATAATCCTGCCCATGCCCACGATCAGCCAGTTCTTCGGTATCGTCATCCAGATGTTCTGGCGCGAACACGCACCGCCGCATTTTCATGCGCTTTACGCCGAACACGAGGCTCTGATCGACATCCGGACGCTTGAATGACAGACGGCAGCCTGCCGCGCCGGGCGTTTGCGCTGACTGTTGAATGGGCGATGGAACATCGCACCGAACTGATGGAGGACTGGACGCTGTGTCAATCCAGACAACACCCGAAGCGGATCAAACCACTGGAGTGATCCCGGCCGCCCCCTGGCGGATCAAGGCACTTTCGGTGCGGCCCGATTACCGTCTCGCCGTCACCTTCATGGATGACACGCAGGGCATCGCGGATTTCTCGGCGCTTCTGACGGCCGCGGAATGTGGCATCTTCGAAGCGCTCAAGGACAAGACCTGTTTCGATCAGGCCCGCCTGAATCTCGGCGCCGTGACCTGGCCCAACGGCGCGGACATGGACCCGGCCTGGATGTATGAACAGATCCGGGCGAATAAATTGTGGCCTGTCCCCTTTTAACTCACGCATCCCCTGGTGGCACCATGTTGACTAGATTGAGGGTTCAAGGATTCAAAAATCTTGCCGACGCAGACATTCAATTCGGTCCGTTCAACTGCGTGGCCGGCGTCAACGCATCGGGCAAGTCCAACTTGTTTGACGTTATCATGTTCCTGAAGGACCTTTCAAACTATTCCATTGTTGAAGCAGCCTCACGAATACGCGACGTATCAACAAAACGACGAGGGGATTTGATGTCGATATTTACCATCTATCCAAACGGCGAAATTCGTGACATGTGCCTAGAAGCAGAGTTTCTTGTATCAAAACAAGTTAAAGATGATTTCGATCGACCAGCAACCCCCTCTGCCACGCATCTAAAATACAGGGTAGAACTCAGATACGTACCCAGCGTAGGCGACAAGATTGAAAGAATAGAACTCGTTCACGAATCTTTAACTTACATTCCAAAAACCTTATCAAGAAAGCGACTAGGCTTTAAACACTCAAGTGACTTTTGGAATTCAGTCATAGGAGGCGCCAAGCGATCTGACTTTATTTCCACCGAAAAAAACGAAGCAGGATTGTCAGTAATTAAACTACGGCAAGATGGCCACCAAGGTCGCTCCCTTGACGTTCTCGCCGCCAACTCTCCAAGAACAATTCTTGGAACAATCAACACCGATGACAAACCGACAGCACTTGCAGCTCGACGGGAAATGCAATCATGGAAACTTCTTCAACTGGAGCCCTCCAAGTTGCGATTACCAGATGACTTCTCGGACGAATCGGTAGTATCACCCGAAGGCGAACACCTTCCTGCCGCTTTAGCAAGAATCAAGAAGTATTCCGAGGTGGCAAATCGACTTAGCTCACTCCTACCAGACGTTCGAACGGTAAATGTTGATATTGATGAAGGTAGGAGACTAAAAACTTTAACCGTTGAACAGCGAGATGGTTCAGTGCACGCAGCAAGAAATTTATCTGACGGTACTCTTCGGTTTTTGGCCTTAGCTGTCATTGGTGCAGATGAGAGCTCTGGCGGTGTAATTTGCCTGGAAGAGCCCGAAAACGGCATCCACCCATCAAGAGTAACGGCAATGATGCAGCTTTTAGGGGATATCGCCGTCAACCCCGCATATGCAGTTGATGAATCCAACCCCCTGCGTCAGGTGATCATAAACACTCACTCCCCCATCGTTGTAGGCGAGCTACGAGTAGACGATCTGTTAGTTGCATTACCGATTCGAAAAAAAGGCCTACTAGCCACCGTATTCGCACCCATACCAGGTTCGTGGAGAGCCACCCTTGAAACCACCCCACCCCAATTAACGGTTCCGCTTGGCAGTCTGATCGCATACTTATCTCAGCGTGACGAAAAGTATGCGGAAGATGATCGCATTGATGCCAGCAGCACTGTTTCTGCGTACATTCAAGGACAGCTGCAGCTTTTTTGACGACCATGGTACTTAAATTTACGCTACTCGGTGATGGAACATCAGACGCGGCACTTGTCCCCATCATTGAAAGAGTAATTGAAGAGGCGCTTCCTGACTTTGCTTTTAGGGTAGAGTTCGCATCCAACCTCGGGGCAATAGGAAGCAATCTATCAACCAGAATCGCCGCCGTTATGAAACGATATCCGTGCGAGATTCTCTTGGTCCATCGAGATTCAGAAAATCAGCACGTGGACGCAAGACTGGAAGAGATTCGAAACGCTTCACAGGGTCTTTCGACAGCCATTGTTGCAGTCGTGCCTGTTAGGATGACAGAAGCATGGCTTTTGTTAGATGGCGATGCAATTCGCAGTGCCTCTGGCAACCCATACGGATCCACACCCTTAAGCATTCCACGAGCAAATCAAATAGAAAACATACCAAATCCAAAACAGTTGCTATTCGAATTACTAACCTCAGCCTCTGAACTAAGAGGACGTCGTCGCGCAAGTTTTAACCCTCGCGAACATGTGCGGAGAGTGGCCGAATTGGTTTCAAATCATGATTTGCTACGTCAACTTCCATCATTCCAGCGATTTGAGAGTGAACTTATAGCCGCGACTGGCACTTTTACCCAGTCTTGAACCGTTCCGCTCGGGAACATCTCGCTCAACGTAGATTCTCACTAGAGACGAGAACGTCCTTCGAGCGATCTCAATGACCTACCCACACCGGTCTCGCTTCAGAAAGTCACGACATCGCATTAGAGACAAGAGCAGCACCCTTTCGTCTCAGTAGAGACGAGATTGGCCAGTAAGCGGCAAAACGAGAGCCCTCCAGGGTGTTACTTTCGAGCAGTGAGCAGTCGCATCGGATCCCGCGGCTTGGGATTGCCAGGAGGGGCTTAATCACTGGCTTACCAGGGCATCAACTGATGCCGTTTTCGCCTATGAGCTCCGCCACGTAGCTCTGCGGAATCGAGCTCAAGATCCTTCAATGACCCGCGCCACGTCGCCGTGGCACTCGGCGCACCTGCCAACAAGCAGCAAGTTCCCATCTTTTAGGGTGCCGGTGAAGTTGGTGATCGTCACTTCATTGCGGCATTGCCCACACCAGACGTTGGCCAACAGACGTTGACGGATATTGGCAGGGATCGACTCCCAGCGCTGGAGGGCCGGACGGGAGAAGTTTGGAAGCGCCTCAGTAACCATTGTTCGTTGCCTTCAGTATTTTGATCTGCCGTGCCGCTGAAATGCACAGCCAGCTAGTGGTGCCCAAGGACTGCCAATCAGTATCGGCGCTGACTGCCCAGGCACATCAGGCCTTCGATTCCTCCTGGGGTTTCTCCCTCCACAAACGGAAGAAGGGCCAAAGGATAGCGCGGCAGCAGAGCGGCGAGAGATCCGGTCGCCGTCCGGGATGCCAGTCGAGCCCCTACCGTCAAACTTTCTGGAGCGCATTCTTGTTTTGCCAGAATGAGCCTCATCCGGCGAGGTCGACGGAGACTTGACGCTCGACATGTGCGTAGCTATATTTGGCTCTGATATTGGAGCCAATCATGGAAGCCATTCTTGCTGAAGTCGCCGTGAGCATGTCCGAGTTCAAGAAGAACCCCGCGGCAGTGCTCAGAGAAGCAAATCACCGCCCGGTGGCCGTGCTCAATCACAACCGCCCTGCCTTCTACATGGTCGAACCACGTCTATTCGAGGCGTTGATGGACGAACTTGCCGACCAAGAGCTCTACCGCAAGGCGGCGAGCCGGCTGGCCGACAAGTCCCGCGCCATCGAGGTAGACATTGACGACCTCTGAGGGCGCCAAAGCGAGGCACAAATACGGGCTTCGCTTTATGCCTGAGGCGTTGGAGGAGTGGCGAGCACTTGATGTCTCATTCAAATCCAACCTCAAGAAGCTCCTCGAAAAGCGCTTGGACAACCCACACGTTCCAGGCGGTGAATTGCACGGTCCCTTGGCGGGCTGCTACAAGATAAAGCTCCGCCAGCAAGGAGTGCGTCTGGTCTACTCGGTTGAGGACGATCATCTGCTCGTCACGGTCGTTGCTGTGGACAAGCGCGAAGACGGGGTTGTCTATCAAGCCGCTATGGCGCGGCTATCGGAGGTTGCGCAATCCCTCGCGAAAGCGTTGCGCGACAAGCTTGAGAAGTAGGGAGATTGATGTACTGTCTTCCTACGATGTCTGTAGGTCGACACGCCGAGCGAAGGAGGCGTCGGACAGGCGCTTTAACCCAGAGTATGGGCCGTGGCTATACCCAGAACTGTCTCCCTCACCGGGACTCGGATCTTGCAAGACGGTCTGGTTTTTGGTAGAGGAGAGTGTGGTCGTTGGCTGGCACCTTCGACCACACGGGGTTATCTTAGACCCGCAACATCAGAACAACGAGTTACAGCGTTGGACTGATGTGAAGCTTGAGTCGAAGTCGTTTGAACACGAGTGAGAGCTTCACCCGCATCACCTCCTTCAGGGAGGCCAGGATTGACAGCAGCGTGACCCGATGTTTCTCAGGCGCCGGGCGCCGCTCCTGTCGGCCACCCGCGAGGGAGTGTATCAAAATGAAAAAGCCCCGCTCAGGGGCTTTTTCATTTTCAGTACGCTCCTCGGCTATGGGTCACAAATCTGGCCGTACGCCCTCAAAACTGAGATTCGCCATAGCTTCTCACCAGCCTGTTAGGCCAAACACCATTCGCAGAGCTCCTGCATGCCAACTTGCGGCCCTCTGAATTCCTGCGTGTGACAAGCAGGAAAATGCCAAGAATCATAAGTGTGGCAGAAGATGGCTCAGGAACCGGTAATTGAACTGGCATTCCGCCGTAGGTGATCTGCCACGCTCCTTCGCCAGCGCTCCCGGAGCCATCTAGGCCATAGAATGCATCGACGCTCGGCTTGCTTTTGTAGTTGTATCTAACAACTAGGTAAAAGTGGTCAATAGAAGTGCTCCACTCCGCGTCATCAAAACCAGTTCCCCCGCCACGTACCGAGTTGAAGGTGTCTAGGGAAACGCTGATCAAAGCCACCCTTCCGGGATTTTTCGTCCGTGAGGCAGCAACTCCGAAATTCGCATCGTCATGACATCGAATTTCGGCTCTTTTTCAGCCCCGAATCATCGACCCGAGGCCCTTTCGGGGTTCATCGCCCCGATTTCTCGCCCTCAGGACGCACCTGTCCTGTAGGGCGCGCACAGACTTCTCTGCGACAGCACCAGATTCGCCATCGCGAACAGCACATGCAACTGCGCCGTGTTCTTCGCCAGACCCTTGTAGCGGCACTTGCGATGCCGGAACAGGTTCTTCACCACATGGAACGCGTGCTCGACCTTCGAGCGGATGCTCGCCTTGGCGTGCTCCGCCTTCTCGATGAGTTGGCGTCTCGGGTCCGTCTTGTCCAGCCTCTTGTAGGTCGAGCGGCGACGTGCAATGACAAACTCAGCCTCGCACTCCTTCAGTTCGGGACGCTTGCCTGCACCCTGGTAACCAGCGTCGGCATGCACGTGCTTCTCCTCACCATGCAGCAGCTTGTGCGTCTGGCTCACGTCGGACGCGTTCGCCGCCGTGGCGGCAAGCGAATGAACGATGCCGGTGTGCGCATCCGTACCGATATGCGCTTTCATGCCGAAATACCACTGCTTGCCCTTCTTCGTCTGGTGCATGTCGGGGTCGCGCTCGCCCTCCTTGTTCTTCGTCGAGGGGGGCGCAGCGATCAAGGTGGCATCGACGATCGTGCCTTCGCGCAGGATCAGCCCTTGCTGACCGAGCTGTTCGCGAATCAGCGCGAAGATGGTAAGCGTCCGACCGCCACCGTCTTGCGCGCTCGCGTTCAGCGTGGCGCGTTGA
>CAZKRN010000070.1:0-12663 GCA_964555165.1 uncultured Methyloversatilis sp. | reverse complement strand
CTCACACCCAGCACACCGTCAATCAGCGCCGACGATTCGAGCAGGTTGCCCGGTCCGACCGGGCCCAGCAGGTTGCTGCCCAGACTGGTGTAGGCGCCGAAACCGACATCCAGCTGCAGCACGGAACCGACCGTGCTGTCGAAGCTGAAGCTGAACACATCGCTGGAGAAGGTCGGGACCAGATACTCGGCAATCGTGACATTGCCATCGCCGCGCACCGTCATCGACAGATAGGTCGGCGTCGACATGCCGGTCATGGCGGACGAGAACAGCGTGTCCGCCGTACCGGCGAAGGTCACGCGCACGGCACTGCCGAGCGCTTCGCCATCGCTTTCGATGCGCAGGTTGGCCAGCATCGTCGCAGAGGCGGTATCGCTGCCGGAATCGATGGACAGCGCCGCGTCCGTGTCGAGCGAAACGCTGCGGCTCGCCTGTATCGTCACGTTCGACGGGTCCGATGCCGCATCGAGCAGCAGGGACTGGCTCCACACATGGGTCAGTGCGCCGGTCGTGCTTTCTCCGCCGCCAAAGCCCAGCACCGTGCCGGCGCCCGACAGGTCCTCAAGCGATCCGCCGAAGCCCGTGGTGGTCGAAAGTTGGCTCACCGACGTATCCGACGAACCCGAAACGCTGCCGGACAGCAGGCTGAAGTGTGCCGCCTGGGCGCTCAGGCCCAGAGATGCCAGCGCGAGGGCCAGCGAGGTCTTGATCATGTTCATTCCGATTCTCCTTGGTCAGGCTTCAGTTGCGCGTGATGCGGTCGCGCGGGCCCGGAGCCACGCCGGACGGATTGGCTTGCAGATAGGCTTCGAAAGCATCGGTATCGACCGCGCCGCCGAGGCGCTCGCTGCCTTCCTTGAGCACCGCGAAGCCGTCGCCGCCGTCGGCGAGGAAGCTGTTGACCGTCACGCGGTAGCTGGCCGCGGGATCCACCGCGACGCCATTGATGGTCATCGAGGTGACGCGCTCGTTGCAGGCATTGGCCGCGGTGTAGGCGTAGTTGAAGCCGACCGACACCTGCAGGATGCGCTGCGACGACTGGCCGTTGCAGCCCGCGAACTGGGTCTCCAGCAAGGTCTTGATCTGCGCGCCGTTGAGCGTCATGGTGACCAGCGAATTGCCGAAGGGCTGCACGGTGAAGGCGTCGCCGTAGGTCACGTTGCCGTCCGGTGCATTGAACGGCAGATCGGCACGGATGCCGCCCGGGTTCATGAAGGCCGCCACGGCTTCACCGGTACCGACGTCGTTGGTGGCGTCGAGCTGGGCATCGGCGATCACGTCGCCCAGTGCCGATTCGCCGGCGGTGTTCTGCGAACGGCTGATCGCCGCCGTGATCTTGCCGATCACACGCGCCTTGGGCACGGCCGACAGCGAGTCGTAGTGAGCGACCAGATCGGTCAGCGCGGCATCTTCCGCGGTCGAGGTGCCGGTGGTCAGGTTGTTGGCAGCCACCGTGATCACGTCACGGCTGCGCGTGTCGATGGTCAGGTCGATGTCGGTCAGGTTGCGTGCGTACTGGCCACCCGAAGTCACGCGCACCGGCAGGCCGGCGGCGTTGTTGATCAGGCAGTTGTAGGCCTGGTGCGTATGGCCCGAAATCACCAGATCGACCTCCGGATCGAGGCGATTGACGATATCCACGATCGGGCCCGACACGCCGGTGCAGCCATTGATGCCGCCGGAAGCCGCGCCACCTTCATGGATCAGCACGACCACGGACTCGATGCCCTGTGCCTTCAGTTGCGGGATCAGCGCATTCACCGTGTCGGCCTCGTCGCCGAACTGCAGACCGGCCACGCCGGACGGCGACACGATGGTCGGAGTGCCTTCCAGCGTCATGCCGATGAAGGCCACCTTGTTGCCGAGGAAGTCCTTCACGCCGTAGCCGGGGAACACCGTGGTGCCGGTGGCGCTGTCATGCACGTTGGCGGCCAGGAAGCGGAACTTGGCGCCGGCGAATTCGCCGCCCTTGAGATCCTCGTTCATGCCCAGACCGGAGTAGACGTCGGTCGGGTGGTTGCCGCCATTCTGCATGCGCAGCAGTTCGTCCTTGCCCTCGTCGAACTCGTGATTGCCCACGGCGTTGAAGTCGATACCGATGCGGTTCATCGCTTCGATCGTCGGTTCGTCCTTGAACAGCGCCGAGGTCAGCGGGCTGGCGCCTATCATGTCGCCCGCCGAAACAACGGCGTGCAGCGGGTTCTGCGCCTTCAGTTCCTTGATGCGGGTCGAGAAGCGGGTGACGCCCGGGTTGCTGCTCGAACCTTCGAACGGCTTGATGTAGCCGTGGAAGTCGTTGAAAGCGATCAGCTTGATCTTCAGCGTGGTGCCGATCTGCGAGGTGCGTGCGGCGGTCAGCAGGCGGGCGCGCTCCTGCGCGCTGATCTTGCCGGCCTTCTGCAGCGACAGCGTCACCGACGACACATGGGCGATGAAGGCGGCCTGGTTGCCCCACGCGTCCTCATCCTTGATCTGGCTGTCCACGGTGGCGCAGCTCGCGTCCAGAACGCGGTTCGGCACCTTGGTGTCGGTGCTGCCGAAAAGCACGTTCTCGGTGTAAGTGCCGGGTGTGCAGGCGAAAGCCGCCTGACTCAGTGCGCCGGCGACCGCCAGCGCGAGGAACTTCATGCGCATCATGTTCTCCTGTGGATTCTGCAAGGCACGCGCAGTCTGATCAGCGCACGTTACGGCGCAGGGACAGCGAGATGACCGAAAGACCCGCGAGAACCATGAGCCAGCTGTCGGCTTCCGGCACCGCACTCACCGCGATGTTCAGCGTCGGGCCGGCATAGGTGTTGTTGTTGTAGCCGGCGTAGGTCGCCGCAACGCCGCTGTCGCCTTCGACCAGCGCCAGTGTGACCAGCGTGTCGGCCAGTATGTCGGCGGCCAGTGCCTGGGCACCGGCATTGTTCGACGCGGTGCGGTCGTACAGGCCGTAGGTTTCCAGCGTGCCGCTCGAAACCTCGACGAAGTCGTAAGCCGTGACCCACAGCGCATCGGCGAAATCGCCGGCGAAGGGGTATTTCAGCGCGCTCGGCGAGACGATGGCGGTGGTGTCGGCGTTGGTGAAGAACACCTCGACGGCGCCATTCGCCGTGAACGAAGCGTTGGACTGGGTCAGCGACAGGCTGATGCTGTCCACCACCCAGCCATTCACGCCGTACTGCGCGTCGAACTGCGACTTCAGCGACGCGACGTCGAAGCGCGCCACGCCGTAAGACGCGAAGTTGCCGTAGTCGATGCCTTCGATGTTGAAGAAGTTGATGCCGTTATTGCCGGTCCGTACGCCAGCCGGCTGGACGGTGGCGTTCTGGAAGGCTTCCACGCTGGCGGCGTGGGCGGAGACGGCGGCGACCGACAGGGCGGCGGCGGCGAAGGTCTTGAGCAGGTTCATGATCGGGGCTCCTGGAAGGCGAGAGTGTTCCGCGGGATGGCGGCTCAGCCGCGACGGCGGGCGGCGAAGCCGATCAGGCCGAGGCCGGCCAGCAGCAGCGCGTACTGTTCGGGTTCGGGCACGACCGTGACGTCGACCCAGACCGCCTTGTGGTCGGAGCTGGGATAGTTGGCATACAGGCTCGGGTCACGGAAGTTGCCTACCAGGTCGTATGCGTCGCCGGTGGTATTCGGCGCGTTGCGATCCGGGTCGACCGGCCAGAAGATGCCGCTGCCCTCGATGTCCAGATTTGCCGACGGCAGTACGTAGTCGACGCGCAGATTGCCCGGTGCGAAGTCGCTGAAGTCCGCAGTGTCCTGGGTCGGGTCGCCGACATGGCTCTGGTTGGCGGTGCCGTTGTTCGACGGATGCGTGGCCGCGTCCGCGCCGCCGGGGGCGGTCGGGGTGACCGTGGTATTGACCAGCGGGTTGTCCAGCAACTGGCCGATGGCGTTGTACTGCTGGCCATTGACCGTGCCCTTGAAGCTGTCGCCATCCAGCGGGTCGGCGTTGTAGTCGCCGGCGATGACGAACTTCGCGCCGGCTTCCAGACCGCCGGTGCTGCCCTGGTCGTCATAGATGTAATCCGCACCGGCGATGTAATCGGCCCAGAAGCGGATTTCGTCGTGATTGCGCTTGCCGTTGCGGTCTTCGGCGCCGTCGAAGGTGGGCGGTGTCGGGTGGGCGGTCAGGAAATGCACGTCCTGGCCATTGATGCGCACCGTCACATCGACATGGTTCTTCGAAGACAGGCGCAGCGCGTCTATTTCTTCCTGCGAGTAGAAGGCAGCCAGATTGTTGGCGGTCGGGTCATTGGTCAGCAGATTGCCCGGCATGTCCTTCCACAGAAAGGTCTGGAAGCTGCGCACACTGACGATCTCGTACTTCGAATAGATGGTGAAGCCGAACTGGCCGCCGAAATTGCCGAAGCCGTAGGCATCGTCGCCGCCCGCCACCACGCCGTTGTTGTTCAGGTCGAAGCCCGAAGCGAGACCGGTGTTGGTGTTCGGCGTGTAGCGATACGCGTAGTCGATGCCGCTGGTCGTGCCGCGCACGGCATTGCCGTGGCCCGCCGACAGGAAGTTGTCCTGGAACAGCCCGGCCGCATTGCTCGAATAGCCCAGGCCGGTGGCCGTGCTGCTGGCGGTCGGCGTGCCGTTCAGGTCGAAGTCGAATTCATTCACCAGCAGCACGTCGGCGTTCACGCGCTGGATGATTTCGGCCACGTTGTGCGCCTGCTGGATGCGGTTGGCGACGCTGGTGGTGACACCGAGAGCGCCCGGGTTGGCGAGGTCGGACAGCAGTTGTCCGGAGGCGTCGCGGTTCAGCGAGGCATTGAAGGTGGCGAAGCGAACGGTTTCGGCCTGCGCGGCGCTCGCGGCGGTGGCGAGCAGCAGAGCGGCGGCGAGCGGTTTGAGCGTGGTTTTCATTGAATTCTCCTGGGCGTTTCAGCGGCGGACGGTGCGACGGACGAAAGCCAGCAGGCCAAGGCCGGCGAGCAACTGCGCGTACTGTTCGGGTTCGGGGACGGCGCTCACTTCGAGCGCGATGAACTGCGTGCTCTGCGTCGCGCTGAAGTTGTTGTCGGCGACCAGCACCAGCGTGCGGTTGCCGTTGGCCAGCGTCTTGCCCCAGCTCACGCCTTCGATGTTGTCCAGTGTGATGCCTTCGAAGGTGATCGGCATTTCCAGCAGCAGGGTGCGGCGCATCGGCGTGTAGTCGGCGCCGGTCAGGCTGGCGATGCCGCTCACGTCGGTGGTGTCGGCGGTGATCTCGGCCAGCGTCAGGCGGATGGTGTTGCCGACGCCGAAGGCGAAGGCACGCTCGACCGCGATGAACTGCGTGTCGGAAATCGCCAGCAGTTCGGGCAGGCCGTTGTCCGGGCCGAACGGAGCGCCCGGCACGGCATCGACCGGAATCGGCGGCAGTTCGTAGGCGTACTGCGCACCGGCCGCACCGCTCACCGGGTCAAGCGCGGTCACGCGCACCACGCTGCCGTTGCCGATCGAGGTCAGCGGGCCGTCCTGTACCAGCGCATCTTCATTGGCGGTCCAGATCGTGCCGTCCGGCGCAACCGTGAGCGCTTCGAACAGCTTGTTGTTGCGCCCGCCGGTGGTGGCGTTATCCACGTAGTTGTACATGGCGGGCGTGGCGAATTCGCGCACGAATACGCCCGAGGTCGTCATTTCACGCACGAAGGGCTGGTATCGGCTGGCCGGGTTGGCGTTCCAGTTGCCTTCGGAGGACCAGTAAAGGTTGCCGTTCGGTGCGACGCGGAGGCCTTCCGGGTCGACCGTGCGGGCGTTCGACGGGAAGGTCGTGCCATCGGGCCGCTGCATGTAGGTCTGGCTGTTGATGGTCACGCCATTGAAAGCGGTGGCGTCGTAGTCCAGCGACAGGTTGTAGAAGCGCGGCGTGCCGCGTTCGCCGCCGCGGTCATCGGAGATTGCCCAGTAGCTGCCGTCGGCGGCACGGTCGATGCCCGAAATGCCACCGAATTCCACGCCCTGGAACAGCGTGCCGGTGGGCAGCGAAGTCGCGCCGATCACGCGCAGCGAAATATCGGCGGCTTGCGCGCCGCCAGCCAGCAGCGCGATCGCGGCTGCCATCAAGGTCTTCTTCATCATGTCGCAGGTCCTGTCGGGTCGGTTGGGCCGTGCGCGGCCGCTGCGGCCGCGCACGGGCGGTGGAGGCTGAAGCTCAGCGGCGGCGACGTGCCATGAACCCGGTCAGTGCCAGGCCGGCCATCATCAGCGCCCAGGTCTCGGGCTCCGGCACGGCGGCCAGCGCGGCGACCGCGGTGTCCGGGTGATCCGAGAACACACCGTCGATGCCCAGTTCGTAGAACGCCGCGTATTCCTCTTCCGGCGTGCCGTAGCCAAGCTGGTAGCCGATGGAGTCGTCGCGGAAGGTCCAGGTGTGGACCAGCAGGCCGCGCGCATGGGCGGCTTCGATCACGCCGGTGCTGCCCTCGACCAGGCGGTCGCGCGAGTCGATCACGCCGTCGCCGGTGCGCTCGACGCCGTCGGCCACCGTCTTCAGCAGATAGGGCTTCCACGGGCCGATGCCGTCGGCGTAGCTTGCAACGAAGTCCAGGCCGGTATCGGTCAGCAGGTCGGCGAAGGTACGCGTGTCGCCGGCCACCGCGAAATCGTAGGGGCGGTCATACGGCGGCACGCTCACGTCCATGCTGCCGTCGGCGTTCACGTCCCAGGCGTCCATCAGTTGCACCAGGCGGATGTCGGTCTGGCCGTTCAGATACTGCAGGTTCGACACTTCGAAGGACTGGATGAACACGGGCGCTGCGGCCGTGTTGCCGTAGGCAGCGTGCAGCGTGCTGACCAGCTTGTCTTCGAAGTAGTGCGGGCCGAAGCCGTTGCTCGCCGCCTGCGTGTTCATGTAGACCGAGTGCTTCAGTTCCGGGTAGATGCCCACACCCTTGGACTGTGCCAGCGCGATCACCTCTTCCAGCGTCGGGATCTCGTACTGGCCGTTGAAGCTCTGGTCGCGGTCGGCGCGCGGCTGGATGGCGCGCAGCGTCTTGATCTCGGCCAGCGTGAAGGTGTCGGCGAAGTAGGCGGTCGTTTCCACGCCGTCGAGCATGCGCGTGGTCTTGCGGCTGGCGTCGAACACGCTGGCCACATTGGTGGTGCCGTCCAGGATGGGCTCGTGACGGGCGATCAGGTGACCGTCGCGGGTCATCACCAGATCCGGCTCGATGTAGTCGGCGCCCATTTCGATGGCCTTCGCATACGACTCGAGCGTGTGCTCAGGCAGGTAGCCGGAGGCGCCGCGATGGCCGATCACGATGGGGGCATTGCCGTCCAGCGTGTTCCAGGCAAGGGCGACCGGCGCATTCAGCGCCGACAGCAGTACGGCGGACAGCAGGGTGGTGCGCAGCGTATTCATTCGATCTCTCTCCGTTGAGGGGCGTTGGTGCGGGCGCCGTGCGCGCCCGCCTGTTCTCTTTGTTCGGGATCAGGCTGCCTTGCGGCGACGTGCCGTGAAGCCGGTCAGCGCCAGACCGGCCAGCATCAGCGCCCAGGTTTCCGGCTCCGGAATCGAGGCGACGGCGGCGACGCCGAGATCCGGCTGGTCGGTGAAGAAGCCGTCCAGACCCAGGGCGGTGAAGGCGAGAATCTGGCCCTTCATGTCGCCGAAGGCGGCCGGGTCGCTGCTCGAATCGAACTCGTTCGGCAGGAAGACGTTTTCCGCGCGGAAGGTCCAGGCATGCACTTCCATGCCCAGGCTGTGCGCGTCGTCGATCAGGCTGGTCGGCGTGCCGAGCTGGCCGCCTGCCAGCGGGATGATCAGATTGGTGTTGGCACCGATGCCGTCGGCGTAGCTGTCGATGAACAGCAGACCTTCCGCATCCAGTTCGGCCAGCTGGGCATAGGTGCGGCTGTCGCCGGCCACCGTGAAGTCATACGGACGACCGCTGCCGTTGAGCAACTGGGCGATGCGGATGTCGGTCTGCGAGTTGATGTACTGCAGGTTCGACACTTCGAACGACTGGATGTACACCGGTGCGTTCGCGTTGTTGCCGTAGTTGGCGTGCAGCGTGGCGACCAGGGCGTCTTCCATGCGCTGCAGACCGTTGGCGTCGGCGAAATTCTTGAAATAGGTCGGGTGCTTGGTTTCCGGATAGATGCCTATGGTGCGGCCGGTCTCGATGCTCTTGGCCTTGGCCAGATCGATCACTTCCTGCAGGGTCGGAATGACAAACTGGTCGTTGTAGGCGTTGTTGCCGGTACGCAGGTCGCGCAGACGTTCCTGGGTGCGGATGTCGGCGCGGATTTCCGCGGCGGTGAAATCCTCGGCGAACCAGCCGGCAACCTTGACGCCATCCACGGTTTTCACGGTCAGGCGGTCGGCATACTTGTCGAGCTGCCAGACATTGGTGCTGGTGTCGGTGCGGTTCAGTACCGGCTTGCCGTCGCCACCGAACACGATATTGCCGGCGCCATCCAGATTGACGCGCGCCAGCATCGGTTCGTGGCGAGCGATCAGCACGCCGTCCTTCGTCATGACCAGATCGGGTTCGATGTAGTTGGCGCCCTGCTCGATCGCGAGCGTATAGGCCTCAAGCGTGTGTTCCGGGCGGTAGCCCGAAGCGCCGCGGTGGCCGATGACCAGCGGGGCGGCGCCACTGAGCGTGGCATAGGTGGCCGGGGCGTCGGTGGCGATGGCCACAGCCGGGGCGGCGATCATGAGTGCAAGCAGGGTTTTCTTCATCGGTCTCTCCTTGATGTTGTTCTGTGCCCCGCGACGAGCCTTCGCTCGCCGCGGGTCTGCAGTGGGCAGTACTCAGCGACGACGACGAGCCGCCATGCCGATCAGGCCCAGGCCCGCCAGCATCAGGGCGTAGGTTTCCGGTTCCGGGATCGGATTGGCCAGGCTGATCTTCAGGAACTCGGTGTGATCGGAGCCGAAGTCGCGACCGCCGGTGCCCGGATAGTTGTTGTCGTTGATCACCAGCAGCGTGTTGTCGTCGAGGATGAGCACGTCCTCGATGGTCACGTAGGGGAAGGTGAACACATTGCTGCCGTCGCCATTCAGGTCGTCCGGATCGGCGATGTTCATCAGGTCTACCAGTTCGGTCTTGGTGACGAAGCCGCCGTCAGCCACACCGGTGGTGTCGGCGATGAAGATCTTCTTGAACGGCGTGCCGCTGGTGGCGGTGCCGCCATTGCGCTCGATCACCAGGAAGCGGTGGTCGTCGATGGCCGTCATGTCGCCGATGGCCGTGCCTTGCGCTTCGAGCTGGTACAGGTAGTCCAGGCCGGTATAGCTTTCGCTGTCGATGCTGAACTCGTTGATGCGCAGGCTCTTGGCCGGGTCGCCGGTCACGGTCTTTTCCAGCAGGGTGTAGAGCTTGTCGCCGCTGGCATTGATGGCCATGCCTTCGAAGCCGCCCGAGCCACCGAGGTTGCTCTTCACCGAGCCGTTCAGCACGGCTTCGTTCTGCGGCGCGAACACGCCGGGCATCGCGATCTCGCGGCGCGTCACCACGCCGTTGGCGTCGGTCTTGACCAGATAGGGGCCGAATTCGTCGCCGAACCACAGGTTGCCGTTCTTGTCCTGGCGCACCGATTCGACATCCAGATCGGCGCCGGTCAGCAGGCGGCCGGACTTGATCGAGGCATCGACCAGCGGGTTGGCGGCGTTGTTGTAGTAGTTCGTGTAGTCGGCCTGGATCTTGATGCTCAGCAGATTGTTCGGGTCGCTCAGCGTGATGCGGCTGGTCGAGTTGAAGGCCGGCAGCGAGGCGCCGCTGTTCCAGTCGGCGGCGGACACGGTGCCGCTGCCGCCCATGGCGGTGCGGAAATCGACATTCACCGCATAGCTGCGCAGCAGCGTGTCGGCGGAATTGCCCTGGGCGCCGAAGCCGTTGTCGGTAATCACGCGGAAGCTGCCGTTGGCACCGGCCAGCACGCCGGAGAAGCCCTGCACCGGCTGCTTGTCGATCAGCGGCAGCGGGTTGCCACCGGCGCCGGCGCCGGCGAACTGACCCGAGGTCGGGCCGTCGGAGAAGGTGTTGGCGGGCATCACGGCCCAGCCGGCCAGCGCGTTCGGAGCGGCGTGTGCGGTCGGTGCGGCAAAGGCGGCAGCCAGTGCGAGTGCGAGGCTCAGACGTACGTGTACGGTGTTCATGGTTGTTCTCCCAGTGCGGTTGGTCCGGTCGCTGCCGGAGTCGCGCTGACGGTAGGGAGGCCGTTTTGCAATGCCGTGAAGGGTCAGTGATCCGTTCGGCTCATGACGCCCGCAGAAGCTTTGCTGTCGGGGCTCTGCGCACATGCGGGGCGGTGCGGCACGCGCTGCGCTCACCGCTTTTTCCGCACTTCCGTAAAGACGGATGTGAATGAGCTGTTACAAACCGGGTCAATGATTGTTTCAGGCGCGCACCGTTGCCGGGTCAGCATCGATCCGCCATGCGCGTCCGGCCTGCAGGTAAACTCGCGCCTTTACTTTCCAGCGAGTCCCCGACATGCCCGTCAACTACCGGACGCCCCCCGCCGAATCCATCCTGCCGGTCGCCGGCGTGCGTCTGGGCATCGCCCGGGCCGGCATACGCAAGGCCGACCGGCGCGACCTGTGCCTGATTTCGCTGCTGCCCGGGGCGCGTGTGGCCGGCGTGTTCACGGTGAATCGTTTCTGCGCGGCGCCGGTACAGGTGTGCCGCGATCACCTGTCGCGCAGCGACATCCGCGCACTGGTCATCAACACCGGCATCGCCAACGCAGGGACCGGCGAGCCGGGCCTGGTCGCCGCCCGTGCCACCTGTGTGGCGGTCGCCCGCGCACTCGAACTGGCGCCCGAGCAGGTGCTGCCCTTCTCGACCGGCGTCATCATGGAGCCGCTGCCGGTCGACCGCATCGAGCGCGGCATCCCGGCCTGCATGGACAATCTCGACGAAGCCAACTGGTTCGAGGCGGCGCACGCCATCATGACCACCGACACCATTGCCAAGGTCGGCTCGCGCACAGTCGTCATCGACGGCCACACCATCACCCTCACCGGCATCAGCAAGGGTGCCGGCATGATCAAGCCCAACATGGCCACCATGCTGGGCTTCATCGCCACCGACGCGGCCGTGTCGCAGACCGCCCTGGAAGACATGGTGACGCACGCCGCCGACCGCTCGTTCAACTGCGTCACCGTCGATGGCGACACCTCGACCAACGATTCCTTCATCCTCATCGCCTCGGGCACCGCCGGCAACGCCGAAATCAGCTCGCTGGACAGCGCCGACGGCCGTGCGCTCTCCGACGCGCTCACCTCGCTGGCGGCCGAACTGGCACAGGCCATCGTGCGCGACGGCGAAGGGGCGACCAAATTCATCACCATCGAGATCGAAGGCGGCCGCGACGTGCCCGAGTGCAAGGCGGTCGGCTACGCGATCGCCCATTCGCCGCTGGTGAAAACCGCCTTCTTCGCCTCCGACCCCAACCTGGGGCGCATCCTGGCCGCAGTCGGCAATGCCGCCCAGACCCACCCGTCGCTGATGGATCTCGACACCTCGAAGGTGAGCCTGTGGATAGGCGATTGCCTGGTGTCGAAGGACGGCGGCCGCAATCCGGACTACCGGGAAGAGCAGGGCGCAGCCGCCATGGCGCCAGCCGAGATCACCATCCGTGTCGCCCTCGGCCGTGGCGACGCGCATGCCACCTGCTGGACCTGCGATTTCAGCTACGACTACGTCAAGATCAACGCGGACTACCGCAGCTAGACCGCATGGACGTGCTGAGCCAGCCGCTGTCGCCCTCCGAGCTCGACGAGCTGGACGACTTTCTGGCGTCGCCCCAGCTCGAAAGCACCTCGATGGACATACCGATGCTCGAGGGTTTCCTGACCGCTCTCGTCATCGGACCGCGCCGGGTGTCGCCGAGCGAGTGGCTGCCCCGCGTGTGGGACAGGCACGACGGCACCGTCGAGCCCGTCTTCGTCGACAGCCGTCATGCCGACCGCATCGTCACGCTGCTGATGCGCTTCATGAATGGCCTCGCCGACCGTTTCCTGAACGAGGCGGACGCCTTCCAGCCCATCTTCTGCCGGCAGGAGTGGCCGGGCGCACCCGAGTGGTGTGAGGGCTTCCTGTTCGCGACCGACTTCTGCGACGACGAATGGGCCGACCTGTGGGACGAGCACCCCGAGCTGGCTGCCCCCTTCAGGTGTCTGGGCACCGACGGGGGGCGAGCCGCGCTTCACGGCGAGGCTGACGTCGAACTCTGGACCCGCCTGGTTCCGCAAGTGGTGGTCGCCATCCACGAAATCTGGCTGGACGCGCGCGTGTTTCCTCCTTCGGAGCCGGACGACGACGATGCCGCGGCTGCGGGCGACCTGTCCTTCTCCCGTCTCCCTCCCGACCCGGCAGACGCATGCGACGGCGTCTGCCCCTGCGGCAGCGGCGAGCGCTTCAGGGACTGCTGCGGCGCCGCCGGCCGTTCCGTGCATTGAGACCCGCCCCGCTGCGCGGCGGTGATCGACGTTCGGCACGCGAGGTGCGGTCGCCGCCCTCACCCGGCGCTGCGCGCCACCCTCTCCCGCTGATGCGGGAGAGGGTGGGAATGCGCCGGCACCCGCGGTGCTGTGGTGGGAGAGGAACGGCGGTACGTGCAGCTTGGCGGGAGGCCCGCCCCGCTGCGCGGCGGTGGGCGAGGGTTGAAAGGCGTCCGGTTCGTTCGGCGATGGGCGAGGGTTGAAGAGCACACCGTCCGTTGCGCTGCATC
>CAZKRN010000069.1:0-13193 GCA_964555165.1 uncultured Methyloversatilis sp. | reverse complement strand
AACGCGCCACGCTGAACGCGAGCGCGCAAGACGGTGGCGGTCGGACGCTTACGATCAAATGAGGCGAGAGTGCCGAATATGCTATGTCCTCGATGTGAGCAGGACGAAATACTCGAAGTACGCGTCCGTAGGACTGGCACTAGGCTCTATGTGTGTCCAGAGTGCGAGGCGACTTGGCTTTGCGAGGGAAGCATCAGTGAGGATGCATTTCTCGACTTTGGAACTTATATGGAGGGATTGGGCATGTCGCCACTATGGGATGAGCTCGACTTCCAGAAGCTCCCCCGTTCAGATTAGGTTTGAAGACTAAGTGCACAAATGGCCATAGCGTTCCCGGCCATCACAAATTTAGCCGAACTTACTACTGTCGCCGTGAACTACCCCGGTTTTCGCGGGGGCGCACTGGGTCGAGTCAAGTGTTGGCGTAGAGGCGAATCGCGTTCCGCCTGAATACACCCCGCGCCCCTGTCGCGCAGTTCATTGCCTCGATATCCGATTCCTCAAACACCCTCGGCGCCCGCGTACACGGCAAATCCGTCCCGAACATCAGCGCTTCCGGATTCACCGCATCGATCCGGCGCAGCGCCTCAGCAACGTCGAAGTCACACCGCCCGAATCCCGTCGCCTTCACCTTGATGCCGCGCTCGACCAGCCACAGTAGATCGTCGAAACCTTCGGCGGTGAGGCCGAGGTGATCGATGGACACTTTCGGCAGGCGCGCGAGCAGGGCGCGCAGGCCAGCGAGGTGGCGGTTGGCGACATAGAGTTCGACGTGCCAGCCGCACAGTTCATGCACGCGCAGCGCCATGCGTTCGAGGTGCGATACGTCTTCCGAGCCGCCGCGTTGCAGGTTGAAGCGCACGGCGCGCACGCCTATTGAGTCGAGATCGAGGATGACATCGTCCGGCGTGTCGGCCGGCAGTTGCGTCACGCCGACGAAGCCGGGGCCGAGGCGGGCGAGGGCGGCTAGCAGGTAGGTCTGGTCGAAACCCTGGAAGCTGCCGGAGACGACGGCGCCGCCGGTGATGCCGAGCGGCCTGACGCGGGCGAGATAGTCATCGACGGTGAAGAAATCCGGCGTGTAGCCCTGGTTCGGGATCAGCGGAAAGCCGGGGGCGATGATGTGCAGGTGGGCGTCGAACAGGCCGCCCTCCACCTCGGGCAGAGCGGTGCTGTTCATGGGCGGTGCCGTCCTATTTTCGTTCGGCGGCCAGTGCGCGCAGGCCGGCCGGGTCGAGGATGTCGATCTGGTTGCGGCCGAGCGCGACCAGGCCCTGTTCGGCGAAGCTCTTCAACAGGCGGCTGACGATTTCGCGCACGCTGCCCAGTTCGTCGGCCAGTTGCTGGTGCGTCGTGTGCAGGGTATGACCGTGGCCGAGCAGCAGCGCGGCCAGACGCTGGTCGAGGCGCTGGAAGGCGATGGCTTCGACCAGCTGCATCAGTTCGGCCACGCGTTCGGCGAACAGGCTGAATACGAACTGGCGGAAGGCGGGCTCCGACAGCAGGCGGTCGAACAGCGAGGTCGGCAGCACCAGCAGCCGGGCCGGGGTTTCGGCGACCGCGTGCGCGTTGTAGTCGATGTGGCCGAGCAGGCAGGCGCTCGATATGACGCAGGTTTCGCCGGCATGCACGCGGTAGAGCGGCAGTTCGCGGCCGTTGGCCGAGGATTTCGCCACCTTGACCTGGCCTTCGAGTACGAAAGGAAAGCCGCCGCAGGGCTGGTGTTCGTCGAAGATGCGGGTGCCGGCCGGTACGTCCATCGCGCGACCTTCCTTCTCGATCAGCGCGCGCGCCTCGGGCGACAGACCGGCGAGCAGCGGATAGATCGCGGTGAGTGCGTCGGTGTGCCGGTTCATGACAAGGTGGCGACGACCGGTGCGTGGTCGGACGGGCGTTCCAGCTTGCGCGGCGCCTTGTCGACGACGCAGGCGGTGCAGCGTGCGGCCAGCTGTGCGGACAGCAGGATGTGGTCGATGCGCAGGCCGAAGTTGCGGCGGAAGGCGCCGGCGCGGTAGTCCCACCAGGACCAGCTCTTTTCCGGCTGTTCGAACAAGCGGAAGGCATCGGTCAGGCCGAGCGCGATCAGGCCGGCAAAGGCGGCGCGTTCCGGCGGCGACACGTGGATTTCATCCTTCCAGTCCGGGTGCGCGTCGCGCGGCTCGGGCGCGATGTTGTAGTCGCCGAGCAGCGCCAGCTGCGGGTGGCGGCTCAACTCGTCACGCAGCCAGTCGGTCAGTGCGGTCAGCCAGCGCATCTTGTATTCGAACTTCTCCGAACCGACCGCCTGGCCGTTCGGGAAATAGGTGCACACGATGCGTACGCCATCGACGGTCGCGGCGATGACACGCTTCTGTTCGTCGTCGAAACCGGGGATGCCGATCTGCACATCCGCGGCGGGCTGTTTCGACAGGATGGCCACGCCGTTATAGGTCTTCTGGCCGCTGATCGCGCTGTGGTAGCCGGCCGCTTCGAGTTCGGCGCGCGGATAGGTGGCGTCTTCGGTCTTGGTTTCCTGCAGGCACACCACGTCCGGCTGCCCGGTGGCGAGCCAGTCGGTCAGGTGGGGCAGGCGCACTTTCAGCGAATTGACGTTCCAGCAGGCGAGTTTCAAACCGGGCTCCGTTACTGTTTCGTCGACGGCGCATCGGTGTTGGCCGGTGCGTCGTCGGTGGTGGCCGCCTTTGCGGGCGAGGGCTTCGGTCTGGCGCTGCCCTTGGCCGGATAGCCCGCGCGGTCGAGCAGGCGGGTCCATGCCTCGGCACTGTAGCCCATGAGCTGGTCGGCACCTGCGGCGATGGCGGGCACGCGGGCTTCCTTCACCTTGAAGCGGGCGGTCAGCGCGGCTTTCTGTTGTTCGCTGGTGATGCGCTGTTCGCTGTAGGCGATGCCGCGCGCCTTCAGCAGCGCCTGCGCCGACTCGCACAGCGCGTCGCAGTCGTTGCCGAACCACACCGTGACGGGCGCATTCTTCATTGCCTCGCGTTCGGCATAGCTTGCGCCTTGCTCGACCACGCTGGGCTGGAGCTTCTTCTCGGTCACCGAGCGCGCGTCGGCCGGTGGCGGCGAGTCGGAGTAGTGGGTGCGGCCCTGCGCGTCCTTCCACTTGTAGGTCTGGGCCAGGGCCGGCGCCGCAAGCAGCGCGGCGGCAAGCAGGATGCAGGCAGTGGTACGCAAGGTCATGGTGCAGCTCCTCAGGCGGTTTCGACCATGCCGCTGTGACGCAGCAGCGCGTCCGGTCGCGGTTCGCGGCCGCGGAAGGCCTTGAACGATTCGAGGGCGGGACGCGAACCGCCCACCGCGAGGATTTCGTCCCAGAAACGACGGCCGGTGGCGGTGTCGAGTACCGTTCCGGCGATGCCGCGGGCTTCCTCGAACGCTTCGAAGGCGTCGGCCGACAGCACTTCGGCCCACTTGTAGCTGTAGTAGCCGGCCGCATAGCCGCCAGCGAAGATGTGGCTGAAGCTGTTCGGGAAGCGGTTCCACGCGGGCGGTCGCACCACGGCGATCTCGTCGCGCACCTCTTCCAGCAGTTGCAGCAGGGTCTGTTCGCCGCCCGGAACGAATTCGTGGTGCAGGCGAAGATCGAACAGCGAGAACTCGATCTGGCGCAGGGTCTGCATGCCGCTCTGGAAGTTCTTCGCGGCGATCATCTTGTCGTACAGCGCGCGCGGCAGCGGCTCGCCACTGTCGACGTGGGCGGTCATGCCGGAGAGCACGTCCCACTCCCAGCAGAAGTTCTCCATGAACTGGCTGGGCAGTTCGACCGCGTCCCACTCGACGCCATGGATGCCGGATACGGGCAGGTCATCCACGCGGGTGAGCAGGTGGTGCAGGCCATGGCCGCTTTCGTGGAACAGGGTGATCACGTCGTCATGGGTGAAGGTGGCCGGCTTGCCACCGACCGGCGACGGGAAGTTGCAGTTCAGATAGGCGACCGGCGTCTGCACGCCGCCCGCCACGCGGCGACGGGTGATGGCTTCGTCCATCCAGGCGCCGCCGCGCTTGGTCTCGCGTGCGTACAGGTCGAGGTAGAACTGGCCCACCAGTTCGGCCGTGCCGCTGTTGCCGGTGCGCTCGATGCGGAAGAAGCGCACGTCCGGGTGCCACACCGGCGCGGTATCCGGCCGGATGTTGACGCCGTACAGGCCTTCGACCACGCGGAACAGGCCTTCGAGCACCTTGTGTTCCGGGAAATACTGCTTCACCTCCTGTTCGGAAAAGGCGTAGCGCTGCACGCGCAGCTTTTCCGACACCCAGGCCATGTCCCAGGGCTGCAGTTCGTCCAGCCCGAATTCGTTGCCGGCGAAGGCGCGCAGCTCGTCGAGATCGCGCTGGGCGTGCGGCCGGGCGCGTCGTCCGAGGTCGCGCAGGAAGTCCATCACCTGTTCCGGCGTGTCGGCCATCTTCGGCACCAGCGACAGTTCGGCGAAACTGGCGAAGCCCAGCATCCTTGACTCCTCCGCGCGCAGCGCGAGGATGCGGGCGATCAGCGGCGTGTTGTCGCGCTCCGCTTCGCCGAATTCGGATGCGCGGGTGGCGTAGGCGCGGTACATGCGGGCGCGCAGCTCGCGGTTGTCGGCGTACTGCATGACCGGCAGGTAGGACGGCATGTGCAGCGTGAACTTCCAGCCGTCGCGCTCGTCGCGTTGCGCGGCTTCGCGTGCCGCCTCGATGCTGTCTTCCGGCAGACCACCCAGCAGCGTTTCGTCGGTCACGTATTCGGCAAAGGCATTGGTGGCGTCGAGCAGGTTCTCGCTGAACTTTGCCGACAGCGCGGCCAGTTCTTCCTGGATTTCCTTGAAGCGCGGCTTCCGGTCCTCCGGCAGTTCGGCGCCGGACAGGCGGAAATCGCGCACCTCGTTGTCGAGGATGCGCTGGCGCGCCGGCGACAGCGTGGCGTACTCAGGCGATTCGCGCAGCGCCTTGTACCTGGCGAACAGCGCGAGGTTCTGGCCGAGCGCGCTGTAGAAGCGGGTGATGTCGGGCAGCGTGGCGTTGTAGGCCTCGCGCCAGGCCGGCACGTCGTTGACCCCGTGCAGGTGGCCGACCATGCCCCAGGCGCGGTTCACCTGTTCCCCCATGTCGGTGATCGGTGCGGCGAAGCCGTCCCAGGTCGGGGCTTCGGGGCGCGCGGTCAGTTCGTCGATCAGCGCCTGGTAACGGCCGAGCAGTTCGCCAATGGCCGGAGCGACATGTTCGGGTTGAACCAGGTCATAGCGGGGCAGGGCGGAAAAATCGAGCAGCGGGTTCATGTTCGGGGTTCTCGCAAAGGGATCTGCAATCGATTGTTGCGGCACGGGTTACCGGGTACCTGGCGCGTTCATGCACCGGATTCTAGCGCCTGCCTGCGCGATGCTCGCTCAACTCGGCGCCCGGCGTGCCGAAAGTGGACACTGACGCGCATTCCGCTTGCGCGGCGATCGCAACCGGATGACGCATGCGGGCCGATGCGCGGCGGGGGCAGACCGGTGGACAGGCGAGCCGTGCCGGTGATTCCCGGCGCCGCGCCATCGGCCTGCCTGCCCCGTGTCAGACTGTTCCGGCGACGAATGCGCCAGCGGGCGTCGGGGCGTGTACGCAAGCGGGCGCTCCGATCGGGATCGATCGAACCGTGCGATGGCCTTGCCATCCGATTCTGCTGCACACGTGCGCGGTGCTCGATGCGCCTTTCTTTCGCGAAGACAATGCAAGTTTCGGGAGCCGACTGTTGATACTGCTGGTTGATGACGACGAGATGGTTCGCCTGCTTGCGACCGAGGCGCTGGTTGCCGCGGGTTTTGAAGTGACCGAGGCGGCCGATGGCGAAGCGGCGCTCGAGTTGTTCGAACGCAGTGAATTCTCGCTTGTGCTGCTCGATGTCAGTCTGGGCGGTATCGACGGCTTCGAGGTTTGCCGGCGCATGCGGGCCCACCCGCATGGACACACCTTGCCCATTGTCATGCTGACCGGAATGGACGACACGGACTCCATCGACCGGGCCTACTCGCTCGGCGCGACCGATTTTGTCACCAAGCCCTTGAACTGGACGCTGCTGGTGTACCGCGTCCGCTACGCATTGCGTGTTGTCGCGACGGTGGCCGAACTGGAGGTGTCGGAGCGTCGTCTTGCGGTGGCTCAGCGGGTGGCACGCGTCGGCGGGTGGATATGGCATGTCGATGAAGACCGCTGCGATCGCAGTCCGATCTGTCTCGAACTGTGGGGCGAGGTGCCGGCAGTGCTTCATTCGGTCCCGTTCGGTCTGCTGTCGCGCGTGCTCAGTCCTGACCGGCAGCATCTGCGGGAGGCTATGGAACGCGCGCGGGCGGGTGAGCCTTACCAGATGGGATTCCGCGTACAGCGCTCGGACGGCAGTGTGGCGACGCTATACGAGCAGGCGCGCCCGGAACGTGACGAATTCGGTCGTGTGGTGCGTATCGAGGGCGTGACACAGGATGTCACCGAGCGCGAGCAGACCGAGCGGCGCATCCGCTTCCTGGCGTACCACGACAGCCTGACCGGCCTGGCCAACCGCCAGATGTTCCGGGAAATCCTCGATCACACGCTGGCACGCTCGCAGCGAGCCGGCGTGCGCTGTGCGCTGCTGTACCTCGATCTCGATCGCTTGAAGCGGATCAACGACAGCTTCGGCCACACGCTGGGCGACCAGATCCTGCGCGAGGTGGCGATGCGCCTGACGCGGTCGGTCCGCAGTGCCGATCTCGTCGCGCGCGAGGACGACGGTGCGGCCGAGGAGGTGGTTGCGCGACTGGGGGGGGATGAATTCACCGTGCTGCTGACCGATCTGGCGCGGCCGGACGATGCAGCCCGTGTCGCGGAACGCATCTGCGCGGAACTGGCGCAGCCGCTGCCGGTTGCGCACGTCGAACTGGTGGTGACCGCGTCGGTCGGCATCGCCATCTTTCCCGACAACGGCGAAGACCCGGAAACGCTGTTGCGTCATGCCGACATGGCCATGTATGCGGCCAAGCAGCGGGGCCGGAATACCTACGAGTTCTTCACCGAAGCGATGCAGTTGCAAGCGGTCGAGCGACTGTCTCTGGAGCAGGATCTGGCGCGCGCGATGGAGAACGATCAGTTCGCCTTGCACTACCAGCCGCAGTTCGACGCGGCCAGTGGGCGCATTGTGTCGGCGGAGGCGCTGCTGCGCTGGAATCATCCGCAGCGCGGAGCGGTTTCACCGGCGCAGTTCGTTCCGGTGGCCGAGGAGACCGGCCTCATCGTACCGCTTGGCGAGTGGGTCGTACTGACGGCGTGCAGGCAGATGGCGGCCTGGCTGAAGGAAGGCCTGCCGGTGGTGCCGGTGGCGGTGAATCTGTCAGCCCACAACTTCCGGTCCGAATCGCTGTTGGCGGCGATTGCGCATGCCCTTGAGTCGACCGGGCTTCCCGCTCGTTACCTGCACGTCGAGTTGACGGAAAGCGCGGTCATGCAGGAGCCGGAGAACGCCATGTCCACGTTGAAGGCATTGAAGTCTATCGGACTGAAGCTGTCGATCGACGATTTCGGTACCGGTTATTCGTCGCTGTCGACGCTGAAGCAGTTTCCCATCGACCTGCTCAAGATAGACCGCAGCTTCGTCCGCGATCTGCCTGGCGACGCGAGCAGCGCGTCCATCGTCGAAGCCATACTGGCGCTGGCCAATGCACTCGGATTGGGTGTGGTGGCCGAAGGCGTGGAGACGGCCGAACAGCGTGACTTCCTGCTCAGCCGTCGTTGTCGCCTCATGCAGGGCTATCTGTACTCGCGTCCGCTGCCGGCCGACGGGTTCGCCGAACTGATCGGTCGGGCCAGACTGCAGACCTGAGCGCCGGGCCCGATCGGATGTGGCGGTATCAGCCCTTGCCGCCTGTTCCGGCCAGTACCATGTCTTCTTCGATCAGAATGGCCTTGCCGCCATCCTGTACCACGGTATCCACCCTGTAAAGGCCTCCGGGCACCGCGTCGGAAAGCACGAACACATAGGTCTTGCCGAGGTATTTCGGAAATTTCTGCTTGTTCGGATCGTTGGCATAAGGCGTGATCCGGTATTCCTTGCCATCGACGGTCCGGCCGCCGAAACTGACTTTCACCGGCAAGGCCTTCGGACCTTCCGACAGAGCGAGGCGGATGCGTTTGCGGAAATAGTTCGACTTGCCGCCGGTCATGCGCTCCATCTCCCTGATGTCGCGTTCGAGAAAGCACATCAGTGCGGGGTTGCTCTGCGCAGCCTCGATTTCCGGAATTTCCGTCTTGCGCGAGCCACTCAGGCAGCTTGTACTCACTTTGCGTCCGCTCTTGTCCTCGATGACACGCACTTCCACGGTGTCCTGGAAGGGCAGTTCCTGCGTACCGCTGCGTTTGAACGTATAGCTGAGCGTGATCGGCGCTTTGAGACCGGACATCTGGTCGTTCAGGAAGAGTTGCTGCTCGGCCTCGGTTATTTCCTGGCTCGGTTCGGCGTGCGCGATGCCGGCACCGGCGACCAGTGTGCAGAGCAGGGCGGAAAGGCGATTACGGAACTTCATGGTGACTCCTCGGTGTGTGTCGGGTCTGTGCCCGTCAGGTTGAAGCTCAAGACCTCGGTCGGATCGGCGCCCCCGATCCGGTTGGCAGGGGGCGCGACGCGAAGGAGGTGTTCGATGCCGGAAGCATTGTTCTCGTCGCTCCGTCGAGCGACCGAACCGGAGGGACGGCGGCTGGCATTCAGCAGGGGGCCGGAGAGGCGGCCGCGCAACGGGCGATTCGGGCGTCCAGCTCGCCTGCGGCCAGTGGCGCCGTGCGTTCAAGATCGGTTCTCATGGCCTGGTAGGCCGCATGGTCGTGACTGCGGTAGTAAGCCACCGCGAGGTCGCTCATGAAAACCGGAGTATCGCGCTCCAGCGCGTCGGCCCGTGCGAAAGCCGGTACCGCCTCGGCGTGACGCCCGGAACCGGCGCGCGCACGCCCCAATGCATGCCAGGCGGATGCATTGTCACGATCGGCGCCGATCCAGGACTGTGCCATCGATTCCAGTTCTGTCCAGCGGCCTTCCGCCTCCAGGCGCAGTGTCTGCAGGAAGGGCGGCAACGCGGCGGTATCCAGGTCCCAGAATGCGCGTCCGTCGAGCGGTGCCACTTCCGGACCGGGGGGCAACTGCATTGCCTCGGCTATCCAGCTACCCGGTATCGAAAACTGATTGTCGCTGCCGGCGCGAAACCTGAAGGCCATAAGGCCCACCAGTCGTCCGTCGCGATCGAACATGCCGCCGCCGCTGGCTCCCGACGTGAAGGGGGTGGTGCTCTGGATCACCTTCCCGCCATCGAAGTCGTGCAAGCGCAGCACCACGCCGTTGCTGACGCGCGGTGCGGCGCCGAGAATGTAGCCGAGGGCAACCAGCTCCTCGCCCGGTCGTAGCGGCGAGTCGCGCAGCGGCACCGGCGGAACCTGCGATGCGCCCGGCACGTCGAGCAGACAGAGGTCCCGGACAACCCGGGCCCGCTGGTTGCTCACCTGCATGCGCTCACCGTTGACCACCACGCGCAGCGAGCTGGCCCTCGCCGTCACGTGGCAGGCAGTGGCAATCACGCCCGGGGCCACGGCAACACCGGTGCCTACGCCGACATTGCCGCGTTCGTCCGACGCTTCCACCTTGAGCACGCTCGGACGCAGGCTGACAAGTGCGGCGATGTCGCGTTGATCCAGGCTGTGCGCGCAGGTGGGCAGGATGGCCAGCAGCAGTGTGACGAACGGACCGTTACGCATGGTCGGGAAACAGGAACTCAGCGGTCGGCCGCGGTCTGACTGGCCTGCGCTTCGTCGATCAAGGGCACGCCGTAGGACTTCAGGATGTCCTGGATGCGGCTTGCGTTGCGCTGGACGACCTCGTCGATCTTGTTCTTCCAGTCCTTTTCTCCGTAGCGCACGGCCATGGTGATGGCGTAGTCGAACTTGATGGAATTCTCCGGCGGGAAGGCGACGGTCGTCAGGTCTGTGCTTCCGGAGTTCTTCGCGAAGTAACCAGCGATCGGCCCCCAGGCCATCGCAACATCGAGGCGATCGGAGACCAGTTCCTTCTCGACGATCTCACCCGGATAGGCGCCCGGATCGCCGGATTGCCGCTGGAAGGACGTGGCCTGGTCGAACAGGTGATTGCGCAGCAACCAGTCCACCGGAGGCGTTTGCGAGAACACGCCGAACCTGAGCTTCGACAGCTTCTCCGGCGGGAGCTTGAGCAGGTCATCCGGCGTCTTCACATCGTCCAGCCCGCGGCCCTTCTTGAACACCATTGCATAGGTCGAACGGTAGTAGGGCTTGATGGTGGCGCCCATGTCGAAGCCGACCGGGACGCCGACGATGAGATCGCACTTGAACTTGCCGGGAATCTTCTCGTGCTTGGCGCGCAAGGTCATGCGCACGAAGCCCATGCGGTGGGGAAAGAACGCGTACTCGAGCGCATAGCCCATGTCCTTCGCGAGCAGTTCCGCGATCTTGTTCTCGTAACCTTCGCCCTTGTCGTTCGACAACGGGAGGTTGTTCGGGTCTGCGCATACGCGCAACACCTTGTCGTCGCCGGTCTGCTGGGCGAATGCGGGTGTTGCCAGCGCGCTGGCAAGGCAGAGGGCAGCTGCGGACAGTCGGTACTTCATTGTCGGGGTTCTCCTCCGGTTTGCATGGTCTGATGATTGTTGTGTTGTATCGAACGGAGCGGGTCGGGCCGCTGGCGCGCGAACTGACAGTCTGACATCGAAGGCCGGGATTTTGTTTTGTGAATTGCGGTGATTTCTTTCGCCGGTATCGGGGCGGGCCGATTCCGATCCGCACTGCAGCAAAAAAAAAGGCACCGGCGTTGCCGCCAGGTGCCAGTCAGCATGCAACAGACAGGTGCCGGGGCACCTGTCTTGTGCGCTACCCGATTACGGCAGCGAGAACACGGTCATCGTGCCGCCCAGCTCGGTGTAGCTGGCCAGTTCGGCGTAGCCGCCCACGGCGCCAAGGCCATCGGTCGGCTTGTCGAGACCGGCTGCCAGACCGATGCCGGCCCAGCCACCGATGCCCGACAGGATGCCGATGAACTGCTTGCCCTTGAATTCCCAGGTCGTCACGTTGCCGATGATGCCGGACGGGGTCTTGAACTTGAACAGTTCCTTGCTGATGTCGTCCGCATCGACGCACTTGAGGTAACCCTCCAGCGTGCCGTAGCAGGCGATGCCACCGGCGGTGACCAGCGAACCCGACCACACCGAGAACTTCTCCGGCTTGGACTGGACGATCTTGCCCTTGCCGGCGTCCCAGGCGATGAAGTTGCCCATGCCGCCGTGGCTGCCCGGAGCCGGATACATCGACAGCGTTGCGCCGACGTACGGCTGGCCAGCGGTGTATTCGACGCGGAACGGCTCATAGTCCATGCAGACGTGGTTGGTCGGCACGTAGAACAGGCCATTCTTCGGGTTGAACGAAGCGGGCTGCTGGTCCTTCGAACCCAGAGCGGCCGGGCAGATGCCCTTGCTGTTCACGTCTTCGCCGTTCTGACGGGTCGAGTACTTGGCCACCACCTGCGGACGGCCGGTGTTCATGTCGACGTGGGTCGCCCAGTTCACCTTCGGATCGTACTTTTCCGCCACCAGCAGTTCGCCGCTCACGCGGTCCATCGTGTAGCCGAAGCCGTTACGGTCGAAGTGAACCGCAACCTTGCGCTTCTTGCCCTTGACGTCCACGTCGGCCAGGATGACCTCGTTGATGCCGTCGAAGTCCCACTCGTCGTGCGGCGTCATCTGGTAGACCCAGCGCACCTTGCCGGAATCGACGTCACGCGCCCACAGGGTCATGGACCACTTGTTGTCGCCCGGACGCTGCGACGGGTTCCAGGTCGAGGGGTTGCCCGAACCGTAGTACATCAGGTTCTCTTGCGGATCGTAGGAGTACCAGCCCCAGGTCGTGCCGCCACCGATCTTCCACTGGTCGCCCTGCCAGGTCTTGAGCGACGAATCCTTGCCCACCGGCGCCATCTTGCCGTTGGTCCAGGTCATGGTCTTTTCCGGGTCCATCAGCATTTCGGCGTCGGGGCCGGTGCTGTAGCCCTTCCACACCTGCTTGCCGGTGTTCAGGTCGTAGGCGGTCACGCGGCCGCGCACGCCGAATTCACCGCCGGAAATGCCGGTGATCACCTTGTCGCGGAAAATGTGCGGCGCCTGCGTATTCGTCTCGCCGATCTTCGGGTCGCCGTTCTTGACGTCCCACAGCTTCTTGCCGGTCTTGGCATCGAGCGCAACCAGGGTGGTGTCGGCTTGTTGCAGGAACACCTTGCCTTCGGCGTAGGCCAGACCGCGGTTGACCGTGTCGCAGCACATCACCGGGATCACCGACGGATCCTGCTTCGGCTCGTACTTCCACTTGATCTTCTGGGTTTCCAGATCGATTGCGAAAACCTTGTTGGGGAAGGGCGAGTGAACGAACAGGGTGTCACCGATCACCAGCGGACCGCCTTCGTGACCGCGCAGAACGCCGGTCGAGAAGGTCCAGGCCACCTTCATGTTCTTGACGTTGCTCTTGTTGATCTGGTTCAGCGTGCTGTAGCGCTGGTTTTCGAAGTTACCGGCCTGCATCGCCCAGTTCTTCGGGTCTTTGATCAGCTTGGCGACGTCTGCGTTGGCCAGTGCGGTGCCCGGGATGGCCAGGGCGGCGACCCACAGGGGCAGTTGTTTCATCTTGCTAGACATAGGCTCCTCCTCATTGCTACCAAAATGTGACCGGAGACACCATGTCAGAGGCTCCGGCCGCTATTGCCCTGCAACGCCCATAAGTGCCCCCGGGCGTCAAGGTAATGAAGATATAGCACACGATTTTTGAACAGCGGGAAGTTTTCCCTTCCCTTATCCAAAATTTTAAACTTGACGAAAATATTGAAATCTGCTCCGCCGCGTCACAAAAGGCTTTCAAGGTGTCGGCGGGGCTCGTTCGTGGCGCAGTGCAACATGGAAAAAATCGCCATATGTTGCACCGCGCAACATCTTGATGTTCACTGTGCACCGCGGTAGTGGTCAGGAATGGAACACTCCATTTGCGGGAAAAACAGCCGTATGGCGGCAAGAAAACGGCGCCTCCTCCAGTGGAGGGGCGCCGTTCCTTCAAGCTCGGGAAGGCGGCTTCCGCCCCCTTTCCGTCGGAACTTTCCGTGCCGGTGTTACGGCAGCGAGAACACGGTCATCGTGCCGCCCAGCTCGGTGTAGCTGGCCAGT
>CAZKRN010000068.1:0-13370 GCA_964555165.1 uncultured Methyloversatilis sp. | reverse complement strand
TGGGGCGTCAAGTTCGAGAAGGACGAAACCGGCGACTACGCGGTGCGCAAGGTGCATCACCTGGGCAGCTATGTGCTGCCGATGCCGGAAGGCCACCACATGAAGAAGATCCTCTATCGCCAGCTCAAGAAGGCGCGCGTCGAGGTGACAAACCGGGTGGTGGTGACCCGGGTACTGACCGGTGCCGGCGGCGAGGTGGCGGCGGTGATGGGCTTCGACTGCCGCACCGCCGAAATCTATGTCATCCGCACCAGGGCGGCGGTCATCAGCACGGGCGCGGCCGGTCGCATCGGCCTGCCGGCTTCGGGCTACCTGATGGGCACTTACGAGAATCCGACCAACTGCGGCGACGGTCACGCCATGGCCTATCACGCCGGTGCTGCGCTGGCCAATCTGGAGTGCTTCCAGATCAACCCGTTGATCAAGGACTACAACGGCCCGGCCTGTGCCTACGTGACCGGTCCGTTCGGTGGTTTCACCGCCAATTCCAGGGGCGAACGCTTCATCGAGTGCGACTACTGGAGCGGCCAGATGATGATGGAATTCCACAACGAACTCGAAGGCGGCAACGGCCCGGTCTTCCTGAAGCTTGACCACCTCGCGGAAGAGACCATCAGCGAGATCGAGCACATCCTGCACACCAACGAACGTCCGAGCCGCGGCCGATTCCACGAGAAGCGCGGCAACGACTACCGCAAGCAGATGGTCGAGATGCACATCTCCGAAATCGGCTTCTGCAGCGGCCACAGCGCATCCGGCATCCATATCAATGCGCGCGGCGAAACGTCCGTTCCCGGGCTTTACGCCGCTGGCGACTGCGCCAGCGTGCCGCACAACTACATGCTGGGTGCCTTCGTCTATGGCCGCATCTGCGGCGAGAACGCGGCGGCTTACTGCGCGGAACGTCCGCTGGTCGACTACGACGCCGGAGCGGCGGCCGCCGAGGAGGCACGCATCCTTGCGCCGCTCGGACGCACCGACGGACTGACGCCCTTCCAGATCGAATACAAGACCCGCCGGCTGGTGAACGACTACCTGCAGCCGCCCAAGATCACCCGCAAGTACGAAATCGCGCTGCGCCGCTTCGACGAAATCCGCGAGGACACGGCTTTCATGATGGCGGCCAATCCGCACGAGCTCATGCGCGCGATGGAGGCGCATTCGATCATCGACTGCGCCGAGATGGCTGCTCGCGCTTCGATGTTCCGCACCGAAAGCCGCTGGGGTCTTTACCACTACTACGTCGATCACCCCGAGCGCGACGACGACAACTGGTTCTGCCACACCTTGCTCAGCAAGGGCGCCGACGGCCACATGCAGCTCGCCAAGAAGGCGATCGAGCCCTATGTGGTCGCGATCGACGACGAGGAGCGCACTGCCTACCAGCGCTTGCGCGTGGCGCGCAGCGCCGAAGCGGCCTGAGCGCCGCGGAATGACCCGATTTCACAGCCCATTCAAGAGGAATTCGTCATGACCCTAGCTGCAACGCCGACCCAGGTTCCGGTGAATGTCGATCAGGACAAATGTATTGCCGAGAAGGGCTGCACCGTATGCGTCGATGTCTGTCCGCTCGACGTGCTGGCCATCGACATGCTGACCAAAAAGGCCTTCATGAAGTTCGACGAGTGCTGGTACTGCCTGCCGTGCGAGACCGACTGCCCGACCGGCGCGGTGAGCGTATCCATTCCCTATCTGCTGCGCTGAGGAGCCGGATCATGGATACGCTGAGCAACTCCACGGCAGAACGCCTGGAAAGCCCCGACGCCGAAGTGCGCCGGCTGGCGGTGATCGACCTGCCTTACGGTGACGAGGACGATATCGTGCCGTTGCTGCTGCCGCGGCTCAAGGACGTGGATGCCACCGTGCGGACCGAGGCCGTGCGTGCGCTCGAAGGCTACGAGGAAGCGGAGGTGGTCGAAGCGCTTGCAACCATGCTGCTCGATGCAGACGCGGCGGTGCGGGCGGCGGCCGGCGAAGTGCTTTCGGAGTTGAAGGAAGCCGCGTCCGCCGCGCCGCTCGTGCCCTTCCTCAGTGGTCACACGGCCGAGGTGCGCATGCTGGCACTGCGTGCGGTGCGTGCGCTGCGTGTGGAGGCCGCTTTTGCGCCCGCGATGGACGCGCTGAAGGACGGCGATGCCGCGGTGCGTCGCGAAGCGGTGGGCGTGCTCGGCTATCTGCGCAAGGCGGATGCGGTGGGTGCGCTGGCCGAGATCGCCGCCCGCGATCCGGACCCGGAGGTGCGCCGCATCGCCATCGGCGCCATCGGCTATTCGAGCGAGGCGAGCGTATTGCCGTCGCTGACGCGCGCGCTGACCGATGTGGCCTGGATGGTGCGCGACGAGGCGGCTCAGACGCTGGGCAAGCTGCGTCTTGTGGCTGCGGTACCCGAGCTGGTCCGCGCCATGCAGGACGACTACTGGCAGGTGCGCGTCAAGGCGGCGCGCAGCCTCGGTCTGCTGAAGGCCGAAGCGGCGCTGCCGGCGCTCATCGACGCGCTGGCTCATCCCATCGGCAACCTGCGCAAGGAAGCGGCCATCGCGCTTGGCGAGCTGGCCGACCCGCGCGCGATTCCGGCCTTGGAGAAGTCGCTCGACGACGCCGACCCGGACGTGCGCAAGCTGTCCCGGCTCGCGCTGACTGCGATTTCACTGGCCCAGAAATAGGGAGAACACCATGACTTTCGTCGTCACCGAAGCCTGCGTGCGCTGCAAGTACACCGACTGCGTGTCGGTCTGTCCGGTCGAGTGCTTCCACGAAGGGCCGGAGTTTCTCGTCATCGACCCGTCTGCCTGCATCGACTGCGGCGTCTGTGTGCCCGAGTGCCCGGCCGAGGCCATCTTCGCCGAGGAAGACCTCCCGGCCGACCAGGTCGAGTTCGTCGCGCTCAATGCCCGTCTGGCCGGCGAGTGGCCTCTGATCACCGCGGCGCGCGATCCGCTCCCCGATGCGGACGAATGGGCCGGCGTGAAAGACAAGAAGCACTACCTGTTCGAGAGCGCCTGAGCGCTGACCGAGTACCCGCAGTAAGCAGCAAATCTTCGATTCATTCTTTGAACTGACAGGAAGAGGTGAAGCCATGAACGCAATGAAGAAGACCCTGGGTCGCGTGACCGGTACGACCCGCGCAATGCTGTTCGGCGCGGCGCTGGGCAGCTGTGCCACCGGCGCACTGGCCGAGGTCGTCACGGTGGGCATCGATACGCAGAACACGACCACCAACACGGTCACCGGCGGCATCGTCATCAAGGAACTCGGTCTGCTCGAAAAGCACCTGCCCAAGACCGGCAAGTACAAGGACATCCAGTTCAAGTTCGAATGGCAGAATTTCACCTCCGGCCCGCCGGTGACCAACGGCATGGTGGCGAACACGCTGCAGATCGGCATGATGGGCGACTACCCGCTGCTGGTGAATGGCGCTACCTTCCAGGCCAGTCCGGAAACGAAGAGCCGGCTGATCGCGCTGATTGCCTACAACGCCGACGGCGCCGGCAACGGCATCGTGGTGCACAAGGATTCGCCCTACTACCAGTTGTCCGACCTGAAGGGCAAGAAAGTGTCGGTGCCCTTCGGCTCGGCCGCGCACGGCATGCTGCTGAAGGCGATGGAGGACAAGGGATGGAAGAGCGACGTCTGGGAACTGTCCAGCCAGAGCCCGGAAGTCGGCACCTCCAGCCTGCAGGAGAAACGCATAGACGGCCACGCCGATTTCGTGCCCTTTGCCGAACTGCTGCCCTACCGCGGCTTCGCGCGCAAGATTTTCGACGGCGTCGAGACCAAGGTGCCCACTTTCCACGGTGTGGTGGTGCGCGAGGACTTCGCCAAGAAGTATCCGGAGTTCGTCGTCGCGTACATCAAGGCACTGATGGAAGCGAACGAATGGGTGCGCAAGAATCCGGTCGAGGCGGCGACGAAGATCGAGGAGTGGACGCGGGTCGAGAAGGAAGTGGCCTACATGTTCCTCGGCCCGGGCGGTGTGCATACGCTGGACCCGACGATCAAGCCGAAGTGGGTGGAGACGGTGAAGTACGACCACGGGGTGCTGCAGCGCATGGGCCGGGTGAAGGAGTTCGACGCCGACGCCTGGGTGGACGAAAGCTATGTGATGCAGGCCTACAAGGAACTCGGTCTGGACTATGCGAAGCAGAAGGCGAGCTTTGCCAGCTACGAAGTATCCGGCACCGATCCGCTGTGCGGCGGCAGCATCGACAAGCCGCGCGAAGCCGGCGAGGTGTGGATCGAAGGCGGGGCGCTGACCGCATACAAGTCGGCCGAATGCACGCTGGCTGCGGTCAATGCGGCGACCAAGGCGGGCAAGAAGGTCGGGGTTGCCTTCGTGTTCGACCAGGCGTTCAAGATCAAGCTGTTCGCCGACAAGGCCTTCTACTCGCTGGGCGGAAAGGGCGCCAGCATCACGCCCTTCCTGCTGAAGAAGGACGCCGAGGCACATGCCGCCGCCAGCGGCGGAAAGCTCGGCAGCTATGCCGATGCGCTGGCTGTCGCCACCGTGAGGAAATGAGCCATGTCGACCGTCATGAGGATGCAGCCGATCGATGACGCCGCCCCGCCGGATGCCGTGCCGGTCGACTCGCCCGTGCCGGTGCGTGCACTGGCATCGGCGGCAGCGCCCGGCGGGGCGCCGGCCGCTCCCGCCGATGCCGCGCCGCTCCGGGTGACGCCGGCGCAGCGGCTGGGGCGTACCTTGCGTCGCGAACTGCCGACCTGGGCACTGGGGGCGCTGTCCATCGTGCTGCTGATCGGCTTCTGGCATCTGGCCACAACCCATCGCTGGGTGTTCTACATCCGCTTCACCAATGTACCGGGTCCGGTCGAGGTGTTCGGCGGCGCTGTGCATCTGTTCGGTGACAAGGGCTTCACGACGCACGTGATGCTGAGCCTGCGCCGCATCATGCTGGGCTTTTCCATCGCGACCGTGCTCGGGGTGACGCTGGGGCTGCTGATCGGGCGCTACCGCCACGTGCGCAGCCTGCTGTTCCCGGCGATGGAAATACTGCGCCCGATTCCGGCCATCGCCTGGGTGCCGATCTCCATCATGCTGTGGCCGACCACCGAAACCAGCATCGTGTTCATCACCTTCATCGGCGCCTTTTTCCCCATCCTGCTCAACACCATGCACGGCGTGGCGTCGATGGATGCGGTACTGGTGCGGGCGGCGCGCTGCCTTGGTGCCACCGAGTTCGCACTGATGACGCAGGTGGTGCTGCGCGGTGCCATGCCGCATATCTTCACCGGTCTGGCGGTCGGCATGGGTGTGGCGTGGGTGTCGCTGATCGCCGCGGAAATGATTTCCGGCCAGTACGGCGTCGGCTACTTCACCTGGGAGGCGTACTCGCTGATCGAGTACTCGAACATCGTCATCGGCATGCTGGTGATCGGCGTGCTCGGCCTGGGCTGCAGTGGCGGCATCCGCCTGCTCGGCCGGCTGCTCATGCCGTGGCAGGCCGGAAACGGAAAGGAGAACACCTGATGAGCGCATCGACCGCACACACCCCGTCGGCCACGGGTCACATCGATATCCGCGATGTGAACATCCGGTTCGTACAGAACGGCATCCCCTTCGACGCGGTGAAGAACGTATCGCTGGAGGTGAAGCCGGGCGAATTCGTGTCCATCGTCGGACCCTCAGGTTGCGGCAAGTCCACGCTGCTGAACATCGTGGCCGGCTTCCTGCGCGCCGACGAGGGCACGGTCACGGTCGACGGCCGCGCCGTGACCGCGCCGGGTGCCGACCGCGGCGTCGTGTTCCAGCAGTACTCGCTGTTTCCATGGCTCAGCGTGCGGCAGAACGTCGAGTTCGGCCTGAAGATGCAGGGCCTGGGCCGCAGCATGCGCGAGGTCAAGGCGCGCACGCTGCTCGGTCTGGCCGGTCTGCTGTCCTTCGAGAATCACTACCCGGACCAGCTTTCCGGCGGCATGAAGCAGCGTGTCGGCATCGTCCGTGCGCTGGCCACCAGCCCGCAGGTGATGCTGATGGACGAGCCCTTCGGTGCGCTCGATTCGCAGACGCGGGCGGTGATGCAGGAAATCCTGACCAATATGTGGCAGCAACTGCAGTTGTCGGTGCTGTTCATCACTCACGACATCGAAGAGGCGATCTTCCTGTCCGACAAGATCTACGTGATGACCGCGCGGCCCGGGCGCATCAAGGCGGAAATACCGGTGCCGCTGCCACGTCCGCGCACGCCCGAAATGACCTCGTCGCCCGCCTTTCTCGCGCTGCACCGCCAGCTGAAGGCGCTCATCCGGGAAGAGAGTCTGGCGGCCATGGGCGGCGAACTGAAAGAGGGCGGTCTGGCCGGTCACGACTGGCATGTTGGCGCGGAAGGCGTGGGTGCGATGCTATGAATCCGCTGCCTCGGGCTGTCACCGTGCATCGCGTGTCCCGACTGCTTTGCATCGAGTGGGACGATGGCACCGAGAGCACCCTGTCGCACGCTTTGTTGCGCGCGCGTTGCCGTTGCGCATTCTGCGAGCGCGCGGCACGCGCCGGTGAGGAGTCCGGAGGAGGGACCGGGGTTGTGCTGACCGAAGCCCACGCCATCGCCGACACCGGTCTGAATCTGGTGTTTTCGGACGGACATCGGCGGGGCATCTATCCTTGGGCCTATCTTCGCGAACTCGGCACATCGGGTGGGATCCAGGGGGACCTCCCCTCGTGATGTCCGGGGAGGTGTGCAGGACAATGCATGCCGGGCTCAAGCCGGGTGGCCGCGTGGCCGGGCGGTGGCGGCGCGCCCGCGCCGTCGACGGACGAAGGTTCCGCGGCGCGCTGCGCGGTGGCAACAGCCGCCCGCTGCCGTTGTGCCGTGCCCGCGGGCCTTGCGGCCTGCGCGGCGCAGGCGCGAAGGTTCGTCTAAAGACGAGGGTGTTCCGGCCGAAATAGCGTGCACAAAGACAACAAAAAGCACGCAATGCGGGGAACACATGAAGATTCTGCTGGTTGAAGACAGCCGGGCCATGGCGGCGGTCATGTCGGTCCGTCTGGCCTCTTTCGGTTACGAGGTGACTCTGGCCGAAAACGGCGAAGTGGCCCTCACGCACTTCAGACAGAACGCACCCGACCTCATCCTGATGGATATCGAGATGCCGGTGATGAACGGCTTCGAGGCGACGGCCCGCATCCGCGCGATCGAGGCGACACAGGACTGGGCATGGACGCCCATCCTCTTCCTCACGGCTTCGGATACCCAGGAAAACCTGATTACGGCGATCGAGGCGGGCGGCGACGACTTTCTGGTCAAGTCCTTGGCGGAAGCGGTTCTGCAGGCGAAGATGAAGGCCATGACGCGCATTGCCGCACTGAGGAAGCGGCTCTCCGTGGCCAACCGTCTGCTCAGTGAGCAGGCCAGCCGCGACGGACTGACCGGTCTGAGCAATCGTCGTCACATGGACCTCACGCTGGATCTTTCGTGGAGCGAGGCGCGCGAGCACGGCAGGCCGTTCGGATTGCTCATGCTGGACATCGACCACTTCAAGCGCTTCAACGATCACTACGGGCATCTCGCCGGCGATGACTGCCTGTGCGCGGTCGCCCGTGCGCTGTGCACCGTGGTGGAGCGCTTCAATGCCGAGCGCCTGACGGAAGGCGCTTTCGTCGCGCGCTACGGTGGCGAGGAGTTTGCGCTGTTGATGCCGCTGGTCGAGCGGCAGGTGTATGAACGTGTTGCCGAAGCGGTGCTTGTCGAGGTGCGCCGGCTGGAGATACCGCACCGGTGCAATGCCGACTGGGGCGTGGTGACCACCTCGGTTGGCGGTGCTTTCGTCGATGCCGCCCGCGATGAACTTGTCCAGATGTTCCGCACCGCCGACGAGCGCCTGTACGCAGCCAAAGGTGCCGGCCGCAACTGTGCCGTCCTGGCGTGAGCGTTCAGGTTGCGCGGGCGCGCAACGCCACCAGAAGGCGCCGGTAATCTTCGCGGGCATGCAGTCCGGCCACCCACTCCGGCGGCAGTGCGGACATGCCACTGGCGGCACCGAGCAGTGTGCCCAGCACGGCGCCGCGATGGCAGTTGTCGCCGCCCGCGCGCACGTTCGCGAGCAAGCCTTCGCGCGGCGTGTCCGCATACTTGATCGCGAGATGCAGCGTTGCCGGCAGCGCATCTTCCAGATAGCACGCAGGGCTGAACTGCCGTCCGATCACATCGTTGTCGGGGCGCGTCGCCGCCCAGTCGCGGTACGGATTCGCCAGCGCAGGGTGACCGGCCGGTTCGGCGCTCTCGAACGCTTCGTCCATTGACGCGCCGTGCAGGAGGTGAAAAGCGAGATCGGCATACAGTCGGGCTGCCGCCGCCGCCTGTCCGCCCTTGTGCGTCAGCGCCACATGCTCGCCCACGGCGGCGCGCAGCGCCTCGCGGTCCCCGGCGTAAAACAGGATGAGCGGCGCCAGTGTCGCCAGACCGCCGATATGGATGTCCTCGCCGCCGCAGTCCTCGATCTCCAGACCTTTGCCGTAATTGCGGAAGAAGGTGCGGTGACATTCCTCGACATAGGTGTCTCCATGGCTGCCCGGCCGCAGCATGAAGTCGATGTACCTGCGTGCGAAGTCGCTGCGGTCGTAGCCATCGCGGGCAAGCAGCGACTCGGCCAGCAGTGCCGCGATGCGCACGTTCAAGGTGTTTTCTCCGGCGTGCAGGAACTGGTGGTAATGGATGTCGCGCGGTCCGTTCCACCAGCGCACCTGCTCGTGCAGGATGTCGTCGGTGCTGCCCGAGCACACGTAGCTGCTGCGCCACAGTATGCTGTCCGGATGCGGGTTGTGGGGCGGGAGGTAGCCGGCGATGTCGCCGTAGTCCAGCGGGATCCGTTCGCGCGAGTAGTACCAGTGCACCGGCATGGCCAGCGCGTCGCCAATGAAACCACCCCACCAGGCTGCCTCGAATCGCGAATGCTCGATCATGATCTGCTCCGTGCTGTCGGTGCGCGCTGAGACTGCGCGCATCGTCGTGGGTTCTGCGGAAGTTGCCAGCCGGTGCGCAGTCAGTTCCGGCCGAAGTCGTGCGCGCCTGGCGGACCCTGCGCCGGCCACGATCGCCTGCGCAGAAGTTCGCTGGTGGCGATGCAAAGCGTGAGCCAGGCCGTACCGGAACACAGCCCTGCCAGTACGTCGCTTGCGAAATGCACCTGAAGCACGACGCGACTGAGCGCTGTGGACAGCGCGATCGCAACGGCGCAGAGAAGTGCGGGCAGATGCCAGCGCGCGGGCAGCAGCCGCAGGGCAACGTAAGCGAGCACGCCCCATCCGGCAACCGTGCCCGAGGAGTGTCCGCTCGGAAAGCTCCAGCTGCTCTCCGCGGCGAACCCGTGATCGTGCAGCGGTCGCACGCGTTCGAAGAGGCTCTTCAGCGTGACATTGAGCAGCGAGTTGCCGCCGATGGCGACCACCCAGGTTGCCGCCAGCAGGTGCTGCCGTCGCCACGCCAGGAACATCGCGCCGACGACCGCCAGGACAGTGAGCGTTTCGGTGTCGCCGAAGCGGGTGAGTCGAGCGTACCCGTGCAGCGTGTCCGCCGACTGCGTCGAGCGCAGCGCGATCGCCAGCGCGTGATCGAACCGCAGCAGTGCGCTGCCGTCCTCGAGCGCGGCCGCGACGGCGGCGAACAGCGCCGCGGAGCAGAGGATGACCAGTGTGCCGGTGAGCGCGACGCGCCGAGCCGACGCACGGACGCCACGTCGCAGGTGGTGCCGGGAAAGGAAGATGGCCGTTGTGGTTGCCAGTGCGCCAGCCAGCAATGCGGCATGGATCGGCAACAGGCAGGTGGCGATCGCTTCGGCCAGCAGCTCGGCACTCCGGAATGAGGTGTACATGTCGATATCAACCGGACAGAGGCAGGGCGCTGAGCGCCGCCAGTTCGAAGTGCTTCGCCTCCTCCCGGTAGTCCCAGCGCTCGACGGCGCCGACGCGCCGGAGACCCACCTGCGCGCAGCGGATGAGATTGACGGAATTGCCGGCGTCGTGTCGCGTGCGCCGCGATACGGCGGTGCCGGCCAGCACCGCCCATCCGTGCCGTCCGCCCGCTTCCAGAAAGCGCACCGAGGGCAGGTGGATGTGGCCGCCGACGATGAGGTCGGCGCCCGCCTGCAGCCACCGATCGATCGCATCGGCATGTCTGCGGACGCGGTTGTGTCCTTCCGCTGCGCGCGTCACGGCAACCGGGTGATGCAGTGCCACCACGCGCAACACGCCCACCGGTGCTTCGCGCAGGTGGCGGCTTGTTGCGGCGATCTGGTCAGGCGACAGTTCGCCATTCACATGGCGCCAGCGGCGCGTGCTGTCCAGTCCGATCAGGCGCAGACCGTCGCTGTCGAGCACTGCGTCATGCGACCGGCTGAAAGCCCGGCGGTAGGCCGAGTACGGGGCAAACAGCCGCACAGCGGCGTTGAACAGCGGGATGTCGTGGTTGCCGGGCAAGGTCATGCATTGAGGAATCCGGAGGCTGTCGACGAATGCGCGTGCTGCGGCGAACTGGGCAGGCCGCGCTCTTTGCGTGATGTCGCCGCTGAGCAGCAGCACACGCGGAGTCTGTTCCTGCACCAACCGGCGCAAGGCATCGCACACGGCCTTGCGCTCGGCGCCGAAGTGCGGGTCTGAAATCTGGAGCAGCAGGGTGTTCATGCCGGGGCGCGCTCGACGGGAACGATGAGCGACAGTGCGTCCGGCAGCGCGGCGAACTCGAGCGGCGCGCGCAGCCACAGCACTTCGCCGTCTGTCGCCACCTTGATGCGACCGTGGCGTCGGCCGCGCCGCAATACGGTCAGCCTGAGCGTGCGGAAACTGAAGCTGTTCACCTCGTCGGCTTCGCCCAGCGTGCCGAACGCACCGCGAGCCAGCAGGCACAGCATGGCGAAACGACCGACCGGACGGAGCGCAAGTGCCGCGAGGCGTCCTTCGTCCAGGGCTGCGGCTTCGGCGATGCCGATCTGGTCCAGTTGCAGCCGGTTGTTGCCGATGAAGAGGGTGGACGTGTGCAGTGTGCGCCGGCAGCCCGCATGCTCCACTTCCAGTGTCATCCGGCGGTGACCACGCAGCAGCGCGATCGTCCCGGCCCATAGCGCGACCAGCCGGCTGCGACCGAACTGGCGCTTCCATTCCTCGCGGTCTTCCAGAAGCTTCGGGTAAAGGCCCAGACTGGCGTTGACCAGGAAGATGCGATCGTTCACCCGGCCCACCCGCACGCTACGGACATTGCCGTCGAGCAGCAGGCGTACGGCGTCCGCGGTCTCGGTCGGGATGCCGTGTTCGCGCGCGAAATAGTTGAAGGTGCCCTCGGGCAGCACACCGAAAGGCACGCCGCTGCCGACCACTGCCTGGGCCACCGCGTTGATCGTGCCGTCGCCCCCGGCGGCGACCACGGCGCCGCGTTCCGTCCGCGCGTCCTCGACCGCCTTGCGGGCCGCAGCGGACAAGCGGCGCGCATCCTTCACGCTCTGTATCCGGTGACGCCGGCCGGCGCCTTCGAGAACGCGTTCTATGGTTTCGCGGGTCTGCCGGCTGTCATGGCTGCCGGATCCGGCATTCAGCACGATGAACAGCGGCGTGTCGGCAGGCAGTGAGGAAACGGGCATCGGGACCGGTCGAGGGGCGCACAGGTAGGGCAGCATGTGTGGCAGCCGTCACCCGGACAGGCCGGACGGTTCCGGCAGGCGCCACCACGCGGCTCCGCAGGCCTCAAGGGTAGCGCAAACCCGCCCCGGCCACCGGGCTCGTCCTTGCAGGAGAACCGTCCTGGAGAGGGATCGATCGTGCCGCCATCCCGCGGCGATTTCGCACTTCGCCCTGCGCCCCGTCAGCCCGGCCTGCCCCGGGGCTGCATGCCTGGTACGGTCTCAGCCTTTGAGCTTCTTCATCAGTTCGCGTACCGCGGCGGCGCGACTGTCCAGGTCCGGGCTGGACTTCTTCCACGACAGCCGGTCCTGCCCGGCCAGCTTGAAGTTGCGGTCTTTCTGCACGAGCTGGATGATGCGTATCGGCTCGACCGGCGGATTCGGCATGAAGGTGACCAGTATCTGCGTTTCGTGTGCATCTATCTTGATGATGCCCAGTGGCCGGGCGGCGATGCGCAGCCGGTGCGTTTCCAGCAGAGCACGTGTCTGGTCGGGCATCGGGCCGAAGCGGTCCACCAGTTCTTCGCGCAGGGCGGCGAGTTCATCGTCGGTTTCGCAGTTGGCGAGTCGCTTGTACAGCGTGAGCCGCTCATGCACGTCCGGGCAGTACTTGGTCGGCAGCAGGGCGGGCGTGTGCAGATTGATTTCCGACACGACGTCCAGCGGCTGCGTCAGGTCGGCTTCCTCGCCCTTCTGCAGCGCCTTCACCGCGCTCTTCAGCATTTCGGTGTAAAGGTTGAAGCCCACTTCCTGCATTTCGCCCGACTGCGAATCGCCCAGCACTTCGCCGGCGCCGCGGATTTCCAGATCGTGCATGGCGAGGAAGAAGCCGGAGCCCAGCTCTTCCATCATCTGGATCGCTTCAAGACGGCGGCGGCCCTGTTCGGTCGGCTTGGCGTGCGCGTCGGTCAGCAGGTAGGCGTAGGCCTGGTGATGGCTGCGGCCGACGCGGCCGCGCAACTGGTGCAGCTGGGCCAGACCGAAGCGGTCGGCGCGGTTGATGATGATGGTGTTGGCGTTCGGGTTGTCGATGCCGGTTTCGATGATGGTGGTACACAGCAGCACGTTGTGCTTTCTCTGCGTGAACTCGCGCATCACGCGCTCCAGCTCGCGTTCCGGAAGCTGGCCGTGGCCGACCACGATGCGCGCTTCCGGCAGCAGGTCGGCCAGCCGCGTCTTCATTTCCTCGATGGTGTCGACCTCGTTGTGCAGGAAGTACACCTGGCCGCCACGCTTGAATTCGCGCAGCACCGCCTCGCGGATCAGTCCGCGCGACCATGGGCTGACGAAGGTCTTGATCGCCAGCCGCTTCTGCGGTGCGGTGGCGATGACCGAGAAGTCGCGGATGCCTTCCAGCGACATGGCCAGCGTGCGCGGAATCGGCGTTGCGGTCAGCGTAAGCACGTCCACCTCGGCGCGCAGCGCCTTCAGCGCCTCTTTCTGGCGCACGCCGAAGCGGTGTTCCTCGTCGATGATGACCAGGCCGAGGCGGGCGAACTTCACGTCCTTCTGCAGCAGACGGTGGGTGCCGATCAGCACGTCTATCCTGCCTTCGGCCGCTTCATTCAGCGCCTGCGTCTGTTCCTTCGCGCTCTTGAAGCGCGAAATCTCGGCGATGCGCGCCGGCCACTCGTGCGCCACCTGGGCGAAGCGGTCGGTGAAGGTCTGGTAGTGCTGTTCGGCCAGCAGCGTGGTCGGCGCCAGCACGGCCACCTGCTTGCCGTCGGCCACCGCGACGAAGGCGGCGCGCA
>CAZKRN010000067.1:0-14507 GCA_964555165.1 uncultured Methyloversatilis sp. | reverse complement strand
TGGTTCTGTTCCGAAAGTGGATCGATGATCGCTCTCCTGCTGTCCGCTTGGTCCGAAGCCGGGCGCGCCCGCGGGCACACCCGACCTGCCGGCTGCGGCCGCCCGCATCGGCGTGACGGACCCGCACACGGGCGAGTCGCGACCTGGCGCCCTCTCGCTCCGCGATGCGTGTCGGCAATGCCCGGGTGAAGCGCGCGACGTTTGCCTGTCCACGGCGCAGCAGACAGGCCGGGGAGCCATTTCCTTACATCGTCGGCAGCATTGCCGCGCACGGCGCCATGCGGCCGCCGGCCGCTCGCGCGGGCGAAGCGCACGCAACGCCGGCGCTCGCCTGCAAGGATCGGGATGCGGCGCCGTTCGAGGTCTGCCCGGCGCGTCGATCAGAAGTTGCGCCGCAGATCCATGCCGGCATACAGCGCACCGACCTGTTCCGCGTAGCCGTTGAACATGACGGTGTCGCGCCGCATCCATTCGCCGAGCCTGCGCTCGCGTCTCTGGTCATACCGCTCGGTACTCACCTGCGGATTGACGTTCGAATAGAAGCCCACGTCGTGCGGTGTGGCGCGCCGCCAGGACGTCTGCGGCTGCTCGTCGGTGAAGCGGATGCGCACGATGGACTTGCTGCTCTTGAAGCCGTATTTCCACGGCACCGCCAGCCTCAACGGCGCACCGTTCTGGTTGGGCAGCACCTCGCCATAGAGGCCGAGCACGAGCAGGGTGAGCGGATGCATGGCTTCGTCCAGCCGCAGTCCCTCGATATAGGGGAACACAAGCGGATTGACCAGGGGCGAGGACATCGCCTTGTCATCGAAGACGCTTTCGAACTCGACATAGCGCGCACTGCCCAGCGGCTCGATCTGCTTGAGCAGCACCGACAGCGGATAGCCCACCCACGGCACGACCATGGACCAGCCTTCGACGCAGCGGAAGCGATAGATGCGTTCCTCCAGCGGCGCGAGTTTGAGGATGCGCTCGATGTCGATGACGCGCGGGCGCTGCACCAGACCTTCCAGACTCACCGTCCATGGCCGCGTGCGAAGTTTCCACGCATAGAGCGCCGGGTCGTGCTTGCTGGTGCCGAACTCGTAGAAGTTGTTGTACTGCGTGATGTGCTCGCGTGCGGTCGGCGCTTCGCCCACCGACCAGTCATTGCTCCGCGCGCCGGACAAGGTCTGCGCCACGGACATGCCCGGATGCGAGAACACCGATGCCGCTGCACCGAGCAGCAGGCGGCGACGCGATTCGAACACCCCGCGGGGCGTGACAGTGTCCGGATGCGGCTCGGCATACAGGCGACGACTCATGGCGCTCCTCCGTTCGGATGCGGACACCGGTGTCCGCACTGCTCCGGACAGGGCGAGCGCGATCAACCTTACATGCGGCTCGTCGAATCTCCGGATAACCGTCCATTTGATGCACAGAGTGCAGCAATCGACGACAATTCGCGAAACACCTTCATCGAACAGAACAAATCTTCTGCCATGGACACGCTCCGCGCCATGACCATCTTCGTCGAGATCGCCGAACAGGGCAGCCTGACCGCGGCCGCGCGCGTGCTCGATTGTTCGCTGCCTGCCGTGGTACGCACGCTTGCCGCGCTCGAAACCCATCTCGGTGTGCGGCTGATGAACCGCACGACGCGACGCATCGCGCTGACCGACGAAGGCCGCAGCTATCTGGAAAGCTGCCGCCAGGTACTGTCGGCGGTACAGGACGCCGAAGACGCACTGAAGGAAGGGGCATCGGAACCGTCCGGGCCCATCGTGCTGACGGCGCCGGTACAGTTCGGCCAGATGTATGTGGCGCCGGCGGTCACCCGCTTCGCGCTGCGCCATCCGCGCGTGAAGCTGCGCGTGCTGCTGTACGACCGCGTGGTCAACATGCTGGAAGAAGGCATCGACGTCGGCGTGCGCATCGGCGCACTGGAGGATTCCGGCTTGATCGCGCGGCCGCTCGGCGCGATACGGCGCGTCGTGGTCGCCAGCCCGCATCTGATCGCCGAACGCGGCGAGCCTCGACACCCGGACGCCCTGCGCGGCGCACCCTGCGTCCGTTTCAGCGGCGCCTCCAGCCTGGCCTGGAGCTTTCCGATCAACGGTCGCTCCGTCACCGTGCCCATCGCCAGCAACCTCGAGTTCAACCACATCGCACCGGCGGTCGACGCCTGCGCAGCCGGCGCCGGATTCGGCCTGTTCCTCTGCTACCAGGTCAGACCGCAGCTGGAACAGGGCACACTGCGCGTCGTGCTGAAGGACTTCGAACCTCCGCCGCGGCCGGTACACATCGTCTATCCGCACGCCCGCCTGCTGCCCGGCCGCACCCGTCTGCTGGTGGACTGGCTGGCGCGCGAACTCGGCAAGGACAGCACGGCCTTCGCCGCTGAGCCGGCATGAAACACGCACGTCACCCGAGCGACTGCACAATGTCTGAACTTTCCGTCGCGGCGCCTCGTCTCAGGCGCGACTTGAGCCGGATGCATCCGTCACTGCGGGTGATCAAGCCATGAGCACAGATTCCCGGCTGTCCAGCCAACGCCCGTATCCGCCGGAGCACAACTACATGAATGCCCACGAGGCCACGCTTTTCCTGCGCACACCGCGGCTCGACGCGAACGATGCCGGCGCGATGCGCGACACCCTGCGCGACTACTTCCACGCCACCTTCAGCCGTTACGAACAGCTGTTCGAAGTGCTCGCCTGCGACGAGGCGTACTACAGGAAGCCGATTCCGCTGCGCCATCCGCTGATCTTCTATCTCGGCCATACCGCAACCTTCTTCGTCAACAAGCTGCTGCTGGCCGGCCTCGTCGCCGAGCGCATCAATCCGCGCTTCGAATCGATGTTCGCCGTCGGCGTCGATGAGATGAGCTGGGACGACCTGAACGAAGCGAACTACGACTGGCCGGCGGTGCAGGCGGTACGCGACTACCGCAGCGCGGTGCGCCGCATGGTGGATCGCGTCATCGATGACGCGCCGCTCGCGATGCCCATAGGGTGGGACCATCCGTGGTGGAGCATCGTCATGGGCATCGAGCACGAACGCATCCACCTGGAAACCTCGTCCGTGCTGATCCGCCAGAGCCGGCTCGACTTCGTGCGCCCCCACCCGGCCTGGTCCCCCTGCCGCGACAGCGGCGAGGCGCCGGCGAACCCGACCCTGCCGGTCGCCGCCGGCGTCGCACGGCTCGGCCGGCGCCGCGACGATCCGATCTACGGCTGGGACAACGAATACGAAACGCGCGAAGTCGCGGTCGCGGCCTTCGAAGCCAGCCGGCATGTCGTCAGCAACCGCGAATATCTCGACTTCGTCGACGACGGCGGTTACCGCAACGACGCCTGGTGGGACGACGAAGGCAAGGCCTGGCGCGATTTCCGGCTGCAGGCGGGCATCGATCACCCGGAGTTCTGGCGGCGCAAGCCGGAGGGCTGGCAATTGCGCCTGATGCTGGAAGAAGTGCCCATGCCATGGAACTGGCCGGTCGAAACCAACTGCCATGAGGCGCGCGCCTTCTGCAAGTGGAAGGCGGCCAGAACCGGCCGCCCGGTGCGGCTGCCGACCGAGGACGAGTGGTACCGCCTGTACGATGTGGCCGGCCTGTCCGAGGTGCCGTTGGACGCGAAGGCGCCTGCCAACCTGCACCTTGACCACTGGGCGTCGTCCTGTCCGGTCGATCGCTTCGCGCACGGCGACTTCTTCGACGTGGCCGGCAATGTCTGGCAATGGACCGAAACGCCGATCTACCCCTTCGCCGGTTTCGACGTCCACCCGATCTACGACGATTTCTCGACACCCACCTTCGACGCGCGTCACAACCTGATCAAGGGCGGTGCGTGGATTTCCTGCGGCAACGAAGCGACACGCGCCTCGCGCTACGCCTTCCGCCGCCACTTCTTCCAGCATGCGGGGTTCCGATACGTGATCAGCGATACACCGGCCAGCGCGCCGAACATCTATTACGAGAGCGACCGGCAGTTGTCCGAGTACGCCGAATTCCATTACGGCGACGAATGTTTCGGCGTGCCCAACTTCCCGAAGGCGCTCGCCGACATCGCGATCGAGGCGATGGGCGACCGCCCGGCGCGGCGCGCGCTCGACCTCGGCTGCGCGACCGGCCGCTCGACCTTCGAACTGGCCCGTCACTTCGAACACGTGACCGGCGTCGATTTCTCGGCCCGCTTCATCAACGCGGGCGTACATCTGGCGGAACAGGGCGAGCTGCGCTACACGCGGGTCGACGAAGGCGAACTGGTGTCGTACCGGACGCGCCGGCTGGCCGACCTCGGTCTGGAGTCGGTGCGCGACCGGGTCGATTTCGTGCAGGGCGACGCCTGCAATCTGAAGAGCGTGCTGACCGGTTTCGACCTGATACTGGCCGCCAACCTGATCGACCGGCTGTATGACCCGAAGGCCTTCCTGTCGGCGGTGCACGAGCGGCTGAACGTCGGCGGCCTGCTGATGATCGCCTCGCCCTACACCTGGCTGGAAGAGCACACCCGGCGTGCGGACTGGCTGGGCGGTTTCAAGAAAGACGGTGAGAGCTGGACCACGCTGGACGGCCTGAAGGCCGTGCTGGGCGAGCGCTTCCGCATGGTGGGCGCGCCGCGCGACCTGCCCTTCGTCATCCGCGAAACCCGTCGCAAGCACCAGCACACCGTGGCCGAACTGACCATCTGGGAGCGCGCGCGCTGATGGCCTCATTCGATTTCGACCAGCCGGTGCCGCGCGACGGCACGGCCAGCGTCAAGCACGACGGCCGCGCCGCGATGTTCGGCACCGCACACGTCACTCCGCTCTGGGTGGCCGACATGGACTTTGCCGCGCCGCCTCCGGTCGTGGCCGCGCTCACCGAGCGCGCCCGTCACCCGGTGTATGGCTACACGCTCTGCCCGGAAAGCGCTTTCGAGGCGCTGCAGCGCTGGCTGGCCGCGCGCCACGGCTGGAACGCACCGCGCGAGCACATCCAGATGTGCCCCGGCGTGGTACCCACGCTGTACGCGGCGGTACAGGCCTTCACCCGGCCGGGCGAGCACGTGATCGTGCAGCCGCCGGTGTATCCGCCCTTTTTCTCGGCCATCCGCGACAGCGGCCGGCGCGTGGTCGAGAACCCGCTGATCGAGCGCGACGGTCGCTGGACCATGGATTTCGACCAGCTTGAAAGCTGCGCCGCGCAAGGCGGCTCCAGACTTCTCTTCCTGTGCTCGCCGCACAATCCGGTCGGGCGCGTGTGGTCGCACGAAGATCTGGACACCGTGCTCGCCATCGCGCGTCGCCACGGACTGATCGTACTGTCCGACGAAATCCACGCCGACCTGACCTACCCTGGCGTACGCCACATTCCGCTCGCCACGCTCGCCCGGCCGGGCGATCGCGTGCTCACCACGGTGGCGCCGAGCAAGACTTTCAATGTGCCGGGGCTGGGCCTGTCGGCACTGATCGCGGACGACACCGAACGACGGGCCATGGAGCGGGCCTTCGGCATGCTGCACGTGGGCGCGTCGAACCCGTTCAGCGTGGTCGCCTTCGAAGCCGCCTACCGCGACGGCGGACCGTGGCTGGACGCGCTGATGAGCTATCTCGAAAGCACGCGCGACGAACTGATCGACTTCGTCACCCACCGCCTGCCCGGCATCCACCCGGTGGCCCCCGAAGGGACTTATCTGATCTGGCTGGACTGCCGCGGCCTGGGTCTCGACGACGACGCACTGCGCGATTTCTTCATCGCGGCCGGACTGGGCCTGAACCCCGGCGCCAGCTTCGGCACCGGCGGCAGCGGTCACATGCGGCTCAACCTCGCCTCGCCGCGCGCCGTCATCCGCGACGCGCTGACACGACTGGAAGCGGCACTGCCGCGGCGCTGACACCCGCCCCGCACCGGCCCTCCCGGGCCGGGCGCGGGATCGCGCGGGATGCGGCACACCGCAAAGACGTTGCCGTGACCGTTCTGTCACGCTCCGGTCATCGTCCGTTCATACGCTCTGCCCGGCCGGAATGCCCGCTTTTCTGCATCGCCCACCTTCCGGGACCGCGCACCGATCAACCGGGGCGTTCCGGATGAACAGACTGTCAACAGCCCTCTCTCTTCCATGACGGACTCGACGAAGAACCACTGGATCGACCTGGCACTGTGGCCGGGACTGCTTCTGCTGTGCATCGCGATCACCGCCTTCGGCATTGCGCACGGCGAACGCGCTGCCGGCTTCGCCACCGCCTACGCGCTGCTTGTGGTCGCGCTCTGGCGGCTTGAGCGCGTGCTGCCCCATCAGCAGGACTGGCTGCGCGATGACGGTCAGATGTGGCCCGACCTGCTGCACACGGCGGTGTCCAAGGCGGCGGTATTCCTGCTGGTCATCGTTGGCGGCGCTCAGGGCTGGTTCGACGCGCTGCGCCCCGGACACGGGTGGTGGCCCGGGCACTGGCCGCTGCCGCTGCAGGTCGCGCTGGCACTGGCGATCGCCGAATTCGGCTTCTACTGGGCGCACCGCGTGTCGCACGAATGGGCACCGATGTGGCCCTATCACGCGATCCACCACAGCGTGCGCCGCCTGTGGTTCTTCAACACGGGGCGCTTCCATCTGGTCGATACCGCACGCAGCCTGCTCTTTTCCCTGCCGCTGCTGCTCGCCGCGGACACGCCGCAGCCGGTGCTCGACTGGGTGAGCGCCATCACCGCCTTCGTCGGCCTGCTCACCCACTGCAATGTGCGGATGCGTACCGGCCTGCTCGACGAGCTGTTCACCACCCCGCACATGCACCGCTGGCACCACGCGCCGAACGCCGAAGAGGGCAATACCAACTACGGCGAGAACCTGCTGCTGTGGGACCGCGTGTTCGGTACCTGGTACCGGCCTGCGAACCGGCAGCCACCGCGCGTGATCGGCATCGCCGACCGAGTGCCGGATGACTACGTGGGCCAGGTGCTGGCGCCCTTCCACTGGCGGGCCATACAGGCCGAGGCGCGCCTGCGTCCGGCAAGGTCGGCGCAGGACTGAGCGCAGCCCCAGCTTCGGCCTGAACCCAGGCAAGACCTTCGGCAGCGGCATCGGCGGTCAAGCGGAGGACAGCGCGGTATCGTCGGCCGCGTCGTGCGGCCAAGGCCGCACCACCGGGGTTGCGCCCGACCTGCGGCCGAAGCCTGAGCCGGGGTTCTGTAGGAGGGGTCTTCTGACCCCGACAGCGGCCGGGATCGGAGCCGCGGACCCTCACCCGGCGCTGCGCGCCACCCTCTCCCGCTGATGCGGGAGAGGGATCCGCCCCTGCGTCGGCACCGTCCACTCCCCTCTCCCGCATCAGCGGGAGAGGGGCCGGGGGTGAGGGCTCGCAGTTGAGCCCTGAATCCAGGCAGGCGCCCTGCAGCCACCGTGTCGCGGCCAAAGCCGTCCCGCCGGGTCAAGCGCTCGAACCTCAGCCCTGCGCCGCGATGCTGCGCCGGAACATCAGCAGCGAGGCGGTGAAGAAGGCAGCCGCGATGGCCGCCATGGCGAGCAGGCTGGGCCAGACGACATCGAGCCCCGCGCCGCGGTAGAGCACCGCCTGGGCGAGGCTGACGAAGTGGGTGGTCGGTGCGAACTGCATGATGAACTGCACCGCCTGCGGCATGCTTTCGCGCGGCGTCATGCCGCCGGACAGCAGCTCCAGCGGCAGGATGACGAGAATCATCATCAGCCCGAGCCGAGGCATGTTGCGCGACAGCGTGCCGATGAAAATGCCGAGCGAGGTGGTGGCCAGCAGTTGCACCAGCGTGCCCGCCATGAACAGCGGAATAGAGCCGGCGATCGGCACCGCCAGCGCCCGCCCGACCACGAAGTACAGCGACAGCAGCACCGCCACCCACACCACCAGCGCCATCGACCATACCTTGGCCAGCATGATTTCGAAGGCGCCCAGCGGCATCACCAGCAGGTGTTCCAGCGTGCCGTGCTCGCGCTCGCGGATCAGCGCCGCGCCGGTCAGGATGACCGACAGCATGGTCACGTTGTTGATGATTTCCATCACGCTGCCGAACCACGAACTGCTCATGTTCGGATTGAACAGGATGGTGGGCGCCAGCGTGATCGGCGCCACCGTCTCGCTGCGCCGGTGCTGCACGAATTCGCCCACCTCGCCGAGCACGATGTTCTGGATGTAGTTGGCGCCGATGAAGGCCTGGCTCACCCGCATCGCGTCGATGTTCACCTGTATCGACGGCTGGGCGCCGGCCAGCACGTCGCGCTCGAAATCGGGCGGAACGACCATGACGAAGGTGTACAGCCCGGCGTCCAGCCCGGCGTCGCCCTGCGCTTCGGTGATCGTTTCCGGCGGCCGGAAGTAGGGGCCGTAGAAGGCGCCGGCGATGCGCTCGCTCAATACCGAGCGGTCCTCGTCCACGATGCCGATGGGCGCGTTGTGCAGTTCCTGCGACGTGGCGGTGGCGGCGCTGTAGATGCCACCCGAAAAGGCCCACACGATCATGATGAGCAGCACCTTGTCGTTCCACAGGCTCATCAGTTCCTTGAGCCCGAGCCGCCAGGCGTTGAGCAGGCGCTTCCTCATCATCGCTCCTGCTTCTTCAGCAGCCACACGCTGAGCAGCGTGAGCACCGGCACAAAGGCGGCCAGCGCCAGGAAGTCGGCGTACAGGTCGCGCATTTCGAGCGCCTTGGTGAACAGGCCGCGGCTGATGTTCAGGAAATAGGTCGCCGGGAAGAAGGTGCCTATCGTGCGGCCCACGCCTTCGAGCGAGGACACCGGATGCGTGAGCCCGGAGAAGGTGACCGTCGCCAGCATGGTCACCACTGCGGTCGCCGCGAGTGCGGCGATCTGCGTGCGGGCGAAGGACGACATCAGCAGCCCGAGGCCGGTGGTTGCGGTGACGAAAATGAGCGCGCCCAGGCTCAGCGACAGCAGGCTGCCCTTCAGCGGCACCTCGAACACGAATACCGCAAGCAACACCAGCCCGTAGAAGCTCACCATGCTCACGGCGATGTAAGGCAGCTGCTTGCCGATCAGGAATTCCAGACGGGTGACCGGCGTCGCGTACAGATTGGTGATCGAACCCAGTTCCTTCTCGCGCACCACGCCGACCGCCATCAGGATGGCCGGGATGAAGGTGAGCAGCAGCGGAATCACCGCTGGCACCATCGCGAACACGCTGCGGAAGTCCTGGTTGTAGCGGTAGCGCATGTCGAGCTTCGCCGGATACGCCGTCGCCGGCAGCCCCTCGCGTACCGCCGCCTGCTGCAGGAAGTCGGCGTGCAGGCCCTGCACGTAGCCGAGCGTCGTTTCGGCGCGGAAAGGCATGGCGCCATCGACCCAGACACCGATCTCGACCGCGTGGCCGCTGCGCAGCCGGCGTCCGAACTCCGGCGGAATTTCCAGCGCCACGCTCAGTTCGCCGGCGCGCATGCGGCGGTCCAGCTCGTCGATGCCGGCCAGCGGCGGCTGTTCGATGAAGTAGCGCGAGCCCGCCATGTTCTCGACCCAGGCACGGCTTTCCGGCGTGTCGTCGCGGTCGAGCACGGCGAATTTCAGGTCCTCGACGTCCATCGAAATGCCATAGCCGAGAATGAGCACCATGATGACCGAGCCGAGCAGCGCGAAGGTGAGCCGCACCGGGTCGCGCAGCACTTCCAGCCACTCGCGCCGCGCGTAAGCGAGCAGCCGGCGCCGGCTGAAAGGCGCGGGCGGTGCGGCGGGCTGAGCGGGTGGCGCCGCGACGGGCGCCTCGATGACCACTGGCTGGGCGCCGTCGCCGGTCGCTTCTTCCAGATAGGCGACGAAAGCCTCTTCCAGCGACGCGGCGCCGCGCCGCTCGATCAGCGCCGCCGGCGTGTCGCTGGCCAGCACGCGGCCGGCGTGCATCAGCGATATGCGGTCGCAGCGCTCGCCTTCGTTCATGAAGTGGGTGGACACGAAGATGGTCACGCCGTCCTGGCGCGACAGTTCGACCAGCAGTCGCCAGAAGCCGTCGCGCGCCACCGGATCGACGCCCGAGGTCGGCTCGTCGAGGATGAGCATGTCCGGCTTGTGGATCACCGCCACCGCCAGCGACAGCCGCTGCCGTATGCCCAGCGGCAGACCGGCCGCCTGCGTGTCGAGGTATTCGGCCAGACCGAAACGCTCGACCATCTCGGCGACGCGCGCCGCGATGCCGGCCGCCGGCAGGTGAAAGAGCTGTGCATGCAGCACCAGGTTCTGCCGCACGCTCAGTTCGCCGTACAACGAAAAGGCCTGCGTCATGAAGCCGACGCGCTTGCGCGTGCCCATGTCGCCGCCGTCGACCACGTGGCCGAACAGCAGCGCCCTGCCCTCGCTCGGCGGCAGCAGGCCGGTGAGCATTTTCATCGTCGTCGTCTTGCCGCAGCCGTTCGAGCCGAGGAAGCCGAAGATTTCGCCGCGGCCGATCTCGAAATCGACGTGGTCGACCGCGGTGAAATCGCCAAAGCGCATCGTGAGCCCTTCGGCGACGATGGCCGGACCATCCGCCTGCGCCACGCGCGGCGGCACCACCAGCGCCTCATGCCCCTGGCGTTTGGCCAGCGGCAGCAGCTCGATGAAGGCGGCGTCGAGATCCTTGGCGCCGGTGCGCGCCAGCAGTTCGGCCGGCGTACCGGTGGCGAGCACGCGGCCGTCGTCCATCGCCGCCAGCCAGTCGAAACCGGCCGCCTCGCCCATGTAGGCGCTGGACACCAGCACGCTCATGCCGGGCCGGCGCGCGCGGATGCGCTCGATCAACTGCCAGAACTGGCGACGCGACAGCGGATCGACGCCGGTGGTCGGCTCGTCCAGGATGAGCAGATCGGGGTCGTGGATGAGCGCGCAGCACAGGCCGAGCTTCTGTTTCATGCCGCCCGACAGCTTGCCGGCCGGGCGGTCGCGGAAGGCAGCGAGCCCGGTGCTGTCCAGCAGTTCGGCGATGCGCGCCTCGCGCTCGCGGGTGGCGTGGCCGAACAGCCGGCCGAAGAAGTCGACGTTCTCGAACACCGACAGCGTCATGTACAGATTGCGCCCCAGCCCCTGCGGCATGTAGGCGATGCGTGGGCACACCGCGGCGCGGTGGTGGCGGTCGCGCATGTCGCCGCCCAGCACAGCCACCTCGCCCTGCTGGATCACGCGCACGCCGGCCACCAGCGCCAGCAGGCTGGACTTGCCGACGCCGTCCGGCCCGATCAGCCCGGCCATGCAGCCGGCCGGGATGTCGAGCGTGATGTCGTCGAGCGCCACCGTGTCGCCGTAGCGCAGGCCGACACCGGCGAGCCGGGCGACCGTGTCCGTCATGGCGTCGTCGGCGGCTTCGGCGTACCGACCAGCGGCGGCAGCGTCGCCGGCCACGGTGCTTCGGGGTCGAGCCGCACCCAGGCGACGCCCGGCAGACCGGTCTTCACTTGTTTGGCGTGCGCCTTCAGCAGCTCGGGCGGAATCTTCACCCGCACGCGGAACATGAGCTTTTCGCGCTCGGTGCGCGTCTCGACCGACTTCGGCGTGAACTGCGCCTGCGGCGACACGAAGCTCACGCTGGCGGGTATCGAAATGTCCGGCCGCACGTCGAGCACGATGCGCGCCTCGGTGCCGATGGCCACGCGGCCGGCCTGCGAGGTCGGCAGGAAGATGGTCATGTAGACGTCGGTGATGTCGAGCAGCGTGAGCACCTTGCCGCCCGCCGCCAGCACCTCGCCCGGTTCGGCCAGCCGGTAAAGCACACGGCCGTCGGCTGGGGCGACCAGCTGCGCGTCCTGCAGGTCAACGCGGATGCGCGCGCTGCGCGCCTCGGCGGCCTCGATCGCCGCTTCCGCCTGCTTCACCGCGGCGCGCGCGGCGTCGATCGACGACTTCGCCCCCTGCAACTGCGCGGACGCCGCCTTCTGCGCGTCCAGCGCCGACTGCTTGCTGGTGCGGTCGACGTCCAGCTTCTGCGCCGAAATGAAACCCTTGTCGACCAGCCGCTGCGTGCGCTCGATGTCCTTCTCCGCCAGCGCGAGCTGGCTCTGCCGCTGCGACACCACGGCGCCGGCGGTGGCGACATCGCTCTGCCGCTGCGCCACCGCGGCAACCGCCGCGGCGCGCGTCGCCTTCGCCTGCTCGATCTGCGCGTCGCTGATCTTCAGTTCGGCTTGCTGCGCACGCACGTCCATCAGCGCGACGACCTGGCCGGCGCTCACGTCGTCGCCCTCGCGCACCGCCACGCTCTCCAGCCGGCCGCCAGTCTTGCTGGCGACGTCGATCTCGGTCGCCTCGATGCGCCCGTTGCCGGACGCAAACGCCTCGCTCACCGGCGGTGTCGCGTACTGCTTCCAGCCGTAATAGCCGGCCGCCGCGGCAGCCAGCACCATCAGCCCCAGCACGAGGCGGCGACGCGATGCGGTCATGGTTCAGTCCGTTGCAATGCGGGAGTCGCCGCGATTGTGCCCCGGCCCGCGTTTCAGCGCCTTGATGTTTCGCAATGCAGCAAAGGACTCAGCCGGCGATCGCGAGTGCCGCCTGCAGCAGCAGAAGCAGCGCGTGCGGAAAAGCCACCGTCGGCTTCAGCGCACTCGTCGCGTACTCCAACAACAACCCGACCGCGCCCGGCCGCGTCGCCTGCCACTCGGTGTGCAACTGACAGGCCGCGTACTCCGACGCCCCGTCGGCGATCAGCGTTTCCACCTTCAGCAAACGCTGACCCAGGCGCCCCTGCACCGTACGCAGCATCGCCTCGATCACCCACACGATCACGGTCAGCGGTGCCGCCAGCTCGAACGGAAAACCGAACAGCGCGGCGCCGGCAGTCAGCGCCACCGCGGCAATCTTGATGCCGACCGCACAACGCTCATGGCGCTCGTGGTCCTGCTGCAGCGTGGACCATTCGGTGTGGAGGGGTGAGGGGTAGGAGGTGTTCATGGGGACGACGGCGAGACCGAAAAGAAGCGGGAAAGGCCGCAATCTATCCGCTGCCGGCGAGGCGTGCCCGGGCATGCGTCAAGGTTCTGCTCCAAATATCTCCGAAGCCCGTGATTGCCCGAGATCCGCCTCAGGCAAGCAAGGTCACCCCGGCCGCACGGCTACAAAAGGGAGAAGCCGCCCGACCAGGCAGCCGCTTCAAGGTGCCGCCGAGAGCGCCTCCGCTCGGATAAATGACTGATGGAACAGACCCCGTGGATATGCTCCACTTGCCGGAAATACAAGGGTGAGGTTTTTTGTGTTCGTTTAATCGGCAGTTATCCGGCACACAGCGCGCCAACAGACTGAAAAGTCGGGAGCAGGTCACACCACCGACAGCCCGCAACTCAAGAGAAATTGAGACGTTGGCGCTCTAGACTGCGGACGTGAGTCGGCATGCGCTCATTACAAGTCGTCACTCCCTCTTTCTCCTCATGCTGCGAGGGTTGAATTTCCGCAAACGCCGAAGCGTGATTTTTCTCACAATGCGTAGCAAACCACGACACGCATCCGAGAAATTACCGTGACATCAAGCCTGTTCGCTAAGCCTCTCGGTATGACCGGAGCACAAAAGGAGGCATGCCACCAAACAATCTCAAGAAAGGCTTTCAGATTGAACAATTCGACAATTGAAATCACCACAGAACTAATGCAGGCAGCGCGAAAAATATTGCTAAGCGAACTCGAACCTTCCGTCAGTCTCCTGCAGAGAAGGCTCTACCTGCCTTATCGCGTCGCTCTAGAATTGATTGGCAAACTCGAAGGGGATGTCGTCACACCCCCGGATAAACTTGGAAATAGAAAGCTTATTACCAACACAAAGGAAAAAGAGATGAGGAAAGAACTGAACCTCGGCAATAGCATATTTCCCGGACTCAATGACAAATCCGGACTAATGATCTGCGGCTACGAATGGGGCCTCAGCAAGCGGGATGCAGAAAAAATTGAAACATCACCCCTGAAGCGCGCCAACACCCCCCATACATTCGCGAACAAATCACTGGAATACGGACCAATCGCAGAAACATGGCCCTATGATAAAAAAATCGTAGAGTGGTTCGGTCTTTGGGGGCACCCTCTGAACAGAAAAGAATTAGGCGGCGACTTCGAAAAAAGCCTGATTCAAACAAACTGGTGTGACACCGAAAACAATAGAATGGAATCAAATTATCTAACAAAACTTCTGGCACCAGAAAATGTTGAAAATTTTTTATTCCACCTCGAAGAGCTAAAGCCAAAACTTATTCTATTCATGGGATCAAGCCTCATGAAAGCACTCCAACACCCCTCCACGAAACCTAAAGTCATAAAAATCATTGGCCAAACAACCAATCCACTCAAAGAAATTCAAAAACAACACTCAGGAACCCGATTCAAAATCTCTATCGAAAGTTTCGAGAGTTGTACAATTATCTCTCTACCTCACCCCACCGGTTCACGGGGACTCAGTTACGACTACATCAAGCTTTTCACACCAGAGATTAGCGATGTGATAGAACAGTACAAAGCATCCCGTGGATTCCGTTAGGCAGCACCTCCCCGCGTGAATAAATGGGGTCAGGCCCTGAGGTTTCCCCGCAAACACGTCTTGTTATTCAATATGTTGCGCAGTAATCT
>CAZKRN010000066.1:0-14652 GCA_964555165.1 uncultured Methyloversatilis sp. | reverse complement strand
TCACCCGACTACGCCAGACTATTGATCAGCCTTGATTCTGGGGGGAGTCCATATAGGAAGGGTTAGACATCGGTTTCGTTGATGCGCGCCCGTAGAGCCTCCTCAAAGGCAGGAGAGGACATCACGTGAGACACCACGTCGTCGATCACGAATGGAAGTGCCCGCGCAATATTGTCCACCGAGAAGAAAATTCCATCGAGTTTCATCTCTGATTCGCCACCATATCGTTGGCGCCAAATCACACTGTTGGAACGGTCGTCATGCAATTCGACGGTCACTCCAATGGTGAGCAAGAGCTTTCTCAGCTTGAATGCACCTTGCTCAAAGGCAGGATCATCGAACTTGTCAATGCGGACCACAAGGACCATTGGCGAACTAGCCGAACGAAGAACAGCTGCTTTAGTGAGACCGCGGTCGAAGCCTTCTTGAATATAGGATGGAAGAGGCTTATCGGTGACGTAAACGTCTTGCGTCTGCCGATCGTAGCCATTCCTCTTCCGCAAAAGAATTCGCGAATCCGCCAGCGGCTGTTTGAGGAATGCATCAAAGCGACGGTCTGTAACCCGCACCTCTCGAATCGACGCTCCGCTCAAGCTGCCGAGCTGCATTCGAGGCTCGGGGTGGTAGTCGAACATGACCTGTGTTCGAGTTTGAGCGCAGCCCACCAGAGTGGCGCACGCCAGAAGCAGAAACAAAGTAGGTTTCATAGCGGGTGGAGGTGGAGATGTCTAACGAATAGGGCTTATCCCCCACAAGAGGGCAGATTCTGGAAACGTGATGGTCAATCGCGGGAGATAAGCCATGTTGAACTGAGCCTCCGCTCAGGCGGTGATCTTAAGGATTCTATGCGCGAGCGATGCCCATTGAATAGCTTCTACGACCTTGACTCCCCTGCACTCATCCATCTGGACGAGATGACAGGCCGCGGTGACTCCTCGCGCACGGTCGATCGTATCGCGTCGGGGCTCGGCGCGATACGAAATCGGCGATTGCGGCCTTTAAAATTCCATTCAATGATGCGCGGAATGGATAAGCGCGCGTTCGCGGCGGATACGCCCTACTTGAACGAAAACACATACCTCACATCCACCGCCTGCTCGGTCCCCGTGCTGCCGATCAGCGCAAGGTGGCGGGTGAGGTTCCAGGTGAGCTTGACGACGCTGGTGGCGCCGGCCACGCCTTGTTCGTAGGTGAGCAGCGCGTTCGATGACAGGCGCTTGCCGACGCTGACGACCTGGCCGCCGACGGTGGTCGCGTTGTTCGACGAGGTGACGACCTGGCTGCGCGGGCCGGTGGTCGCGCTGCTCTGGGTCAGCGCGATCTGGTCCAGGCCGAGGGACTGGGCGAGCGAACCGGTGATGTCCTCGCCGCCGAGCAGCGCGCTGGCGGCGGTGGCGAGCAGCGACAGGTCTGAGCCGCCGGCGCGGTCCTGGCCGCGGCCGAGCACGATCCAGGACAGCTTTTCGCTGTCCGGCATGGCGGTGTCCGACACCAGACGCACGCGCGGCTTCTGCACCGTGCCGCTGACTTCGACGCCCGCCTGCACGGGCAGATCGGGACGGATGGCGCGCACGTTCAGGCCGGGGTTGTCGACCGAGCCCTGGAAGCTGATGACACCGCGTTCTATCGACAGCTCCTGGCCATAGGCACGATAGCGGCCGTCGACGGTACGGATGGTGCCCGTGGCGCGCAGTCCGCGCCCTTCGTCGCGCAGCGCGAGCTGGCCGGCGAGCCGCGTGTCCAGCCCGCGGCCCTTGAAGTAGAGCCGTTCGCCGAGGTCGATGGCGATGGCAAGATCGAGCGGCGGGCCCGCGGCTTCATCGACGGTACGACCTTTGACGACCACGTCGTCACCCAAGGTGGGCGCCGACTGTTCCGGCACCGTGAACAGGCCGGCGTCGGCCTTCAGCGCAAGCTTGAGTGCCATGCCTTCCCTGGCCGATCCGCTCACGCTGCCGTCGCCCGACAGCATGAGCCACTGCTCGCCACCCTGCAGCGGCACGAAGCGATGGATGTCCACGACGATGTTGGCGCGCGCGCTGGCGAGGTCAACGCGGCCATGTGCCGACAGGCGGCCTGCTTCGGCATGGCGTGCAACCTCGCCGAGACGCTTGTCGGGCGGCGGCTTTCGGTTGTCGCTTTCGAAGGACAGGCGGGTGAGCGTCAGCCGGTCGCCATCGAACTGCGCACGCAGTTCGCCACGCTCCAGCTTGACACCGGCGTCGGCCAGCGCGAAAGCCAGCGCGTCGCCATCGATGCGACCGGACAGTTCCGGTGCGCTCAGGCGTCCGGTCAGCTTCACTTCGCCGCCAAGCCGGCCGGCGGTGCTCATGTCCAGCCGCAGAGTGCGACCCACCCAGGCCAGCGAGGGCACATCCAGCGTGGCGCTGCCGCGTGCCGGCGCGTCGAGGTCGGGCAACCAGATGCCGTCATCGCGACGCAAGGGCAGCACGAGATCGGCGCGCAACGCGCCGATCTCGGCACCGGACAGCACCGCCTTCGCGGCGGCGTCCCGGCCGGACAGCGCAAGGTCGATGCGCGCCGCCGACAAGGCCAGTTCGGTGCGGCTGTCGGCATTCACGACGACATCGCCGGCTTCGCGGAACAGCGACAGCGTGCCATCGATGCGCTCCTCGCCGGACAGCCGCGCAGCGAGCGACCAGTCGGCACCCAGCCTCAGCGGCGCCCGCACCGACACGCCGGCGGCACGGTCGCGCCAGACCAGGCGCAGCGGCACACCGCGCGCCTGGCCGCGCGCTTCGACACGCTCCGGCGTCCATAGCGTGCGCGCGAGACGTACTTCTCCGCCACCGGTGAGCGCGAGCTGCGCGTCGTCCAGCAACACACGCTGCGGCGAAGCATCCAGCCGGGTCGGCGCGCTCAATGTGGCGCTCAGTTCGGCGGACGCCAGCACCGCCAGACGGTCGATCGCGCCGCTCCACGCCGGACCGTCGCCAAGCGCACCGTGGGCGGCGAGCTTGAGCGAAGGCTGGAGCGGCGTATCGCCGCGCTCGGCCGGCAGCGCCGACGCGCGCAGTTCGAGCTGCAGCGAGTGCGCGGCGCGGGTGCCGGCGACGTCGAGCCGCAGCCGTTCGATCGACTGCGGCAATGAGGACGAGGCGTCCTGCACCTGCCGTGACGAAAGGTCAGCCACATCGACTCCGAGACGCAGGCGCCCATCGGCGCCGGGCTCGAGTACGGCATCGATGTCGGCACGCGCCAGCTTCAGCAGGTCGCCAACCGCCAGTGCGCGCACCGCCAGCGTTGCGCGGCCGTGCGGCGCGGCAAGCGTGCCCGCCAGCTGGCCGCTGCCGCCGATACGCCCGGTCGGCACCAGACCGCCCGCTCCGCTCAATGCGCGCAGTGCGGACAGATTGCCGGCATCCAGTGTCCAGTCGAGCGCGTCCTGCGCGGCACCGAAGGCGCCGTGCGCGGCCACCGCGTTGCCGGCCCAGTCGAGGGCGACATCGACACCGGAGAGGCGCTGCCCCTGCAGGCGCGCCTTCGCGCGGCCGCTCAAGGGCTGGCCGGCGAGGGTGCTGGGTGCGATGTCGAGCGCGAAGCTCAGATCGGGCTGCGGCTGCAGCCTGCCGGCGGCGTCGAAGCTTGCAGACAGGCTTGCTGCGGGCGCCTGTTTCGCGAAAGCGGACGGATCGAATTTCTGCAACTGACCGTCGACCGCGAACGCGAGCGTGTCGTCGAGCTTGAGCGTGCCGCGCAGCGCTGCCCGCGCGCCGCGCGCCGACAGATCGGCACGCGCCAGGGTGAGCAGGCCGCCAGCGAGGTGGCCCTCTGCCTTCAGCGCCAGCGCAGCCGGGCCGCGATCGTCGAGCGCGACCGCAAACTGCTGGCGGGCATCGGAAGCCTGCACCTCTATACGGCCGCCGATCTTCGTGCGTACGCCACGCGCGTGCAGGACCGCGGCATCGATTCCGCGCAGCGACAGCGCCGCCCGGAGCGGCAAATCGCCACTGGCGCGCCAGCCCAGAGTCCCGGAAATGTCTCCTCCGGTCTCGCCCGTCCGGGCACCGTCGCCGGACAGCAAAATGGCCAGATCGTGCAACTCGACCGCACCGGCAGCCGCCTGCACCGCGGCATCGATGGCGCGCACCGGCAGCCGTTCCTGATCGATGCGGCCCGGTTCGGCATTGCGCGCGCTCAGCCGGCCGGCCAGCGTCAGCGCCTCGCCCTCGCGCGGCTGAAGCCGGGCCTGCACCGTCCAGCGCCCGGACGGTGCCGCCGGGTGGATGCGGTGCGGATCGAAGGCGTCGAGCGCGAGATCGAGCGAGGCCAGCGGCTGCGCCGCGAACGGTCGCGCCCCGACCCGGGCCTGGCCGCTCAGTCCGTGGCCGCGGGCGTCCACCGCGATATCGGCGCGTTCGGCCAGGGTGCCGCCGAGCGAGGCCGTCGCACGGTAGTCATCGGCAACCAGGGTCAGCGCACCCTGCAAGGCGAAAGGCGCGGCGCCTTTCAGCGCGAGCCAGCCATCGAGCGCTCCCCAGGGTGTCTGCAGCAACAGGTCGTCGAGGCGATGGGCACGACCATCCGAATCGATCGTGGCGCGCAGGCCCTGCAGCACCAGCTCTTCGCGATCCGGCGTCGCATGCCCGGCAAGCGACAGGCGGTCCGCCGACAGGGCCGCACGCAGGGCCAGCGGCAGTTCCAGGCTGAGCGGCGTCTGCGGCGGATCTTCGCTGGCAGTGCGGGCGATGCGCAGATCGGTCAGCGCGAGCCGCGTCACCTCGATCCGTCCGCCCAACAGAGCGGACGGCCGCCAATCCAGTTCGACGCCGCGCGCTTCGATGGCGAGGGCGCCGTCGTCGTAGCGCACGCGGTCGAGCCGCAGCGCATCGACCAGGCGCCCCGTGGCGCCCTCGATGCGCAGTGCCGGCACGGCCCGGCTCGCCATGGCCGCGACGGCGCGCAAACCGCTTTCGGTGGCGAGCGCCCAATAGAGGACAAGGACCGGCAGCGCGAGCAGCAGCAGATCGGTCAGCGCTATGCCGAAGCGCCCGAAGCGGCTGCGCTGCCGCAGGCTGGCGGGGGGGTGCGCGGGCGATCCGGACACTGGCTTCATGTTCAGAAGGCGATGGACAGCGAAAAGTGCGGCCGCCATTGCCGCTCGCGCTCGCCGTAGGCAAGGTCGAAAGCGAGCGGGCCGGCCGGCGAGCGCCAGCGCACGCCGGCACCGGCGCCGACGGCCGGCTTGAAGTCCTGCCGCGTGTCCGAAGCGTCGCCGGCATCGATGAACAGGGCGACGCCCCATGGGTCCCAACCCCAGTGTACGTACTCGGCACTGACCACACCGAGCGCGCGCCCGCCGACGATGGCGCTGCCGTCGCGCACGCCCAGCTCCAGGTAGTCGTAGCCGCGCACCGTGGTCGAACCGCCGGTGCGGAACAGGAAGTCCTGCGGCACCGCAGCGGTGGCGCCACCGGTCAGGCCGGCCTCGCCGCGCAGGATGAGCTGGTCGCGCCGGCCGACCGGAACGAAGACCTGCGCCTTGAGATAACCGCGCAGGAAGTGGGCGTCCGACAGCAGGCCTTTCACGCCACCACCGATCTGGGCATTCAGCACCCAGCCCGCGCGCGGATTGAACAGGTCGTCCACCTTGCGCCAGGTCCACGAGGTGTTCAGCGCCAGCGACTGCTGGGTGCTCTGCACCACGTCATCGATTTCCTTCTGTTCGCGCTGCAGGGTCAGCGAATGGCGTATCTCGGTGTCGCCCTTCACGCGGGCGCGCACCACGCCGGCGGCCATACGTTTCGTGATGAGGTCCTGGATGTCGGCATTCTCGCCCAGTACGCCGAAGCTGTCGCGATAACCGTCGCCGTGCGGAGGCAGCATGACGTCGGCGAAGGCGATCTGGCGCAACTGTTCCAGCCGGACGGCACTGTTGAGCAGCCACGATTGCTTGAACAGATTGCTGTCGGACCAGCCGACCTCGCCGCGGTAGCCGGTATTGCTGCTCAGGCCGGCACCGAAGGACAGGCGTCGCGAACTGGCTTCGGTCAGTGCCACGCGCACCGGCGTCGCATCGGCGTGCGCCGGGTCGATGTCGGGCTGAATCTGTACCGAGCCGAAATAGGGCGATGACAGCAGCGCACGCTCGAAGGCAAGCACGGCTTCGGTCGAATACCGGTCGCCCGGCTTGAAGGTGGAATAGCGCTTCACCAGATCGAGGTCGTGCAGCGCGAGACCGCTCGCCTCGATGTCACCGAAGCGGAAGGCGGGTCCGCTGTCGACGCGCACACGGAGGGCGACACTGCCGGTTTCCGGATCGACTTCGGCCCGCGTGTCGCCGAGCACGGCCGCGGCGTAGTCATGGGCACTCACCTCGTCAAGCAGCCGCTGTTTGGCCTGCGACCAGTCTGCCTGGCGGAAGGGCTGTCCGGCCGGCAGCCGCCAGCCGGCGCGCAGGGCCGCGCGGCGCGCGGCGCGCGGGTCGCCGTCGCCCGCCAGATCGCCATCGAAATCGATGACCACGGACGACACCTGCGCACGGCGCCCCGGCTCGATGCGCAGCACCGGCGGCTCGCCGTCAATGTCGAACACCGGGCTGAACCAGCCTTCTGTCGCCAGCAGATCGGTCATTTCCCGACGGATGCGGCGCAGCGCTCGCCGCTCGGCCCGGTCGTCGTCGAGTTGTTCGCGCAGTCCCAGCGAGCGGGTGTGCTGGTTCAGCATGTCCAGCACCGGCGCAGGCAGATCAGGTGCCTCTATCGTGAGGCGGCCGAAACCGGCGATGGGCGGCGCGTCGTCGCCAGCGGCATCCGGTGAGTCCAGCGCGAGCGCCGGGCCGCACGCGCACAGCGCCAGCCCGAGGCAGAGCAGCAGACCTCGCAATCAGCTCGCGCTCAACAGTTCGACCTCGAACACCAGCGTGGCATTCGGTGGAATGACGCCGCCGGCGCCGCGCTCGCCGTAGCCGAGCTGGGGCGGTATGGTGAGCTTGCGCACGCCGCCTTCCTTCATGCCGGCAACCCCCTGGTCCCAGCCGCGGATGACCTGGCCGGCGCCGAGATTGAAACTGAAGGGCTGACCGCGGTCCTTGCTCGAATCGAACTTGCGGCCGTTGGTAAGCCAGCCGGTGTAGTGCACGGTGACGCGCTGGCCGGGCACGGCCTCGCGTCCGCTGCCCGGGGTGAGTTCCTCGATTTCCAGTTCGCCCGGGTTACGGATGACCGCCAGCAGTTCGACCTCGAACACCAGCGTGGCATTCGGCGGAATGACACCGCCGGCGCCGCGCTCGCCGTAGCCGAGCTGGGGCGGTATGGTGAGCTTGCGCACGCCGCCTTCCTTCATGCCGGCAACGCCCTCGTCCCAGCCGCGGATGACCTGGCCGGCACCGAGCTGGAAAGCGAACGGATCGTTGCGGTCCTTGCTGGAATCGAACTTGAGCCCGTCGCTGAGCCAGCCGGTGTAGTGAACGCTGACTTCGTGGCCGGCAGCCGCTTCGTGGCCGGTACCCGGCGTGGTGTCCTCGATGACGAGACCGCTTTCGGTGGTGATGACAGACATGGGAAGGATCCGGCAGTAAGGGGGAAGCGCGCAGTTTACCCAGTCCGGGGCCGCTGCGCCGTCGGCCGGCACGCACGACGCGCAGGCGGCGGATGAGCGCGACCGGGGAAAGGGTCAGTTGAGACAGTTGCTTCGCGCCGCAACATGCAGGAGGGACCTAAACCCTGTATCGTGCGTCGCGTTTTCCCCGCCCCATAAACAGACCCGGAATCTTCGCTAATGCTGTCCCAGGAAGCCCTGCAAGATTGGCGCGGCCTTGCGCTGCGCGTGGAGGAAGAGGTGCGTCGCGCGGTCGTCGGCCAGGACGCCACGCTGCGCCTGATCAATGTGGCGTTGTTCGCGCGCGGCCACGTGCTGCTCGAAGGCGACGTCGGCGTCGGAAAGACCACCGTGCTGCGCGCTTTCGCCCGCGCGATCGGCGGCGACTTCGAGCGCGTCGAGGGCACGGTGGACCTGATGCCCAACGACCTTGTCTATCACACCTATGTTGACAGCGAGGGCAAGCCGCGCATCGAACCCGGCCCGCTGCTGCGCCACGGCGAACGGCTGACGACCTTCTTCTTCAACGAAATCAACCGCGCACGTCCTCAGGTGCAGTCCTTGCTGCTGCGTGCAATGGCCGAACGATCGCTGTCGGCGTTCAACCGCGAATACCGCTTCCCGCACATGACGGTGTTTGCCGACCGCAACCGGGTGGAAAAGGAGGAAACCTTCGAACTGGCGTCCGCCGCACGCGACCGCTTCATGTTCGAGCTGCGCATGCTGACGCCCGCGGACGAGGACACCCGCCGTGCGCTGATTTTCGACCCGCGCTTCCACGACAGCGATGCGCTGATCGAAGCGGTGAGCCCGGGCGTGGTGGACTGGATGCAGATGAATGCCATAGGCGCGGCCATTCAGCGCGCGGTCACCGCCTCCGATGCACTGCAGCGCTATGCGATGGACATCTGGGCCGCCTCCAGCGATCCGGTCAGGTACGGCCTGCAGATTGACGGTGTGGACATGTCCCGTCTCATCCTGGCCGGCGCCAGTCCGCGCGGCATGGCCATGCTGATGCGCGCTGCGCGCGTCGTGGCCTGGTTCGCCGGCCGCGACTACCTGACTCCGGAAGACATCCGCGCCGTGCTGCCCGCCACCCTGGTCCATCGCGTGTTCTTCACGCCGGTGTACGAATTGCGCCGCGCCGAACTGGCCGACGCATTGATCGCCGGGATGCTGGAGCGGGTCGCCACGCCCTGAGCACGCGAGCGCCATGACCGTCCAGCGCGATTTCCACTACCGCATGCCGCTGCGGGTGAGCGGCCAGCGTCCGGGCGCGCACCGCAGCAGCAGCACCGGCAGCGGCCAGGAGTTCATCGCCCACCAGACGCTGTTCGATCGTCCGGACCCGCGCCGGCTCGACCTGCGCGCCAGCATCCGCGACCCGGAAGGGCGCTGGCTGGTGCGCGTCAATCGTCAGCGCGCCGGCATTCCGGTCTATCTGGTGGCCGATGTGTCGGCGTCGATGGCTTTCGGTTCCGGCGACAGCAAGCTGGAACGGCTGGCGCAGTTCGCGCTCTCGCTGGGCGACTCGGTGTTCCGCACCGGCGACGCGCTGGGCATGCTGGCCTACGACGGCAGCGAACGTACCGACCTCATGCTGGCGCCGATGCACTCGCGCGGAGCCGGCCCGATGATGTCGGATTCGCTGTCGCGGGCACGCGCCGACCAGCCCTCGACCGCTGGCATCCTGGAGGCTTGTGCCCGTATCGCCGGCCGCCAGGCCCTGGTTTTCCTCGCCTCCGATTTCCACGCGCCGCTGCAACAGACCTCGGCCGCGCTCGACCTGCTCTCGCACGCGCACGTCGTGCCCATGGTGGTATGGGATGAAGTCGAGGCACGTGCGCCGGAAGGCGATGGACTGCTGGCTCTGCGCGACGTCGAAACCGGTGGCCGCCGCGGACTGTGGCTGAGGCCGCAGATCCGTCGCCGCTGGGCGGACGCCTTCGCGCAACGGCGCGACGCGCTGGACGCGCTGTTCTCGTCCCGTGGCGTGCGCCCCTTCTACATGACCGGTCGCTTCGACGCCGATGCGATGTCACGCTACTTTTTCGAGGCTGTCTGAGATGACTCGACTCCGTGCCGGCCTGCAACTTCTGGCCGCTCTGTGCATGTTCGGAAGCGCACCCGGCATGCATGCACAGGACACCGCACCGGCGGAACCGCCCCGTCCCACGGGCCCGGTGATTCCGCCGCAGATGGATCTGTCGCGCCCGGCCGGTTCGGCCGACGACAGCACACCCTCAGACCCGGGCGCTTCGCCCGGCGGCATCGTGCCCACGCCACCGGCGGAGGCGCCCGGTCCGGTGGTGTCGGTCATCACACCGGAAATGGACGTGCCGCGCCCCTTCGGTCACGTGATCGGCGACAAGCTGGTCCAGCGCGTGGCGCTGGAGCACGATGGCACACGTCTGGATCTGGCCGAACTGCCGCCGCTGGAACGCACCGGCAACTGGTTTGCGCGGCAGGACGCACGCATCGACACCGATGAAGCCGGACGACGCTGGCTGCGCCTCGAATACCAGATCATCAATGTGCCGGACGAGTTGCGGGCGATCGAACTGCCCGCGCTCGACCTGCCGACCACGGTCGCCCATCTGCGGCTCCAGACCACGCCGGTGCCTCTGACGGTGGCGCCGATCACGCCGGAAGTGGTGCTCGCCCGTGCCGGGCTGGATGAAATACGGCCGGACGCCCCGGCTCCGCACATCGACACGGCCCCCTACGAGCGCGGACTGAACGCGGCACTCGGTGCAGGGGCGGTACTGGTCGCGCTGTGGGTCCTGCTGGCGCTGCTGCGCCAGATGCAGGCCCGGCGCAGCCTGCCGTTCTCGCGCGCGCAGCGCGACATCGCTCGCCTGCCGGTAGATTCGGCGGAGCGCTGGCGACGGCTGCATCGCGCGCTCGACGATACGGCCGGTCAGGTGGTTCGCCAGCACGACATTCCTGCACTGCTCGCCCGCGCTCCCTGGCTGTTGCCGCTGGAAGCCGATCTGCGCCGTTTCTTTTCGGCGTCGCAAGCACGCTTCTTCGCCGACGACGCGGGCGATGACGTGGCGCCAGATCCGCGCGCGCTGTGCGCGCATGCGGCACGCCTGGAGCGTCGGGCGCTGGCATGAACGGATTCAGCCTTGCCCTCTGGCCCGGCCTGCTCGAACTGGCGGCGCCGCTCTGGCTGCTCGCGCTGCCGCTGGCGCTGCTGCCGCTCTGGCCACGCCGACGGCACTCGCTGGACTTCGGCTGCCTCGACTGGCTGCCGCGCGACGGTCTGGGCAACGCGTTGTTGCGCGGCGGGCGGATTGCCGCAGCACTGGCCATCGTCGCCGCGCTGTTCGGTCTGGCGGGACTGGCGCAACCCGCGACCGAAGTCCAGCGCACAGGGCGCGGTGCGGAGATCGCCATCATCCTCGATCGCAGCCGCAGCATGGACGAGCCGCTTCTGCCCAAGGGCAGGCAGCCGTCCATCGATACGACGGCGGAGGCCAAGGGCAAGGTCGCGCGCCGACTGCTCGCCGAATTCGCGTCCCGCAGGCCGGAAGACCGCTATTCGCTGCTGCTGTTCAGTTCTTCGCCCATGCCCGTGGTGCCCTTCACCCAGCACGGGGACGTCGTGCAGGCGGCGATCGCCGCCGGAGGCATCGGCCGCGGCCTGTCGGAAACCGACATCGGACGAGCGCTTCTGGCTGGTGCGGAACTGTTCGACCGGCGAGCCTATTCCGGCAGCCGCATCCTGCTCCTGGTGTCCGACGGCGCGGCGCAGATCGACGACGACATGCGCAACAAGATCAAACGCGCGCTCGACCGCAACCGCATCGCGGTCTACTGGATATTCATCCGTTCGTCGCTGAGCCTGGGGCTGAATGCCGAGGCCAACGACGGCAATGTCCCGGAGGCGGCGCTGCATCGGTTCCTGCAATCGACCGGCGCGCCCTATCAGGCGTTCGAAGCCGAGGACCCGGAGGCCGTGAAACAGGCAGTCGCCGAGGTGGACCGCCAGCAGAACCTGCCGCTCGACTACACCGAGCGCATCCCGCGCCGCGACCATTCGGGCACCTGCTACGCGCTGGCCCTGCTGGCGGCCGCGTTCGCTCTGGCCGGCCGCCTGATCACGCGACCGGCATGGAAGGAGGATATCCAGTGATGAAACTGCGTACGACAGCGTCCCTGCTTGCCGCCGGCATCGCGATCAGCATCGCGCTGGCGGCCTGGGAGGGCTATCGCCTGTCGCAGGCCCGGAGCTTCAACCGCCTGGTCGACAGCGGCACTGACGCGGCCCTCACCCGGCACGAACCGGAGGCCGAATTCGCGCGCGCGCTGTCTCTGGCCGCGCGCAACGACTATGAGGGCGCGGTGCGCGCCTACAAGGATCTGTCGCGCCACAGCGAAGGCGAACTGTTGCAGGCGGTGCTCTACAACCTGGGCAATCTGCATCTGCGCGAGGCGCTGCAGTTCGGCCCGGAAAGCATAGGCAAGTCGTTGCCTCTGGCCGAGCTGTCCAAGAGCAGCTATCGCGAGCTTCTGCGTCTGAACCCGCAGCACTGGGACGCCAAGTACAACCTGGAGCGGGCGCTTCGTCTGGCACCGGAACGCGAAGCGTCGGTCGAGGAAGGACCGCCGTTGCCGCAGAACAGCGAACGGGCGGTAACGACGATGAAGGCCTTCACGCTGGGCTTGCCATGATCGCCGGCGCACGCACCCTGCTGGCTCGCGCGCGATCCCGTCAAACGCGGCCGCTGGCGCTGGCCACCGCCCTGTTCGCACTCGCCGCGGTCATGCCGCCGCTTTCCCTGCCCGGACGCAGTTACTCGCACATGGTGGTGATAGACATCACGCAGAGCATGAATACCCGGGACTACGAGCTGGACGGGAAACCGATCGACCGTCTGCACTACGCCAGGTACGCGCTGGCCGAATCGCTGCGCACTCTGCCCTGCGGCTCCAGCGTAGGCTGGGGCGTGTTCGCGGAGTACCGGCTGCTGGCGCTGATGACACCGGTGGAAGTCTGCGGCAATTACCATGAGTTGCTGGCAACGCTGGCCAATATCGATACGCAGATGTCGTGGGCCGGCGCAAGCGAGGTGTCCAAGGGACTGTTCTCGTCGATCCGGGCGCTCAAGGAACTCGACCCCGGACCGTCGCTGGTGTTCGTGACCGACGGGCACGAGGCGCCACCGCTGCACCCCAAGATCCGGCCTTCTTTCGATGGCGAACCCGGCCGGGTCAAGGGCGTCATCGTCGGCACGGGCGGCAGTACATTGAGCCCGATACCGAAGTTCGATCCGGACGGACGTCCCCTGGGCTACTGGCGGGCTGACGAGGTGTCCCAGCAGGACACCGCCACGCGCGGCCGCACCGGTTCAAGCGAGGGCAACGAAGCCATGGTGGACGAAACAGGCAAGGCCGTGGCTCAGGCGACAGCCGGCGGGACCGAACATCTGTCCAGCCTCAAGGCACCCCATCTGCGCGACCTCGCAGCCCAGACCGGCATGAATTACCTCTCGCTCGCGGAACCCTCTTCGCTTGCCGAAGCGCTGACCCATCCGGATTTCGCGCGCATGCAGTCGGTGCCGACCCGCGTCGGCTGGCTGCCTGCCCTGCTGGGCATCCTCTGCCTGCTGTGGGAATTCCGGCCCGACCGCCGCCGCCGCTGACCCCCGCGTCGACCTGGAAGAAATCACCGGGCAACGCAGACCTCCGACCTCTGGCAACAGCCAATCCGGGACTTCATCCCGTTTCATCAGGGATGTCATCCCGATATCAGGGCGGGCAGCGTACGGCCATGGGGATTCCGTCCCGCCGTTGCATTTTGCGATGTATAAAACCCATAACCCGCCCCACAACATTCACTTATGGGCATCGCGGGCTGCCGGCTCCGGCCTAGCCCGCCGCGAGCCATTCGCAAAGTAACGAGGAGAGAACAGACCATGTCCACCAAGATGACCACACTGCCTCTGTGGCTTGCCGCGATCGCCCTGCCTGGCGTCGCGGTCGCAAATGCCGATCTGGCAAAACTGATCAAGGACCCGAAGAACTGGGCGATGCAGGCCGGCAACTTCGAGAACCAGCGCTACAGCACCCTGAACCAGATCAACAAGAAGAACGTGAAGGATCTGAAAGTTGCGTGGACGTTCTCGACCGGCGTTCTGCGCGGTCACGAAGGCGGTCCGCTGGTGATCGGCGGCATGCTTTTTGTCCATTCGCCCTTCCCCAACAAGGTTTTCGCAATCGATCTGGAAACCCAGAAGATCGTCTGGAAGTACGAGCCGAAGCAGGATCCGTCGGTGATCCCGGTGATGTGCTGCGACACGGTCAACCGCGGTCTGGCCTACGCCGAAGGCAAGGTGTTCCTGCAACAAGCCGACACCACCCTGGTTGCGCTCGATGCCAAGACCGGCAAGAAGCTGTGGGACGTCAAGAACGGCGACCCGAAGATCGGCGAGACGAATACGCAGGCGCCGCACATTTTCCGCGACAAGGTGATCACCGGCATTTCCGGCGGTGAATTCGGCGTGCGCGGCCGCGTGACCGCCTACGACCTGAACACCGGCAAGCAGGTGTGGAAGGGCTACAGCACCGGCCCCGACGCCGAAATGCTGATGGACCCGGAGAAGTCCATGACCTGGACCAACGGCAAGATGGCGCCGGTGGGCAAGGATTCGTCGATCAAGACCTGGCAGGGCGACCAGTGGAAGATCGGCGGGGGATCGACCTGGGGCTGGTACTCCTACGATCAGCAGGAAAACCTGATGTACTACGGTTCGGGCAACCCCTCGACCTGGAACCCGTCGCAGCGTCCGGGCGACAACAAGTGGTCGATGACCATCTGGGCGCGCGACGTCGATACCGGCAAGGTGCGCTGGGTCTATCAGATGACGCCGCACGACGAGTGGGACTTCGACGGCGTCAACGAAATGATCCTCGCCGACATCGACGTCAAGGGCAAGAAGCGCAAGACGCTGGTCCACTTCGATCGCAACGGCTTCGCCTACACGCTCGACCGCGTGACCGGTGAATTGCTGGTAGCCGAGAAGTTCGACCCGAAGGTGAACTGGGCGACCCACGTCGACATGAACACCGGCCGTCCGCAGGTGG
>CAZKRN010000065.1:0-14846 GCA_964555165.1 uncultured Methyloversatilis sp. | reverse complement strand
CTGCTGCACGACAAGAAGATCAGCAACATCCGCGATCTGCTGCCGGTGCTGGAACAGGTCGCCAAGGCCGGTCGTCCGCTGCTGATCATCGCCGAAGACATCGAAGGCGAAGCGCTGGCCACCCTGGTGGTCAACAACATCCGCGGCATCCTGAAGACCGTTGCCGTCAAGGCTCCTGGCTTCGGCGACCGTCGCAAGGCCATGCTGGAAGACATCGCCATCCTGACCGGCGGCACCGTGATCGCCGAAGAAGTCGGCCTGTCACTGGAAAAGGCCACGCTGCAGGATCTCGGCCAGGCCAAGCGTATCGAGGTGGGCAAGGAAGAAACGACCATCATCGACGGCGCCGGCACCGAAGACGCGATCACTGCACGCGTTGCCAACATCAACACGCAGATCGAAGCCGCTACTTCCGATTACGACCGTGAGAAGCTGCAGGAACGCAAGGCCAAACTGGCTGGCGGTGTTGCGCTGATCAAGGTGGGCGCCGCGACCGAAGTCGAGATGAAGGAGAAGAAGGCTCGCGTCGAAGATGCGCTGCACGCCACGCGTGCAGCCGTTGAAGAAGGCATCGTGGCCGGCGGTGGCGTCGCACTGGTGCGCGCACTGCAGAATCTCGGCAACCTGAAGGGCGACAACGCCGATCAGGACGCCGGTATCAAGCTCATCATGCGCGCTGTCGAAGAGCCACTGCGCCAGATCGTCGCCAACGCCGGTGAAGAGCCGAGCGTGGTCGTTGCCAAGGTCAAGGAAGGCAAGGGCAACTACGGTTACAACGCCGCTTCCGGCGAGTATGGCGACATGGTCGAAATGGGCGTGCTGGACCCGACCAAGGTGACCCGCACCGCACTGCAGAACGCCGCTTCGGTTGCTTCGCTGATGCTCACCACCGACTGCATGGTGGCTGAGCTGGCCGAAGACAAGCCGGCTGCCGGTGGCATGCCGGGCGGCATGGGTGGCATGGGCGGCATGGGCATGGATATGTGATGGCCTTCCGGCCACCCGGGTGGCCGGATACGGTCGTTACAGATCAAGAGGCCCGCACTTCGGTGCGGGCTTTTTTCGTCCACGTTCCGTGTTCGTGACCGATGTGCGCAGCGCCCGCCGAGACGGACGAAGGGAGAGGGCAAACGGGGGGGAGCTGCCGACGGCCCGAAAAATTGGCGGGGAGCACCCCGTGCAGGGGAAGGGTGCTCCCCGGGGCGTCCCGTGTAACCGGCGTGCCCCCGCGGACCAAAAGAAGAACAGCGGAGCGGAGACTATTCTTGAGCGCTTACATCTCCCTTACACTGACACCATGTGGGGATATTCGGACCTTGTGCCCGGCTTGGGCCTGGTCGGAACACCCTTGCGCGAACGCATCAGACGTTCATGGAGGAGGCGGCCGCAAGGCCGGAGACTGCTTATGCACATCCTGCTTGCCGAGGACGATCCGGTCATTTCCGACGCCGTGGTCCGTGCCCTGAGGCGCGCTGGCTATGCGGTCGATAGCGTGGCCAGCGGTGGCGAGGCCGATGCTGCGTTGCATGGTCAGACCTTCGATCTGGCCATCATCGACATCGGATTGCCCAGACTGTCGGGTATCGAGGTGATCAAGCGCGTACGAGCCCGGAAGTGCACGATGCCGGTGTTGATACTGACTGCGCAGGACGGCATCGACGATCGCGTGCGCGGTCTTGATGCAGGTGCCGACGACTATATGTGCAAGCCTTTCGCGCTGCCGGAACTGGAAGCACGCGTGCGTGCGCTCACAAGGCGTGGAACCGGCATGCCGACGCGCATCGAGATCGGCAGCCTTGCCTATGACCAGACTGATCACGTGGCCAGCGTCAATGGCCAGGCGATCGAGCTGTCGGCGCGTGAGACCGCACTGCTCGAAGTGCTGCTGCTGCGAGCGGGCCGTCTGGTCAACAAGGAGCAACTGGTCGACCACCTGTGCGGTTGGGGCGAGGAAGTGAGCAACAACGCGATCGAGGTCTATGTGCATCGGCTGCGCAAGAAGATCGAGCACAGCGGGCTGCGCATCGTGACCCTGCGCGGTCTGGGCTACTGCCTGGAAAGACCGGATGCCGTCGCGTGAAAAGCTGAAGGCCCGTCGCAACAAGACCACCGAAAGAGCGGGAGAGTACAACTCGCTGTTCGGCGAAATCCTCGACTGGATGCTCGCACCGCTGATGTTCGTCTGGCCGATCAGCATCGCCATCATCCACAACGTGGCCGATGACATTGCACACGCGCCCTACGACAAGGTGCTCGGCGACAGCGTCTACGAACTGAGTCGACAGGTGCGCTTCACGCCCGTCGGTGCCATCTTCGTCAAGCCTCCGCAGATGCGCGATCTGTTTCACATTGACGGTGAAGACATCATCTATTACCAGGTGCTGGGTGGCGCCGGCGAGCTGCTGGCCGGCGACAGCGAGGTGCCGGACGTACCGGACGAGCGCAAGTGGAAGCCTGGCGAGCTTTACTTTCGCGCCGGGCGCATCAATAACGAAGACGTGCGAATCGCCTACATGTTCCAGCCGGTCACCACCATCCCGGATTCGTATGTGACGGTGCAGGTGGCCGAGACGCTGAACAAGCGTGAAGCGCTGACTTCACGCATTCTTTCGGGCGTGTTGCTGCCGCAGTTCGTCATCATTCCGATCGCCGTGGTGCTGGTGTACTTCGGCCTTGGCCGTGGTCTTTGGCCGTTGAAACGCTTGCAGTCGGTAATCGAGAACCGTCGGCCGACAGATCTGTCTCCGATCGAAGTGCGCCGCGTACCGGAGGAGCTGCGGCCGCTGATCAATGCGCTGAACGACATGATGTTGCGGCTGGAGCTGAACCTGGCGGCGCAACAGCGCTTCATCGCCGATGCGGCGCACCAGATGCGCACGCCGCTGACCGGTCTCCGGAGCCAGGCAGAATTGGCCCGGCTCGAGCACGACCCGGCGCAGATTCGTACGTGCATGGAGCAGATTCTGCTCAGTTCGACCAATGCTTCGCATCTCATCAATCAATTGCTCGCGCTCGCTCGCGCGGAAGCGAGTACCGAGAAGGTGCACGCGGTCGAACGCATCGAACTGAACGCGCTGCTGGAAGCGCAGGTGAGCGACTGGGTACCGCCCGCCCGCAGGCGAAACATAGACATCGGTTTCGAGCGCGCCCATGTTCCGCTGTATGTCGACGCCAATCCGGTCCTGCTTGGTGAAATGTTCAAGAATCTGATCGACAACGCCATCAAGTACACGCCTCACGGCGGGGTCGTCACCGTGCGTCTGAAGGCTGACATTCGAGCCATCGTCGAGGTGGAGGATTCCGGGCCGGGTATTCCGCTGGAAGATCGGCAGCGCGTGTTCGAGCGCTTCTACCGGGTGCTCGGAACCCAGGTCGAAGGTTCCGGTCTTGGACTGCCCATCGTGCGCGAGATCGCGGAACTGCACCGCGCGGAGGTGGAACTGCTCGATGCTGGGCATGAGGGAGGACTGCTGGTGCGCGTGTCCTTCCCGCGAGTCGTCAACGCTCCATCGCCGAGCGGGCAGGGCTGAGTCATGGATGGTCTCGATTTGGCGATGCGAACGGTCGTCGTGCTGAAGGGCTTGAACGAGTTGTTGATTCTCACGCTGCTGGGCCAGGCCGCCCTCTATCTGCTTGCTGGCCGTCGTCGCCATGACAATCTGATCTATGGTGTCTTCAATCAGGTCGGCTCTCGCGTACTGCGCGCATTCCGCCGGTTGATGCCGGCCTTTGTCCATGATCGCCTGCTGCCTTTCGTCTCCATGTTCTCCTTGCTGTTGCTTGAACTGCTGCTCATCGTGGCAAAGATCTCGCTGTTCGCCGAAAGCGTGCTGCGCGGTTGATGAAGCGTGCAAAACCTTTGACAGAACAGCGATCAGATACTAATATCGCGCCCTCTTCGGCCAAGTAGCTCAGTTGGTAGAGCAGCGGATTGAAAATCCGCGTGTCGGTGGTTCGATTCCGCCCTTGGCCACCAGAAAAACGCCCCTTGCGTCAATAGCTTACGCAGGGAGCAAAAAGATAAGGGCCGCAAGGCCCTTTCTTTTTGCCCGAATTTTGTGCAGTTCTGGCGAAATTCTGACGTTTTTCTGTGCGGACCCTGTCGGGCACCTGCAGATGGCTGCGAGTGCATGCGCGTCTCCGACGCTTATGCGCTCGACAGACGGCGGCTTGCCCGCCGCACCCATCGCCTGAATCGAAGCCCTTCACCGACGGCATCAAGCGTTTAAGTGGCAGTGCTACACGTACTTTCATTGGAGAAAGTGCGATGTACCCTGTAACCCCCTCCGCTGGAAACCCGGCAATTGCCCGCCTCACCCTTCCCTTGACCCGGGGAGGTGCGTGACATGGCCACCCCGTATCTTGAAGGCAGTACCTGGTCGGTGCGTTTGCGCATCAAAGGCCACGACGTGTACATGAGCGGCTACGCCAGCGCACGCGAGGCCAGAATTGCCGCCGAGCAGAAGAGTGTCGAACTGCGCAGTGGCTACACGCCTATACACGGCGGCCCAAAACGCCATACGGTGGCGCAGGCCATGTACCTCTATGCCCTGGAACGCCTGCCGTTCATCAAGGGTGCGCGCCAGGAAGCCTCCCGGATCAATGCTTACCTGCTGCAAGCGAAGTTAGGGCGCATATCCGTCGAGCGCATCAAGCCAAAGCGGGAATGCCGTGACGAATCCAGTGGCCCGTTCTTTGAAGTGCGTTACGTGCCCTCAGTCGAGCAGCCCATACCGCCGGGGCTCCATGCGCATCGCGAATCGCTGAGCGAAAAGGCGCAACACACCCGGCAGGCGATCAGAAGGCTTGCGGCACTCTCGATGGCTCAGGTGACGCCCCGCGACGTCCAGGATCTGATCGATGCACGACTGCGGGACGGATTCAAGGCCGCGACAGCGAAGCAGGAACAGTCGCAGTTGCTATCACTCTTTGAGCATGCCATCAGGGTGTGGCAGTGGCACGGGCTTTCCGGAAACCCGGCCTCCGAAACAGGCCTGCGCATGCCTCCCATCGACAACGCACGCGAAGAAACGCTCACGCAAGGGGAGTATGAGCGGCTCATCGCTCATATCAATGCCGATCCTAAGCACGTAAGAAACCGCTTTGTGTTGCCTTCCCTGAACTTCCTTCTCGAGACCGCGATGCGCTCAGGTGAAGCGTTCGAGACGATTCTCTGGCGGGATCTCGATCGCGAGAGAAAGATTCTCTTCCTGACGGACGCAAAGGAGTTGTCCCGAACGGTTCCGCTCAGCCCGGGGGCGATGCAGGCGATCGAAGACATCGAAAGGCTGTGCCGTGAGCGAGGCCTTCCGATGGGCGATGATGATCCGTTGATTCCAATTACACACGCAGCAATGTCGAAGGCCTGGAATCGATGGTGCAAGGGAGCGGGCGTCGAAAATGTCACTCTTCACGATCTGCGTCATACGGCGGCCACTCGCTACGCCAAGGAGCTTGGTGGAGATGTCAATGTGCTGTCTGTCATCACCGGCCACAAAACACTTTCCCAACTGGGGCGTTATGTAAACCAGCGTGCGGAGGACGTCGCAAGGGCCCTGCACGGCGAAGAAGAGATCGACGAAAGCCTCTTGCCGGCGGGCCTCAGGACAAAAGGGCAGAAGACGACGCTGACAAGCATTGCCCAGCTTGGCAAGGATGATGGCGGCCCAGACGGAACGGAGGACGAGCGTCGGCGGGAAACGGAAAGCGCTGCCGCTTCAAACGTGATACACGCCCAGTTCGGCCTGCGCAGGGAGGTGGCATGAAGACGGCTCATGTTCGCCGAACCCCTGTGCCGTGCCGCGTGCCTCCTGGTCGAGTGGTGGGAGCGCTTGAAGGCGCGAGCCTTGACCCGGCGCCGAATCGGGCAAGAAGAGCTGCAGCGTCCACGGTTGGCGAATACTCGGTGAAGAAGCACTTCGTGCTTGCCTGCAAAAAGGCCGGCGTGAACGACCTGCACTCTCATGACTTGCGGCACGAGGCCATCAGCCGATTTGCCGAATCGGGCAAGTGTGGACTGCTTGACCTGCAGGCGATCTGCGGACATCGGGACACGCGCATGCTCCTGCGCTACACGCATCTGTGCGTGCAGCAACTCGCGCACAAAATGGACGAGATCCCGGCGCAGGACATCAAATATGCCCACAAGGGGCGCAGACGTCGCGCGCGGCTTAAGCTCGAAGGGCCAATTGCGGGCGTTAAGCCGCTTCGCGCCCCTGATCCCCCGGCCTCGACCAGGCTTTCTGAGCGCGCTGACTATGCGGTAAATGAAAATGTCATCATCGCAGCATTCGGCTCGACCCGGGTTGCGGGAGGCCGCCGATGAGCGCTGACCCCATTGTGTATGAGGATCACAGCCTGAGCCCGCTCACGGGGATCTACCCTGTCGAAGCCTGCTGTCTGTTTTACACATACTGTCGGCTGAAAATGCCTGAAGCGCTCGAACTGCAGGTGCGCGGGCTTAACGCGGATCTGTCAGTGCGCTTCTTTGCGCAGCATCCGGTGCTCCGACGCGAGTGCGTTCTCGTGATCACTGTGCATCGGATGGTCCAGTCCCGACATAACGCCGACTATCTCCGCTACCTGATCGAGTGCTTGTTGGAATTCAACGGGTGTGGGGGCGTCGAGCTCGAGGCGACCGAGGCCATTTCCGCTTACCGGGTTGGGTATCTGGACTTTCCGGGCCTGATTGAATTCCGGAACGGCGGGCTCTTCCTGAATCGACTGTCGGAAGACGTATCCAGCGGTGAGGACGCGTCGTGACACCTTGTCCAGGACAGAAAATGACAAAAGCTTCCGTTTTTGGATAGCGAAGCGCGCTTGCAGCGCCTAGGATGAGAAGTGGGAGAGCTTGAATGAAGCCTCGCCCTCTCACCTCCTCTTTGCCCGCCTTGAGCGGGCTTTTTTCTTTCATGGGTTGCCCAAACAGCGCGAGTGAGGGCGAAGATCAGCGCGGTCATGACGGCGCAGTTTGCCTGCGGTAACGGACTCGATGACGCTGAAGATGGCGCCCACCAGAGATGCACTGGATGCGGAGACCGAATTCCTATGGCTATGTCTTATGTCTGCGCCGCGCAGGCGTGCTGTGTATTGATACACGCGAATGAATCTAGCGCTATATCTCAGACCCGTCTCGGATGGCTTTTTGCGCCTAGATAACCCAGAAGTTTCGCGTGCTAAGCTCGCAATCGGCATAACAACAAAGAGACAGGAGCATGATCGAACCCGCACGACATTTTGGGCTTCTCACCGTCATCCTGGGGCTTGCCCTGGCGGGCTGTGACACAGAAAAAGCCCGGGAGGCCGCACGCGCCGAGGCGCTGCAGCAGAAGACTGATCTGTGCATCGAGCACCTGAAGCCCTCGCTGAAAGATCCGTACTCAGTAAAGGTATTCAAGGCCACGGTCTCGCCTGGAAACCCTAATGTGATCGCCATCGACTACCACGCCAAGAACAGCTTCGGCGCCTATATGCCGGGGGAGTTCAAGTGCTCGATCGTAGACGGAAAGGTGGATGAAGGCGCCACTCGTACATTGAACGCCATTGCCAGAATGAATCAGGAAATAGCAGAGCAACAGGCCTACAACAACTGCTTGATTGAGAGCAACGCCAATCTTGCGCGAGGAGAAGCGGGCCGGGATTGCCAGAAGCCCTGAGCTTCTCGAAGGTCTTTTCGTCGCTAGCTAGCGAACACATTTATCGCGTAGCCTAGTGTGAATGAGACTGAGGCAGAAACCCCTGCGGTCGTGCCGATGAAGACATGCCGCGAAATCACGCGAGACAGCCGTTGTCGGCCGATGGAAAGATCAAGGGCGTAAAAAAGGTGCTGACCGCGACGACTGACACTTGGGATTACCGACGGGCTTTTCGTACCAGCCTCTCCGTCTGGAAAGAGGGGGGCGGGCGCTGGACGGTGAACACTCCGGCGCTAGGTCTCCGATTCGAGATCGAGCACCACCGGATCAGCCGGGTCGCTGTTTTGCAAATCTCCTGCGCGTGCTGCGAGCGGTACGACTTCGTACCGCCAACGCTCACGGAAGAAGAACTGAAGGATCTCATCGAAGAGCGATTGGTCGACGAAATCCTCAGTGCGTACGCCAGAGCGCCCGGCTGATGGGTGGTGTGCGGCTTATCGACGTGAATCAGATGACCGACACTGGCCGGGCATCGTGACTTTGCTGCCCCGCCGTCGGACACGGGCCAGCAGCTAGACGAGGACGCCTTTCGGTCGAAAATCCGCTCTGCGCACCGGCGAAAGCTACATTCATGACGCCATGTGCGCATAGACGCAGGAATCACTTCGGTGGTCCCGAAAACAGCTCAGTAAGCGCCTTGAGATCCGGATCGTCATCGTAATTTTTTCGTACCCGAGGAGGCACAGTCCTCTTCTCATCCGCTGGCGCAGTCTGCGCCAGCCCTTCAAGCTCAGTCGAATGGATCAGGGTGGTGTCGGCCACGTTCGACGTGGAGTCTGGGTCGGGTGAGATTTTCGGATCAGTCTCGGGCGTGTAAAGGGGTTGAACCACCTCGCTTTCCTCGTGCGACTCGTACCGGTCTTCCGGCTGGATGGGGTGAGCCAACTGGTTCGCATGGGTGCGGGAAGACGTGCTGGAGTGCGTAACGGATTCCTCCGCGCAGGTCGCTGCAGATCGCGTGCTCAGCCCCTTCAACTTGAGCACCTTGACTGGCTTTTCTCCGCGCAGACGCCGAACGAGGTTTTGGATCGGATTGAACTGGAGGAGCCAGCGCCAGATGCGCTCAAAAATCAGCGGCAAGATCGGTGCGCAGAGCACAGCCAAGGCAATGTACAAGTAGACCCGTTGGTACCATGATTTTGCGACCTCGATGCGGTACGAATGTTCGTCGGAGAGCTGGGCGAGAAAACGATTGGGAAGTCGCCAGTAGAACGGCGTATCGGGAAGCAAGACCTGGTGAGCGGCCGGGAAGTACTTCGCCCGATCCGCGAGCAGGCTGACGCGCTCGCGCAGGGCGACGCACATACTGCTCTCATCGTCGCGACATGCTGAGACCGATACCGACACCTGGTCCTGGCGGTTCCGTATTTCGGCGCAGCCCTCCCAGTCCTTTCGATCACAATGTGCGACCGCGTCGGCCAGTCGCGGCAGGTGAGCTTCTGCAGGCCACCTTGCAGCGAGTTCAGCCAAAAGTTCGGCTGGCCGCGTGTCGACAGGGGGAGGCTCCTCGCAGCCCGCAATGAGTACTGCTGCGACGATCAATGCGGCGCGTCTCATGCGTCCCTCAGAAGCGAGCATTGGATACGGTTATGCACGTAATCCGGGACTGTCAAAGCCCCTTCTTTGTAGTACTTCCGTGCGATCGGATCGGATCGCCAGAGCGTGTACCTTGATCCCGGGGCAAGCGCTTTTTCATACCTGGCGAGGATCGCCGGGCTGTCCGAAAAGATGAAGAATTTGTCGTACCGTGGCGGTCCCTTCCTGTCGTCGAGGGCGATGCAGATCTTCCGTGTGAAATCGTCCAAATCCCGGCCCCACTTCGCGCTCAGTTCGACTTCGACTGCGGCCAGGTCTCCGGACATGCACAGTTTCCATTCGACGTCGGGTTTCTTCTCCTCCTTCTTGTCGCCCGCACGTTGCAGCATGCGTTCCGTAAAGTACGCACACGCGCTACCGGAGCGGAGGGCGGTGAGCGTGAGCTGCTGTGCTATCAGGTTGTGCCTGATCAGATGCTGCGGGATGCGCAACGGATTGATCTCGATGTAGGGGTATGAATCGGTCCGGAACCTTTCCGCTTCTTCGAGCCCGATCCTGCTCAAAGTCAGTACTGATTTCGGTACACCTTTCTGCACGCAGCCTGACTGAGTTCGGGTTTCAACGAGGAGCCCGGAACGCACGAGTTTCGCGGCGTAACCGCCTGCGGCCTGCCCTACAACTTGGCGCAGCAGGTCGGCACTGGTCCAGCCATTCAGGTAGATCCATTCCAGTGCTGATTTGAGCTTCGCCTCGCCTCGAGCGCGAGGGCTTTGTCCGTTCAGGTATTCGGCGGCATTCGGTGTTTTCTTGCGGGTGGGTGCTGCGGGGTGCTGTGTCATCGGAGATCTCCTCAAAAAGAAGGGTTGTTCTCCGTGTAGCGCCCTGGATTTATCCCTCGCCCGACATCTGGACGAAGCGAGCTTCGTCTGCCCCTTCGTCCCGATCGGTACGAAGGGGCAGACGATGTCTGTGGCGGGCTACAGCAGTCGGTGGCGACTGCTTGCGCGGCCCGAGAGGCACCGGCAAGGCGCTCCTGCGGAGCGTCGGCTAGGGCCGATTCCCTTGCCTGATGCGGCTGTACGCCGCCTCTGCCTCCCAGACCTTGCATTCACGCCCTTCGGGCTGCAGCGGTGACGTACCGTCACCTCGCGGGGGCGCGCGCAAAGCGCGGCTACCCGCTCCGCGGGCTTCTCTCACGCACCGGGCGTTGCCCGGTGCGCTCGATCGGCGCTGCGCGCTCTCGCTTGCCCACAGCCCGACCGCTGCGCGGCTCGGACTGCGGGACCCGGCTCGACCTTCGGCCGTTCGGCCTCACCCCTGCGGGGCACGAAGCGGGTAGCCGCGCTTTGCTCGGCGCCCGGGGCTTCGCCCCCCTGAAGCTGACGGCCGCGTGGGCGCGGCCTGCGCTCGGGCGACGGACGCATGCGTCCTGCCCGGCGCCACGCTTCCGGCTCCCCCCTGCACCAGCCCGGGGGGCTGGTGGGGCTGCGGGCGCCCGCCCTGGCCCCCGCTTCGCGGCACCCGTTGCGCTCGATATCGGTGTCGCTGATGAGAGGTTTTTCTCCCCTCGGGGGTGCTCAACTCGCTCGCCTGCGGATTGCACCGAAGCGACTCCGCGAGTTGCGAGACCGTGCCTTTTGATCTACGGAAAAGTGGCGGCCGACCTGGTGCGAAAGCCCCGTGCAACTGGGACTGGAGAGGAGGATCTACCGAACTCGCGATGCGCTGCTTGTGGCGGAGCCGGACCGGTGGATTTCGCCGGGAAAAGGGCGCGATTCGTCGTTTCGCTCAGGGGTCAATTCACGGTGCCGACGGATGGCGGCTGCGGGGAAAAGGAGAATGCTGAAGCATCGAGCCTCAGGGGCAGATCGAGGCAGTTGGACGAGTGGTTACGCCGGCAACGGGGGCGGATCCATCGCACTTTGTGCTCTTCAAGAGTACGCGCCGCTGACGTTTCTCATGAGCAGGTCAGAGAGAAGCTGCTGGCCGGTGACTGTTCCGAGACACTCGATCGCCAGGCTTCCGCCGAGTGCGGGCTGAGGGCTGGTCAGCCAGTTCCCGGTCCAGACTGCTGCGTCAAAGTCTGTCGGATCGCCGCATTCCTCGACCATCGTCTGAACCTGACCGACGAGACGCTGCAAGCCCAGAACACGCTCGCCCTGATCGGCGGGCAGCGCTTCCCAGTTCCTCGCTTTGCGGCGGATCTTTGAAGGGGGCAAGCCGAGCGCGCAGCACAGCTCAACGAACGGCAGGCCAAGCAGAGCCGCCAAATCCTCGACTTCTTTCGCCGGGATCCCTTGGTGGACAGCAACCGCCAGTTCGCCCCAGCTTGCGGCACTCGCTTCCTGGAAGCGCTGGATGTTCCGGCACCGATCTACTGAATTCTTCGCCTTCCGAATCACGACAGCTCTCCCGTTGTGTGCATCGCCCCAGCGCACGGGGCTGCTCGACTCTGCTACGCTAGCACCATGTGCTCGCACTTCGTAAATCGCGTCTCGTATTACGGCTACTGCCTTCCCAGGCGGTAGGCGCACGCGCGTCCATTCCGCCCGAGGCGGACTGGACGTTAAACGCAGTCTCCCTCGGGCTTTTGCCCCCTCCAGGAGACTGCAATGCCCGCAGATTTTTCAGACCTTTTTGACCTGCTCGAAGAGCGTGGCTTCGTCCATCAGTGCACGGACGTTGAAGCGCTTCGCTCGTCGTTTGCCAACGGCAGTCTGACGGCCTACCTCGGCTTCGATGCGACTGCGGATAGCCTCCACGTGGGTCACCTCCAGGGCTTGATGCTGATGCGCTGGCTTCAGCGCGCCGGTCACCGTCCCATCCTGCTCATCGGTGGTGCCACAACCCGGATCGGCGATCCGAGCTTCCGAGACAGCAGTCGCCCTATGCTTGATGCGGCAACCATCTCGGCCAACATTCAGGGCATTTCGAGCACCTTCCCGCGGTACCTCACGTTTGATGGCGGCGCCAATGGTGCGCTCGTCGTAAACAACGCGGAGTGGCTGGACGGTTTGAGCTACCTCGAGTTTCTGGATCAGGTTGGGCGGCATTTCACGGTCAATCGGTTGCTCGGTCTCGATGCGATCCGAAGCCGGCTCGAGCATTCGTTGTCGGTCCAGGAGTTCGCTTACACGCTGCTTCAGGCTCACGACTTCACGGAACTGGCCAAGCGTCATGGGTGCACCCTGCAGGTGGGTGGGGCTGATCAGTGGGCGAACATCATCAATGGCATTGAGCTCTCCCGACGTCGGGGAGGGCCGGCGCTGTTCGGGCTCACGATGCCGCTGCTTGCCACCGCTGACGGGCGAAAAATGGGGAAGTCCGCTCAAGGGGCGGTGTGGCTGAACGCGGAGCGGCTCACTCCGTTCGACTTCTGGCAGTTCTGGAGAAATACGGATGACCGGGATGTCGGTCGCTTCCTTGCTCTCTTCACTGAACTGCCCATGGATGAGATCCGAAGGCTGGGTGCCTTACATGGCGCAGAACTGAACGAAGCGAAAGTCGTTCTCGCCAACGAGGCGACTCGACTGGCTCACGGGGCGGAGGCGGCCGAGGTGGCAGCACGTGCGGCCGGTAGTGTCTTTGGCCAAACCGACGATGTGGACGGTCTCCCAACCGTGCTGCTGAGTCAGGAACGCTTGGCCGCCGGTGTCTCCCTCGCTGAACTGGCGGTCGAAGGCGGGCTCGCGAACTCGAGAAGTGCCGCCCGCCGGCTCGCTGAGGGTGGGGGCCTGCGACTTGATGGAGAGCCGGTGAGGCAAGCGGATGTCACGCTTTCAGCGGGTTCGACCGAATGGAGGCTGTCGGCAGGCAGAAAGCAGCACATTCGGATCGTGCTTGCCGATCAACCGCGTTAGCCGGACTGCCTTGGGATGTATACGGAAAGTCTCCTGAGGCGCGGTCCGAGGAAACAAGGCAGGTCACTCGGACTTGTCAGATCAACGCCGCTTGACGAGTTGCGCCTCGCGGTGCCGGCTCAGCAACCAGCCTTTCCGCCGGGAACTGTGTCAGCCACGTCGGTGCGTGCTCGGGTTTCACGTGCAGCCACTCTTCGTAGGAGCCCGGCTCGAGGATGACAACCATCCGTTTCTCTTCACCGGGCTTGTGCATCCGGTTCATCACCGGATGGTCGTCCGCGTTGATGGTAAGCATGGAGAAGGAGTACTGGATGTCCTTACCGACCGCTCTCGACTCCCAAATGCCGGCGATGCCCAAGGCCCGCCCATCGGCGGCGCGAATGGCCCAACGCACCGCGGACCCAGTCTCATAGTTCGGCTCATAGATCACGTCTGCCGGAATGATGCAGAACTGCCCTCGTCGCCACGCGTGACGAAAGGAGGGCTTCTCGTAGGCCGTCTCGCTGCGTGCGTTGTATGTGCTCCGGACGAGATCGGGCTTTGCCCAGCCGGGTAGCAGGCCAAAGGTCGCAAGGACGCCATCCTCCCGAACCTCATTCGTAATGATCGGCGCCGTGTAGCCCGGGAAGCTCTCGTTCTTGAACTGGCCGATAGGGAAAGTCCATCGAAATGCGGCCTCCCAGGCCGCTTGGGCCGATGGAGTGTAGTTTGCGCACATATCAATGAATGTCAGGATAAGACGTCGCCAGTATCCAACTGCTCGTCGTCGCTGTCACGCGAGCTTGGGGCTGTTTCAACATCGATCTCGCCTTCCTCGATGCAGTGCGAGCCCTCCCCCCAAACCGCGCATCTCTGCTGAACGAGCAGTCGAAGAAACTTATGCCGTTACGCATATCTTGTCCGCGGTTCAAGCATGAAGTGTCCAAAGCCTGGGATGGGAGCCGGGCCGAAATCAGTGGCAGAAGCAGTACCAGGCTCACAAGACCGATCCGAGCCTGCCCAGGCCTGGGCACCACCACCGCGGGACGCCCACCGTACTTGCCCGGGCGGCGCTTGTAGCCCGTGTGCGAGCGTTGCCCGGCCAGACGCATCAGGCGCGCCACCCGATGCTTGCCGCAACGCTCGCCCATGTCTCGCAGGTCGTTGCCCACCTTGCGATAGCCATACACCCGGCCGCTGCCTTTCCAGCTCCAGCTGATCAGGGCGGACACCCGTACGTCCTCCCTCGCCCGATCGCACAACGGTGCCTGCTTCCAGGCGTAGTAACCACTCGGATGTACCTGCATGACCGAGCACAGACGGCGCACCGGATGCTGCTCGACATGCTCGTCAATGAAGGCGTACTTCACCCGGACTGCGTGGCAAAGTACGCGGCGGCCTCTTTTAGGATGTCGCGCTCCTCGGTCACGCGCCCAAGCTCAGCCTTCAGGCGCCTGATCTCATCGGCCTGGCTGTCCTGTTGAGCTCTGACCGGCGCAGACACCGAATACCGCTTGATCCAGCTGGGGCACTCACGCCCAGGCGCACTGCAACTTCGGCCACTGCGAAGCCCTTCTCGGTGACCTGTTTGACCGCTTCGACCTTGAACGTAAGCGTCCGACCGCCGCCGTCTTGCGTTTGAGTGCTCAGCGTGGCGCGTTGATCTCGTCGGCGAATTCGCCCTCATCCCATGCTTTGCCGATGGCGGCATCCAGGCGTACCAGCAGTTGATGCAGGGTTTCGTCCTTGCGCTTGCGCAGCATGGCCAGACAGGTGT
>CAZKRN010000064.1:0-14980 GCA_964555165.1 uncultured Methyloversatilis sp. | reverse complement strand
ATCTGCGCCTTCGTCGTGCTGAAGCGTTCGCGTCCGACCGGCGACGAAGCCAAGCAGATCGCCAATGAGCTGCGCAACTGGGTGGGCAAGGAGATCGGTCCGATCGCCAAGCCGAAGGACCTGCGTTTCGGTGACAACCTGCCAAAGACCCGCTCGGGCAAGATCATGCGCCGCCTGCTGCGCTCGATCGCCAAGGGCGAACAGATCACGCAGGACACCTCGACGCTGGAAAATCCGGCCATTCTCGACCAGCTGGCACAAACGCTCTGACCGGAGCCGCGGCGCACGATGCGCCGCGGCGCTCTGTTCCGGTCCGGTGCGGCTTCGATGCAAACGTTCGATGCCGCACCTGCCGCGACCCGTCCGGAAACGTTCGGGTCCGGTCTTCTGCGCCCGCTGTACCGCCGGATACCCGTGAGCGTGCCGGGCCGGTCCGCCTTTGCGTCTGGCGCTCGCCCGGACGAACGATGAGCAGGTCGGCTCCGTTGTGGTGACGGACGCTTGACGTGCGGTCGGCATTCTCGATTTGTCCGATCTGCCCGGACTTGGGCTGGACAGTCCGGTGGATGGCGTGATGACCCGCACGCTGCATCGGCTCGACACCGGCAAGGGCGATGAGGATGCGGTGCGCCTGATGACGCGCTATGAGACTCGCTAGGTGGTGGTCGAGGACGGCGATGGCAGGCTGACCGACGTCATTTCTCGGGATGACCTTCATGTCCGTGAGCGCGGAGATCCGCGTTCGGTCGCGGCGTGCACCCGCGAGGCTTCCGACCTGGAGTCAGTGGTCGGCGCTGCAGCCAAAAGTACCGTGCGCCGGTGCCGGCTCGCATTCGGTTCGGAAGGACGGATCGAACAGACCTTGCTGAGCGATCAGGACAACGGTCTGGTTTTCCCGTCTTCGGCAGGCCGCTTTGGTGCATGTGGCGGGTCGTATCAACGATGTACTGGCGCACTCGGGATCTCCCCGATGTGAAGGCGGCATCGTGGCCGGGCAGGTGCGCTGCCGCACGACGCTTGACGAACGGTGTGACGCTTACCCCCGCTGGCTTGCCACCCGAAGCCCGAAGCCCTGCCGGCAGCGGGCATCTGCCTTGACTTGAGGCCATTGCATGGGGATGCAATGCTAGCGACCGAGCTGGTCGATCATGTCATGGCGTTTGTCCGGGGCGATCGGTACGTTCTTGCTGGCGTGCCGTCCGCAACCGATCTCAATCCCGGTGGCGCACGTATCTGTTACGACATCGCGCGTCTGCTTGCCTTGCGTGAGGGCGTTGCAGCGCGTTCGACCGCGGGGCGTCTTCGTGCGCTGGTGGAGCAGGAGACCTGCACAGGGCAGGACTTGCGGGCGCGTGTGCGTGCCGTCTTCTTCGTCCTGCGGCCGACGGCGCAGGTGCAGCGGCGCGGCAACGGCATCGATCCCGCGTCGCCGAGCGGGCCTGAGCGCGCAGCGCTCCAGCTGGCACTCACTCAGGCGCACCGCCCGCCGGATCGGGTGCGCGTGGACCGGCGCTGGTCGTGATCGTTGTTGCGCTGCGATATCGACGCTTGTAAGCGGCCAGTAAGATTGGACTGCATGATGAGCATCACGTCATCGCGAACCCGACATGCAGCGGGACGGACGATGACAAAGCCGGACGAAGAGCCGGAGCCCCCGGGGCACACAAAGGAGGAGAATCCAAATGCAGCTGTCCGAACGGCACCTGGAGTACTGGCGCCGGAATCTTCGCATCACCGCACTGCTTCTGGCGATCTGGTTTCTGGTCACCTTTCCGCCCATCTATTTCGCGCAGGATCTCAGCGGAATCACCTTTTTCGGCTGGCCGCTGTCCTTTTACATGGGCGCGCAGGGAGCGCTTGTCGTTTACGTGATCATCATCGGTTTCTATGCGCGAGCGATGAACCGGCTGGACCGTGAGTACGGCGTGCAGGAGGAACTCTGACGATGTCGTACTCGCAGAGCGCCTTCAATCAACAGTTGAAAAAGATGTATGGCTGGTACACCGGGGGATTCGTGTCCTTCGTGGTGTTTCTGGCGGTGGCCGAATTGCTGGGCATGTCTTCACAGTGGATCGGTTACGTTTTCATGTTCTCGACCATCGCGCTGTATGCCGGCATCGGTGTCATGAGCCGCACGGCCGATGTTTCGGAGTACTACGTGGCGGGCCGACGCGTGCCGGCCCTGTTCAACGGCATGGCAACCGGTGCCGACTGGATGTCGGCGGCGTCCTTCATCGGCATGGCCGGCACGCTGTACTTCAGCGGTTATCAGGGCTTGGCCTTCGTGATGGGTTGGACCGGAGGCTACTGTCTGGTCGCGCTTTTCCTTGCTCCCTACCTGCGCAAATTCGGCGAATTCACCATTCCGGATTTTCTCGGCGCCCGCTATGGCGGCGACCTTGCACGCCTGATCGGCGTGGTGGCTGCCATCCTTGCGTCCTTTACCTATGTCGTGGCACAGATCTACGGTGTAGGGTTGATCACCAGTCGTTTCGTCGGGCTTGAGTTCGAGGTCGGTGTGTTCGTCGGGCTCGCCGGCATCCTGGTGTGTTCCTTCCTCGGTGGCATGCGTGCGGTGACCTGGACCCAGGTGGCGCAATACATCATTCTCATCGTGGCTTATTTGCTGCCTGTCGTGATCCTGTCGACCAAGGTAACCGGTGTTCCGGTGCCGCAGGCCATGTACGGACAGGTGCTGCAGAAGCTCACCGCGAAGGAGAAGGAACTGTTCGCCTCACCAAAGGAAGTCGAGGTGAATGCGTTGTACAAGGCACGGGCCGACGATTTCGACGAGAAAATCCGCGGTCTCCCAGGGTCGCTCGAAGCCGAGCGCAATCGCTTGAGTGGCGAACTCGACGTACTGAAGTCAGAAAATGCACCGGCCAAGCGGATTGCGGCGGCCGAGATGGCCTTGCGCAACATGCCCAAGAGCGAGGCGGAAGCCCTGCGCAAGTGGAGCGACGCGCGCAAGCAGGCAGAAGGCAAGGCCGGACCTCCTGGCGCTCACATCGAGGCGCATGCCGGCAAGGACAAGGCGGAATCCGATCACAAAAGACTGAATTTCATCGCATTGGTGATCTGTCTGATGATAGGCACCGCCTCGCTGCCTCATATCCTGATGCGCTACTACACGACGCCCAGCGTCAAGGAAGCGCGCGAGTCGGTGTTCTGGTCGCTGTTCTTCATCTTCCTGCTGTACGTGACCGCGCCGGCCTATGCGGTATTCGCCAAGTGGGAGGTGTACAGCAATCTGGTCGGTTCCACCATTTCCACGCTTCCCGGTTGGGTTGCGTCCTGGGGCAAGGTCGGACTGGTCAAGATCGACGACATCAACGGCGATGGCATTCTGCAACTGGCCGAACTGACACTGAACACGGACGTGATCGTGCTTGCGACACCGGAGATCGCCGGGCTGCCCTACGTCATTTCCGGTCTGGTTGCGGCTGGCGGGCTGGCGGCGGCATTGTCGACTGCGGATGGCCTTTTGCTGACCATTGCCAACGCGATGTCGCACGATGTCTATTACAAGGTGATCGATCCAAACGCATCGACCCAGCGCAGGCTCGTCATCTCGAAGGCGTTGCTCCTGGTGGTTGCGGTGGTTGCGGCCTATACCGCGTCGCTCAAGCCCGACAACATTCTTTTCATGGTCGGGCTCGCATTCTCCATTGCGGCGTCAGCCTTCTTTCCGGCGCTCGTGTGCGGTGTGTTCTGGCAGCGTGCGAACAAGGCTGGTGCGGTTGCCGGCATGATGGCCGGCCTTGGCATGTGCGTCTATTACGCCGCCATCACGCATCCGTTTTTCGGCGGTGACATGCGGAATGCGTGGTTGGGCATCGAGTCGATTTCCAGCGGCTTTTTCGGTATTCCGACTGGTTTTGCGGTGCTCATCGTGGTGAGTCTGCTCACGCGTGCGCCGGATGCCGAGACGCAGGCGCTGGTCGAGCATGTCCGTTATCCCAATCTCGGAGTGCCGGCGCGCAACGCGCCACGCGGCGGAGGCGTCGATCATTGAAGAGATGGCCTCGGCTGAACCGGCTCGGGGTAGTGCGACTGGCTTGATCCTCGTGGTTGCTGCAGGAGGACGGTGGCCCCGATAGCCGACACGCCGTCGCCGTTTCTGCTATAGTCGCGCGCTCCGCGGAGAGGTGGATGAGTGGTTTAAGTCGCACGCCTGGAAAGCGTGTTTAGGTGAAAACCTAACGCGGGTTCGAATCCCGCCCTCTCCGCCAGGCTGCCGGCAGACGTCCGAAACGACCGTGTGGGGCGGTGTACAGCCTCACATCGTCACATCGGGCGCCGGTAATGCTCCATTACCCTCGGCACGTAGCGACGTGTTTCCGCGTACGGCGGAATGGCTCGCCCGTGTCTTTCCACCGCACCTTCGCCAGCGTTGTAGGCCGCCAGGACCAGTTCCAGCCGGTTGTCGAAACGCACCATGAGATCGCGCAGGTAGCGTGCGCCGCCCATCACGTTCTGATCGGGATCGAGCCGGTCGGTCACGCCATACCGTCGAGCGGTATCTGGCATCAACTGCATCAGTCCGGCGGCACCCTTGGGCGAAACCGCCGCTGCGTCATAGGCTGACTCGGTGCGGATCACCGCGTGAAGCAGTCGGGCATCCAGGCCAGTAGCCCTGGCAGCGCGCTCGATGCGCGAAGCGTGCAGACGGGCGGACGGATGCTCTGCTGGAAGTGCACCTCCGGTCGTCGCAAGCGGCGGCGCTTCGCCATGGACGATCACCTCGAAACCGTCGTCGCTCGGCGAATCGGTAAGCATGATGGCGCCGTCCGGGTCCTGTTTCACATAGACGTCAGCTTGCGCGTTTGTGGTGCAAAGCAAGGCGAAAGCGACGAAAAGTAACGGCGAGGGTCGAGTCATCTGCAGGAAACACGCGGGCGATAGAGTAAAAGGTATTGCAGGAATGCGTCGTATTGTTTTCAGCGATATTGAAACAATCAGGCTTCTGTTTCCGGCATCACTTGATGCAATGCTTACACGGCAGCTAGACTCGATACGATCATGACACGTCACATTACGGCTATGCATCGGACTTTTCAACGCGGTTTCACCCTGCTCGAACTGCTGGTGGTGATGGTCATCATCGGCTTGCTTGCCGGCTATGTTGGCCCGCGTTTCTTCAGCCAGATCGGAAAGTCCGAGGTAAAGGCTGCGCGTGCGCAGATCGACGGCCTGGAAAAGGCGCTTGATCATTACCGGCTGGATAATGGCCGATATCCGACTACCGAAGAAGGGTTGAAGTCTCTGGTCGAGCGACCGTCGACGGCCAGCAAGTGGTCGGGGCCTTACCTGAAGAAAGCGGTTCCGCTCGATCCCTGGGAGCGTCCGTACATCTACAAGGCTCCTGGCGAACACGGTGAGTACGATCTGAGCTCGCTGGGCAAGGATGGTCAGCCCGGTGGCAGCGACGAAGCCGCCGACATCACGAACTGGTGACATGCTTTTCCGTATTCGAGCAATCGACGTCACCAACCGCATCACGCAGATTCAGGTCGAAGCGTCCGACGAAGCGTCCGCAAGAGCGCAAGTGCAGGCGGATGGCCTTACCGTGCTGTCGGCTTCGCGTGCGCTTGCTCTGTCCTTCAACCGCCAGCGCTTTCCTGTGCTGCTGTTCTGCCAGGAATTGCTCGCACTGCTGCGCTCGGGCCTGTCTCTGGTCGAAGGCCTGGAAGTGATGGCCGAGAAGGAGGGGCGCACGTTGTCGCGTACCGTGCTGAGTGCGCTGATCGACGCGTTGCGGCAGGGCAAGACGCTTTCGACCGCGATGTCCGCCCAGACCGCCATTTTCCCCGACCTGCTGGTCGCGATGATCCGAGCGTCCGAGCGTACCAGTGACCTCGATCAGGCGCTCGAGCGTTATGTCGCGTACAGCGAACAACTGGACAGCCTGCGGGGCAAGCTGGTGGCGGCGGCTACTTATCCGGTCATCCTGCTGGTGGTGGGTATGCTGGTCGTGCTCTTTCTGCTCGTGTTCGTGGTGCCCGAGTTTTCCAAGGTGTATGAGGATATTTCCACCGAGCTTCCACTTGCTTCGCAGTGGCTGCTGGCGTGGGGGCATTTCGTAAAGGCGAATTCCGCCATGCTCGGACTGGGCGTGTTCGGGGTGGCAGCTGGTGCCACATGGACGGTACGTCAGCCGGCTTTTCGGCAGGGGTTTATGGCGCAGTTCGAGCGCTTGCCGGGCATCGGTAGCCGCATGCGTGTATTCCGTCTGGCTCGTTTCTTCCGCACGGTCGGCATGCTGCTGCGCGGAGGTATTCCGGTCGTGCAGTCGCTTGAACTGGTGCGCGAACTTCTGCCCTTGCCGATGCAGCAAAGCCTAACTCGGGCCTTGCTGTCGATCCGCGAGGGACGCACGGCCTCGGATGCTTTCACGGAAGTCGGCCTGAGCACCGCGGTGGCCTCGCGAATGCTGCGCGTGGGCGAGCGGGCCGGCAATCTGGGCGACATGATGGAGCGCATCGCCGCCTTTCACGACGAAGAAATGACTCGCTGGCTCGACCGAGCCACCCGTCTGTTCGGCCCCTTGCTGATGCTGGTGATCGGACTCGCCATCGGCGGCGTGGTGGTGCTCATGTATCTGCCCATCTTCCAGTTGGCGGAGAGTCTGCAATGATCGAGACACTGACTGCCGAAGCGCAGTCGCCCCTTTCCGCGGACCTTCTCGCGCGGGCGCGGGCGCGTGCCGGGCGCGGTTCGGTCGTGCAGGCACTGATAGACCTTGCAGGATGCGCTCCCGAGGACATGTGCGTGCGTGTCGCCGCGCAACTGGGTTTGCGCGTGATGCAAAGCGCCGATCTCAACATGCTCGCCATGGCGCTGGGCAGCATCCGCTTTTCCGAGGCGCTGGCGCGTTCCGTGGTGGTGGCGACGGATGGCTCCGGCGCGCTCGTTGCCGTGGTTGCCGACCCTTACGACGCGGCGCTCCAGGACTGGCTGGCGGTGACCCTTCACGACAGTTTCGAGCTTCGAATCGCGACGCGTGACGACATTACCGCAGCACTGGCGCGCTTCGAGGAGAACCAGCGAGCCTCCACCGGATTGCTGGACGAAGGCGAGCAGGTGAGCAGCAGTTCGGCTGAAGTGCTGTCGTTGGCGCGCATTGCCGACGATGCCAGCCCGGTTGTACGCGTGGTCAATTCCACGCTTTACGACGCGCTCAAACAGGGTGCGTCCGACATCCACCTGGAGTCAGTACCGTCCGGCATGCAGGTGAAGTACCGCATCGACGGAGTGATGGTTCGCGTCGGGCAGATTGCGGGTGCCGACACCGCCGAACAGGTGGTGTCCCGTATCAAGGTACTGGCGGAACTGGATATCGCCGAGCGTCGCGTGCCTCAGGATGGGCGTTTCAAGGTCGCCTATGCCAGCCGCGACATCGATCTGCGCGTGTCCATCATGCCCAGCGTGCATGGCGAGGACGCTGTGTTGCGCGTGCTGGACAAGGAACATCTGACCGAGGAACTGAAAGCGCTGACGCTGGAGAGCCTCGGGTTCGACGACATCGCGCGCGCGGCATTGCGCAAGCTCGCCGCTGAGCCGTACGGCATGTTGCTGGTGACCGGCCCGACCGGTTCAGGCAAGACCACCACGCTTTACGCGACCATAGGCGAGATCAATCACGGCCTGGACAAGATCATCACCATTGAAGACCCGGTCGAATACCAGTTGCCGGGCGTGTTGCAGATTCCAGTGAACGAGAAAAAGGGTCTTACCTTCGCGCGTGGCCTGCGCTCGGTGCTGCGACATGACCCGGACAAGATCATGGTCGGTGAGATCCGCGACGGCGAAACCGCCGAGATCGCGGTGCAGGCGGCGCTCACCGGCCACTTGGTACTGACCACGGTGCACGCCAACAACGTGTTCGACGTGATCGGGCGCTTCCTGCACATGGGGGTCGATCCTTACAACCTGGTTTCGGCACTGAACGGCATCGTCGCCCAGCGTCTGCTGCGACTCAATTGCAGGCATTGCGCCGTGCCGCAGGAGCCGGACGAGGCGCAACTCGCCGAATCCGGGCTGGTCGGTGTGCCGGGATTCCGGTTTCACGCGGGTACCGGTTGTGGCCATTGCCGCGGCACCGGATACAAGGGGCGCCGTGCCATCGCCGAACTGCTGGTTCTGGACGACGAACTGCGCGAACTCATCGTTACGCGCGCGCCGATGCGACAACTGAAGGAAGCCGCGCGTGCGCGTGGCACGCGCACCCTGCGCGAAGCCGGTCTGGCCCTGGTGGCCAGCGGTGAAACCAGTCTGGCGGAATTGAACCGTGTCACTTTTGTCGTCTGACGCCCCCGACCTCGAGGTCGGACCGCACGGTGTCACGCTCGGGCGCAAGAGCGCTGTGGCGCAGATGCTGACGCTCGACAACCTTGCCGCCTCGCTCGATGCCTTGCCGGCTGACAGCCTGCCGCGGCGCGGGTCGCTTCAGGTCACGATAGACAATGCCTGGGCGCGCTGGCAGGTGGTCGAAGTCCCGCCCGGCATCTCCGGTCACGACGAGCAACACGCGCTGGTGCGTTCAAGGATGATCGAGGTGTTCGGCACGACCGCGCAGGGGTGGGTGTTCAGCTGGGACCCTAGGCCGGCAGCCAGCGTGCTTGCCTGCGCGCTGGACGCGGCACTCGTGCAGCGCCTGCAGGCGTGGAGCGCGGCACGCGGTTTGCGTCTGAAGAGCGTGCAGCCGGCGTGGTTGCGCGCCTATGCGAACCTGCGTGGCGACGCGGCTACCGGCGGATTCGCGCAACTGCGTCATGGCTGGCTGTGCATGGGGCTCTGGTCGGCGGGACGCTGGTTGCACGTACGCGGCGAGGCGCTGAGCGATCCGGCTGCGATAGGCGCTTTGCTTGAGCGCCGGCTCAGTCTGTTCGACGGCGAATTGTCCGGCGGACAGCTCTTTCTGCACGGCGCGCCAGCCGTGAGTCTGCCGCGCGGCTGGCGCTGCGTTGCCGGAGCTGCGTCATGAGTCGTCGCCCTCGTGTTCCTGACATCGATTTTGTCGTGCGTCGACGCGCACCCGGCTGGTTGGGCTGGCTGGCGCTTGCGTTCGGCTGCGCTGCTTCATTGTTCGTGTTTGAGGGCTATCGCGGGCTGGAAGATCGGGTCGATGCGCTGCGCACCGAGAACCGCCGAGCGGCGCGCGCCGCCGAGCAGGCGCGGGTGCTGGCCCGTCGCGATCAGGAGGACGCAGGCTTGCGCGTGCGGCTGGAACTGGCGCGCAAGTTGTCCTTGCAGATGGGGCGTAATTGGCAGGCGCTTTTCACCGATCTGGAAGCGCGTGGTCAGAACCATGCGGGCGTGGCCTTGCTGTCCGTCGAACCCGACGCGGTGCGTGGGCTTCTGCGCGTGACGGGCGAAGCCAAGGATCTTGATGCCATGTTCGCTTACGCCGAATCGTTCGCCGATGCCCATGCTCTCGGAGTACCCCGCATCGAAGTGTTCGAATTCAAGCAGCGCGGAAACTTGCAGGTGGTTGCCTTTTCCTTGCGCTTGAACTGGAGGCCGGCATGAAGCGGCTGCAGGCACACCTGACCTACGCTCTCTCGCGGGCTGGCTGGGCGGGCGTATTGGGTGTGGCGCTCTGTGCGTTCGCGCTGGCGCTCCATCTCGGGGCGACCGCGCCACTGCAGGCCGAGTACGACACGCTTGCCGAGGAGCGCGACACACTGGTCCAGCGTGTCGCGCGCGGCGTCCTGGTGGAGTCTCCGCGGGAACAACTGGCGCGCTTCGATGCAGTCCTGGTCGAACGTGCTCGCCTGCCCTCGTTGCTGGCGGAAATGGCCAATACTGCGACAGCGCGCAAGCTTTCGCTCGCACGCGTCGAGAGTCGGGAGTCCCAGCCGCTGGGTTCAGGTTATGCACGCCAGGAGTACCTGTTTCCGCTGCGCGGCGCGTATCCCGCGCTCCGCACATGGTTGTCGGACATTCAACGCATTTCGTCGGCGGTTGTGGTCGAGGACGTGGTGCTGCGGCGAGACGATGTCGGCCGCGGCGAAGTCGATGCGAATGTGCGTGTGTCCATCCTGATGAGGGAAGCGCCGTGAACCGCGGACTGACTGGTGCACTGATCGCCACGCTTCTGGCCGTCGCCTATTTTTCGACCCAGGATGAAGAGGCGCCAGCGGAGGGCACTGTCGCCGCCCGCAAACCACGAACCGCACTTGCTACGGCAGCCCAACCGGAAACCGGGTCTGGCGAAGGGATCGGGGCTCTACCGGTGCGCTCCGCTGCGACGATCGAACATGACCTGTTCGCCCAGCACAGCTTCCTGCCGCCGCCATCCGCCGTGAATCCGGCGACCGCCGCACCGCCGCCGCCAGCACCGACGGCTCCGCCTTTGCCTTTCCGCTACCAGGGCCGGATGACCGAGGGCAAGGAAACCACCGTCTTTCTTGCCCAGGGCGAGCGCGTTCTTGTCGCGCGTCAGGGCGATCTGCTGAACAACCAGTACCGCGTCGAATCGGTGACTGCAAATGCCGTCACCTTCATGTTCGTGCCGCTCAAGCAGCGTCAGACCTTGTCCATCGGAAACGCCAAATGACTGCCTTCCCGCTTCACCGCCTGCGTGCGGTGCTCTGCCTGTTTGCCGTACTCGCACTTTCCGGGTGCGCCACCAACAAGGCGTTTGAAGACGGCAAGCAGGCACTGATGGCCGGCGAGCAGGAACGCGCGCTCGGTCTGTTCGAGCAGGCAGCAAAGGAGTCACCGGACAGTGCGGAGATCCGCGCCACGCTGTTCCGCCAGCGCGAGGTCGCCATTACCCGCCTGCTTGCCCAAGCCGATGCCGCGCGTCTGGCGGGCAATCGAGATGCCGCGGCGCAGGCGATTGATCGCGTGCTGGCCATGGATGCGCGCAATCCGCGTGCCGTCTCCATGCGCGACCAGATGGCGCGTGGCCTGAAACACGATGCCATGGTGGCTGAAGCACGCGCGATGCTGGACCGGAAGGATTCGTCCGGCGCAGAAGCGCGGCTGCGCAATGTGCTGGCGCAGGACGGAAATCATGCCGGAGCGCGCGAAGCCTTGAGGCAGATCGAGGACAAGCGCCCGAAACAGCAGGCGCCGGCCGAACTGGGTGACATGTTCCAGAAGACGGTGACGCTCGAGTTCCGCGACACCTCCATGCGCAATGTTTTCGAAGCCATCGCGCGATCGACCGGCATCAACTTTGTTTTCGACAAGGACGTTCGCCCGGATACCAAAGTCACCCTGTTCGTGCGCAACACGACCGTGGCCGAGGTGATGCGGCTGGTCCTGATCACCAACCAGCTTGAACGCAGCGTGCTGTCGGAAAACACCGTACTCATCTATCCGAACACCGCAGCCAAGGTGCGTGAGTACAAGGAACTGGTGACGCGTACCTTCTTCCTGCTCAATGCCGAAGCCAAGCAGGTGCAGAACCTGATCAAGACGGTGATCAAGACCAAGGACATCTACATTGACGAGAGACTCAACCTTATCGTGATGAAGGATACCGCCGATGCGGTGAAGCTCGCCGAACAACTGGTCGAGTCGGTCGACGTGGCCGAGCCCGAAGTGATGCTGGAGGTCGAAGTCCTGGAGGTGAGCAGCAACAAGATGAAGGAGTTGGGAATAGACTTTCCGGACCAGATCGGTTACGGCATCCTGACCCCGACGATCACGAACAGTACGACGACCTCAACCAGCACGACCACCTCGACGACTTTGGGTGGCGCACTGGCGTCCGGTAACATCAACTTGAAGAATACCCAGGGTCTGGTTGTGCCTTACGTCAGCAACCCTGGCCTGATCCTGAATCTCAAGGCCACCGACGGTGCTGCCAACCTGCTCGCCAATCCGCGCATCCGCGTCAAGAACAAGGAAAAGGCCAAGGTGCACATTGGCGAGAAGCTGCCGGTGTTCACCACAACCTCGACCGCCAACGTCGGCGTATCGGCCTCGGTCACCTATCTCGATGTCGGTCTGAAACTGGACGTGGAGCCGCTCATCCACCCCGAGGACGACGTGGATATCAAGATGACGCTGGAAGTGTCCAGTATCGTCAAGGAAGTGACCGGTCCGCAAAGTTCGCTTGCTTATCAGGTCGGCACCCGTTCAACGGCCACCTCTCTGCGGTTGAAGGACGGCGAAACGCAGATACTTGCCGGCCTGATCTCCGATGAAGAACGCACAAGCGCCTCGCGCCTGCCTGGCCTGGGTCATCTGCCGGTTATCGGAAAGCTTTTTTCCAGCGAACGCGGCAGCAACAACAAGACGGAAATTGTGCTGCTCATCACCCCGCGAATAGTGCGCAACCTGAGCCGGCCGGCACATATTTCACCGGCGCTTCCGGCAGGTACCGAGTCGGCGGTCGGTGCAGCATCACTGTCCCTGCGCAGTCCGGGCAAGGGGCAGGGCGGGGTACGGATGCACAGTTCCGGCGGCGCGGCCGCCCCTGCCGCACCGGCTACCCTGAACGCACCATCGCGCGCTCTCCCGGTGGAGCCGGCGCCGGAGCCCGCGGAGGAGACGCAGGCGACAGCACAGCTGCGCATGCAATCCTCGGGTGAGGTTCCTCCGGGCGGCGAGGGCAGCGTGACCTTGACCATGTCGGCGCCGACGGGTGTCGAGGTGGCGACGATAGAGGTGGCCTACGATCCGAATGTGCTCACCGCCCAGGGGACAACCACAGCGCCGGGGCGTACCGCCGTCACGCTGTCGGCTGCGTCCGGCCAGGAAGCTCGTGCCGAGATACGCTTTCGCGTAGCGCCCAATGCACCGGTTGGCGCTTCCAGTGTTCAGGTGGGCAGCATCACTGCAATGGGGGGCGACGGCAACCCTCTTCAGATCGAAGCACCATCGCCGGTGGATATCGTGATCTCGAAGCCCTGATCCGCGCGCTTCGCTTCTCATATGCTGACGGCAGAAAAAAGGGGAAGGCGCGATGCCTTCCCCTTTTGCCAGCGCTGGTGCGATCAATCGAGTGATCAGCCGCCCTTGCGGTATGCGCGGGCTTCTTTCTTGAGGCGCTTGAAGGTGTCGGGATCGGTTGAACGCAGGTATTCGACCACTTCAACATCTTCGCGGCGAATCTTGCTGATGTCGATCTGCTCGACGTGAACCAGACGCAGCAGCGCCTGAACCGGCTTTGGCATGTTGCGGCCACTTTCGTAGCGCGAACCGCCGCTTTGGGTAACGCCCAAGCGCGACCAGAATTGCGATTGATTCATGCCCAGCTTCTTGCGGATTTCCCGTGCGTCTATGGTGTCACTTGCTTTCATGCGCGTTGTCCTTGATGAATTGAACATCGAAGCAGCCCCGCCCCGCCTTGGAAATCCGGCTGTCGGCTGCATGCCACTTCTCACGTCTGCGTACTCCCGCATCTATAACTTAAGTTATAGACAAAACCCAGTATAAATGATCACAACGTCGTGCGCCAAACAGATTTGCATATGTTTGCAAGTCGCTTTCCGAGTGTCATCGGCGGCATGAGTGAGCAGCAATCCGGCTCATTCTTTCCGCATGCAAGGGCCTTCGTCGCCTGGGTACGCGTCCAGTACGGTGGATAAGTTACAATCACAGGTTTTCGTACAACGACCCGGAAGTACAGATGGCCCTCATCGTCCAGAAATACGGCGGAACCTCGGTCGGCAAGCCCGACCGTATCAAGAGCGTTGCCCGCCGGGTTGCAGGCTATGTCGCGCGCGGTCACAAGATGGTTGTTGTGGTATCAGCCATGAGCGGCGAAACCAACCGTCTGTTGGGACTGGCAAAGGAAATTTCTCCGACGCCGGACCCTCGCGAACTCGATGTGATCGCTTCCACCGGTGAACAGGTCACCATTGGCCTCCTTGCGATGGCACTCAAGGATCTCGGTCTGAAGGCACGCAGCTACACAGGTGGGCAGGTGCGTATTCTGACGGACGACGCTCACACGAAGGCCCGCATTCTGTCCATCGACGAACTGAGCATCCGCCAGGATCTGGACGACGGTTACGTCGTCGTGGTTGCCGGCTTCCAGGGTGTGGACGGGAAAGGCAACATCACCACACTGGGGCGGGGCGGGTCCGACACAACCGGCGTCGCTTTGGCTGCGGCGTTGCGGGCGGACGAGTGCCAGATATTCACTGACGTCGACGGTGTATATACAACCGATCCACGCATCGTGCCGGAAGCCCGTCGCCTGGACCGCATCACTTTTGAGGAAATGCTGGAAATGGCCAGCCTTGGCTCAAAGGTGCTGCAGATTCGCTCGGTCGAATTCGCAGGCAAGTACAAGGTCAAGCTGCGTGTGCTGTCCAGTTTCGAGGACGAGGGCAAGGAAGGTCCGGGCACGCTGATTACTGTCGAGGAAGACGTCAATATGGAACAACCCATCATTTCAGGCATTGCCTTCAACCGTGACGAAGCCAAGCTGACCGTGCTGGGCGTGCCGGATCGTCCGGGTATCGCCTATCAGATACTGGGGCCGATCGCCGATGCCAATATCGACGTTGACATGATCATCCAGAACGTTGGTCACGATGGTTCGACCGATTTCTCCTTTACGGTCAATCGCGGCGAGTTCGCGAAGGCAATGGCTATTCTGGAAAGCGTGCGCCAGCACATCGGAGCACGCGAGATTGCTGGCGACAACAGGATCTGCAAGGTGTCTGCAGTCGGTGTCGGCATGCGCTCGCATCCAGGCGTCGCCAGCAAGATGTTCCGTACGCTGGCTGAAGAAGGTATCAATATCCAGATGATTTCCACCTCCGAGATCAAGGTATCGGTTGTACTGGACGAGAAGTACCTGGAATTGGCCGTGCGCGTTCTGCACCGGGCTTTTGAACTGGATCAGCCGGTTCAGTAATCTTCTTGCATGGCATGACCCGCCCGCGCGTTTGACCGGAACGGGTCTAGCCGGTATCATTCGCGCGCTTTGCAGTACCGGAGAGGTGGCCGAGAGGTCGAAGGCACTCCCCTGCTAAGGGAGCATACGGGCCAAAACCTGTATCGAGGG
>CAZKRN010000063.1:0-17682 GCA_964555165.1 uncultured Methyloversatilis sp. | reverse complement strand
AATACCGGCCTGTCACGCCGGGGGTCGCGGGTTCGAGTCCCGTCCACTCCGCCAATACTGAAAGCGGGCGAACTGTAGTTCGCCTTTTTCATTTCCTGCACCAGGAATTATCCGGAATCCTCGAAAGGTTCTTATGTTCGATGCAGTCCGCAACAACAAGCGCGTGGTCCAGGGCGTACTGCTGTTGATGGTTTTGCCATTCGCATTTTTCGGTGTCGAGTCTTACATGAACAACGATGCCGCGGGCGAGGATGCTGCGGTGGTCGGCAAGCTGAAGGTTGCACCTGAAGAGTTCGAGCAGAGCCTGCGGGAACAGACCGAGCGAATGAAAGAGATGGCAGGCGAACAGTTCGACCCGAAGGTGATGGACTCGCCTCAGGCTCGCGCCCAGGTGCTGGATACGCTGGTCAGTCAGCGAATTCTGTTGCAGGAAGCGCAGCGCCAGCATCTTACGGTTTCCGATGGTCGCATGAGCCAGATCATTGCGGGTGTTCCGAACTTCCAGGTGGATGGCAAATTTTCCGAAGCCCGTTTTGACCAGATCGCGCAAGCCCAGGGGTTCAGTCGCGACGGGCTGCTCGCTCGCATCCGCCAGGATCTGGTGATCCGTCAGCTCTATGCCGGCGTCGCGGGCAGTTCATTCGTGCCCGCTTCGTTGGCCCGCCGCTGGGCGCAGATGCAACAGGAGCAGCGTGAGGTCAGCGAGTCCATCATCACGCCGTTCGAATTCGTCGAACAGATCAAGATTTCGCCCGAACAGGTACGCAAGTACTACGACGATAACCAGGGAGAGTTCGCCATCCCGGAACAGGTCAAGGTCGAGTACCTGGTGTTCAGTGAAACGGCGCTGGCCGCAACGCTGGAAGTCAGTGAGGAAGAGATCAGGAAGACCTACGATTCCAATCAGTCCCGTTACATGCAGGGTGAAGAACGGAAGGCGCGCCATATTCTGCTTGCCGTCGAACCCGGCTCAAGTGCCGAAGATCGATCGGCGGTCAAGGCCAAGGCGGACGCGCTGTTGAAGCAGGTGAGGTCCAATCCGGTGAAGTTCGCCGAACTGGCCAAGGCGAATTCCCAGGATCCGGGGTCGAAGGACAACGGCGGAGATCTCGGTTACTTCGGTCGCGGCACGATGGTAAAGCCGTTCGAGGACGCTGCGTTCGCATTGAAGAAGGGTGATATCAGCAACGTCGTCGAGACCGATTTCGGTTATCACATCATCCAGGTCGAGGATATTCGGGGCGGACAGGGCAAGACGCTTGAACAGGCACGTGCAGAGATTACCGTCGAGCTGAAGAAGCAGGAAGCAAGGCGTCGTTTTGCCGAACTTGCCGAAACCTTCAGCAATACCGTCTATGAGCAAGCTGACAGCCTCGCTCCGGCAGCACAGAAGCTCGGGCTCCAAGTGAAGACCAGTCCGCTCATTCCGAAGGGAATGCTGATGCCGGCTCCGTTCGACAACGAGAAGTTGCGCGATGCCATTTTCTCGGAAGATGCGATCAAGAACCGCCGGAACACGCAGGCAATCGAAACAGCGCCGAATACCCTTGTTTCGGCGCGAGTGATCGAACAGTTGCCGCCTTCGATCAGGCCTTTCGAGGCGGTACAGGCCGATATCGAGAAGAAGCTGGGCTTCGAGGCAGGACGTAAACTGGCGGTAGAGCGCGGCGAGTCTTCATTGGCGAAATTGCGTGCCGGCGAAGAGGCTCCGCTCATCTGGTCATCGCCCCAGGATGTATCGCGTGCCCAGGCGCAGGGGCCCGCTTCGATCATGGTCAAGGCCATCTTCAATGCTCCGGCCAGCAAGCTGCCGGCTTACCTCGGTTTTCCCATGGATAATGGCGGCTACGCGATCTTCCGTATCAGTGCCGTCAAGCAGTCCAAGGAAGCGCTGGATCCGCAGCGAGTCGACGCAATCAAGGCTCAGCTTGAACAGACGGTGTCGCAGGACGATTTCGCGGCCTACCTTGGCGCGCTGCGTAAGGAGTATCCGGTAACCATCAACCGCAAGTTGCTGGAACGGACCAAACCACAGTAATCGTCAGCCGACCCCAGGACAAAGGCCACCCGCGGGTGGCCTTTGTCCTGGGGTAACCGGCAGCGCCCTTATTGGCAATCGGCAGGATCGGGGGCGTTGCGAAGACCTGTCAGGAAGGTGTCAACCAGCCAGGGAGCCTTGGCCCTCAGGTCAAAATCACGGCGCTCGATCCAGCTGCGCATGAGTCCTCCGATGAAGGCGTGCATGGCCTCGGCGGTTTCCTTTGCCGGGACGTAAGGTGGCAACTGGCCGCGTCGTACAGCGGCATCGAACACCACTTCGAGCATGGAAAGGCAGCGTGTGTGCGCCTCGAGTTCCCGTGTGCGCAAGCGATCGAAGTCGGGGCCGCCATCGAGTTTGCAGAACTTGATTTCGAATACCGACTGGACGCGCTCGCATTCCGTCAGCATGCGCAGAACGCGTATCGCGTCGTTCCGAAGATAGCCGAGAGGATCGCTGCCCGGATCGGCTGCCAGGTCGTTGAGCATCGCCTGTATCGGCGTATGCACACGTTCGCAAACGGCCTCGAAGATGTCGGCCTTGTTTTCGAAGTGCCAATAGACGGCCCCGCGCGTATGGCCAGCGCTTCGGGCGATGTCGTCAAGCGTTGTGCTGGCGACGCCCTTTTCGCGAAAGCAGCGTTCCGCCGCATCCAGCAACTGGACGCGTGTTGCTTCGGCTTCTTCCTTGGTACGTCTGACCATAAAAAGTGTGGGGGAATATATACAAACAGGCGTGAATGTATATTTACTTTCCGCCCGCGTCAAAGCGGTGCAAGTCTGCCGCAGGCTCGTCGCCTGATCGCGGTCAGGCCACCACGCGCTGCATTCTTGCTCTGAGGACTTGCCCGCGGGAACGGCATGGGGCGAAGTGCAAAAGAAAAGGGCCCAGATCGCGTGGTCTGGGCCCTGAATTGGTGGGCAGTAGTGGGATCGAACCACTGACCCCCGCCGTGTGAAGGCGGTGCTCTACCGCTGAGCTAACTGCCCTGTATTCGTGACAGGGCGCGAATACTAGCCGGAGAACGCGGTGGCGTCAAATGCTCCTCGTCGACGCGCTACAATCGCGCGCTTACATTTCAGTCTTTCACGCCATGTCCCAGGTTGTTCGCACCCGCTTTGCTCCCAGTCCAACCGGCTATCTGCACATCGGCGGTGCGCGCACCGCGCTGTTTTCCTGGGCTTATGCGCGGCGGTATGGCGGGCAGTTCATCTTGCGCATCGAAGACACCGATGTCGCCCGTTCTACGCCGGAGGCCGTGCAGGCAATACTGGATGGCATGAAGTGGCTCGACCTCGGCCACGACGAAGGGCCTTACTACCAGATGCAGCGCATGGAGCGCTACAAGGCCGTGATCGCGCGGATGCTTGACCAGGGGCTGGCCTATCGCTGCTACACCACGCCGGAAGAACTGGACGCGCTGCGTGAGTACCAGCGCGCGAACAATCTGAAGCCGCGGTACGACGGACGCTGGCGTCCGGCGCCCGGCAAGACGCTGCCGGAGCCGCCAGCCGGTGTCCAGCCGGTGATCCGTTTCTGCAATCCGATTGATGGTGTGGTGGTCTGGGAAGACGAGGTGAAGGGCCGCATTGCCATCGCCAACGATGAACTGGACGATCTCGTCATCGCCCGCGCCGACGGCACGCCCACCTACAACTTCTGCGTCTGTGTCGACGACTGGGATATGGGCATCACTCACGTCATCCGTGGCGATGACCACGTGAACAATACGCCGCGCCAGATCAACATCCTGCGGGCGTTGGGGGCCACTGTGCCCCGCTACGCGCATCTGTCGATGATTCTCGGCGACGACGGTCAGAAACTCTCGAAGCGACACGGCGCGGTCAGCGTCACGCAATACGACGATGATGGCTATCTGCCCGAGGCCGTCGTCAACTATCTGGCACGCCTGGGCTGGAGTCACGGTGACGACGAAATCTTCTCGCGCGAGCAGTTCGTCCAGTGGTTCGATCTCGACCACATCACGCCGTCAGCCGCACAGTTCAATACGGAAAAGTTGCGCTGGCTGAATGCGCACTACATGAAGCAGTCGGATAACGCACGTCTCGCCGCGGACCTGTCCAGCCGCCTGGCGCGCCGTGGCGTCGATCCGGAAGCAGGTCCGGCCCTTGAGCCGCTTGTCGCGCTGTACAAGGATCGAGTCTCCACGCTGGTGGAACTGGCCGATGCGCTGGAAGCCTTCTACATCGATCTGCACGTGGCGCCCGAGTTGCTTGCGCAGCACCTCGCCGATCCCGCGCGGGAAGCCCTGCGCGCATTGTCGGAGCGCCTCCGCGCTGTCGCCTGGGACAAGGCCGCGCTGTCGGCCGCAATCAAGGAAACCTGTACCGCATGCGGTCTGAAGATGCCGCAGGTGGCGATTCCGCTGCGCGTGGCGCTGCTCGGGCAAGCGCAGACGCCGTCCATCGATGCGGTACTTGAAGCCTTCGGCCGCGAGCGTGTGCTCGCCCGGCTGGCGCGCGTACTCTAGTCCGCGTGCGGCGCCTCGGGTTTTCCGGGCGTAGCGGGTCGTCACGAGAGCCAGGTGCCGTGCCTCGCCGTCGTAAGGAAACCAGCGCAGTACTCCCGCCAGGATCAGCCCAAGGGGTGCAGATTCGCGTTCGCCGCCCTGACGGGGTGCCGTACGATGCGTTCTGTTCCGGTTCCGGCCATACACTCGACGCTGCCGCGCCTAGAATGAAAGCCGCAGAACGTCGGCATGGACCATTCATGTCCGCCAGGATTTGATTGCCAGGGCCGAGGGCACGGCGTCATGGTGAATGTTTCCCTCCGGTGATGACATGGTCCGGATGGCGGGTTGGTGGCCCTTTTGTACCGGGCATGAAGTGGTTATCGTCCCGCGTCGCCAAGGCTGGTGGCACCTGACTCCGCATCTCTTCCGTGGCGAACATGAACCGCATATTCATCAGCTATCGAACCGTCGATGGCGCCAAGGACGCAAGCAGGCTCGCCGACGATCTCGGCCGCGTGTTCGGCTCCGCCCACGTCTTTCTCGATCGCCAGGATATCCGGGGTGGAACCAGCTGGCGTCAGGAGATCGACAGCACCATCGGCTGCCGCCCGGTCGTGCTGCTGCTCATCACGCCGGGCTTCGCTGGCGCCCGCCATGCCGACGGCAGACTGCGCATCGAGGACGCCGACGATCCCGTGCGCATGGAGGTCGAATCGGCCATCGCGGCCGGTGCCGCGTTGATGCCGCTGTGTGTCGATGGCACACCGATGCCGGCCGGCGCTTGTCTGCCGGCATCGATACGGCAGATCGCCGAGGCACGCGCTTTACCTCTTTGCACCGATGATTGGGCGCACAACGATCTTCCGCGCATCGTCGCCGATATCGAGAAACTGGGCGTACCGCGTGTCGATATCCGGACGGCGGCAAATGCGCGGTCGCAGTCTCGTCGTGTGCGCTGGGCACTCGCGGCGACCCTGCTGCTTGGAGTGGCGGGTGCGATCAGCCTCAACCGCAGCGGCGATATCGAGCTTCCGGATACCGCTGCCGGCATACCGTCACCAATGGAGTCCGCCGAGCAGGCTTCGCACCCCTTGGAGCCGTTGCGCTCGCTCGCAGGGACGTGGGTTCTGACCACGCAGAGCGGATCCCGTGTTGCACTTGATATCCGTCGGGATGGCGACGCCCTCGAACTGAGATCCGAACCGGTCAGGATCGACAATGATCCAGATTGGAAAGGCTATCTCGATTCCATCGCGAACCTGCCGGGGCCGCCGATCAGTCATATCGTTTACAACGCTCGCGGCGAGTTGTTCGGTCGCCAGGCCGAACTGAAGGTGGTGATCGCCCGTGCCGACCGCGGCACGGTGATCGACAGCGGCAAGATGAATCTGCATATCGGACCCGAGAGCAGGGTGCTGGCCGGGCGCGTGTCACTGAACAGTGGCGAAAGTGAAACGGTGGTACTCGCCCGCAGGCCTTGACAGCCGCAGCGACGAGCGCACGCATACCCCGAGTACGGACAACCCGCGGACGGCGGCGATCTTGCGCATGCGAGGGCACGGCGCTGCGTCGCCGGCTGCAGGAACGCTTCGGTAAGCAGGTATTCGCACTCGGGCGCCGTTTCCTGTCGGAAAGCCCGATGACCAGGCGCGCCGGTGCGGATGAAGCGTCTGCCAGGGACGCCGGACTTCGCCGGGTCAGTCCTTCGCGTGCCGGACGGGGGGGCGCGAACCGTTGTGTCGTGGCGAGTGCCGCAGCCTCGACAACATGGCCGGGAGGCATGAGAGCCCGTTCGCGGGCGATCGTGCGCTTGGCCAGGCAGGTCGGTCCGGGCGCGCCTCACTGCCTGTCGGAAGGATTTCCCGGATCCCGCAGCTTGGCCGGGCGGACTGAAGGCGCAGCAGTTTCGCGTCACGCGTTGCGTTCGGTCGCCTGCCCGGCACGCGGTACGCAGCTCGCGTCGGACCGGCTGGACTTCCGGCCGTCAGTGCTTGAGTTCTTGTCTGGGCACACCCTGCTTGGCGACACCCCCGACGGCGTGCTTGCCGTGGTCAAGGCGCGTTCCCGTCCACGCATTTCGCCCGGTGCCGAGGCAATGATGCCGGGGGCGACTCAGACCCGGTCGCTCGACCACCGCGATCCGGAGACCGTGGCCGACCTGGAGGTGAGTGGGGTGACATCGAAGGCGACCCGCGGTGGCGGAACATCAAGCCGTTGGAGGCAACCGGTGCTTCGGCGCCGATCGCCACCCGATCGCGAATACCGGATCAATGGAAGCCGGCCGCGCCGTCCTGCACAGGAGACACGTTTCGGCTGCTGCCGAGGCGCACCGGTCAGTCACTTCCGCCATTTCGTCAATGATCGGCACCTGCGCTGGCCGCCGGGCGGCTGCATGCGGGGCGAGTGCTTGTCACGCCGTCCCGATACGGCATGAGACGGGGCATGAAACGACGTAGACACGCTCATGAAGAACTGTTTCGGCCCATAAAGCCAGGCGATGTACGCCCGTTAGACCGATTGCGTGACGTTCAACCGATTGCGGCGATGTCTTCCGCTTGCTCGGGCGCGCGCACCGATGCCCTTTCGACGCTCTCGGCCGGAGCGCGGGGCAGCCTTGAGATTCGTGCATCGAACTGTTCTGAAGGGTGGGCAATGAATCGCGATGGACCTCGGTTTCACCAGAGCGCGCTGGTTTGGGACGCACTTGCCCTGCATCGCAACGGTGCCAGCGTGTGGTCGAACGAGCTCTGGCGTGCCGCTGCTGCGGCAGGTGCGTGCTGGTATCCGGCCGATCCGGGATGGATCGGAGAGGCGGGCCATCTCGACGAATGGGTTCAGAAGGCGCTGACGGCTGGCGGCGAGCGATTGCTGCGCTCGACGGGCTGGGTGGAGGCAGTGTGGCGCCTGACAACCGAGCCGCTTTGGGAGGGCCGGGACGGATGGATGGTGCACCTGCAGCCTGAAGTGTTCACGCCGTATCAGGGGCAGGGACGGTCGGTCTCCCTGCTCGCGGTCGACGATGAGGTCTTCATCCTCAATTCGCTGAAGCGGCTGTTGCGCAAGTCATGTTTCGATCTGCGGACGGCGGGCAGCGCGGAAGAGGCGTGGGCCCTTTTCCAGCAGCGTCCGGCCGACATAGTCCTGTCCGACCAGCGCATGCCCGGCATGAGCGGTGTGCAGTTGCTTGCACGCGTGCGGGATCGCTCGCCTGACACGGTGCGCATCATCCTGTCCGGCTACAGCGACGCGCAGTCGATCACCGATGCGATCAACGAAGGCGCGGTGTACAAGTTCGTCGCCAAACCCTGGGACGACGCGCTGCTGCTGCAGACGCTCAATGAGGCGGCCGATGTGCATCGCACGCGTCTGCAGACGCGCCAGTTGCAACTGGCGCTGGCCACTGCGAACGCCGAACTGAGCACCGCGAACCAGCGCTTGAAGACACTGATCTCCGAGCAGGATCACCACATCTCGCTGGGCGACTACGCACTGCGACTGGCCCAGGACATGAACGATGCCCTTCCGTTTCCGGTACTCGGACTGGACGCTGACGGACAGTTGGTGATTGTCAATGACGCTGCGGCACATTGCCTTGGTCTTCAGGCCGCTGACGGATCGCTTGCCTCGCTGATGCGCGGCCGTGAGGCGGGCATCGAGGCCGGATTCCGCTTCGCGGATCGCCAGTGGACCCTTTGCATCGGTCTGCTCGAAGGTGGTTCGGGTCGAGTCGTTGCGCTTCTACCGGAGTCCGGCCATGGGCTCTGAACCCGATGCCACCGATCCCCTGGCCCGGCGCAGCGAAGTTGCGACCCCACGCGAGGAGGCGATACGGCTTGCCGTGATCGCACAGCTTGCGCGCAACGACCCAGACGATCCGCGTATCCGCATGCTCGCTGCGGTGGTCTTGCGTGTGCTTCTGGCCGAAGGTGAGGAGCGATGATGGGCGAACGGATAGACCTGTCCGGCATCGTGCTCCCGTCACTGCCGGAAGTGGTGACCGAACTGGTTGCGATGATCGGACAGGAGTACGTGCACGGTGCGCAATTGTCACGAGTGGTGAGTCGCGATCCGGCGCTCGCGGGCGCCACGCTCAAGCTGGCGAACTCGTCCTTCTTCGGTCTTGCCGGGCGCGTGGCAAGCATGCAGGACGCGGTAACGCTGATCGGCGTCAATGGCGTGCGCAACATGCTGCTCATTCTCGGCATGCGCAACACGCTCAGACCCGCGGCCGGCAGCTTCGACACGCATGCGTTCTGGCTGCACGCTCTGGAGACCGCAGCGGCATCGCGTGCGCTGGTCAGGGAGCATCCTTCCATGGGCGATGAGGCCTTTCTGGCGGGACTGATCCACGATCTGGGGAAGCTGCTCATCGCGTGCGCCCGCCCGGAACTGCTTGAACGCATTCAATCGCATGCGTGGCGCGAGGGCTGCTCGTATGCCGAAGCGGAATGCGCGATCGGCGACGTCAACCATGAGGAGGCGGGTCTGGCGTTGGCCGAGGCATGGCGTCTTCCGGATCACCTTTCCGCGGTACTCCGTTGTCACCACGCGCCGGATGCCGATGCGCCGATGCTTGCCCATGCCGTGCATGTCGCGAATCTGATCGCGCATGTCGCACAAGGCACGACCGGCGAGCCTGGCCCTCGTCTGCAGCCGTCCAGCTGGCAGCGACTCTCTCCTGCGGAGAGCGACATCGAGCGCGCAGTCCTTGCGGTCAGAAGCCTGCGCCAGCGCTCGGGCGAGTGGCGTGCGTTGCTGGCGCAGACCTGAGCGCGAAGGTGACGGAACCGCGATACAGCTTGTTTCAGGCTTGAACATGTGTTTCGCGTCGTCAAGTTTCGGTAAAGCCGGGCGTTAGCCCTCTCATGATCACATCGAGGTGTATCCGGACGATCATGGAAACGAACGAAAGTGCATTGCTCGACAAGCCGGCCGCGCAGCCGGGCGAAACGTCGACGCTGTCCGTTCTTTGCGTCGACGACGAGCGCAACATCCTGGCTTCCCTCCGCCGGCTGCTGCGCCCGCTGGGATATGCCGTACACGTTGCCGAAGGGGGCGCCGAAGGGCTCAGGTTGCTGGAGACGACGCCGGTGGATCTTGTCATTTCGGACATGCGCATGCCGGAAATGGACGGAGCCGAGTTCCTGGCCAGCGTGCGCGCTCGCTGGCCGGCTCCGTTGCGCGTATTGCTGACGGGCTACGCCGATCTGTCGTCGACGATAGCCGCCATCAACGGCGGCGAGATACACCGCTTCATCGCGAAGCCGTGGGATGACGAGGCCCTGCTTGCGCTCGTGCGTGACTGCCTTGCCCGCCGGCTGCTCGAACGGGAACGCGAACAACTCAGGACGCGCATTGCCGAGCAGAATCAGGAACTGCTTCAACTGAACATGCTGCTCGAAGAGAAGGTGGAGGCACGCACCGCCGATCTGGCGCGGGCCAACGACAACCTCAAGCAGAACTTCCTCACCTCGATCAAGGTGTTTTCGAATCTGATCGAGATTCGTCATCCGGCCCTGAGGGGGCATTCGCGCCGGGTCGCCGACCTTTCGCGCGCGATTGCCCGCACGATGGAAATGCCTCAGACCGCCATCAACGAGGTGTTTGTCGCCGCACTGCTTCACGACATCGGCAAGATCGGTCTGGCGGACGAGGTGATTTCGATGCCCAGCGACCGCCTCGCCAACGAACCGCTGAAGGCATGGCGCAACCACGCCGTACTGGGTGAATCCGCTCTGCTTGCGCTTGACTCCTTGCGGTCGTCGGCTCGCATCATCCGCCACCATCACGAACGCTATGACGGAAACGGCTTTCCGGACGGGCTGCGGGGCGGGGAGATTCCGCTGGGGGCACGCATCCTCGCCGTAGCCAATGATTTCGACAGCCATGCGCATGGATTGATGTGTGGCAACAAGCATTCGGAGTCGCAGTCGTTCGAGTTCATCAGTCAGGGGCGCGGCGGCCGCTATGACCCGAAAGTCGTACTGGCTCTGCGCCGGGCGCTGGATGAGGCGGGCGTCAAGAGTGCCAACGATGAAAGGGTGCCGGTTGGAAAGCTTGAACCGGGAATGGTGCTGTCGCGCGATCTGCTCGATCGTGAAGGTCGATTGCTGCTGGCGGCCGATTTTGTCGTGGATGCAGTCGTCATTCGAAAGGTGCGGGACTATGCCTCGCGGGTGAGTCCGAACATGGAACTTTATGTTCATCCCAGAAATCAAGTGCCCGAAAGCTGAATCATGCCGATCTCCGTACTTGTTGTGGACGACTCGCCAATGGCGAGAAAAATGCTGATCAAGTCGCTACCCGCCGACTGGGACATCGAGATCCGTCAGGCAGGCAACGGCGAGGAAGCGCTGGCTGCATATCGCGAAGGAAGGGCGGACGTCATCTTTCTCGATCTGAACATGCCGGGTGTCGATGGCTACGGGGTACTTGCGACCCTGCAGGCGGAGGGACTCAACTGCCTCGTGATCGTGGTGTCCGCCGACGTCCAGCCGCAGGCTCGCGAACGCGTGATGAAGATGGGTGCCATCGCCTTCGTTCAGAAGCCTGTCGATGCGGGCAAGCTCAAACCGGTGCTGCGCGAGTACGGAGTGCTGGTATGAGCATGAGCATGCTTACCGAGGAGCAGAACGAGGTCCTGCAGGAGATCGCCAATATCGGAATGGGACGGGCGGGGCGATCGATCGCGGGTGTGTTCGACGAGTTCGTCGAACTTTCCGTGCCGCGCGTGCGCGAGGTTCCACTCGATCGCCTGCACGTTGCGGTCGCCGATCTGATCCCGAACCAGACACTGACAGCGGTCCGGCAGGCCTTTTTTGGCCGCGTGCGTGGCGAAGCCGTCGTGGTGTTCGGTATGTCGGGATGCCGCGATCTTGCCGGCCTGATGGGCTACGGCGAGTCACTCGATGCGGGCGAGGAGGACGAACTTCTGCTCGACGTGTCCAATGTCGTGGTCAGTGCCTGTCTGGGGGGTATCGCGGAGCAGATTCACGCAGAGGTGTCGTTCTCGGCGCCGTCCGTGCTCGCGAGCCACGTTGCGGCGAGCCGCCTGTTCGAGCACACCGGTACCGTGCCGGACGGGACGGGCACACTGGTGGTCGAGGTCAACTTCCGGCTTGAACGCCATTGTTTCGCCTGCAGTCTGCTGATGATGCTTCCGCAGGATGGTGTCGCAGCGATCCGTCATGCGCTTGACGACTTTCTGGCGAGTCTTTGAAACGTCTGACGGGGAAGGCATGCATCATGGAGCGTTTCGAGCTGGAACAGTCGGTGGATGAACGACTGATAGACCTGATCGACGCCGGCGTGTTCGTGATCGACCGCGAGCTTCGGATCCGCGGCTGGAACGCCTTCATGGTGTCGCACAGTGGCCGCGGGCGACGCGAGGTCATGGGACGATCGATTTTCGACGTCTTCCCGGAGCTTCCCGATGACTGGCTGAGAAAGAAGATCGCGCGCGTGTTCGCGCTCGGTTCCCCGTCCTTCACTTCATGGGAGCAGCGTCCGTGGGTGTTCCGGCTGCCGCACAACCGTCCGATCACCGGCGGGGTCGACTGCATGCAGCAGAACTGTCGCTTCATCCCCTTGAAGGACGGTCAGGGCGCGGTGGGCCATGTCCTGGTATGCGTGTTCGACGTGACCGATGCGGCCGTTCTTCAGAGGCGGCTGGCCGAGACCGTGAGCGCGCTGGAGGTCGAACGCAGCGAGCAACAGGTCCTGATCGGCCGCCTCGCCGAAGCGCAGGAACAGCTTGTCCAGTCCGAAAAGCTTGCGGCCATCGGTCAGCTCGCTGCGGGGGTTGCGCATGAAATCAACAATCCGATCGGTTTCGTGACGTCGAACGTCCGCTCCCTTGAGCGGTATCTCGAAGGGCTTCTTGCCCTGGTCGAACTTTATGACCGCCATGCAGACCTGCTGCCCCCGGAGGTCTGCGAGGCCATCGCCCGGCGCAAGGCGGAAATCGACTATGACTTCCTTGCCGAGGACGCTGGCGGGCTCGTGGCCGAGAGCCGCGACGGACTGGAACGGGTCAAGCGCATCGTGTCAGACCTCCGGGACTTTTCCCGTGTCGGAGAGACCGAGTGGCAATGGGCGGATGTGCACGGTTGTCTGGACAGCACGCTCAATGTGGTCATGAACGAGATCAAGTACAAGGCCGAGGTGGTGAAGGACTACGGCGACCTCCCGCACATCGAGTGCATGCCGTTTCAGCTCAATCAGGTATTCCTCAACCTGATGGTCAATGCGGCGCAAGCGATAGACGGACGAGGTCGAATCACGCTGCGCACCCGGGTCGAGGGCGACGCGGTGACGGTGCAGGTGACGGATACCGGGGGCGGAATGTCGCCGGAAGTGATCAAGCGGATATTCGATCCGTTCTTCACCACCAAACCCGTGGGCAAGGGTACGGGGCTCGGGCTTTCCGTCACGCACAGCATCGTCGCGCGGCATCGTGGACATATTTCGGTGGTCAGTTCGCCCGGGGAAGGCACGACGTTCACCGTTCGTCTTCCCCGGCAGCAGTCCGCACAAGCGTGTCCGTAGCGTTGTCGGGCGTCACGGGCGAAACGGGTGGCTGTAACGGATTTATCGCCGAACACTGCAGACTGTCGCGTACACTTGTGCGCCATCGACCTTCATCCAGGTTTTCCTCATGTCCCTGCAGCCTGTCATTTTGTGCGGCGGTTCCGGTACCCGCCTCTGGCCCCTTTCGCGTGAGCGCTATCCCAAGCAGCTCCTGCCGCTGGACGGCGACAACACACTGCTGCAGGACACGGCCCTGCGCGCCGGCGCGAAGGGTATCGAACTGGCACCGCCGCTGGTGGTGTGCAATGAGGAATACCGTTTCCTGACCGCCGAGCAACTGCGCCAGGTCGGTGTCCATCCGGCGGCCTTGCTGCTTGAGCCGGTGGGCCGCAATACGGCGCCGGCGCTGGCGCTGGCGGCGCTGGCCGCCATCGAGCCCGACACCGTCCTGCTGGTCATGCCGTCGGATCACGTCATCCGCGACACGGCGGCCTTCCGCGAATCGGTAGCGATCGGCGCGGCGCAGGCACAGCAGGGCGCGGTGGTCACCTTCGGCATCACACCCGACAGACCGGAAACCGGTTATGGCTACATCAAGGTGGGTGCCGCACTGACGGCAAGTCCGGCGCGTACCCTGGACCGCTTCGTCGAGAAGCCTGACGCACCGACTGCCGCAGCCTATCTGGCCAGCGGAGATTACCTGTGGAATGCCGGCATTTTCATGATGAAAGCCGGTGTCGCACTGGATCTGCTCAAGCGCTTCCGGCCGGACATCGAGTCCGCCTGCCGCGCAGCGTATGAAGGCGGTGGGGCCGATCGCGACTTCTACCGCGTTGACAAGGCCGCCTTCGCTGCCTGCCCGTCGGATTCCATCGACTACGCCATCATGGAACCGCTGGCCGCCAGCGAACCGCGGGTGGCGCCGGCCGTCGTCGTACCGCTGGACGCCGGCTGGTCCGATGTCGGTGCATGGGATGCATTGTGGCTGGTGGCCGACAAGGACACGGACGGCAACGTCGCGCGTGGCGATGTGCTGCTGCAGGACACGAGCGACAGTCTGGTGTTTGCCGAGACCCGCATGGTGAGTTGTCTTGGACTGAAGGACGTCGTCGTGGTCGAAACCTGCGATGCGGTGATGGTCGCGGCGAAAGATCGTACCCAGGACGTAAAGCGCATCGTGGCCGAGCTGAAGTCGAAGAAGCGTCCGGAGGCCGAGAACCACCGCAAGGTGTATCGCCCCTGGGGATATTACGACTCCATCGATGCCGGATCGCGTTTCCAGGTCAAGCGTATTGTCGTCAATCCGGGGGCTTCGCTGTCCCTGCAGATGCACCACCACCGTGCCGAGCACTGGATTGTCGTAAGCGGTACGGCGCGCGTGACCTGTGGCGAAAACGTGCTGCTGCTCTCGGAGAACCAGTCCACCTACATTCCGCTGGGTACCACGCACCGGCTGGAGAACCCGGGCAAGCTTCCGCTGGAGATGATTGAAGTGCAGTCCGGCAGCTATCTGGGCGAGGACGACATCGTTCGCTTCGAGGACACTTACGGCCGCAAGTGATGCGCGGTGTGGCCTGCGCGGGCGCAACGCCCGGCAGGTCCGCCTTCGTGTTCGTTCCGGCGACGAGCCGGCCGGCATGGCAAGCGGTCGGCCGTGGTCTTCAGGTTGAAACGACTACTTGCGCTTGACGAGACCTGCGATACCGGCTGCGATGAGCAGCGCGGGCCACCAGGTGCCAAGCAGGTCTGCCAGTTCGCGCAGCGAGAACAGGTCGAGGTTTGACGCGAGCAACAGCGCGCCGACGATGATGAGGCCGATCGATCCGATCATGGGTTGTCCTTGTTGTCGGGGTTCTTCCACACCGCGATGGTATTCCGTCCGTCCGCTTTGGCACCGTACATCGCCTCGTCGGCACGGCAGACCAGGTCTTCGAGGTCGTCTCCGTGTTCAGGGCACATCACCACACCGATGCTGGCCGATATCTGTACCCGGCCTGTGTCGAGTACGAAGGCTGCGCCAAGGCGGCTCCGTATCTTTTCGGCAACGGCACAGGCTGATTCGAGCGAATCCGTTTCCGGCAGCAGGGCGACGAATTCGTCGCCACCGTATCTCGCCAGGGTGTCGGAGGCGCGCAAGCAGGCCTGCATGCGGCGGCTGGCTTCTATCAGTACGGCATCGCCGGCCTGATGGCCCATGCGGTCATTGACTTCCTTGAAGTGGTCGAGGTCGACGAAGAGCAGGCAGAAGGGACGACGGTAGCGCCTGGAGGATATCAGGGTGCCCTTGAGCCTGTCGGTCAGCAAGGAGCGGTTGGGCAGCCCGGTAAGTCCGTCGTGAGTGGCGAGCCATGCGATACGTGCTTCGTCCGCCTTGCGTTCGCTGATGTCGGCCAGCACGACGATGGCGCCGGTGACTTGCCCGTCAGTGTCGGTTCGCGGGACGCCGGAGGCCAGTACGACCCGCGCGCAGTCACCGTGTCCCTGCAAAGTCAGTTCCATGCGTACGCTCTCGCCAGAAAGCAGAGCGGTGGACATGGCCGTCACGGCGTGCCGGTGACCGTCGCCGGTCAGCGTCTCGATCGGACGACCTGTCAGCGTGTCATCGTCCAGACCCAGCATGCGGTGCAGTCCGGGGTTGGCGTATTCGACTCTGCCCCCGGGATCCACTGACAGGATGCCCTCACCCGACAGATTCACCAGGGTTGCGTACATGCGTTCGCTGCGAGACAGCGAACGCCCGAGTTCGGCCAGCTGCGCTGCCCGCCTGCGGGAGTGACCCAGACCCGCGGCGAGCGTTACCACCAGAATGCCGAACACCACGACCAGGGCCAGTTCGGTACGCCAGCGGTCGAGGTCCGAAGCGGCTTCGCTGCGCTGCTCGAAGACCAGCAGCCAGCGTCGTCCGTCGATATCGCGTTCGACTTTGCGCGTCAGTGCGGCGGACCGCACCGGATCGTCCTCGTGACTGTCGTACAGCAGCGCTGTGGGGTCATCGCGGCCGTCGTCGTAGATGCGCAGGCGCAGCGCATGCAGATTGGAACCCAGGGTACCGCGCATGAGGTCGCGCATGCGGAACGGGCTGTAGACCCAGCCGATCAGCGCGGCAGCGCGTTCCGCATCGGTATCGACAGGAAGTTCGCGACGGTAGGTCGGGAGATACAGCAGTACGCCGGTCTGTGTGTCCTGATCGGTTTCCTGCACCAGTCGCACCTTGCCCGACAGCGCCGCTTCTCCGCTCAGCCGCGCACGGTTCATCGCTTCACGGCGCACCGGCTCGGACATCATGTCGAAGTGCAGCGCCCGGCGGTTGCGCCAGTCCAGCGGCGTCAGATACACGATGCTGCTGTATTCGGGGCGCTGCCCCGATGGCCGGATTGCGTAGTCGCTCACCCCGGCCTTGCGCATGGCACGAATGTGGTCCTCGAGTTCGGCGGCGGGTACGTGACGGCTGAACCCGACACCCTGTATGCCCGGAAAGTCTTCGTGCAGCGAGAGCGCCACAACGTAGGCGGTCCAGTCTTCAACCGTTACCTCGTCCGATGCGTTGAACAGGGCCCGCGCTCCCCGCAGGACCTGCCTGTGCGCGCGCATGCGCTGTTCCACCTTCTGCGTCAGATCGCGAGCGTCGAATTCGAGTTGTGCCGCGGCCCGCTCGATACGACGGCGTTCGATCTCCTGCCAGACTGCCCAGAAGGCCAGTGCCGCAAGCACGGTTGCGCTCAGCACTGGCAGGGCGATCTGCCAGAGGTAGCGGGTATCGGCCGTCGGGTCGGGAGTCGGGGTATTCACGTCACCTATTGAACCTGCATTCTTCCAACAAGTCATGGAGCAGTGGCGTCTTCGACTTGCCGGACGCACTTCAGACGTTAACGGTGCCCGGTCCGGACCGCTTGAACCGCAGATGTCTCGTGAGCAAGGTGCGGCGCCTGCCGAAAGCGACGCACAGTCCGCTCCCGTCGTGCATGGCTGACCGACCGATCGGGTGTCCGGAGTCCGGCGAATGCCGGGCTCGAACCCCCGGCCCGGAGCGTATACTTGCCGCCTCTCCTGTCGACGCATTGCAGAAAATGGCCCAATACGTGATGTCCATGCTCCGCGTGAGCAAGGTGGTTCCCCCGAAGCGCACCATCATCAAGGACATATCGCTGTCCTTCTTCCCCGGTGCCAAGATCGGCCTGCTCGGCCTGAACGGTTCGGGCAAGTCCACGGTGCTGCGCATCATGGCCAATGCCGACCGCGAGTACGACGGCGAAGTCCAGCACCAGCCCGGCGTGCGCATCGGCTATCTGCCGCAGGAACCGGAACTCGATCCGGACAAGACGGTAAAGGAAGAGGTCGAATCCGGCCTCGGCGAAATCGTCGAGGCGCGTCAGAAGCTTGAGCAGATCTACGCCGCCTACGCCGAACCGGACGCCGATTTCGACAAGCTGGCCGAAGAGCAGGCGAAGTACGAGGCCGTGCTGGCAGCCGCCGGTTCCGACGTCGAGACGCAGATGGAAATCGCCGCCGACGCGCTGCGCCTGCCGCCGTGGGAGGCGAAGATCGGTCCGCTGTCCGGCGGCGAGAAGCGCCGCGTGGCGCTGTGCAAGCTGCTGCTGTCCAAGCCGGACATGCTGCTGCTGGACGAACCGACCAACCACCT
>CAZKRN010000062.1:0-17952 GCA_964555165.1 uncultured Methyloversatilis sp. | reverse complement strand
CCACGCAGAAGTCGCCCTGTAAAGGGCGTCAGGAGACGACGATGAAACCGCTGAAACGGGATTGATGCGATGAAGAATGAATTCAAGCCGGCAAAAGCCGGGCGCCACAACTTGCCCCGGAATGGGGTTTTTCTACAGCGTCGTTTGGTTTCTCACTATGGGACTCGACTGGAATCCAATTGGAAAACCGCAACCCGGTTGCGAAGATGAATTTGAGCAGCTATTCAGACTGCTTACAGGCAAACCAGACCCCAATGCCCCGGCGTTTCAGCGCATAAAGCACGCGCTGGCAAAACCGAACATCGAACAGGCCAAGAAGCGATTTGAGGCTATTCAGATCACACCGTTCGAAACCATTCTGGCTCCCAGGGTCGGGGTCGATTCCGTCGCCACACAGTGGGCACGCGACCGATTCGAAGCGCATCCACCGTCTGGAAAGACACTCGAAGAATTTCTCAACGATATGCACGGCTACTATGTGGTGCCACTCTCACCAGCATCGGATGGCCTTCCAATCTACACAAATGGGCCAGCCGGCTATGTAGAGTGTTTCAGCTTTCGCGCACAGTGGCTAACGATCGAATGCGAGGACATCCTCGGCAAGGGCACTCTTGAGCGGTGCTACGAAAACTGCTTAGCGTCCGGTCTCGCGGCGTTGGGAAGAGACCTTCGCGAAATTGCGACGTCCTATTCCTCAGCCCACTCCGTGGTGCATGTGGCGGACGTTCGCGACCTTGAGGCACCTGAAGGTAGCCCCGAACTAAAGGCCCACATCCTGTTCTCCGCAGCCAAGTGGTGCGAGTGGTGGTCAACCCGAGGGCATGGGCTTGAGGCGTATTTCTAGAAACCTAACATTTCGTTCCAAGGGGCGCTGCACGATAAAGCCGCGCAGCGCCCCTGAACTCAGACGTTGAGGCAGGAGAAAAACCCTCCCCGTCTTCGTCTGTTTACATGCCAAGGTTATGATTGCGCATCGTCTGCCCGGAGCCCTGCGATGCCGCGATTCATATGTGGGCTCCCCCCAAATCATGTCAAACGTCAGCGACCAACTCCAGGCCGGAAGCAACCGCTTGCCCCGGAACGGGGTTTTTCTACAGCGTCGTCAGCTGGCGGATAGCGCCACTGCGTACTTGGGGAAGGCCTTCAGAAGCTTGGCGTCCATCGTCACCAGCTTCACGCCAAGCGTCATTGCCAGCGCCACGAACTCGCAGTCGTAAGCGGAACAGTCGCTGTCGCGCACGAGTTCCAGCACCATGCGCGAGTCCACCTCATGTTCGGCACCGGCGAGCAAGCTCTCTGCCTCAAGTTGCAGGTCGCGCGCCGCCTCAAACGCGATTGTCTTGCGGCGCATGTACCCAGCCAGAATGTTGCGGAACTCACTGCGCCAGAGCAACGGTGCAGCCCAGTCGGCGTCACGCTCGAGCAGGGCCTCCGCCTTCTCGGTGTAATCGCCCGACAGGTACAGGTACGCAACGACGTTGCTATCAACAACGATCACTGCCGCCCCTCGCGCTTGTAGGCGTCAATGTCCTTTGCACGGAACTTCGCCTTCGGCAGCGCCTCGCGCAACGCACGAGCTCTGGCCAGTCGCTCGCTGACCGACATGCGCCCAGGAATCAACACCGACTCCAGGCACACGATCGCCTCGCTGTTCAGGCTTCGCCGGTGGGTCTCCGCGGAGGCCTTGAGCCGTTGGTACACGTCATCCGGAATGTTCTTCAAAGTCAGAGTCGTAGGCATCGCAGCACCTCATAAATGGTTGCATTATGGTTGCCATATGGTTTCGCGTCAAACTGCCGGCCAACCCTTGGTACATGGAATTCTGCGCGGCGCGCGCCAATCGCTACGAGCCGCACGCGCGCTGCTGCCGGAGCGGTGGTCGGGGTCGATCGCTGTCGGTTTCACTGCAAGCGTGGCCGCTCTGCGGCAGGTGCACCCGGCCTGGCGATGCGCCGGAGCTTGCGGGTCGATCCCGATGAGTGCTCGTGCGTTGTGAGCCCGAACCGGCTTGCGAAGTGGCAGCCATCCCTGAAGTGACCGAGCGAGCCGCCGGCGGCGTTGAGCAGGCCGACGTCCGTTCCGGCACACACCGGCCATGTTCATTGAGCGCACAAGGCGGGTCACGCCGCGCGGTGATTGCCCGTTGTTCAGGGCTCGGCCTCATGGCGGGGCTTTCAACATTTCTCGTCATGGTTTCCGGATACGCTTGCAAGGCGAAGCTTTGCCGCTGTCCTTCAAACCGTTTCCGTGGTTCGGACAGGCCACGGGTCGAACGGATCTTGAACGTGGAATGGCCCGCACCGGATCGTCCGTACCGGCGAAGCCTGGACAGCGACCTCTCCGCACGCCGGATTCGGCAACCCCGGACTTTCCACATGGCAAACTGCTGCCAGCTTGATGCGATCCGCCACGAATGCGAACAGCCCCCAGAGACCATCCACCATGCGCCTCTTCTGCCTCATCACCGTTTCCCTCTCGCTGCTGGCCGCCTGCGCTTCGCCGTTCTTTGACGTCGGTCGGAGCGAGACCGTCGTACCGGTCAGCCGGGCGTGGGTAGAGGGCAAGATCGTCGAGTACATCACTACGGACGTCTCGGACCGGGCCATGGCCGGAATGACAGGCACAAACCACGTGCCCAGCCTGGCTTTTGCGGTCAAGTCCGCACCGGGGCAATCACTCGTCGAACGCGTCTACAAATTCCCGGACGGTGAGCAGATCAGCATATTTCAGTCGGCTCCCGATCCAGCGGGGTCGGAGAACCGGGACGGAAGCTACAGCCCGTTATGGCGAGTCGTCATGGTGCGATGGAACGACGCTGTGCCGAGACGCGAGCTCAAGTCGGAGGAAGAGGTTCTGGCTGCCGAGGAATCGAAGGAAGTCTCGCTTGAGGTCACGGACATCGTCGTCAACTGCCCGATCACGCGCAGTGGCGATGGCCGGTCACTCAGGGGCGTGCGCTGACGCCCGGGGTGGTTGTCGATCCGGGCCTTCTCCCAACGTGGACGGTCGACCCACCCGAACCGATGTACCGATGGATCAACCGATGCGCAAGCCTGCGGTCGTCCCCGTTCCCTTCGACCGTCGGACACTGCACGGTGAAGTCGTGCGACGCCCCGCAAACTCCACGCCGGTTGCGGACGCTGGCGGGACAAGACCTTATCGGGTAAGCGCTCGTCACCGGGGCAGCGCCGTGTTGCAGGAATTCAAGCAAAGGAGCCGTAAATGAAGGTCGCAGTACTCGCCTCCCTGTTTTCTGCTGGACTGCTTTTCGCGCAGGTCGCGGCTGCCGGTTCATTTCCGGCCGACGTTCCTGCGCTTGGATACTCTCCGGCAAACATGGACCGGACAGCGGACCCACGGAAGGACTTCTACCGTTACGCCGCCGGCAACTGGCTCCGCAAGACGGACATTCCCGCCACCGATCCGGATGTCGGCGGGTTTTCGCTGCTCGCTCACAATCTCAACGGTCAGTTGCTCGGGCTCGTTCGCGCAGCGGCCGCCGCGCCAGACGACCGGCGGGACCGCATACAGCAGCAGGTGGGCGACTTCTATCGCGCGGCAATGGATACCGAGCGGCTCGATGCGCTGGGCATCGAGCCGCTCAAGGCGGATCTGACGGCCATCGGACGGGTCGAAGGCCCGGCGGCCCTGGGTGTGCTGGTCGCACAGCTTCAGTCCGGTTTCGGAGCGTCCCCGCTGATCAATGCCACGGTCGGCGCCGACGAGAAGCAGAGCGATACGAATGTGCTCAAGCTGTTTCCCGGCATCCGGGCATTGAACCAGGACGAATATGCCAAGCCCGAGGGTCAGGTCGTCCGCGATCTGTATCTGGACTACATCGCGAGCATGTTCCGGACGCTGGGCGACAGCCCCGAGCAGGCGCAGGCCAATGCCCGCACGGTACTGGCGATCGAGACCGAGCTTGCGGCAGCGGAATTGACGGTGGTGGCGCGCTCCGACCCCGGGGCCAACTACCACAAACTCACCTTCGCCGAAGCGCAGGCGCTGATTCCCGCCATCGATCTCGGACGCTATCTGGGCACGCTCGGTGTGACGCCGCCGGACACCCTGCTCGTACCCGACCCGGCCGGCCTGCGTGCGGTACAGAAGGTCGTCGCCGAACGACCGGTCGACGAACTGCGCACGCTGTTGCGATGGCATGTGCTTTCGGCGCGCGCATCGGCCCTGGGCCAGCCCTGGTACGGGCTGGACCAGACCTTCAGCCTGAAGCGTCAGGGCCTGACGTCCGCGAGGCCGCGCGAGCAGGAAGTGACCGATATGATCGGCCAGACGCTCTTTCACCCGCTGTCGCAGCTCTATGTGAAGGCCTTCTTTCCGGAATCCACCCGTCGCGACATCGTCCGGATGGTGGGGCATATCAAGGACGAATTCGCCCTGCGCCTGCGCCGCAACCGCTGGCTGGACGACGCGACGCGCAAGGCGGCCCTGGAAAAGCTGGCCAGGCTGGACGTGGCCGTCGGATACCCGGAGCAGTGGATCGATTTCGGCAGCGTCGACATCCGGCCCGACGATCACTTCGGCAACGTGCGTCGTGTCGACCGCTTTCTGCAGACGCGGTCGCTCGCACGGCTCGGCCAGGCGGTGGTCCCCGAGCGCTTCGACGCCCCGGGCGAGACCACGCCGATCGCGGTCAACGCCGGCTACCAGCCCCAGCGCAACAACGTCGACATCACTGCGGCCATCGTGCAGCCGCCGTTCTATGTGCCCGGCGCCGATGCGGCGGTGAATTACTGCACCATCGGCGCCGTGATCGGCCATGAACTGACCCACGGCTTCGACAGCCAGGGTCGGCAGTTCGGTCCGACGGGCGATCTGCACGACTGGTGGACGCCGCGCGCCACGCAACGGTTCGAGCGGCGCACCGAAGTGCTGGTGCGGCAGTACAGCGGTTTCGAAATCCTGCCCGGCCTGATGCACAACGGCCGGCAGACCCTGGGCGAAAACACCGCGGATCTCGGCGGCATCACGCTGGCGCACGCCGCGCTTCGCCGCCACCTCGGGAACAACCCGCTTCCAAAGATCGACGGTCTGACCAGCGATCAGCGCTGCTTCGTGGCCTGGTCGCAGATGTGGGCCTACAAGGCGCGCTCCGAACGGCTGCGTCTGCTGGTATCGCTCGATGTCCATGCGATCAGTTCGGTGCGCGCCGTCGCACCGCTGATGCATCTGGACGCCTTCCACAAGGCTTTCGGTACCCGCCGCGGCGACCCGATGTGGCGCGCGCCGGAAGATCGCGTCACGATATGGTGAAGGCAGCGCGAGGACAGGCCGGCCTCGCCCGCCCGGACGTTCCGGCCCGAAGGAGACACTCGGCATGAACAGACGTTTCGAATGGCTGACGCTGGCCGGCACGACGCTGCTGCTCGCCACGCCGGCGCATGCGATAGACCAAAAGTACGCCAGACAGCTGGAACGCTCCGGCTGCACGCAGGCCAGCGAGCTGCAGGGCTGCGACATCACCCGGACCCGCGCGGAGAACGCGAAGGCCGGTTTCGTCACGGAATCGACCACCGCAGGCAAGCATGAGGGGGCGGGAACGGCCCCCTCGCCGTACGCCGGGACGTGGGTCGCGGTCGGGCCCGACGGGCGTACCGTGGCGGACATCCTCGTCGACGGCAAGGATGGCGTGAAGGTCAATGGAAAGTCGGTCAAGGCCCGGCGCATCGACGGCGGCCTGCTGTTCAGGCAGGGATCCATCACCTTCTTCATCCAGGGGGACAGACGCCTCAAGGGTGAAGACTACTGGCAAGACAGCCATGCATCGTCGCGGGGGCTCATCGAAGCACGATGAACCGACCGGACACCGCGAACGCCGATCCCTGCCTTGCGGACCGCTTGACGCTGCCCGCCGGTTCGAGCGGAGGCGGCGAACCATGATCTACCCCGCAGTGGCCGACCCCTCCAAGGTCGGTACCTACCCGGCCAATGCGAAGTCAGGCGGCGGTTACGTGTGGGACGAAGTGCTCGAATACAGGGTGTGGTGCCATCCGGAACGCGGCGCCGAAGACCTCGACGACGGGAACGACTATTTCCATCCGTTCGCATCGTACGAAGAGGCATTGTCCTTCTCGCAGGCCACCGCCGGAGCCGAAGCGCCGATCGCGCTGGTACTGCAGCGCGAGTTCATCGACGAACCGGAGCCGGGTGTCTTCGTGCATGTCGCCCGCGAACGCATTGCCGAGTGGGCCGTCGCCTTCCTGTCCCGGCCACGCCGCGACGACAGAACCTTGCCGGATTTCTTCGCGCCCGACGCGCCGGCCCATCGCCTCGACATCGTTCGCGGTCTGGTACCGCGCGACCGTGCCTGATCCGCACCCGGCCCCGCATGCGCGGCTTCGTTCGGTATGCTGGCGGTCGCAGCGTTCCGCGCAGTGCGGGTGCCGACCTCTGTCCCGCAACGGAACATCCCGGCCACGTATTCAGGATTCCGACCCGCCATGGGTGTCTGTTTCGTCGCGTATTCCGTCAGCCAGACCACGCTCTCGCGCGTGCTCGAAGATCCGCCGCTGGTGTGGCGAGTGCTCGAACCGGACGACGACACGGCTTATCTGAAACAGCTGGACGCCGACAACCGTCCTTCGCTGCTGGCGCGGCTGTTCGGCAAACCGAAGCCACCTCCGGTGCCGCGGTCTCTTGATTTTTCCGAGGGCGAGCTCCGCATTCTCGATCTGGACAAGTCATGGGACGGACTGCGGCTGTGCATCGGCCTGTGCGCGCCGGAAGCACCGGACTTTTTCGCGGGAGAGGGCGAGATCGGACAGTTCGAGATTGGCTACGGCCCCGCCCTTTACGTGGGCAGCACCACCCTTGCGGCCTTTGCCTCAGCCCTCCGGGGCGTGGATGAAGCCGCTCTTCTTGCCCGCCTCGGCACGGCGGATTTCAAGGATGTCTATCTGTCGGGCGTGTGGGCGCGGCGGGACGAGGAGGCGAGCAGCTATCTGCTGGAGAACTTCCGCGAGCTGCAGGGCTTTGCCGGACACTGCGCCGCGCACGACCATGGCGCCATCCTTCAATACACCTGATCGGCCGCGCGGCCGACCGGCGCGGCCAGGCCGGCACCGACCATGAAAGCCCGCATCGAAACGGTGCTGCCGCCCGGCCTGCCGCCATGCCTGCACCGGCTGACCGCGCCGTGCTACCTGCATCGCGCGGCGCAATGGAAGGTCACGGCGCTGCTCGGCCTCGCGCTGGCCCTGGTGCTCGCGGGGCTGGGCTACTGGGCGATCCGGCTGCCACCGCGCGGGCCGGATGCGGCTTCGCTCGCCTTCGCGGCTTTCCTGCTGCTCTTTCTCGTGCTGCTCGGACGGCGCGCCATCTGGCGTTCCCCCATCGTCGTGGCAGCCGACCGCCAGGGTCTTTTCTTCGTCGGCAGCACGGAAAGCGTGCTGGTGCCCTGGCAGGAAACCGGTCCGCTCACCATCGAGCGGGCGCGCACCTCCGCCGGGGTGAGCGAATGCGTCGTGGTGGCCATCGATGCAAAGTCCAGCTTCTGGGATGCGGCCCGAAAGTCGCTCATGCCGGCACGGATGCCGGGCAGCGAAAGACCGCCCGGATTCCTGCGCTACCCGCTCGCCAACGCCGGTGTGGCGCCGGAGCTGACCAGAGCCTGCCTGGACGAACTGCGCCGCTCGTCGGGCCATGTGGATGCCCACCCGGACTTTTCGCCCGGCCCGAAAACCCGCTCGTGGGAGCTGGTGCTGGCCGGTGTCTTCCTGCTGGGCATCGCGCTCTCTTTCGGCGCCATCATGATCGCGTCGATGCTGGAGCGTAAGGAAGACCCGTCCATCGGCCTCGCGATTCCACTGTTCATGGCGGTGCTGTCGGTGCGTGCGATCCGCGCTGGCTGGCGGCGGAGGCATTGACCGGCATGGGCGTGAGCGGGCCTGTGGCCTGTGCGCTGCTGGCCGATGCCGTACTTCTGCTTCATTTCTGCGTCGTGCTGTTCGTCGTGCTCGGCCTGCCGGTCATCGTGATCGGCAACCGGGCCGGATGGTCCTGGGCCAATGGCTACCACTGGCGCCTGGCCCACCTGGTCGCGATTGCCGTGGTCGCGCTGCAAGCCTGGCTCGACCGCTACTGCCCGCTCACCGTGCTGGAATCGTGGCTGCGCGAGAGGGCGGGTCAGACCGCTTATGCCGGGGGTTTCGTCGAGCACTGGGTGGGGCGCCTGATGTACTTTCAGGCCCCGTTATGGGTCTTTGCCCTCCTCTACACTGCCTTCGGCCTGCTCGTCGCGTGGGCCTGGTGGCGCTACCCGCCCGCGCGGCGCCGGGGCGAGAATGGCGGCGGGTGAGGCCCGCTCGCCCGCGGCCGGCGCGTGCCTGGCGCACCGCGTGCCATCCATTCGCGTTCTGCATCCCGTTCCAACCGGAATCACCCGATGACCTCCGAACACACTCTCTCCATCCGCGCCCTGCTCGCAAGCCAGCCGGTCGCTGCGCTGGCCACGCTGCACGGCGGCGATCCGGCCGTGTCCATGGTGCCCTACGCACTGCTGCCGGATGGCCGCTTCATCGTCCATGTCAGCGCCCTCGCCACCCATACGGCCGACATGCGTGCTCATCCGGCGGTGGCGCTGATGGTGACCGCGCCGCTGTCGCCGGACGTGTCGCCACTGGCGCTGCCGCGCCTGAGCGTGCGCGGGCAGGCGGCGCCCTGCCCGCCGGACGCGGCCGATCACGCCGCCGCGCGCGCCGCCTACCTCGCCCGCCTGCCGGACAGCGAAGCGCTGTTTTCCTTCGGCGATTTCTCGCTGTTCCTGATCGAGGTGCAGTCGGCGCGGCATGTCGGCGGATTTGCCCAGGCCATGTCGCTCACCGCGACACACTGGCGAGCCCTGCACGCAACGGAATGACCGGCCCGCTCGCCGATGGTCGATCATCCTGACAACCTCAGTTGATCGGCGCTCGTTGGCAACCGGGGGCATGGTTGGCCGGGTGTGCAGCAAGGCGCGGGGACGCGGCAGGATGGCTCGCCCGGTACCCCCAGGGCCGGGTTTTCCCCGGCCCGCCCCCAAGAGGGCAAGAAAACCCGGGACGGCCCGGCGTTTTCCTGCAAGAACGAGCAACGCAGCCTGCCCACGGTCGGCCGCGCACGCGACGTCGAAGCGGTCTCACCTTGACGGTGAGCGATGCAAACCGGCCAATGTCCTCGATGGGCAGGGCTTTCAACTTCATGGCGAGCGGTCAACCGAGGTTTTCTGGATAATCCGGCATGACCACAAATACCCTCCCGTTCGACACGCTGCCGCTGGCCGCCGCCACGCTCGCCAATCTGCGCACGCTCGGCTTCGACACCATGACACCGGTACAGGCCGCCGCACTGCCGGTGGCCCTGGCCGGCCGCGACCTGATCGCCCAGGCCCGGACCGGCAGCGGCAAGACGGCCGCCTTCGCCTTGCCGCTGCTGGCGCGGCTGAATGCGCGCTGGTTCTCGCCGCAGGCGGTGGTGCTCTGCCCGACCCGCGAACTGGCCGACCAGGTGGCAAAGGAAGTGCGCCGGCTGGCGCGCGGTACCGACAACATCAAGGTGCTCACGCTGTGCGGCGGCAGCAAGATCGGCCCGCAGGTCGACAGCCTCGCGCACGGTGCGCACGTCGTGGTCGGCACGCCGGGTCGCATCCTCGACCATCTCGACCGCGGTTCGCTGGACCTGCGCGGCGTGAATACGCTGGCGCTGGACGAAGCCGACCGCATGCTCGACATGGGCTTCATCGACGACATCGCGGCCGTCGCGCGCCGCTGCCCGGCGACGCGGCAGACGCTGCTGTTCTCGGCCACCTTTCCGGAAGGCATCGAGCGGCTGGCGGCACAGTTCATGCGTCAGCCGGAACGCATCGCGGTCGATACGCAGCACGCCGGCCACACGATACGGCAGACCTTCTTCGATATCGAAGAAGCGCAGCGTCTGGATGCGGTGGTGCGCCTGCTGCGGTACCACCGGCCCGCGAGCGCGCTGGCTTTCTGCAATACCAGGCGGCGCTGCCGGGAACTGAGCGCTGTGCTGGCCGACGCCGGTATCGCCGCGGTCGAGCTGTCGGGCGATCTGGAACAGCGCGACCGCGACCGCGCGCTGCTGCGCTTCGCCCATCGCAGCGTGTCGGTGCTGGTCGGCACCGACGTCGCCGCGCGCGGGCTCGACATCGCCGGGCTGGATGCGGTGATCAGCGTGGACCTCACCCCCGACCCCGACGTGCATGTACACCGCGTCGGCCGCACCGGCCGCGGCGATGCCGAAGGGCAGGCCTGGTCGCTGTTGGCGCCGTTCGAAAAGGTGCGCGCCGGACGCATCGAAGCGGCACTCGGGCGCCCGTTGGCGTGGGCCGATATCGACGCGCTGTCGCCAGCCAGCGACGCCCCTCTGGTGCCGCCTATGGAAACGCTGCAGATCCTCGGAGGCCGCAAGGAAAAGATCCGCCCCGGCGACGTGCTGGGCGCCCTCACCGCCTACGCCGGTTTCGCCCGCGAACAGATCGGCCGCATCGACGTGACCGACTACCTCACCTATGTGGCGGTGGACCGCAACATCGCGCAGGAAGCCGTGCTGCGGCTGGACGGCGGCATGGTGAAGGGGCGCTACGTGAAGGTGAAACGGCTGGAGGAGTAAGCGCGTGTGCCGGTGCGGCAAGGGCGTCTTCCCACGCCTCCGCCCGCAGCCGTGTCGTTGCGATGGGAAGACGGCCCGAAGGACCCGCAGCTCAGAAGCGTGCGTTCAAGGTGAGCCGCACGCTGCGCGGTTCGACCGGGTGGAAGTGGCGGTCATCGACGCCGTCAGGCGCTTCGCCATTCAGGCGCGAAGCGTAGAAGTACTCGATGTCGTTGTCGCCGCTGTCGAACAGGTTGAACACGTCCAGCATCAGCCGCAGGTCGCGGGTGAGGCGGTGGCCGACGCGCAGATAGGCCAGCGTCGTCGAGTCGGAGCGCACCGAGTTGTCCTCGACCAGCGGGCGCGGGCCGACGTGCCGGATCTGCAGGTGTCCGAACCAGCCGCCGGCCAGCGGGTTGTCCTCGGTCAGGCTGAGGCCGGCGGCCACGACCCGGTCGACCGCACCCGGCACGTGATTGCCTGCCGGGTCGTCTTCGGTGAAGCGGGCGCGCGAGGCGGCGACATCGAGGTCCAGCAGCAACCAGGGTCGCACGGTCCAGCGGTTGTTCCACTCGATGCCGCTGCGTTTGCTGGCGCGATTGGGCTCGGTTTCCCCGGCGTCACCGACGAACAGCAGCTCCGAATCCAGCTTCAGCGTCCACACGGCGAGCGAACTTTGCAGGCCGGGAATCCACTCGGTACGCACGCCGACCTCGCCACCCTTGCTGCGCACCAGCGCGTCGACCGGATCCGCCGGCAGCCCGCCCTTGGCGGTGACGCGCGCCGTGGTGCCGCGGGCGTCATTGCTGTGGAAGCCGTAGCCGTAGTTCACGAAATATTCGGTGCGCGCCCACGGCCCGAACACGAGAGACAGCTTGGGCGAGGCGATGTGGTCGGAGGCATCGCCGCTGTTGGCGGCAATCGAGCTGGCGATGTCGAATTCGTAGCGATCGACGCGCAGGCCGGCCAGACTGCGCAGCCAGGGCGTCCATTGCACGCTGTTCTCGCCGTACAGGCCGACGCTGGTCTGGCGCACGCGGCTCTGCTGGATCACGCCGGTGGTGCTGCGCGCCACCGTCGAGTACAGCCCGACCGGGCTCAGCCTGTCGTGGCGCAATTGCAGGCCCAGCGTGTTGGTCATCGGCCGGCCGGCGAGGTGGCCGTCCCAGCTGCGGCTCATCGCCATGCCCAGCACGGTGCGCTGTTCCGACTGGCGGAACTGGTCGCCGTCGGCCGGGTTTTCGAGGAAGTAGGTGAAGTTGGACCACAGGTCCAGTTCCGACTGGATGGCATAGGCGTTGAAGCGGAAGGCGCCATCGTCGTAGGCGCGCTGGTGGTCGACCGACAGGCTGTAGCGCTGTGTCTTGCCGCCGTCGGTCGGGTCCACCGTGCCGTAGCGGCCGATCAGGCCGGACTGAACGGCACGCAGAGGAATCTGGTCGGTCGAGTCCCAGCGCGCGGTATAGGCCATCGCGGTCAGCGCGGTACGGTCGGCGCCCTCGCCCAGGGTGTAGCGCAGAACACCGTTGATGCGGCGGAAGTCTTCCGGATTGTCCCAGGGACCGTCGCTGCGCGAGGTTTCGAGCGCATAGAGCAGCGTGCCTGCGCCCAGCGCGTGCGAGTTCATCAGCAGGCCGCGCCGGTGGCCGTCCTGACCGATGGAAACTTCGGCGGTGCCGTAGTCGAGACGGTCGACCAGCCGCAAACGCGCCGAACCGGCCGACGCGAAGTCACCCTCTTCCGCGTAGTACGGGCCTTTGCGGTAATCGATGCTGCCAACCAGCTCCGGGATCAGCCAGTTCAGGTCGGTGTAGCCGTGGCCGTGCGCGTGCGTCGGCATATTGGCCGGCATGCCGTCGATATAGGTGGCGAAATCGGTGCCGTGATCGAGGTTGAAACCGCGCAGGAAGTACTGGTTCGCCTTGCCGCCGCCACTGTGCTGCGTGACGATGACGCCGGGCACGAATTCCAGCACCTCGGCCGGGCGCAGCGTCGGCCGGTTCTCGATCAAACGCGCGGTGACGCGACCCTGGCTTGCCGCGTCGGAGGTGCCGACCGCGTTGTCGTAGTGCCCCTCGACCGTCACCGCATCCAGCTGGTGGGCGGACGGCGCAGCCTCGTGCGCCAGCGCGGTGCCCCATGCCCCGCCGACGGCCAGGCACAGCGGCCCGAACATGCGGCTGCACAAGGCCGTTGCAGTGACCCGGCCTTTCGCCGACAACACGATTTGCCTGTTCATGTTCGTGTATGAAGAATCGAAAGATTCAGCATAACAGCGGTTTGTTGCAGTTCATGCACACCGGCCGGACCGCTCTGCCGGTGTCAGGTTGTCGGCTTGATGTGTACATGGCCGTGTCCGCCGCGCTCATGCCGCCGCGTGTAGCTGTGCCCGCCCGGCCCCGCGTGATGGTGGCCGGTGTCCAGTTCGACGCTGATCAGGTTGATCTTGCCGTGGTGCACGCCGCGCTCGGCGCATATCGAGTCGGCGAACTGCCGTACCGCTGCGATTTCGCCTTTCAGGATGACGGTTTCCAGACAGTAGTCATGGTCGAGATGGGCGTGCATCGACGACACCGTGAGATCGTGGTGCGCATGCTGCAGGCTGGTGATGCGCTCGGCCAGATCGCGTTCATGGTGGTTGAAGACGTATGACAGACAGGCAACGCAGTGCTTGGTCATGCCCGTCTGCTGCGCCGTGCGATCCAGTTCGGCGCGGAACAGGTCGCGCACCGCCTCGGAACGGTTGCCGTAACCGCGCTGCGCGATCCAGTCGTCGAACTGGGCAGCCAGCTGGTCGTCCAGGGAAATGGTGAAGCGCTGCATGTCATGACTCCTTGTTGATCGATCCGCCGGGCACCGCAAGCCGCCCGGCCGCCCGGCCGCCCGGCGCCGCAGTGTGCCATGCACCGGGGTGGCGCCCGGAGGGTATCCGACCGGATCGTTGCGCGAACCACGGGATAGCGCAGCAACAGCGTCGCGACAGGACTTGTCCGTCAGGCTCGGAACCTCTGTTGAGCGCTTGCGGGGGCGCCGGAAGCGCGGCCCATCGAAGACGCGACGCCTGCGCGGTGCATCGCTCCCCCTCCGGGTGACACCGCTTCGACCTCGCATGCATGGCCGGCACGGCGCGCGGCTGCGTGCCCCTCCTTGCCGGGGAACATCGGGCCGCGTCCGCGGCCTCGCCCTGCACCCGCCCACCCGGCCGCTCGCGCCCAGCCTCCGTCGATCGACGGAGGCTTCCAGGTTCAATCCCGCCAAAGCCATGACAAACGACTTGCTGCGTCTACACTTCGATACGCCGGCACGCCCGCCGGCGATCACCCTGAACCAGGAGGCTCCCATGCCCAACGTCTTCACCCAGGACCCCGAAGTGGTCAAAGCCGTCAAACGCATCGCCGACCGCACGCGCGGCCGTGAGTATTCCGACCTGATCGACGACGAGGGCCATCAGTACATCGACTTCGTGATGGAGGGCGGCGGTGTGCTCGGCATTTCCTTGCTCGGCTACGCCTATGCGCTCGAGCAGGCCGGTATCCGCATGCTCGGTCTGGGGGGCACTTCGGCGGGTTCCATCGTCGCGCTCATACTGGCCTCGCTCGGCCCGGCACACGAGCCGAAGGCCGAACGCGCGGTCGACGTCCTGGCCCGCATGCCCATGGGCTCCTTCATGGACGGCGACAGCGACGCGCGCGACTTCACCGACTCGATGCTGGAGAAGGCCGGCATGTTCAAGCTGCTGTTCAAAGCGCTCCAGTGCGTGGACAACCTGAAGGACGACCTCGGACTGCATCCGGGCGACGCCTTCGAGAAATGGCTCACCGGTGAGCTCGCGAACTGCGGCGTGCGCACGCTCGCCGACCTCGACGCGCGCCTGGTCGCGAAGCCGCCGGGCCTGCGTCATCGCCTGAACGACGAGGGATTCGATGCCGCCAGGGCATGCGGAAAGCTCGTCGTCATCGCCGCCGATGTGTCGACGGAAACCAAGGTGGACCTGCCGCGCATGGCGCCGATGTACTGGAAGAATCCGGCCGAGGTGAATCCGGCACGGTTTGCGCGTGCTTCGATGTCCATCCCCCTGTTCTTTCATCCCTTTTCCGTCGCGGTGCCGCAGGACGCCGCGACAAAGGAACACTGGAGGACGCTGGGCCGCTTCGATCACGAACTGCCGAAGAAGGCCGTATTCATGGATGGCGGCATCATGTCGAACTTTCCCATCAACACCTTCCATGTGAGCACGCGCGCACCCTTCTCGCCCACGTTCGGCGCCAAGATCGGCTTCGACCGGAATGTGCGCAACGTGTCGACGCCAGCCCGTCTGCTCGGAGCCATATTCGATTCGGCGCGCCACACACTGGACTTCGACTTCATCAACAGCAACCCTGACTACAAGCGCCTGGTCGCCCACATCGATGTCGAAGACAAGCACAACTGGCTGAATTTCAACATGAAACCTGCGGAACAGAAGCAGCTGTTCCTGGCCGGTGTGCTGGAAGCCGAGACCTTTCTGTGCGGCAACGACACACGCACCGGATTCGACTGGGCCGACTACAAGAAGCTGAGGGCAGCGCTGCTCGCCGCCCGCTGAGACGGGGCCAGGGTCAGTGCACCGTGCACACCATGCATGGATCGAAGGACCGCACGATGTGCTGCACGGCCACCGGCGTGGTTTCGCCGTCGCGCACCGGCGCCCCTGCGAGAGCAGTCTCCAGAGCGCCGGGTCGGCCGGCTGCGTCGCGCGGCGAGAAGTTCCAGGTGGTGGGAGCGACGATCTGGTAGTTGGCGATCCGGCCGTTGCGCACCGATATCCAGTGCCCCAGGCTGCCGCGCGCCGCTTCGCCAAGGCCGGCGCCGCTGCCGTCGGCGGGCAGCCGGCCCGGCGCGCAGAAGGGTTCGCCCGGCCGCAGCGCGCGCAGCCAGTCTTCCATCATGATCACCACGCGCGCGAGTTCGAGCAGGCGGGCGACGACGCGCGTGTAGACCGTGCCACCGTAGCGGCCGACCAGATCGACGACGAGCGGATGGCCGCTCGCCAATTGACGCGCCACCGCACCGGTTTCGACCACCTCGCCGGCCAGCCGCGGTGCCTTGTTCCATGTGTAGGCGCCGGGCTTGTCCGGCTCCGGACGCGTAACGCCGCTGCTCGGGTGCTGCGGACCGCCGGCGTCGCTCAGCCAGGCGTGCGTGGCGTCTTCGCGGATGGCGGCAGGGTCGAGCAGCGACAGCGCGCCGGCGTGCCAGACGCCGGCCCCGAGCGCTGTGCCGCCCCCGGGCTGCGGATAGGCGCCGTAGCTGAGGAAGCGGCCCGGACCGGCACCGAGCGTGGCCAGCCCCGCATCGCGCGCGACGGTCAGGAAGAAGCGCAGGTCGCCGTGCAGCGGGCCTGCCGCGTGCCAGGCGTCCAGCGCCGCCTCCGAGTCGAGGGCGGAGACCTGTTCAAGCGATGCGGCATAGGTGTGGATTTCGAGAAAGCGACGGAATTCGCGCACGCGGGCCAGCAGGCGCACCCGTTCGGCGGCGTCGATGGCGCGCGTCGAGCCGCCGGGGTCGATGCTCTGCGTGTGCGGCCATTTGCCGGCCAGCGTGCCGAGCAGCGTGAACCAGCGCTGGCGCGCGGCGATCGCGGCGCGCACCTGCTCACCGGTCTGCGGCGCGAAGCGGCGCACCGCTTCGGCATGCCATGGCAGGCCGGCATACACCGGGCGCACGAAATCGGGCATGAAGAACAGGTAGAAGTGGGTCAGGTGGTCCGCCAGGTTTTCGGTGGCGAGGATGACGTTGGTGACGTGCTGGCCGTTGGCCGGCATCGCGACGCCGCCCAGGTCGGCCAGCGCACGCGCGGCCGCCACCGACTGCGACACCGAACAGATGCCGCAGATGCGCGGCACATACACCAGCGCGTCATGCGGCTCGCGCCCGCGCAGGATCTGCTCGAAACCACGGTACATCGGCGCGTTCACGCGGGCCGACGCGACGCGGCCGTCGGCGACGTCAAGCGTCACTTCGAGGTCGCCCTCTACGCGGTTGAAGGGGCCGACGAGCAGCCGGGTCGTCGAACCCGAAAGCGTTCCCGGCTGACCGCTTGAAGTACTGTCGAAAGCTTGCACCGTGTTTCCTGTCGTCCTTCGTCGGGGCACCACCCTCCGGGCGTCCCCGGAAAGCTGTGCGGCGACTGTCGGCTGGCTTTACACCGCGACGCCGCACTGTGGCAATACCTGTCAGTCAAGAGCGGACGCGCAGCCCGGGATTCCTCGCCGGCTGTTGCAACCGCCACCGTCGCGCCGTCCCTGGCGCGATCCGTGCTTCAGTCTTCAGGCTGTCGACGGCGTGCCCCAGGGCACGCCCATTTCACGTCCCGCCCACGAGAGCCGGACGTGTGCCCATCGCCCGAGCAAGGAGAATCCGAGATGGCTGAACACCGTGGAAGCACCCCGTTTCGTCGCAGCGCCGCGCTGATTGCACTGATGGGCGGTCTGGTGCTTGCACCTGCTGTCGAGGCGGCGAACTACACCTTCGATGTCCTGTATGAAGGCGCAGGTGTCGCCTCTCTGGCGGCCGGCAGCGACGACCCGAACAATACCGTGCTCTATACGGGCGACACATTCGTCTGGACCCTGTCCATCGCCGACGACCGCTACTGGGAGGTCCTCCAGGAAGGCGATTTCTTTCCGCTGATGGCCTTTGCCGTCAGTGAAGCCGGCGACCGCACGGTGGACTACGTTCTGACGCTTTCCAACGACGCAGCCGAGGTGTTCAGCGAGACCGCAGCCGGTGCAGTGAATTCTTCGGTGCACATCGGCACCAATGCCGTCTTCCTCACGGCAGGCTTGAAGTTCGACAGCATGCGCCTCGAACTGACGCTGGTTGACGCGACGGAAGACGGCGATCCCTCCATACAGATATCGAGCTCGCCTTACGGACTGGTGCCCATTTTCGGTGCGCCGGAGCAGAACACCTACGCACCGGGCATCGTACTGGCGCCGGTTCCCGAACCCGAGCCCTGGGCGCTTGCCGCTGCCGGCCTGATCGTACTGGGCGCAGTGAGCCGCCGCCGGAGCTGACTGCCGCAGCCGGATCGCCGTCACTTCAGTCGTGTCCGCCGCGCCACCGGCGGCACGACAACGTGGTCCGACACCGCATTGACCTTGACCCGCTTCGGCGTGGCCGATTTGGAGAGCGAAGCCAGCGCGACGAACCAGGCCTTGGGCATGTCGGTCGGCAGACCGATCGGGATGCCTGCGATTTTCGGCGTGGCGTGGAAGGGGTGGCCCGGTTCCTGGAAGCCGGGTTCGGTACAGCTGATGCAGGCGTAGCCGCCGCGGGTGCAGGAGCCTTCGCCGTTCCACGGCC
>CAZKRN010000061.1:0-18611 GCA_964555165.1 uncultured Methyloversatilis sp. | reverse complement strand
CAGCATCGACGCATCCGCATAACCCACTTGTGCCGCCACCGACTCGATCGACGCGTGGCCGGTTTCGAGCAGCTGGGTGGCGCGCTCGACGCGCAGTTTCTGCACGTACTGGATGGGCGACATGCCGACCGCCGAGCCGAAGTGCCGGCTCAGCGTGCGCGGCGTCATGTGCAGCGCCTCGGCCAGCATGGCGAGCGTGACCGGTTCGCCGAGGCGGCTCTGCAGCCAGCGGTCGGCGCGCTGCAGCGTCGGCGTCTGGCGCGCAAGGTGCGAAGCGATGGCGTACTGACTTTGCGATACGCGGTGGTCCAGCATCAGGAAGCGCGCGCAGTTGCGCGCCAGCTCGTCGGAGCCGTGGCGGGCCACCAGCGCGAGCATCAGGTCGGCCTGGGCCAGCGCGGCGCCGGCCGTGCTGATCGGGCCGTCGCTGACCACCATGCGCGCCATGTCGAGATCGACCCGCGGAAAGCGTTCGCGGAACCAGGGCGCCAGCCACCAGCTGGTGGTGGCGACGCGCCGGTCGAGCAGGCCGGCCTGCGCCAGCGCGAAGGTGCCGACGCAGGATGCCGCCGCTTCGGCGCCGCCCTCGATCCAGCCGCCCACGCGTTCCATCGCCTTCCGCACGTCGCGCGTCGCCAGCCAGTCTTCCAGCTCGCCGCGGTTTGCCCGGTTGGCGCCCGGCAGCAGCACCAGATCGGGCGTCGCCAGTTCGGCCATGCGCGCGAGCGGGCCGACCTCCAGCCCCGAGCCGCTGCGTTCGCGCCGCCGCCCGGTGCCGGTCAGCGTGACCTCGAACAGCGGTGCGCGTTCCGCGAGCAGGCACAGGCGGTTGGCGGTGTTCATCACGTCCAGCGTGATGCCGAGGCTGATGTCGAGGACGCCGGGCAGAATGAGTACGGCTGCTTTCATGTTGTCCATATTAGCCTGATTGGTGTCGATATGGACACTCGATTCCGACCCGGCCATGGCCCAGCATGGACACCTCTGCACCGATGGTCGCGGCGCGGCTCACCGCCCGCGGCAGGTGGATTCCTGGAGCCTGTCCGATGTCGCCTTCCTTGCTTGCACTGGTGCTTTACGCCGCACTGACCTTGATGCTGCTCATCGCGATCGCGGTCATGCGCTTGTGGCTGGTCGTCACCCGGCAGCGCAGCCCCGACGCCTTCAGCCCGGCCGGCGATGATGTGTCGCCGTTTTCCGGCCGGCTGTGCCGGGCGCACGCGAACTGCTGCGAAAACCTGCCGCTGTTCGGCGCGCTGGTCGCCGCCGCGGCGCTCAGTGGCCATGCCGGCATTACCGACGGCGCCGCACTGTGGCTGGTGGCCGCCCGGGCGGGACAGATCGCGGCCCATCTGACTTCGAACCGGCGTCGGGTGATCCGGCTGCGCTTCCTGTGCATGCTGGTCCAGGTCGTGCTGCAATCGACCTGGATCGTGCGTCTGTTGCTGGCATCCGTGCAATGACGACCGGGGAGCCTCGCGTGAACACGACCGACGCGCGCATTCTGCGCACCGACACCCCCCGGCTGGCGCGCACCACCGGCGGACTGGACTACCTGCAGGACAGCGCCGGCGCGCCGTTCAACTACATGTACCCGCCACCCGACGGCGAGCCGTGGGAGAACTGCAGCTACCGCACGCACGCGGTCGACATCGTCGACGCACGCCGGGCATCGCAACGGTTCACGCTGGACGACCAGGGCTTCGAACTGCGCGAGGTGCCGAGCCGTCTCGACGTGTTCGATGACGACGCTCACATCCGCAGCCGCTACTACCCGGAAGTCGAGGCCATCGCCTGCGAGGCCGCCGGCGGAGTGCGGGCGCAGTGCTTCGATCACCAGATCCGCCGCCGCCGCCGCGACGAACGGCACCTGACCTTCGGCCGGCAGAGCGCCCAGCCGTCGGCGGTCGGGCGCGTGCACAACGATTACTCGGAGGCGAGCGGTCTGGCGCGGCTCGGCCTGGTGCTGCGCGACGACGCGGCCGCGGTGCGCGTCCGCCGTTACGCGGTGGTGAATGTGTGGCGACCGCTGCTCGAACCGGTGATCGACGCGCCGCTGGCGATGTGCGACGCCCGCTCGGTGATGGCGCAGGATCTGGTCGCAGCGGAAATCCGCTACCCCGGCCGTAGCGGCGAGATCTACGTGCTGAAGCACGCGCCGCAGCATCGCTGGTACTACTTCCCGCGCATGACGAAGTGCGAGGTGCTGGTGTTCAAGCAGTACGACACGCAGGCGAGCGGGGTGTCGCGCTTCACGCCGCACGCCGCCTTCCTCGACCCGGCCGCACCGGCCGACGCGCCGCTGCGCGCCAGCATCGAGGCGCGCTGCCTCGTGCTGTTCGACTGAGGGCAAGACGATGAACGATCCGGTCGTCGAATACTGGTTCGACTTCGCCAGCCCCTACAGCTACCCGTGCACGGCCCACATCGACACGCTGGCGCGCCTGCGCGGTGTGCGTGTGCTGTGGCGGCCCATGCTGCTCGGCCCCATCTTCCGAGCCGCCGGCTGGCAGGGCTCGCCCTTCCTGCAGCAGCCGGCCCGATTCGCCTGGATGTGGACCGACCTCGCGCGCCAGTGCGCGCGTCATGCGCTGCCCTGGCGCAAGCCGTCGACGTTTCCGCGCAGCAGCCTGCTGCCGGCGCGCATTGCGCTCGCCCACTGCGACGCGCCGTGGATCGCCGTCTTCTGTACCCGCGTGTTCGAGCTGAATTTCGTGCAGGACGCGGACATCGACGACGTCTCTGCGATGCATCGCCTGCTCGGCGAACTGGGCCAGCCGGCGGACGAACTGATCGCGCATGCGCAGTCGCCGGAGGTGAAGCAGGCGCTGCGCGCCCAGACCGAGTACGGTGCGCAGCGCGGGCTGTTCGGCGCGCCCAGCTTTTTTGTCGGCGACGCGCTGTACTGGGGCAACGAACAGCTGGAGGACGCGCTCGATGCCGCCGCATACGCCCGATGAAGACCACGGCATGCCGTCAGGTTTCACGCCGGTCGTGCTGCGCGGTCCCTTCTTCGGCGGCCGCACCGTGTTTACGGGTGGCGACGGACGCCGGGATGCCTTCGCCGCGCGTATCGGCGGCAGCGACTGCAACGGGCTGGGCATCACGCACGGTGGCGCCATCGCCACACTGGCCGACATCTTCCTGGTCGGTTTCATCGCCGCGCAGTTGCCGGCGCACGCGCGGCTGGTGACCGCCAGCCTGTCGGTCGACTACCTCGGTCCGAGCCGCGCCGGCGACTGGCTGTTCGGCCGCATCCATGCTCACCGCATCGGTCGGCGGCAATGCGTCGCGTCCGGCGAATTCCGCGTCGGCGAGCGGACGCTTGCGCTGATCAAGGCGCGCTGCGCCATCATTCCTGACACCGGAGACTCGCCATGACCCATCCCGGCTTTGCCCGTACCCCCGAGCCGCCTTACTACGTGGTGATCTTCTCGGCGCAGCGCACGCCGGGTGACGACGGCTATGCCGGCATGGCCGAGCGCATGGTCGAGCTGGCGGCGCGGCAGCCGGGCTTTCTCGGCATCGAGCGCGCCCGCAACCCGGACGGCTTCGGCCTCAATGTGTCCTACTGGGCCAGCGAGGAGGCCATCGCCGCCTGGCGCAATCACGCCGAGCACGCGCTCGCGCGACAGACCGGCCGCGAACGCTGGTATGCGCAGTTTTCGCTGCGCGTGGCGCGGGTCGAGCGCGCATACGGCTGGACACTGCGGAAATGAAGTCGCCCGTCGTTGCCTTGCCATCCACATCACAGGAGTCCTTCATGTCGATACCCTCGCGCCCGATTGCCGTGCTCGCCGCGGACGTGGCCCCGCGCAACCGGCCTTCGCTCTATCCGGAACCGTTCGCGTCACGCATGGCCGGTCGCACCAAGCGTGTACTGGGCGATCCGTTCGGCCTGACGAATTTCGGCGTGAACCTGACGCGGCTCGAACCCGGTGCGGTGTCCGCGCTGCGCCACGCGCACAGCCGGCAGGACGAATTCATCTACGTGTTGGAGGGCGAGCCGGCACTGCACACCGACGAAGGACTGACGCGCCTGTCACCCGGCATGTGCGCCGGCTTTGCTGCGGGGCGCGACAACGCCCATCGCCTGGTCAATGACACGACGGCGGTCGTGGTCTATCTGGAGATCGGCGACCGCAGCAGCGGTGATCAAGCCAGCTACCCCGACGATGACCTGCGGGCAGAACTGATGGACGGGCAATGGGTGTTCAGCCGGAAGGACGGCAGCCGGTACTGAATCCGGAGCGCGCCACCGGTGCGCCCGCCCGCGTGCCGGGCCGTGCGCGCTGCAGACCCGTCGTCCGGCGTCGCCCCGCCTCGATCAGGATGCATCGGCATCCGTGCGCGGCCGGCGATTCACTGGCGCAACTCGTGGCCGGCCCGGCTTATCGCCACCAGTCCGCTGGTCTGGTCGGTGATGGCCAGCACAACGTCGCGTTGCAGCCGGCCCAGCCAGCGCTCGGGCAGGGCGTGCGCGCCGCACAGGGCGCCGGCCAGCATGCCGACGAGGGCACCCGTGGTATCGGCGTCGTCGCCCATGTTCACGGTGGCGATCAGCGCCGTTTCGAAGTCGGGGCAGGTGATGAAGTGGTGCAGCACGGTTTGCACGGTATCGACCACATAGGCGGTGGCGTGACCAGGGTAGGGCTGGAAGGTGAAGACCGGGTGCTCGCGTACCCAGTCGGCCACCCAGTTCCGGCAGTCGTCGTGCGACGCACCGGTGACGATGCGCGCGAGCAGCCGGGCCAGGCCCGCGGTGGCCGCGTCGGAGTGCGGGTGGTGGTGGGTGATGCGGGCCTGGGCGAGGCTCAGGCGCTCCAGCGCGGCGTCGTCGTGCATCAGCGCCAGCACGGTGGGCAGGTTGCGCATCAGCGCGCCGTTGCCGCCGTCGCGTTCGTTCGGCGTGCCGCACAGGCTGCCGTCGGCGAGGTAGCGCTGCAGGCCGCGACGGCAGGTGTTGCCGCAATCCACCGGCTTGCCGCGCAGCCAGACGACGAAGGCGTCGGCAATCGTGCGTGTCATGTCGGCCAGATCGTCCTCTCCGGCCTGTGCCGTGCCGGCAAGACGTGCGCCGCCAATCTTCAGCAGCGCCTCGCCGAGTGCCAGGCTCATGGTGGTGTCGTCGGTGACCTGGCCACGCGAAAGTTTGAGCCAGCCACCGCCGACGATGTCGCGATGCTCGCCGTACTGTGCCCGGATTTCGCGCGGGCGCATGAATTCGACTGTGGCGCCGAGTGCGTCGCCGATGGCCAGGCCGAGGTAGGCGCCAAGGGCGCGGTCGTAGAGCGTGTCGAAGTCTGTGTTCATGGTGTTCCTCCCCGGGCGTGGTGTCCGGTGTTCATTCGCAGCTCGCGTGCGCCGGGTAGTCGCCGCCCAGTGCCAGCACTTCCTGTTCGCCCTGCAGTACCTTGCCCGGCAACAGGCCGGGCCACACCAGCAGCTTGCAGCGCGGTACCTGCAGTTCGAACACCCAGTCGCCGAAACAGCCGGCCTCGTCGCGCGACAGCGAGAACGAGGCGATGCTGTTCAGGCGCACCGTGCATGCGTGGTCCTGCAGCCGGCCGGCCACCAGCTGCTCTTCCGCCCGCGTGCTGCCACGCCACAGGCGCACATGCGTGCCCTCGCCCGGGTGTTGCGGCAGGCCGAAGCGGACGAGTGCCCACTGGCTGAATTCATACAGCAGGTCGAGCTGCTGATGGATGCAGTTGCCGTGGTAGCGGCTGGCAGCCTTCTCTTCGAGATAGGCGACCCAGGCCGGCGAAGGGAAGCGCTCCAGGCGCGCCTTGTGGAACAGCGGCACCAGACCGAAGCGGCTTTCCACCCAACCCTTCAGCACGGCGCCGGCCGGACCGTTGGCGTCGCCGCCCCAACCCTGCAGCAGGCGCCGCCAGCTGCTGCGCCAGCGCCTTGCCTCGGCGCCGTCCGGCGACGAAGGCGCGGGCTGCAGGCCGAAGGCAATGGCGACATAGTGCTCGAAGACGTCGTGTGCCTGATCGAGGCGGGCGCAGCGGTCGAGCAGCGCGAACAGGCCGCCGTGTGTTTCGCGCGTGCCGGCGATGCGCAGCGGCACGGGGTGTTCGTTGAATGCGCGGCTGGCCAGTACCGGTGCCGGTACGCCGACCAGATTGGTGCTGTACCAGCGATGCGGCTGCGCGTCGATCGAGTCAAGCGGCGCGGACGGGACCGGCGCGGCGACCCCGGCCGTGGCCGGGCTGCATGCGACGACGTTCGCGGGAGGCGGGCACCCGCGCCGGCCGTCCGGCGGGAGAGGTGATCGGATCGACATCCGGCCAGTATTCTGACCCTGGATGCGGCGCGTCAAGCGCGGCGGTCAACATCGGTGCAGATCGCGAATCGACAGCCGGCGATGGGCCGGCCGGGGGCGCACGGACTGTGCGGAAGCGACGCCTGCGCGCGCATCGGCGCGCCCGGCGGCAGACCGCGCTTAGACGTTGAAACGCGATACGGCTTCCTTCAGCGTCCCCGCCATGCGGTCCAGGGACGCACTCTGGGTTGCCGACTGTTCGGTACGCGTGGCATTGGCAAGCGCCAGCTGGGCGATATGAGAAAGTGTTCCGTTCAGTCTTTCGGCGATGCCGAACTGGTCCCGTGCGGCATTGGCCAGTTCGCCCAGTTGCTCGTGGGACAGTGCGGACTGTTCCTGGAGTTCGCCGAGCGGATTGACCAGCGCGGCCACGACGGCCAGGCCGTCATGCATGTCCTGCGCCCGCTGATTCACGGCCATCGCGGCTTCGTCCGTTTCGTCCTGCATTTCGCGGATGGCTTCGCTGATCTGGGACGAAACGCTGGCGGCGCGGGTTGCGAGCTTGCGCACTTCGTCGGCGACGACGGCAAAGCCCCGCCCGCTCTCGCCCGCACGGGCGGCTTCGATCGCTGCGTTGAGCGCAAGCAGATTCGTTTGTTCGGCAATTTCCGAAATGGTGCTGACGGATTGCGAGATCGCCGTCGAGCGCTCTTTCAGACGCGTCACGCCATCGGCTGTGCCGCGGATGGCGAGCGCGTGCTGCTCGATCACGCCAACCGCCTTGCGGATCTGGACGTTTCCGTCCTGTGCGAGGACTTCGGCCTTTGCCGCAATGCTTCGTCCCGATTCCGCCGTGTTCAGGGTCGTGTTCGCCTCGGCGTTGAGACGGCCCGTGTCGGCGGCGGCGGAGCCCGACAGGTCCGCCTGCTTGTTCGAGTCGTCGCGTATCTGTTGCGCGACGCCTGCGATCTCCGCCGACGCCAAGGCAACGCGCCCGGCATTGTCGATGATGCCCGACAGTGTTTCGCGAAGGCGCTTGCGCATGCTTTCAAGGACCTGCAACAACTGGGCGACCTCATCGTGACCGTCGGCAGGCAGAGGATTGGCCAGGTCGCCGCTGGACATCTGCTCCATGGCGGCACGTGCCGTACCCAGGGGCCGAACGATGCTGCGCGTGAGCGCGGCCGACAGCAGCGCACCGGCCGCAACCAGAATGACCGAGCCGATGGCGATGCCGATGAGGACGGCGTCGGCACTGCGCCGTGCCGCAGCAACGGTGTCCTCGGTCCGGGCGCGTTCGCTCGCTGCAAGGTCGCGTGTTGCCGCCAGGACCGAATTCAGCAGTGGAAGGGTTTTCTTTTCCAGCAGTTCGGCCGCCGCCGCCTTTTCGTCGCCCTCGATCAGGTCTGCCATGTCGATGAAGGAGGCGAGGAAGCGTGCGCCGAGCGCCTGGAGTTCGGCGGCTTCGGGACCCGACAGCGTGGCGACCTGTGCGTCGAACACGCCCCGTGCTTCGTCAAGCTGGGCGTACAGCGGCACGCGCGCGTCGCGAGTCGGCGACGAGACCAGCTGGAACAGCAGACGCGCCACGCGCTCGGATTGCGCCTGTGCCAGCACTGCCCGGTCGGCACGCGCGGCACTTGCGGCGAGCGATTCCGTCGTGTCCTGCAGCAGAGTGGAGACGGACCAGGTCGCCGCCAGCCCGCTCAGCAGGACGAGCGCGAGAAGACCCGAAAGGCAGAATGCAAGACGTTGCCCGATTGAAAGCCGTTTCATGAAGTCCCCGCACATTGTTCGGTAGGGGAGGTCTACGGCCATCGACGGGCAAGCTTGATCGATTTCCGGTTGTGCCCGGCAGCGGGCGACCCGGGGTGTTCTGCCGATGGCGTGCGGCATGGCGGCAGAAGCGGGGCGGACGGATATCCGGAGAGGCCCCGCGCAAGGCCTTGTGGCCCGCGAGCCCCGATCAGTCTGCCCGCAGGAAGGCCGCGATATGTCGCGCCGCCAGTTCGGCCTGATGGAACAGGGCCATGTGACTGCCGGGCAGTTCAGCCACCCGGAGGTCCGGGCGCAGTGCGACGATGTCGTCGACGTTGTGCGGCGGCACCACGGTGTCGGCCGTCGCGGCCAGGCAGAGCAGCGGCACACCGAGTGTGCGCAGGTGGGCGCCGGCGTCTTCATGCATCACGCTGCGGATGCGTGCCGCCAGTTCGCGCGAGGAAACGCGACGCCAGGTTTCGGCTTTGGCGATGCGGAAGGGATCGGTGGGGCGCCGGCCAAACCAGACCGGAAGGCGGCGCACCGTGCGCAACGCGCCGATCACGCCGGCGCTGGCCAGAGGCGCCCACTTCGCGAGTTGCGGTTGCGGCATGCGCACGAAGCTGGTGGACAGCACCAGACCGCGTACCCGCAAGGCGTCCGCTGACGCCAGCCGCAGCGCCAGCGGGCCGCCGAAGGAACTGCCGAGCAGCCAGTAGGTGTCGAGGTCGGCGATCTGCGCGAGCGCGTGCCGCAGCAGTGTGTCGTAGTCCTGCGCTCCGTCGCCCGGATAGGTGACGATGCGTGACCGGATCCAGGCCGGCAGCGCGTCGACCAGCGGTCGCAGGAATGCCTCGCTGCCATCGAGTCCGGGCAGCAGTACGAGAGTGTGGGGAGCGTGCATCGCAACAGCGTGCTGCGTTCATGCGTCAGTTCGGTAACCGTCCGGTTGCAGGGATGTTTCGGTTGCCGGTCGCACGGCAGCCGCTGTGCGGCAACGTCCGGCCGGCCGCGCCGTGCGACGAAGCGTCGGCGACGGCGCACAGTGTTCGCCCGGGCGCCGGAAGTGGACCGCTTTCCGTCCGCGTCGTCAGGCGTGCCCGGCGGCGCGCCTAGAATGCGGGCGATCGGGCAGCCATCCTGGCGCAACGCCTTTCGCGGCGCGTGCGCGTCTTGCCGCGCGGCGAAGCGCGTGCTGCAGGGGCGGTGCATCGCCGGCTGTCGCGACTCAGACCTTTCCACCGTTCCCCCGTCCCGTCAGGAGTGCATATGTCGCAAATTGTTCTTGAACACAATCCGTCCGAAGAGAAGCTGAAAGAGCTGGGCGTGTCCGGCTGGTCCATCTGGGAAAAGGAAGTTTCGAAGTTCCCGCTGGATTTCGAAATGACCGAAAGTGCCTACCTGCTGGAGGGCGAAATCCACGTCACGCCTCAGGGCGGTGAGAAGGTGGTGATCAAGGCCGGCGATTTCGTGGTGTTTCCGAAGGGCATGAAGTCGCAGTGGGAAGTCGTCAAGCCGCTGCGCAAGCACTACAAGCACAGCTGATCGGCGCGCAGTGTCCGGCGCTGCGGGCGCCGGACACGTCGGCAGGCCCGGTTTTCGGGCGGCATGCGAGGCACCGGGGCCGGCTGCGTCTCCGGTGCTCCGACCGGTCCGCGGCCACAGGCCCCCGGCCGCGTCCGGCAACGGCGTTTCACGGAACAAACCGGGCTGTCCGGAGACCTCGGTTGATCGGCGCTCCGTGAACCACGAGCGGCATGGCTCGCGATCAACCCGGGTATTCGGCGTGACGCAGGGTCGAACGCCCGCACCTTCCGGATCGTTTCTCTCTCCTTTCCCTTCGCGCGAGAGCGCCGCGCGGTTTTCGCGGCCGTGGCCTCGCGCCGCAACGTTATTGTCCCGGCGATGCCCGGCATGCGTGGAAATGCATCCGATCGGCGCATTGACGGGTGCCGACCATGCACCTAGCTTGAATCCGGGAACCCCGGATGATCGTCGGGCGGGCACCGTCGACCGGGCTGTTTGCGTCCGCCGATGCGGCTCGACATGGCGTGTCGGGGTGGCCGTTCGCAAGGACGCCGTCCTGCGCCCGCGGCGCAAGCGGCGGCGATTGCGCGGACTTTTCAGCTTGACAGCGAAGGGGACTGGACATGAATACCTATTTCGTAGCCTTCTGGAATCTCGAGAACCTGTTCGCGCCCGAAAACTATGCCGGGCGCGAGCCGTGGCTGGCCAAGGCGGTGGCCAGGGATCTGGCGGGCTGGACGCAGGCGCTGTTCGACCGCAAGGTCGAGCAGCTCGTGCGCATCGTCGGTCAGATGAACGGCGGCGGCGGTCCCGATCTGCTCGGTGTGTGCGAAGCCGAGAACCGCTACGTGCTGGATACGCTGGCCGCCGGTCTGACTGCACGGCTCCCCGGCCGCCACTATGCCGTGGTGCACGCCGATGCCGTGCGCGAACAGCGCGGCATCGATACCGCTTTCCTGTATGACGCGCTCACGCTGACCCCGCGCCTGGACGAGTTTTTCTCGCACTGGGTGATGCGCCGCACCGGTACGCGCGATATTTCGCAATGCACCTTCGTCACGGCAGCCGGACGCGAACTGGTGGCGCTGGCCAATCACTGGCCTTCGCGCTCCGCGCCGCCCGGTGCCGGGTCGCAGTACTCCGCGGGCTTTCGCGCCACGGCGGGCGACACCTTGAGCTACTGGCACGAACGCATCCGCGAGAAGAAGGGCGAGGACGTGGCGGTACTGGCCATGGGTGATTTCAACGACGATCCCTTCGATCTGTCGCTCAAGGTACATGCGGTCGCGCTGCGCGAGCGCGGCGATGTCGAACGCGCGCGGAGCGCGAAACTGTTCAATCTGGCCTGGTCCTACCTGACGCAGGCCGCGGTCGACCACCGCGGGGGGGCGCGCACGATAGAGGGCACGCTGTACTTCGATGGCGACGGCAATGTATTCGACCAGATACTGGTATCCGCCGGCCTGCTGTCCGGGCCGAATCCGCTCAAGGTGCGCATCGGCAGTGCGCGCATAGAGGCCATTCCGGACATGGTGGACCATCGCGTGGGTGAGGGGCCGATCCGCTTCGGCCTGCCCAGGGGCAACGCGGCGGCGAATGTCGACACCGAGGGCTTCAGCGACCATTTTCCGGTGTCTGTGCTGATCGACGAAGAGTGAGGTGGCGAGGCGGAGCGGCGTTCCGCCCCGCCGATCGCGCCCGGACCGGACGCTTTCGGCAAGCGCTGCAGCGGGCGTGCGCAGGCGAGGAACAGGTGCTTGTCGCTCAAGGCCACCGGATGTGTCGGGTTTCCGTCGCCGTCCGGATCCGGAAAAAGGCGGCAGGCAACTGCCCGGTGGCAGCACGGACATCGGGGACATCCATTAAGATGCGGGGCCAAAAAACAGGGGTGCCCGCCGGTCGTGCTTCGAGCGAAACGCGATGCCGATGCGGCGCCTGTCATGAGACCCCGAGATGTCCTCTCCCGATGTTCGCGATCGCCTTTTCGTGCTGTTGCAGCATGTCCTGCCGCAACAGGGCCTGACCCGTTTCGCCAGGTTCGTCGCCAATTCGCGCGCTGCCTGGACGCGCGGCATCGTCCCGTGGTTCATCGACAAGTACGGCGTGGACATGAGCGAGGCGGCCGAACCCGACCCGGCGCGCTATGCCTGTTTCAACGATTTCTTCACCCGCGCGCTGCGCGAGGGCGCCCGTCCGCTGGCCGATTCGCCTTTCGTGAGTCCGGTCGACGGCGCGCTGGTCGACTGCACACCCTTGCAGGACGACACCATCCTGCAGGTCAAGGGACACCCGTACAGCGCGCGCGCGCTGGTCGGCGGCGACGCATCGCTGTCAGCGCGTTTCGCCGGCGGCGATGCGATTTCCATCTATCTCAGCCCGAAGGATTACCACCGCATCCACATGCCGTGCGCCGGGCGTCTGCTGCGCATGATCCATGTGCCGGGCAGCCTGTATTCGGTCAATCCGGCAACGGTGGCGGGCGTGCCCGGCCTGTTCGCGCGCAACGAACGCGTGGTGTGCCTGTTCGAGTCGGACTTCGGCCCCTTCGTCCTGACCCTGGTGGGTGCCATGGTCGTGGGCAGCATGCAGACCGTGTGGCACGGCCTGATCAATCCGCCGCGCAGCGGTGCCCTGCGCGAGTGGCGCTACGACGATCGGGATATCCGGCTCGCACGCGGCGAGGAAATGGGACGCTTCCTGCTCGGCTCCACCGTCGTCATGCTGTTCCCCAAGGGCATGTTGCGGACGCGCAGCGACTGGCTGCCCGGGCGGCCGGTGCGCATGGGCGAGGCGATGGCCGAGGCGATGGCGCGCTGATCCGGCGCCTTCTCAGCCGCCCTTTTTCCGCGACCGCCGGGCCGGCCCGGCGCGCAAGGCCTGCAGGCGCCCGAGCAGGGCAGTGTCGGGCACGCGTTCGCTGCGCACGATGCCGGCGTGGATGCCGCCGGTATTGCCGTCCAGCGTGATCGCCTCGCCTTCGTCGAAGCGCTGGTCGCCGATCTGCAGGCGGCGTGCGCCCAGGTCGATGCGCAGCGCATCGCAGCCGACCACGCATACCTTGCCGAGCTGGCGCGCCACCACGGCGGCGTGCGAGGTGCGGGCACCGTTGCGCGTGAGCAGGCCGGCCGCGTGTTCGAGTGCGCCGATGTCGGCGGTCTCCGCATCGCTGCGCACCAGAATGACACGCGCGCCCTCTTTCACGCGGGCGGCGACACGCTCGCCGTCGAAGGCGATTTCGCCGCTGGCGATGCCGGCGCTGGCGCACATGCCGATGGCCAGCGGTGCAGCCGGCCCGGTCCTGCCCTTGAATATCAGGCGTACGGTGTGCAGATCGGCTTCGTCCAGCCCGTCGGTCCGTCGGCGTGCCGCGTCGGCGTCGATCACGCCTTCGTCCATCAGGTCGAGCGCGATGCGCGCGGCAGCCCGCGGCGTGCGCTTGCCGGTGCGCGACTGCAGCAGGTGCAGCACGCCGTCCTGCACGGTGAATTCGAAGTCCTGCATGTCGCCGAACAGCGACTCCAGCGCGCCTGCCGCGTTCTGCAGGTCGGCCCATGCCGCCGGCAGGCGCTGCGCCAGCGCGTCGTGTCCGTGCGCGCTGCGGCGACCGGACACCACGTCTTCCCCCTGGGCATTGGAAAGGAAGTCCACCCACAAGCCCGGTTCGCCGGTGGCCGGATTGCGGGTGAAGCCGACGCCCGCACCCGAGCCGTGGCCGCAGTTGCCGAACACCATGGCCTGTACGGTCACCGCGGTGCCCATGTCGGCGGCGATGCCATTGAGCCGGCGATAGGTCGCCGCCTTGTCGGCGTTCCACGAAGCGAACACCGCGCGCACCGCTTCCGCGAGCTGGTCGCACGGCGCCTGCGGAAAGGGTCTGCCGGCACCGGCGGCGTACAGGTCGAGGAAGCGGCGGGTCAGATCGCGCAGTTCGCTGAAATCGAGGCTGCGTTCGTCGCGTCCCTGCGTCACTTTTGCCAGTTCGCCCTCGAACAGCGCGCCCGGCAGGCCGGCCACCACTTCGCCATAGCTCGCCACCAGCCGCCGATAGGCGTCCCACACCAGACGCGGGTTGCCGGTCTGGCGGAGGAAGCCGGGCAGCGTGAGGTCGGACAGACCGATATTGAGCAGCGTCTCCATCATGCCGGGCATGGACACCGGCGCACCGGAGCGTACCGACACGATGAGCGGGTCGGCGGGGTTGCCGAGGCGGCGACCGACGGTGGCTTCGAGCGCCGGCAGGCCGCTGGCGAAGGCGTGCTCGACGCCGGCATCGGGGTTGTTCGTCCAGCAGGTGCCGAGCACGAAGGCAGGCGGAACGCGCAGACCGGCGCTGGCCATGCGCAGAAGGTTCCAGGCCTTGGAGCCCATGGTCGCGGCATCGGCATCGGGCTGATCCGCTTCGCCGCAGGCGATCAGGAAACCGTGTTTCGGATGTGTCTTCATGCAGCGTCTCCGTTGCGCGAGAACACCAGACTGCGCAGTGAATACCCGGCCGCGAGCAGGGCGTCCGACGCCTTCTCCAGCGTCGCTGCCAGATCGCTGGCCAGCGAAAAGGCAGCCGGCGATGCGTGCAGCGAACGCACGATGGCACGTTTCGCATGCCTCGCCTGATCGTCGCACAGCCTCTCGGCACGCAGCATGCGCCACAGCGTCTGCAGGAAGTTCTCGCCGTCGCGCGCGTCACCGGCACCGCCGACATGGCGGGCGATCTCGATGGCGCGCACCCAGTCCTGAATGGCGGCGAGAGTGGTGTCGCACAGCAGGCGCAATGCGTCGCGCACTTCGCCCGGCAGGCCATCGACCGGCGGGGCAGCCAGCATGGAGTGGATGAACAGGCATTCCTCCAGCGCGTCGGCCACATCGTCGGCCTGTGCCAGCAGTTCGACGGCCGCTGCCCAGCGCGGTTGCCGTTCCGCGCGCTGGCGCGCTTCGGTCAGCAGGCTGTCGGCACGCCGTTCCCAGTCCTTCGCGCGCGTGCCCAGCGCGCCCGCCTCGCCGGCACCGTCCAGTGCGTCGCCCAGTGCCTGCGCCAGTGCATGACACCAAGCAGCGTGTTCGGCGATCAGGTCCAGTTCTATCGTGCGCTGGGCGAGCAGACGCGCGAGCAGCAGGCGCGCCTCGTCGGCCACCTGATTGACCGGCTGGCGGGCCAGCAGCGCCTGGCTGGAGGTGCGCAGCAATGCGGCCAGATAGTCGCGCGCGGCATCGCGCCCGAGCACTGCATCCAGCCGGTCGCCGACACGGAAGGCATCGGCTCCGGCTGCGCGCATCGCGCCATAGACCAGTTCCTCGCCGCCGGCCAGCAGCCAGGCCATATGCCCCCATTCCTCGCGTGCCGCGAGCCACAGCAGGTCGCGCGCACCGGCCTTGTCGACGAAGATCTGAAGCCGGCGTCGCGCGCGGTTCCAGTCGATCACGAACACGATGCGCGAGGCCAGGCGTTCCAGCGCGTCGCACAGCGCGCGCGTGCCGCGTACGCGCAGTTCGGCGCGGCCGAGCTGGTAGGGCTTGCCGGCATTCAGGTCGTTGCTGACACGCGGTGCCGATACCGTCCATGCGAAGCCGATGTCGGCCAGCATGCGGCGGAAGAAGTCGAAGCGCCCGGCATGCAGGTCGGAATAGGTGAGCGAGATGTGGCCGTGCTCGACCTCGATCACCAGCACGTGCACGTCATTCGTACCGATGTCGTTCTGGATCAGCAGCCGGCTGTGGTCGCGCGTGACGGCGGTATCGAGGCCGGGATGCGAGAACTTGAGCGGCGCGGTGCGCGCGATGCCGCGCATGAATGCCTGGATCAGCGGCCGGTCTTCCGGCTTGATCTGCCAGGCGTGCGCGCCGTCGATGTCTTCGGTCGCAATCTCGGCGGACAGTGCATTGAGCCGGCGATGCAGGTCCATCACCAGCAGGTGCAGGCTGTCGCCGCCGCGCCGGTCGCCGTGGGTGAGCGCGCGCAGACCGTCGCTGTCCAGGCCTTCGCGTTCGGCAAGCGTTCCGAGCCGGGCCAGCCAGTCGTCGCGCCGCCGCTGCAGTGCGGTGTCGGCCTGGGCGCCCTCGCATACCGGGCGCGCCATCAGCGTGAGGTCGGTCTGCAGCAGTTCGGCCAGCGGGGCGATCTTCGGCAGGACCAGCGTGCGGTCGTCGAAGTAGGCGGTGCTCACCAGATCGCGCAGCCAGCCGGCGTCCAGGAGGCCGGCCTGACGCATGTCCGGCGTCCAGTCGGCGACCGGCGCATCGCGATCCGAAGCATGCGCCGCCGCCGCCTGCAGCATGGTAAGGCTCAACTTGAGCCTGTCGTTGGCAGCGAGGGCGACCTTGATGCGGGCCGGCATCAACAGCGATTGCTGACCCAGTGCCTCTACGGCGGATTCCTTGCGCATGCGGCGTGTGAATGCGGGTTCAAACCGTCCAGTGTTGGCTGCACAGATGGCGGATTGATGACAGTACGGCGGTGGCGCAGGCCCGGCTTGACTCAGGTCAAGAGTGACGCAACGGCCCCGGCGGGGTCAGGGGGTCGTGCTGCGCGTGACCTGCTGTCCTTCCGGACCGGTGACGGTTGCGGTCGTACCGGTTTCCGAGCGGTCGACGGTGCGGGTGCCGACCACTTCGCCACTGCCGTTGGTGACGGTACTGTTCACATCGCCGTTGCTGCGACTGCGTTCGCGCGCATAACTCCGCCCGCCCGGACCGCTGGCCGTGGCGGTCGCATTGCCCTGTCCGTCCCGCGTCACGTTGCGGCTGCCGGTGTTGCCGTTGGGGCCTGTCCATTCGGAGCTCTTCGACCCCTTGGCGCGTTCGACGCGATGGCTCGCCTGTTTGCCGCCAGGTCCGGTGAATACGGACTCGCGGGCCAGCGCATGTCCGCTGGCAATGACCAGGGTGCCGAGGGCGAGTACCGGGGCGAGGGTGGCGAATCTCATGATGATGTCCTTTCGTGTGGGGATCGATGCGTTTCAGATGAGGCTGGCGGCGGCACGCGGCAGGATGGCGCGCAGGGCGTCCATCTGTTCGGCGCGTCGCTTCAGTTCGTCGCGCAGGACGGCGACCTGTTCCGGCGTGAGCAGCGCATAAAGCGCCAGCCATTCGGCGCGCGCGCGCTGACGCAGCGCCAGGTCGGCCAGTACGTTGTCGTCGCGTTGTGCGGCGAGTGTCGCAAGATCGGGCACCTCCTTGTCAAGTTCGGCCTTTGTGGCTTCGAGCAAGGCCTGATGATTTGCGCGCATCTGCGGCATCACTTCCCGGGTAACGGCCAGAGCGCGAGTGAACTGGACCTGCTGCTGCGGTGTGAGCTGGAGCGCCTTCTGCAGATCGAGCAGCGCGGCTTGCACCGGGCCAGGCAGATCGCTGCTGCGGGTTTCGGCCAGTGCCGGCGAGAGCAGCAGCAGGGCGCTGGTCAGCCAGGGAACGAGACGTCGGATCATGGTTGGACTCCGTAGGTGGGCGACAAGCGGAGTCTGGCCGGACCGGGCGCGGCAAGGCGTAAGCGTCGGGGCGCGTTTCATTACCGGCTGTTGCAATGGGCTGCCAAGGTAATCTTCTGTAAGAAAACTCCTTGCGCGGCGTGGGAGACTGCCGGTCATCGACCTCATCGTCACCGCCTTTCCCCTTGTTCATGAAAGCTCGATCCCCCGTCATCTATCTGGTCGACGACGACGCCGAACTGCGTTCGATGACCGCCACCTATCTGGCCCGCAACGGTCTGGAGGTACTGGCGCTGCCTTCCGGCGAAGAACTGATGCTCAGGCTGCGCCGCGCAAGGCCCGATCTTGTCGTGCTCGACCTGATGATGCCGGGCATGAGCGGGCTGGACGTTTGCCGCACGCTGCGCGGCGAACGCGACGACGTTCCGGTCATCATGCTGACCGCGCGTGCCGAGGTGGTCGATCGCGTAATCGGCTTCGAGTTGGGCGCGGACGATTACCTGGGCAAGCCTTTCGATCCGCGCGAGTTGCTGGCCCGCATCCAGGCGGTGCTCAAGCGTCGCCCGGCGCCGGCCTTGCCGGGCGACGGCGCGCCGGTGGCATTGGGCCGCTGGACCTTCGTTCCGGCACGCCGCGTGCTGCGCCGCGGCGACGAACTGCAGCCGCTGTCCGATGCCGAGTTCGCACTGCTCAATGCGCTGACCGGCCGCCCCGGCATGGCGCTGTCGCGTGACCGGCTGCTGGAGGCGATGCACGGTCGCGACACCGAGTTGGACGAACGCTCGGTCGACGTTGCCATCCACCGGCTGCGCCGCCTGATCGAGCCGGTGCCGGACTCGCCGCGCTACATCCAGACGCTGCGCGGGCGCGGCTACGTCTTCGTGCCGGACGATGCGCCGGTGCATGATTGACGTGACGCGCCGCGTGCTTGCCCGCTTCATTCCGGCGTCGTTCGGCAGCCGTGTGGCATGGGTGTTCGCCCTGCTGTTCGTGCTCGCCACGGTATCGGCGCTGCTGTTGTGGCGGGCTCACCGCGGTAGCACGGTCGAGCACGCGGCGGCCGAACTGCTCGTCGGCCAGATCCGGATGGTGCAGGCACTGGGCGAGGCCGGTGGCGATGCGGCGCATCTGAAAGCCGTGCTGGCCAGGCAGGGCATACGTCTGCTTTCCGGGCCGGACATTCCGGCACCGGCGCGTCTGAATGCGCCGCTGCTGAGGCGGCTGGAGGCGGCGATGAGTGCTTCGCTCGGTGCGCCGGTGCATCTGACGCTGCGCGCGCTGCCGCCACGCCAACTGGTGGTGGCCTTCGTCTGGCGCGACACGCCGCTGGCCCTTGCACTGCCCCTGAATGACTGGGAACCGGCGCTGCCGGCGCCGGCACTGGGCTGGTTGCTGCTGCTGTTCGGCGTTACCCCACTGGCGTCCGTACTGGCCTTCGTGCTGCTGCAGAAGCCGCTGCGCGCGGTGGTGCGCGGCATCGGCGAGCAGGGGTGGCGACCGGCGCGTGTGGCGGTACCGAGGCATGCCGACGAGGATGTGGTGCGCCTGGTGCAGGCCTATAACGGGATGGCTGACCAGCTGGCGGCGCGCGACCGCGAGCGCGAACAGATGCTGGCCGGCGTGTCGCACGACATCCG
>CAZKRN010000060.1:0-19922 GCA_964555165.1 uncultured Methyloversatilis sp. | reverse complement strand
TTGCCTGCATTGTGAATCACTCAGCAAGGGATATGATTTTCGGGGGCAAGCTCACGTCACGCAGGCATCCCGGGCTGTCGGGTAACGGAGAACAGCGCAGAAATTTCCCTTCGCATGCCAAACTCCAGCCACCTCCCCCACCGGCAAACGTCGATGCCATGATCACAAGCCAGTTCGTCTCGCGGATTTCCCTTCAGCGCGACAAGGTCGATTCTTTCGACCGCTACCCGTTCGCGCTGCCGGCCATCCGGGCGCTCGAACAGATCGATCTTCATCCGAAGATGACGATCCTGGTGGGCGAGAACGGCTCGGGAAAGTCGACGCTGCTTGAGGCGATCGCGGTTGCGCTCGGGTTCAATGCCGAGGGTGGCAGCCGCAACTTCAACTTCGGCACGCGCGCGTCCCACTCGGAACTTCACGCCTTCCTGCGCATCGCCCGCGGCGTCCGGCGCCCGAAAGACGGTTTCTTCCTTCGTGCGGAGAGCTTCTTCAATGTGGCGACGGAGATCGAGAATCTCGACGCCGAGCCAATGGCCGGCGCGCGCGTCATCGATGGCTTCGGCGGGCGCTCTTTGCACGAGCAGTCCCATGGCGAATCCTTTCTCACCCTGATGACTCAACGCTTCCGCGGAGAGGGTCTGTACATCCTCGACGAACCGGAGGCGGCGCTCTCTCCGCAACGGCAGTTGGCGGTGCTCTCCCGGATTCACGATCTGGTGGCCGAAGGCGCGCAGTTCATCATGGCGACGCATTCGCCCCTCCTCATGGCCTATCCCGATGCGCGCATCCTCCATCTCACCGCCGACGGCATCGAGGAGGTCGCGTACGAGGACACGGAGCATTACCTCGTCACGCGCGATTTCCTCGCCAATCCCGCGCGCATGCTCAGGGTGCTGCTGAGCCGCGACGACCAGGACGACTGACGCTTCCACCCGCGCCGCGATGATCCGTCTCGCGCGGAAAAGCAGGGGACGCCGCCCGGCTCGCCCGGCACATGCTGCGACCTCCGAGAAAACGGCGATGCGCCCTGTCCCGGACCTGCGCGGCACCGCTGAGCTGTCTCTACACGGGTGAGCACTACGTCCTGAACGCGCACCCGTCGTCATTGAAGCGCTCATTGCGGCTACCCATACTGATTCATCGGGGCGCCGGCCAAGCCCCTCTGCCGGGAGGTCCGCCATGTCTGCCATCCACCGCTCATGGCTGTTTGTCCTTTTGCCCCTCGCGGGCATCGCCCACGCCCAACTGGTGATCGAGGATTCCAGAGCGCAGATCGGGTTTGCGCGACCGGGTGAAACGATGACCTATCTGTACGCCGACTCGTCCATCGGTCTTGCGAATCCGGATCCGGTTGGCCTGGGCTTCGCTCGGGCGGACATCACTCAAGCCGAGCTCGAGCTCGACGTGGCCAGCGTCGGGCCGGCGTCGGGCGAGCCACCCTACCGGAGCTGGGGCACGGTAGAGACCCTGATGCGCTTCACGCTGCGCAATACCGGCGCGGCACCTATCCTCGTGCCCTCTTTCGACTTGCAGGTGAACAGCCGCATGAATGGCTTTCCCGGCGATCCGGATTTTCCCGCCGGCTACTACACCTACCGGGTCAGCGCGACGGCGTCGGCGAGCGCGCCTGGCGGCACTGGTTTCAGCAGCGTCACCGTCAATCTGACGGGACGGGATGCCGAGCCCTTCCAGTTCGATGTCGGCATCGGCGAGATCGGTGGTGGCCGGTCGACCGTACAGAGCGCGCAATGGAACGCGCTGCGCGCCTCGCTCGATACCGGCGACTTCCTGCTCGGTGCCCGGGAGACAGCCTCCCTGAGCTTCACCTTCTCGGCCTTCGCTTTTGGCTATCTGGAAGCCTACGCCGCCGCGGTCTCCGCGATGCCGGGCGCACAGCTGGTCTGGCAGCCGCCGCCCGGCGTGCCCGTGAGCGCCGCCGTGCCCCTTTATTGGGCGGCGCCGATACCCGAGCCACACACCGCCGCCTTGTTCGGCGCCGGAGTGCTGATGCTGATCGGGCTCAGGCGCGAAGGCGCACGAACTCCGCCCGGAACACCGGCTGACGCGGCAACACCGCCTTTCAAGCCGTAAGTGAGTGCGCCGGCTCGGGGCAACGATATGTGTCGCTTCGTCAATGCGGCTCGGGAACGATAGGGGACTCAGCAACATTCCCCCGGATGTCTCTGCCCTCTTCCTCCACGGCCCGGTTCAGCTCATCGCCGGGTTCGGCCCGAGATGTTCGACGAAAGGGTCGAAGTCGCGGTCGCTGCAGAGCAGCGCGTGATCCGGTTCGATGCAGCGGGTGGCAATCAGCGTATCCATTGTCTTGCGGATCGTGATCCCCCGCTCGCGCAGCGCGCGGTCGTTGAGCGCCGCCTGTATTGCAATGTCCTGACCGCCGATGGCGGCCGCGTCCAGCCCTGTCGGCAGCTTTCGCGCCTGATCGAAATCCCGCTGGCTGCCGAAGCTCAGCTGCACTTCGGTCAGGATGACGAATAGGGCACAGACCCTGCGGTGTCCCCTTGGACTTGCCGAACCCGGTAATGCTCGCTAGCATACACACTGCAGTGTACATACACGAGGTATCCATGAAAACACTGACCACACGGGTATTCAACAACGGCAACAGCCAGGCGGTGCGTATTCCGGCCGAGTTCCGGCTGGACACCGACCAGGTCAGCATTTCGCGCAATGAAGCGGGCGACCTGATCATTCACCCGCTCGGAGCAAGGCGCGGCACTGCACTGATGCAGGCCTTGCAGGCCCTGGGCGAGATGGATGCAGCTTTTGTCGCGGCGCTTGAAGCAGATCGTGAGTCGCCCCTGCCGGTACAGGAACGCGAAGGCCTGTGATCTACCTGCTCGACACCAATATCCTGATCTATCTGATCAAACAGCAGCCGCCCGCCATCGCGCAGCGCATCGATGCCCTGCCCGCGGAGGACAGCCTGTGCATGTCTTTCGTGACCTGGGCCGAACTGCTGAAGGGAGCAGAGCGAAGCACCCGCAAGACGGAAGTGGTGCGCCGGCTTGAAACGCTGGCGCTGCAGGTGCCGGTGCGCTATCCCGCCAATGCGGCCATCTGCCGGCACTATGCCGAGCAGGCAACGCGGCTCAAGGACGCGGGCACACCGATCGGTGCGAACGATTTGTGGATCGCCTGTCACGCACTGGCTGAAGATGCCACGCTGGTCACCCACAACACCCGGGAATTCACGCGCGTGACAGGCCTGCGGGTCGAGGACTGGGTGAGCGCTGCCGACGCTTGAATTCGCCGCGTTGCTGGCGTGGCTGCCCCGCATGTCGTGCGTGGTTCATGCTCGGGCCACCGCATGCTCAGCAAACGATAGTCACGACAGGGATCGCAGCAACATTTCCCGAGATTCTCGCGGGCGCTGCCCGAAGCGTTCCGACGCGCAGGCACCAGGCGTGTCGAGCAGGCACCCAGCGGGTTGCACAAGCGCTCGCGATTGACTGTTCCGTCGCAGCCCGACTCAAGCGTTTTGCATTCGCATGCACGGGACACCGCGATGCCCCGCCGCGCCTGTCTTTCGCTTCCCGACGTGCCGCTGCATCGGGGTCAGCGCGGAAACAACCGCGCGGGCCGCATTTTCGGGCCTGACGACTGCCAGCATTACCTCGACGGGCTGGAAGAGCATTCGCGCAGGCAGGGCTGTCGCGCGCACGCCATGTACTGATGCCCCCTGTCCATCTGCTCGCGAGCGCCGGCGATCCGGGCGCGCCGAGTCGCGTCATGAAGGCGCCTTTGGGCTTGTACCCTACCTACTGATAGGTTAAGATGCATCCATGGATACGAAAGAGCACATTCTTGACGTGGCGCAGCGGCTCATACAGCAGCGAGGCGTCAATGGCTTCAGCTACGCCGACATCGCGGCCGAGGTGGGCATACGCAAGGCCAGTCTGCACCACCATTTCCCGACCAAGACCGACCTCGTGCTTCACTTGCTGAATCGCTATCGTCAGCAGCTTGAGGATTACCTTGCGAGCCTGCCGGATACCGACAGCCATGTGTTGCTCGATCGCTACGCCGCTCTGTTTCACGGCAACCTCTGTCAGGGGCGCGCCTGCATGGGCGGCATGCTGGCGGCGGAGGTGGCGACTCTGGACGCTTCGCTCATGCCGGCGCTGGAGCGCTTCCTGCAGGTACAGCAGCGCTGGCTGTCGGGCGTGCTTGAACGCGGGCAGCAGCGTGGCGAAATCGTACGCGCCGCCACCCCTGCCCGTCAGGCCGCGATGCTGATTTCCACGCTGCAGGGCGCATTGCTGTTCGCGCGCGCGGGTGGCGACGAAACCTTCTTTCAGGAAAGCGTACAGGGAGCGCTGTCCTCACTGCACGCCTGAATCCCGGTGTTTCACCCTGCGCCTGTTCCCGGCGCATTTTTTTTGACCCCACACCCTACCTATCAGTAGGTATTCAAGGAGTATGACCATGATCGACCGCAACAAGACCCCGCATCAGGGCACGAACTTCACGCTGGTGGAAACCGGCCCCTGCGCGCATTGGCCGAACTACAAGGTGGCGCTGCCCGGCATCGAACTGCCGGGCAAACTGTTCCTGAAGGACCTGCTCGGGCTGACCGGATGCGAGATTTCGATCAACGCGATGCAGCCGGGCGAGGCGATGCCGATCTATCACATCCATCACCAGAACGAAGAGGTGTACTTCTTCATCCGCGGGCGTGGCCAGCTGCAGGTCGACGGCGAAGTGCTGAACGTGTCGGAAGGCAGCATCGTGCGCATCGCGCCGGCAGGCGAGCGGATCTGGCGCAACAACTCCGACGAAACCCTGGTGTACATCGTGCTGCAGGTCAAGGCCGATTCGCTGCAGCAGTACGGTGTCAATGACGCCACCATCCCGGAAAAAGCGCCCGCCTGGGTCTGAGCGCAGCGATGGGCGCCGGGCCGGCGCACCGCATGGCCCGCCGCCCGTGCCGGACACGCGCATCGCCGGATGCGCCGGGCCGCGTGTGTCGCGCCCTCGCCAGTCTGGCGGGACGCCGGGTGTGCCGGCGCCGCGCCGCATCCGGCGCGCGGGCACGCGATGCCCGACCGATCGCCCGCCCGGCGTCCCCACCCCTACGGCGCAGGCTTGACCCTGACATGGCGCGCAACGCATGCTTGCGTCCGGCCGGATCGTTGAGTGGAGTTGCAGTCATGTTCGTATTCACCCAGGATGACAACCACCTGCATTCGATGCAGGGCAATCACATCGCCGGCGTCGCAACGCCGGCCCGTGGCGCACGCCAGGTTGAAATGTGGCGCGGTCACATGGAGGCCGGCGCCGCTACGCCACCACATCGTCATTCCGGCGAGGAGGTGGTGCTGTTCCTCAGCGGGCGCGGACGGGCCACGGTGGATGGACAGCAGGTGCGTTACGCAGCCGGCGACACCCTGATCCTGCCGGCGAACGCCGTACATCAGATCTTCGCCGAAACCGAGAGCCACTTCGTGTCGGCGATGCCGCTGGGCGACACGGTGTCCTTGCCCGACGGCACGCAGATGGATCTGCCCTGGCGTGCGTAAGGTGCCCGCCGAGGCCAGCCCTACCGGCTGGCGCGACCTGATGGGTGGATCGCTCATCGCCTTCGCCGTCGTGCTGTTCTTTGCCGGCCCGGACCCACATGGCGATCTGCTCACTTTCCTGTTTGTGCGCCTGGCCGGCCCGATCCTGTGCGCACTGACCGGGGCACTGCTGCTCGCGAACTCAGCCAACGGCCTTCTGCGCTGGAGCGCCAGGTGCGCACTGGTGCTTGTGCTGCTGGCGTCGCTGGCCGAAAAATGCGCCACGGGCGACCTGCCTTTCTGCCGCGCCGACATCTCACTGCCCTACCTCGGACGCATCTCGTCCAGCCCTTCCGTGCCGGACTGCACCGACACCGCATCGACGAGCGGCCAGCGACCCGCAGCAAACCCGGCCTGAGTCGTCTCAAGACACGCATCCCGCTGCGCACACCGAGCAGGACGTTCGATCCGGGCGTTCGGTCACTCGTCGTGGCCGCCGCCGGTTCGCGCAGCCCCGCGCGACTGCGAAAATCCCCCGACCGGGCAACGGCACCTAGACACCGGAACGACCGGTGAATGCAGCCATGTTTCACCGCTTTCCGCGCCCGTTTTCGCCGGATCGCGGATCAGCCCTTCAGCGGCAGTGCGTCGGCCCCGGTTTCGCACGCGTCATTCTCGTTTGACATGGCATCAAGGGCGCGAAGATACTTGCCGCCGATACATTGAGTTTCCGATCGTTTCCTGCGCGCAAGGAACCCGCCTCGATGAACGCCGAATCCGCAACAAGCGCGCAAACACCGCGCTACGAGTACACGCTCGACCTGAATGGCGAAACCGCCAAGGCCAAGGTTGCCCGACTGGTCGGTCGCGGCAAGCGTGTCCTTGAGATCGGATGCGCGTCCGGTGCGATGACCCGCTGCCTGGTCGGCGAACTGGGCTGCAGTGTCACCGGCATCGAGATCAACGAAGCCGATGCGGAACTGTCCGCGCCGCTATGCACCGAGATGCTGATCGGAGACTTCGAGCAACTCGATCTGGCAACCCGATTTGCTCCCTGCACCTTCGACGTCATCACCTTTGCCGATGTGCTTGAGCATCTGCGCGATCCGGTCGCGGCATTGCGCCGGGTCCGGCCCTTGCTCAAGCCTGAGGGCTATGTGGCGGTTTCCGTGCCCAACATTGCCCACGCCGGCCTGGTGTTCGAACTGGCGAAGGGGCGGTTCGAGTACCGTCCGCTCGGCTTGCTCGACGATACGCACATCCGCTTCTTCACCAAGCAAAGTCTGTTGTGGGCCTTCGAGCGCGCAGGCTACGCCGTGACCCAGGTGGATCGCACCGTGCTCGATCCTCAACATACCGAGTTCGACGTGACACCGGCTGACGAGGCGGAGCGCTCGTTGCTGCAGTACCTGCTGAACAAGCACCCCGAAAGCCGGACCTACCAGTTCGTAGTCAAGGGTGTGCCCATCGGCGACGAGAACGGCCGGGTTTCGGCTGCCATCGATGCAATGCAGGCACAGATGCACGCGCTTCAGGCGCGACTGGATGAGGAGTCGAAGCGACGCAAGACGGCCGAGTCACAATTGCGCTGGATGGAACGCCGCTCGCCCTTGACCCTGTTGCGGCGTGTGCTGGGCAAGGCGACCTGAAGCAACGCTTCGCGCACTCCGCCAGGCGGGACCGCGCCCGTTTCGTATCGCGGCAGCTCTGCCGAACGCGCAGTACCGACACCCGCCAGTCGGAGCACAGGCTTCGATCGCGATGCTGGCCGCAATCGTGGGCATGACAGGAGATGCCCGTCTGCTTCCTGCCCCGGTAAGCGGACGGCTGGAAAACCCGCACGCCAGGTGCAGCACCGGAAGTCATGCCGCTTGCGTAGCACCAGGGTATTCGCCAGGCTACACTCACCGCCCTGGACCACGGTAGCTCACGGTTGACCATGACTCTGCACAGGTATATTGCCGCCCGGTATTTCCATACTGCCCAGGCCAAAGAGGAAGCGACTTGTATCGCCGCTCGCTTCGGCGACACGGCATCCGGGCAAGACAAGGCGGAGGAGCGCGTGGCCGACAGTCGTGCACTGGCTCTCTCCGGCGGCGGCATACGCAGTGCCACGTTCAATCTCGGCTTGCTGCAGTCGCTGGCGGAAGGCAAGCGGCTCCACGAGTTCGACTACCTGTCCACGGTGTCGGGCGGTGGCTATATCGGAGGTTTCCTCGGTCGCCTTTTCCATCGGGCGGCCGAAGAGCTGCGCAACGCCGACCCGAAGGCAGCCGGCGAAGTGCGCGAGCCCGACCCCAAGGCGGTTGCCGAAGAGGTCGAGCGCGTGCTCGCCAGCGACGAGTCGCCGGTCATCCGCTGGTTGCGCGATAACGGCCGCTATCTGGCGCCGCGCGGTGGCACCGACACGCTTTTCGCGCTGGCCATCTATCTGCGCAACATGATGGCGGTGCATCTGCTGATCGGCCTGTTGCTGCTCTGTACCTTCACCGCTGCCGGATGGCTGCGCGGCAGCGGCCTGCTTCCGCCGGGCATCGTGCCCAGCCTGCTGTGGCTGTTCCCGGCCATCTCCGTCACCGCCTATGTCGCGTCCGCGTGGGCCTACTGGATGGTGCACCGTCGCGGCAGCGGCGCCAACTTCCAGACGATGCTTGCGCTGCTGCTGGGGGTGGGCGCGTGCTGGCTCCTGCAAGGCTTCGCTGCGAGTGCTGCGGTCGGGCAGCGCCTTCTTGCCTGGGGGGTTGCCGCCACCGCAATCTTGGCTTGCCTGATCGCCTTGAAGGCCCGTCGGCGGCATGCACAGGCGGTGATCGCGCGCAATGAGCTCTCGAAATTGTCGGGCCGGTGGCTCAGGTTGTCGCTGATCGGGCTGGCGCTGGCGACACTCGACGAGCTGGCCTATCGCGCAAATGAGCTGTTGGCCGGCCATCGCGATCTGACGCTGCTGGGTGCCGGTCTGACCGGTGCGATGCTGGCGGCCCTGCGCGTGCTCATCCAGAAATTCACGGTGGACAGCGGTACCGGCGGCGCCGGCATCACTCTGTTCGGCCCCCGTCTGATCGCTGTCGCCGGCCTGCTGCTGCTTGCCTTGCTGGCTCTGGGATGGGCCATGCTGGCCTACGCAGTGAATGATGCCGCATGCGCCCGGCTGGGCGTATTCGCCTGGCCGGACCGCTCAGCCGACCTGTTCGCGCACTGCCTCTGCAGCGCTCGGCCAGTGCACACGCTGTTTGCCGCCATCGCGCTGCTGCTCCTTGCACTGCTCTGGTACTGGCCGCGCCGGCACCTGGATTTCCTGAATCTGTCGTCGCTGCATCCCTTCTATGCCGCTCGGCTCATCCGTGCCTATCTGGGCGCAGGCAACTCCGCGCGCGACATCGCCTGGACATTGAAACCGGCACGGCGAGACCCTGCCGGAAAGCCTCAGGACGACCCCATTCCGACGGTATCCGACGCTCATGTCGGCGACGATCTGAGCCTTCCCGGAACCACCGAGGCACGCGACCGCTACGAACCGCATCTCCGGGGCGGCCCCTTGCACCTGATCAACGTGACGGTGAATCAGAGCCGCTTTTCCGCCAGCGGCGACTATCAACCGGATCGCAAGGGCTGGAATCTCGCGGTCGGGCCGGGTGGCTACAATCTTGGCCGCACCTACTGGCAGGCGCATGACTGGACCGACGCCGAACGGATGACGCTCGGCCGCTGGATGTCGATCTCCGGCGCCGCTTTCTCGACCGGTGCCGGCCCGCGCACGGGCACCGGTTTTTCCGCCCTGCTCGGCCTGCTCGGCGTACGCCTGGGCTACTGGTGGGAAGCCGGTGCAAGCGAACCGGCGCGCGCCTCGCCCTCGCTCGCCCGCGCACTGTTCGGCGAGTTCACCGGGCGTTTCGACCCGGACCGCGAACGGCACTGGTATCTGTCCGATGGCGGTCACTTCGAGAACACCGGCGCTTACGAACTCATCCGTCGCGGTGTCCGCCGCATCGTGATCGCCGACTGTGGCGCCGACCCCGACTATGCCTTCGAGGACATCGCCAATCTGGTGCAGAAGGCACGCGTGGATTTCAATACCGACATCGCCTTCCTCAGCGAGGCGGCGCTCGATGCGTTTTTTGCCGGCGACACACTGCGTGACCAGTTCTTCGCGCCGGCAGAGGGCATTGGCCGTCACGGTCCGAATCTCATGCTGGCCCGCGTGGACTACCCGGACAACGGGCCCGGCGGCTGGCTGCTCGCAGTCAAGCCGCGCCTGCCGAAGCAACTGCCGTCCGATGTGGCGCGCCATGCCGGGCTGGACCCCACGTTTCCGCAGCAGAGCACGCTGGATCAGTTCTATGACGAGTCACAGTGGGAAAGCACGCGCCTGCTTGGCCGCGAGGCAGGTCGTCATCTGGCGCGGGCGATGGGCGCGGTGGAAGAACGCTGGACCGCGTGGTGCGCCAACACGCCAGAAGATGACATTCGTGCGCCCTGGATGAAGGCGTCAGCAGACCGGCCGGCCACCGCCGCGACAGACAAGCCGGGCGGCGGCAGCCCAGGTCGCCTGCTGGCGATCTACACACCCGTCGTGGTGGCGCTGTGGACCGGTTTCGAGTTCTATTCGAATCACACCAAGGCGCAGGCGACTGCCGACGAAGCCCGGATCAAGGCCGAGGCGCTGCAGGTCGAGGAAAAGGTGAAGTTCATTCTGTCGCGCATCGACCGCCTGGACGAGCGCCTGGGCGACGGCAGCGGTTGCGGCAAAGATGGGCAGAAATGTCCGACTGCGCCGGGCCAGCTCAAGATCGTGGCCGAAGCGATTGACGATCTGCAGGGGCTGCGCCCGGAGAAAGCGCACATGCTGCGCGAACTGGCAGGCAGAATCGAAGGCGTCCTGAAGATTCAGCGCGTCGATGCGGATGTCGCGCCCGGCGTCACGCCCGAGCCGCGCGACGAACCTGCCCAAATGCCCGCCCCTTCCGTCTCGCAGGACGATCTGCTGCGCGCACTCGTCTATGTGCAGATTTATGACGAGACGCAACGCGCCAGCGCCCAGGCGCTGATCGGTGCGCTGCGCCGTGCCGACGACCAAGGTCTGGCGTTGAATGCCAACCAGTTGCCCGGCATCGAGAACGTCAGCCGCAGCGCCACGCTGCGCGGCAAGCCGGAACCGCAAAGGTTTGCGCGTCCGACGCTGATCTACTACCACCCGGAAGACCGGGTACTGGCGCAGTGGATGGCCTCGCGTTCCGAGCCCGGCAAAGAGCCCGGCGCCGATCCGCTCAGGGACGCCGACCTGCGCGATCTGTCGAGGCACTATCCGGGCGTGCGCCGCGGTGTGATCGAGATCTGGCTGCCGCGCTGATGGCAGCAGAAGGCCCCGCACCGCGGCTCAAGGCAAGGATGCAGGACATCGCGCCGGGCGATGCCCTGCCCTGTGTTCGCGATCGCCATCCGGAAACCTGTCTTGCCGACGCGCTATCGCGCCGCGCCGTCGTCCGCTTCGAGCGCCTCGGATGCCTGCTCCGAAAGATCGACGAAGTCCTTGTCGTCCAGCCCGAGATGCAGCAGGACGGCTTCGCTGCATTGTTCCCAGTTGGGGTCGTGCGACAGGCGCAGGTACAGACGCACGATGCGGTTGGCGAGCGCGCCGATGGCGACCAGGGTGCGCGATCGGGCGACTTCGGCGGATACGCCGGCATCGAAGATGGCAAAGTCGTGGTGATACCGGATGGCCTGGCTGACCTCGTCGGCAAGGCCCCAGTTGCGCGCAAGGAAATAGCCGACCACAGCGTGGTTGGTGGCATGCCGCGCGTCCTCGACCTCGGTGAAGCGGCGGCCGCTGACCGCATTGGCTTCGATCAGGGTTTCCCGGTAATCCGGAAAGCGGCGCATCAGGATGGGAATCCCGCAATCGTGGAACAGGCCGAAGGTATAGGCGATCTCCTGCGGCACGCCGCGCAGTTCGCGGCTCAGCAGACGGCACACTGCGGCCACCCGGCGCGTGGTGTCCCAGAACCGGTCCATGCGGCCGCCACCGCCGTCCAGCGTGGAACGCAGGGTGATGCCGGCCACCACCCCGGCGATGGCGCGCGTACCGAGCACAGGCACCGCATGCTGCACCGTCTGCAGACGACGGCTCAGTCCCGACAGCGGCGAATTGGCGACCTTGATGACGCCCGCCGAAACGGCCACGTCGCTGGCCACGAGATCGGCCACCTTGCCGAGATCGGCCGATGGATCCTGGAGCAGTCTTTGCAGACGCACGAGAATGTCCGGGCAGGCCGGAATGTCGATGCCGCTGAGCAGTTTGTCGATCCGTTGCGTATCGTCGACGTTCGTGATTGCGCAAGTCATGGGGGGCCTGTTCCGGGAAAATGGGAGATACCCATGCAGCGGATTTCCGGGCGCAAACTTGAATGAATTTCTCGGTTGAACGCCAGACACCGTATGGCGGACAGCGGCCGCCGACCAGTGGAGCAACGCCGGTCGGCCCCGCCCCCCCGGTGCGGGGCATGAAGCATGGAGGTGGCATGGAAGCCGATCACCCAGGACGGGCGCCCGAATCCTCGATGACCGCCCACGCCGTGACGCCATTCCGGGTCTGCCTCCGCTCACCCGCGGCGCTGCAAGACCCGATGGATCGGGAAATTCGCCCGACTTCAGGCCTTCATGCAGGTTCGCGCGGTCACGCGAGGCTTCCCGCTTGACCTCGGGCGTCGCTCCACCGGCGCGCGCCGCCGCCCTCGCCGGTGTGGTCGGCACATCCAGCCTGTCCTGCTACGACTTGTGGACACGCATGCATCCGTTCGCTCACGACTGGCTGCGGGATCTCGGATGGGTGCTGGTATCGCTCGTTCTGGTTCTTGCTTTCCGGTACTGGGTGGTGGGCAGTGCGGCACCGATCGCATCGACCGCCTGGTTCCGCGCCAATCTGCTCGAACCGGCGGCAAGGGAATCGCTGAAGCGCCTGTTCGCGAAACCCTCGCCGGCGCGCAACGTGCTGGTCTTTCTTCTTTCGTCCATCGTCACGATGTATGTGTGGGAGGCCGTCAGTCGGGCGCTGTGACCCCTGACCGGCCATGCGGTCGCCCGAAGCAGCCGTCGGGCACCGGCGTCAGGCCCGTCTCCGGCTCGCGACGGAGCCGGTCAGACCCGGACCGGCCAGCAGCATGGCCCGGGAACCGGGTTCGGGGACGGCGGTGACCTCTCCTGCCGCGGTGGTGCTGATCCAGAACGCATCACGCACGTTGTTGACCGAGTGGCCGCGCAACTCGATGGTGTTGATGCCATCGACAAAGAAACCGCTGCCCACGGCGAGGTCGATATCCAGATTGCTCGAAAACGAATGGCCGCCGTACCCGATGCCTGTTGATGTAGCGGCCGGACCGGACCCTGCACCGGTTTATCCTTCCGTCACTTCGCACCGGCGCGGGCCCGCCCGCCGGCCACCGAAAAACGCAACCGCCGTCGAGACCGGCTCATGACGATGAATGCCATCACCGCCCGCACCTTCACCCTTGCCCGTCCGTACTGGCTGGAAACGCAGAACCGCAGGTCAGCGTGGCTGCTCGGTGGCACGCTTGTCGTGCTCACCATCGCGGCAACCGGGTTCAACTACTGGCTCACCCTGCTGCAGAAAACCTTCTTCGACGCGCTGCAGGAGCGGGACACACCGGCCTTCGTGTCAGGCGTTTCGCTGTTCTTTGCCGTGGTGGTGGCCTGGATACTGGCCGGCACGCTCAAGACCTATCTCGAGCAGGCGCTGTTGATCAGCTGGCGTCGGCAACTGACCGAGTCGACGATGACGGGCTGGCTCACCGGCCACACCTTCTACCGCATCGAACGTGACCGCACCTGCGACAACCCCGACCAGCGCCTCAGCGACGACATCACCGAATACGTCCGGCTGATGATTCGGCTCGGTCTGGGTTTCATCGGCAACCTGGGCACACTGGCGTCAATGGGCTGGTTGCTGTGGACCACGGCCGGCCCGATGAGCTTCGAGCTGGCGGGCGGCACGCTGACCATACCGGGATATCTGTTCTGGGTGGCGGTGTTCTGGGGCGTGCTGCAGACGCTGGTCACCCATCTCGCCGGTCACAGACTGGCCGGCGCCACGGTGGTGCAGCAGACGGTGGAAGCGGACTTCCGTTTCGCTCTGGCCAAGGTGCGCGACGCGGCCGAACAGATTGCTCTTTACCGGGGCAATGCTGTCGAACAACGGCGACTGGCGCGGCTGTTCGATGCGATCCGCAGCAACTGGCAGGAACTGATGCGCTACAACGTCTGGCTGAGTCTGGCCAGCGGCGGGTTTTCCGGCGTGGCGCTGGCTGTGCCCATTGTCGCCGTGGCACCCAAGGTACTGTCCGGCGACCTGACGCTGGGCACACTGATGCAGGATGTCGGCGCCTTTACCGCAACCTCGGCCGCCATCGCCTGGTTTGCGCTGTCGTACAGCGATCTGTTCCAGCTGTCGGCGCGGGTGCAGCGCCTGAGCGCGATGAAAGCGGCGATGCAGGCGCCGCCGCCGACCGGCATTTCGGTGCTGCGAGAAGCCGGTCTGAATACGGTTGAAGGTCGCGACATCGGTCTCGCCGTGCCCGACGGCCGTTTGCTCACCGAACTGGACACCATGTCCTTCGCACCGGGCGAGCGCTGGCTGGTGCGCGGTCCGTCCGGCTGCGGCAAGAGTACGCTGCTGCGCGCGATTGCCGGTCTGTGGCCCTTCGGGCACGGCCGCATCGGCATGCCGGAACGGGCGCAGGTCATGTTCGTGCCGCAGCGCAGCTACCTGCCCGACGGCCCGCTCAGGGAAGTGCTGGCCTACCCGGGCGATGCCTCGACCTGCGACGACAGCGCTCTGGCGCAAGCGCTCATCGACTGCAGACTGCCGCATCTGGTCTCGCGGCTGGACGAGACGGCGCGCTGGGGACACACCCTGTCGCCGGGTGAACAGCAAAGGCTGGCATTCGCCCAGGTACTGCTGAACCGTCCGGACGTGCTGTTCATGGACGAATCGACGAGTGCGCTCGACAATGACACCGAAGCTCACCTCATCGGGCTGGTGCAGGCGCGCCTGCCGCAGTGCACGCTGGTGAGCGTCGCCCATCGCACCACACTCGACGCCTTCCACGACCGGCGGCTCGACCTCACAACGGCCACCCGCCCTGCTCCGGAATCGGCCGATGCCGGTCGCGCCTGAGCCCCCGCACCGGCGGCCGCAACGGATCGCCGAACCACCGGCGCAGCCGGGCAAGCATCGCGATTGACGCCACCACCGACCGCTCGCGTTCCGGCGTTGCGAGCCGGGCGCAACGGCCGCGCTTGATCTGCCTCAATTCCGCTGTAAATCGTCTCCGCACGCGCGCAAGTCCGGCGCCGGGAGCGCCGATAGACATGCGTCAAGATCGGCCTGCTCTCCACCGCCGGAGCCCCCCATGAATGTCATCTCCCGCAGCATCCGCAACAAACTTCTGGTCATCTGCGGTGGCGGCACGTTTGCGCTGCTGCTCGCGGCCCTGGTCGGACTGGGCGTCGAATGGTCGGCCATCGAGACGCTGTCCGGCGACATCACGCGCGCCGAGGCACTGGCCATCCGGAATGCGACGCTGCACACCCTGCTGTTGACCGGAGCAGCCTTCGCGGTCGTGGTCGCCATTGCCTTCGGTCTTTTCCTGTGGGCGCTCCGGCGCACCATCATCGGCCCGGCACTGCGTCTGTCGGACGACCTCGAACGTCTGGCCGGCGGCGACTTCCGCCACCCGGTCACCTGCACGACCCGCGACGAACTGGGCGCCATCGCACGGAGCGCAGAGCGCATCCGCAGCGACCTCGGTGCGCTCGTGTCGCAACTCAAGCAGTCGGTACAGTCACTGGTCGAAGCGTCCGGTGTGGTCGGAGGCGAGTCGCAGCGCGTGGCCGGGGCGTCGAGCGCCCAGAACGACGCGGCCAGTTCGACGGTCGCATCGATCGAGGACATGACGTCCGCCATCCGCATGGTCGCCGACAACGCGGGCAACGCCGCACATCAGACCGATGCATCCCTCGACCAGTCGGTCCGCGCGCAAACGCATCTGACCGAAGTGCGCGACTCGATCAACCGCACGGCCAGCGTGATCGACGAGGTATCGGGCGCGGCCGACGCCTTTGTCGACAACGCCCGCCAGATCGCTGCAATGACCCGCGAGGTACGCGAGATCGCCGACCAGACCAATCTGCTTGCACTGAATGCGGCCATAGAAGCCGCACGCGCAGGCGAACAGGGCCGTGGCTTCGCCGTGGTGGCCGACGAAGTCCGCAAGCTGGCCGAAAAATCCGCATCGTCGGCCGCCGCCATCGACAGCATCACCCGTTCATTGTCGGCCCGCGCGGCCGGCCTGAGCGACGCGCTGACGCTCGGTCGCGACGCAGTGGAAGCGGCCGGATCGTCGAGCGAATCGGCCGCAGGCGTCATCGCGGTCGCACATCGAGCCGTCTCGGTGGCCGCCGAAGAGGTCCGCGCGATCAACCGCGCACTGGAACAGCAGAGCCGCGCCACTGGCGAAATCGCGGGCAATGTCGAACACATCGCCGAAATGTCGGCACGGAACCAGTCGGCTGTGGCCACGCTGACCCGCTCGGTCACGAATCTGCAGTCGCTCGCCTCCCGCCTGGACGACCTGACCGGACGCTTCCGGCTGTAGGACTGCGGGCAGCTCTCGAACCTGCAGTACGCACCGGCGACTCCGGCGGCGCGCGGCCGCTCAGCCGCACCTCGGCGGCGGGCCCAGCCTGACCAGTTCCTCTTCTTCGTCCGGCTCATACAGACGCGAACGGGTGAGGAAGCGTATGCCTTCCGGCGACTCGATGGAGAAGCCGCTGCCGCGACCCGGCACGACGTCGATGATGAGGTGGGTATGCTGCCAGTATTCGAACTGCGCCACGCTCATGCAGAAGGGCATGCCGCCGATCTCGCCGAGTTGCACGTCCGAACTGCCGAGCATGAATTCGTTGCGCGGGTAGCACATCGGAGCACTGCCGTCGCAGCAGCCACCCGATTGATGGAAGAGCAGCGGACCATGCTTTCCGGCCAGCCGGGCGATCCATTCGAGCGCTTCGGGTGTGGCGGTAACGCGGGCGACCATGGGTTCTCCTCCTGCGTGGGATCGGGGCCGGATCGCGATCGCGAGCTCCGATTTGACGAGCTTTCGTGCCGGCATTCCGGTGCCGCACGTCCGACCGGAACAGGCTTGCCGCAGAGGACCCGGCGCACTGCTTCCGCCATGGATGCGGCAGGAAGAAGCGCGTCGGGGCATGCGGGTGGCAAACGGGAAGGAGGCGCCGCAGCGCCCCTTCCGCGACCGTGCATCAGAAGAAGCCGAGCGCCTTCGGCGAGTAGCTCACCAGCAGGTTCTTGGTCTGCTGGTAGTGGTCCAGCATCATCTTGTGCGTTTCGCGGCCGATGCCCGACTGCTTGTAACCGCCGAACGCCGCATGCGCCGGGTAGAGGTGATAGCAGTTGGTCCATACGCGGCCGGCCTGGATGTTGCGGCCGAAGCGGTAGGTGCGATGCACCGAACGCGACCACACACCGGCACCCAGACCGAACAGCGTGTCGTTGGCGATCGACAGCGCCTCGGCTTCGTCCTTGAAGGTCGTCAGCGCGAGCACCGGGCCGAAGATCTCTTCCTGGAACACGCGCATCCTGTTGTGGCCCTTCAGCACGGTCGGCTGGATGTAGTAGCCGCCGGCCTCCGATTCCTGGCGCTTGGCGCCGCCGATCAGCACCTGTGCGCCTTCCTGACGGCCGATGTCGATGTAGGACATGATCTTTTCGGCCTGGTCCGAGCTGGCCTGCGCACCGATCATGGTGTCGGTATCCAGCGGATGACCGCCGCGCACCTTGGCGACGCGGGCGATGGCGCGCTCGATGAACTGGTCGGCAATCGATTCCTGCACCATGGCACGGCTCGGGCAGGTGCACACTTCACCCTGGTTCAGCGAGAACATGGTGAAGCCTTCGAGACACTTGTCGAAGAAATCGTCGTCCTTGTCCATCACGTCGTCGAAGAAGATGTTGGGCGACTTGCCGCCCAGTTCCACGGTCGACGGGATTATGTTCTGAGACGCATATTGCAGGATGAGTCGGCCGGTCGTAGTTTCGCCGGTGAAGGCGATCTTGGCGATGCGCGGGCTGGTGGCCAGCGGCTTGCCCGCTTCGATGCCGAAGCCATTGACGATGTTCAGTACGCCCGGGGGGAGCAGGTCGGCGATGAGTTCGGCCACGACCATGATGGACACCGGGGTCTGCTCGGCCGGCTTGAGCACGATGCAGTTGCCGGCGGCAAGAGCCGGGGCGAGTTTCCAGGCCGCCATCAGGATGGGGAAGTTCCACGGGATGATCTGGCCGACCACGCCCAGCGGTTCGTGGAAGTGGTAGGCGACGGTGTCGTCGTCGATTTCCGACAGCGAGCCTTCCTGGGCGCGGATGCAGCCGGCGTAATAGCGGAAGTGGTCGATGGCGAGCGGAATGTCGGCAGCCAGGGTTTCGCGGATGGGCTTGCCGTTGTCCCAGGTTTCGGCGACGGCCAGCATTTCGAGATTGGCTTCGAGGCGGTCGGCGATCTTCAGCAGTGCGGCGGCGCGCTGGGCCGGCGAGGTACGGCCCCAGGCGTCACGGGCAGCATGGGCGGCGTCGAGGGCAAGTTCGATGTCGGCGGCCTGCGAACGCGCCGCCTGGCAGAAGACCTTGCCGGTGACGGGAGAGACGTTGTCGAAGTATTGTCCTTCGACGGGTGCCACCCACTTGCCGCCGATGAAATTGTCGTAGCGGGACTTGAAGGTGATTTTCGAACCGGGTTGTCCGGGATCGGCGTAACGCATGAGTTTTCCTCCTCGAATTGTTGAGTGCGCCGGCGTCATCGCAAACCGTTTGCATGGGCAGACGAGAGTCGTCACGGAATGCGACCGGGGCGGTTTCCCCGTGCGCCGACCGGGTCGACGCAGAAGAACCCATGTACGCTAGCGCGATACAGGTAGGTATCCGGTAGGTGGTCACGGACCATGGATGTCCGGGCACAACGGAACACCGGGCGGAGAGGGGCGACCGGGCAACAAGGGTCGCCGCCGGCCCCCGGGCTGACGACCGAAGTTCAAGCGGTCCAGTGATGGAGCGAGGCGAATGGCAGGTTCAATGACAAGTCTGGCGGAACGTCGCCGCCGCATCGAGTCGATACGGCGGGGCGAGCGGTCCGCGGGAGAGCGCATCGTGGTGGTCGGCATGGACATCGCCGGCTCCTGGCAGCGTTCGCGCGAAGCGGTGTCCGAAACTTGCAGCGCAGCGCCGATGGATGGCGATGCGACACAGGACTGGGCGGACTCGCTCTATGGTCAGGCCGTGACCACCTGCGTCGGCGAACTGGAATCCCTTGCGCGGGAGAGCGGCATGGTCGCCGCCGTCAGCGATGCAGGGGGGCGACTGCTGTGGACCGGTTGCAGTCGTTCGATGCGCACACGTGCCGAGCGCGTGCATTTCGTACCCGGGGGTCGCTGGGACGAACGCTCGGTCGGCACCAACGCGCTGGCGCTGGCGCTTCGCTATCGTCGGCCGGCCAGCGTTTTTTCCGCCGAGCACTTCATCCCGGCCGTACAGGACTGGGTGTGCTATGCGGCGCCGGTGTCCGATCCGGCCAGCGGCGAAACGCTCGGGGTGGTCGACCTGTCGACCACCTGGAACCGCCACTCGCCGCTCGCGCTGCACGCCGTCGAACACTTTGCGCAGCGTGTCAGCCGGGCGCTGCAGGCGCTGAGCCAGGCACCGATGTTGCGTCTGCGCATGCTGGGAACACCGCAGGCCTTTCTTCAGGGAAAACCGGTGTCGCTGTCGCCCCGGCAACTCGAAATACTGTGCCTGCTGGCGCTGCACCCCGAAGGGCTGGATCTGGAGCGACTGCACGCAGCGCTCTACGGCGATCGTCCGGTCAGCGTCGCGACGCTGAAGACCGAGGTGTCGCAACTGCGCGAACGGCTTGGCGGCGCGATCGGCTCGCGCCCCTACCGCTTGCTGGTGAACTGGCAGGCCGATTTCCGCGACCTCGAACAGGCACTGGACGCCGGTCGCATCGAAAGCGCGCTGGCGAATTACCGCGGCAGTTTCCTGTCGCGCACCGAAAGTCCGCTGCTGTGCGCCTGGCGCGACTGTCTGGAATCCCGTCTTTCCGATGCGATCTTCCGCGTCGATGACCCCGATCTGCTGCTCAACCACCTGGGCCAGACACCGGAGGCCTTCGATGCCCTGCAGCGTCTGGGCGAACTGCTTCCGGCCGACCATCCGGGCCGGCAATTGCTGGCGAGAACCTTCGGCGAAGTCTGAGCGATCAGCCGGCCGCGGCGCCCGCGCGACGCCTAGTCGAACACCTCGCACTCGCCCAGCGGCTT
>CAZKRN010000059.1:0-20099 GCA_964555165.1 uncultured Methyloversatilis sp. | reverse complement strand
GTGCATCATCGCGTTCAGCATGGCCACGTCGGTGTCCGGCTTGAACTGCAGGAAGTGCGTGGCGTAGCGCTGCAGATCGTTGCGACGGGGGTCGCACACGATGAGCTTGGCGCCGTTCTTCACCGCGTTCTTCATCCAGGTCGCGCCCACCGGGTGGTTCACCAGCGGGTTCGAACCGATCAGGAAGATCACTTCCGAATGCAGCACGTCGCGCACCGGGTTGGACACGGCGCCGGAGCCGACCGCTTCGAGCAGCGCGGCGACCGACGAGGCGTGACACAGGCGGGTGCAGTGGTCGACGTTATTGGTGCCGAAGCCGGTACGCACCAGCTTCTGGAACAGATAGGCCTCTTCGTTCGAGCCCTTGGCCGAGCCGAAACCGGCCAGCGCGTTCGGGCCCTTGCTGTCGCGGATCTCGCGCAGCTTGCCCGAGGCCAGCGCCAGCGCTTCTTCCCATGTGGCCTCGCGGAAGGCGGACAGCGGATTGGCCGGATCGACCACGAAGTCCTTGTGCTTGGGCGCGTCGGCGCGGCGGATCAGCGGCTTGGTGAGGCGCTGCGGGTGACGCGAGTAGTCGAAGCCGAAGCGGCCCTTCACGCACAGGCGTTCTTCGTTGGCGGGGCCGTCGCGGCCGGTCACCATCAGGATCTTGTCATCCTTCACGTGATAGGTGAGCTGACAGCCGATGCCACAGTACGGGCAGACCGAATCCACCTTCTTGTCGGTCTCCACCATGCCGACGCCGCCAGCCGGCATCAGCGCGCCGGTCGGGCAGGCCTGCACGCATTCGCCGCAGGCCACGCAGGTCGACGCACCCATCGGGTCGTCCTGGTCGAACACGATCTTCGAGTGCGCGCCGCGGAAGGCGTAGCCGATCACGTCGTTGCCCTGCTCTTCGCGGCAGGCGCGAACGCAGCGGTTGCACTGGATGCAGGCGTCGAGGTTCACGCTCATCGCCGGGTGCGATTCGTCGCACGGCGGCTGTTCGCGCGCTTCGAAGCGCGAGTCGGCGACACCGAGCTTGCCGGCCCAGTAGGCCAGTTCGGAATCGGGCTTGTAGGTCTGCTCGGGCATGTCCGACAGCAGCAGTTCGAGCACCATCTTCTGCGCCTTCACCGCGCGCTCGGACTCGGCCTTCACCTTCATGCCGGGCGTCGGCGCGCGGCAGCAGCTGGGGGCGAGCACGCGCTCACCTTCGATCTCGACCACGCAGGCACGGCAGTTGCCGTCCGGACGATAGCCGTCCTTGTAGCAGAGGTGCGGGATGTCCACACCCTGGCGGGCAGCGGCCTGGATGATGGTTTCGCCCACACGGGCCTTCATCGGCTGGCCGTCGAGCGTGAATTCGATGCTTTCCGCGGCGACCGCGGGATCAATCGGTGCGTTCATGGTCTGTCGCGCCCCTTCACTTGATTTCGTCAGGGAAATACTTGATCACGCAGCGCACCGGATTCGGTGCCGCCTGCCCGAGACCGCAGATCGACGCATCGACCATGGTCTGCGACAGTTCCTCGACCAGCGCGGTGTCCCACATCGGCTTGTCGATCAGCGTGTTCATCTTCGAGGTGCCGACGCGGCAGGGCGTGCACTGGCCGCAGGACTCGTGCTCGAAGAAGTGCATCATGCTGCGCGCGGCGTCCGTCGCCGTGTCCCGGTCGGACAGGACGATGACCGCGGCCGAACCGATGAAGCAGCCGTGCGGCTGCAGCGTGTCGAAGTCCAGCGGAATGTCGCCCATCGACGCCGGCAGGATGCCGCCCGAGGCACCACCCGGCAGGTAGCCGTAGAACGTGTGGCCGTCGAGCATGCCGCCGCAATATTCGGCGATCAGCTCCTTGACCGAAATGCCGGCCGGCGCCAGATGCACGCCCGGCTTCTTCACCCGGCCGGACACCGAGAACGAGCGCAGGCCCTTGCGACCGTTGCGGCCCTGGCTGGAGAACCACTCCGGACCCTTCTCGACGATGTCGCGCACCCAGAACACGGTTTCCATATTGTGTTCGAGCGTCGGGTAGTTGAAGAGACCGACCTGGGCGACGTAGGGCGGGCGCAGGCGCGGCATGCCGCGCTTGCCTTCGATCGATTCGATCATCGCCGACTCTTCGCCGCAGATATAGGCGCCCGCGCCGCGGCGCAGGTGGATGGGCGGCAGCGCACAGGGCGGATCGGCCAGCAGCTTCTTCAGTTCCTTCTGCAGCAGTTCGCGCACGTGGGCGTACTCGTCGCGCAGATAGATGTAGACCTCGCCGATGCCGACGCAGTAAGCGGCGATCAGCATGCCTTCGAGGAAGCGGTGCGGGTCGCGCTCAAGGTACCAGCGGTCCTTGAAGGTGCCGGGTTCGCCCTCGTCGATGTTCACCGCCATCAGGCGCGGGGCCGGCTCGTTGCGCACGATGCGCCACTTGCGGCCGGCCGGGAAACCGGCGCCACCGAGACCGCGCAGGCCGGAGTGTTCCATCGCGGCGATCACGGTTTCCGGGTCGCGACGACCTTCGACCAGGTCGCGGAACAGCTGGTAGCCACCGGCCTTCAGGTAGGCCTTGTAGCCGATGTACTTCGGCGCCGGCGCGGTCGTTTCCTTCGCCTTCACCGCCGCCTTGACCGCCGCTTCGGTGGCGCCACCGAGCGCGTTCTGGCCGACCACGACCACCGGCGCCTGTTCGCAGCGACCGACACAGGGCGCCGGAATGACGCGCACCCTGGTGCCGAGGATGCCCGGCAGCTTGTGCAGCAGTTCGTCGGCACCGGCCATCGCGCACGACAGCGTTTCGCAGACGCGCACCGTCAGTTCCGGCGGCGCGGCTTCGCCTTCGCGCACCACGTCGAAGTGGTGATAGAAGGTCGCGACCTCATACACCTCGGCCTGCGACATCTTCAGTTCCGCCGCCAGGGCAGCCAGATGGCGGGCGTGGACGGCGCCGATGTTGTCCTGCAGCAGGTGCAGGCACTCGATCAGCAGGTCGCGCCGGCGCGGCATCCTGCCGAGCAAGGCGCGGACCTCATCCACCGCCTTCAGGTCAAGCGCGCGCCCTTTCGGCGTCGGCTTGACCATGCGGCGCATCTGTTCCAGCGGGATGGAAAACGGTTCCGACATTTACGGTGATCCTCTTCAGTCAGTTCGTTGTGCGTGGCTTCTTCGCTTCTGCGCGCGAATTTTGCGGGGTGGCCGTGCCGGCACCCTCGAATTGTTCAGTGCTGTCCTTCCAGTGGTCCGGCGCTCCCGGCTGCGGGTGCGCCAAACTCTGCCTGCTCCCGATGCAGATAGACGAAATGCACGTTTCGCCTGTGCCACACCGAGTAACCGTACCAATCATTGAAGCCGACAGCTTCGACCTTCTCCAGCGATTCGAGCAAGGACACGCCCTGTTCGAACAAGGCGTCGACCTGGGTGATCAGCGCATCCAGATAGGCACGCGACAGATCGATGGCCTCGCGCCCGCCGACCGCACCGTGCGAAGGCACCACCCGACGGGGTGCCAGCGCAGCCAGACGCTCAAGCGCGTCGCGCCAGCCGTGCGCCTGCGCATTGTAAAGATCGGGCAGATAGCGCAGCGACGCCAACTCTCCTGCGAACAGCGTACCGCTCGCTTCGTCCAGCAGCGCCGTGGCACCGGGCTGGAACGTGTGTCCGTAGTGGAGCAGTCGCAGACGGCGGGTCACGCCGGACAGGTAGCCACTCTCCCGGAACACCGTCGTTGCCGGCGTCGGATGCGTACTCGACATCATATTTTCGCCCAGTGCCGCAGTCAGACGCTCGACGCAGCTGTGGCAACTCGCCCTGATGAAGCGGTCTGTTTCAACATGTGCCGCAACCGGCACACCCCGTGACACAAAGAATCCGTTGCCCAGGACATGATCTCCACCGCCATACAGATCGACTGCGGCAATGACCGGTTTGCCGAAGCGCGCTTCGACGAAAGTCTGCAGATGCCGGGCGAAACGATGACTGGTACCGGTGCCGATCAGCACGAGCCCGCGCACATCCTCGACCACGCCGATATTGGTGACGAAGCCCGCGTTGTCCGCACGGACGTCGAAAGACTGTGCCAGAACGACGTGTACCCCGTCGGCCACCGTCTGCACGTGCAGCGCGGGCAAGAGCGGTTCGGCCGCGCGCAGCCCGTGCCCGGCAAGGACACAGATAATCGCGACGAGGACGCGGGTGGCTCGGGAAACAATCTCGTGGAACCCGAGGCACGGAACTCGGGTCGGTTGTGCTGTGCTAGCCTTTTCTGCGCCCGGAAAGGCAGCACCCGCGCGGTCTGCGGCATGGGTCATCGATAACAATTGAGGAGAACCGGCTTGAAATTCCATCGTTTCCAGATCACCGCTGCCGCACTGGCCTGCCTGCTCGCGCCCGGCGTGGCGTCGTCCGCGGCGAACGACTACCCGACCGCATCGCGCGTGGAATTCGCCCTGGACTGCCTGCAGACCTATGGCAACAGTTACGAATACGTCTACAAGTGCTCCTGCCTTATCGACGAAATCGCCGAAAAACTGACCTACGACGAATACGTGGAGCTGTCGAGCTTCAGTCGTTCGTCATCGATGAGCGGCGAACGTGGCGGCATGTTCCGCGGCACCGACCAGACCAAGGAAGCCGTCAAGCGCTATCTCGGCATCGTGACCGATTCGAAGAAGCGCTGCTTCATCAAGTAGGGGTGGCGGCGGCCGGCATTCCGGCCGCTTTCCGCTGCGCCGCAAGGTTCAACCGCCGCCCTTCGTTCCGGGCTTTATGGCAAGCGCGCTCTCGAATTTCAGATCCTTCGAGTCGACGATGACCGCCTTCAGTTCGCCTTCGCCCTTGGGCACGAACCAGAAGCGGAAATTCGGGTTTTCGCTGATCGAGAAATCGACCTCGGCGGTCAGTACAGGCTCGCCCGCATAGCTCACGTCGACGCGCCGCACGAAATGAGGCGGCACGAACAAGCGGGTCAGTTGATCCATGGCCAGCCCGGAGCTGTTCGGATGACTGATCATGAGTTGCGCGGCGCTCGGCGTACCTGGCGCGACCGCGCCCTCCTCCAGCCGGAGCTTGATCTTGCCCAGCCGTGCGAGCGCCTCTTCCTGGTCCTTGCCCGCAGGCGCCGAACAGCCACCCGAGGCCTTGACGAAGCGTCTCGCCATATACACCTTGCCATCACTGGTTTCGGCCAGCGCACGCACCCAGCTGTAGGCCTCGATACGCACGCGGGTTTCGATGTCGGCGCGTCCGGCAAGAGGCGCGAAGGTGAATGTGCCGGCGATGGGTGAAGGGTTCTCGTCGATCACCAGATGCAGGCGCGTGACCCGCACACCTCCCGGCAACTGTCGGGTGCGGACCGCCAGCGGCACGACGGCCGCATCTTCCGCGCGTACCGGCGCATCCAGTTCGATCACCGCCCCCGCCGCATCGTCGATCACGGCGCGGTCACCCACCAGCAAGGCTCTCACCTTGCCCCAGATCGCCGTATCGGACCCATCGTCGGCCGCGTGCGCCGCCGGCAGTCCGATCGCACAGGCCAGCAGCAGCGTCATCTGCAGAATCTTGCGTCTCATCCTCTTCTCCTCTTTCCCGGCTGGATACGACTCACCCTGGTCACCGACCGCAAACAGGACTGGTCTGGCCTTCCGGCCGACAGTCCCGCTGCAGCATGAACCGGCCTGCGGTCACCTGCGAGCACGACAAGCCCTGCGCAGCCCGACGGCTCGACAGGGTTCGCTCATGCGGCAAGCGGCCACGCCATGCGGACAACTCCCGCGCCCCGTCCGTCGGGCGATGACCGGGTCAAGTCACTCCTCCCATTCAAGTTCGGCGTAGGCCGCCGTCACGTTCCGTTTGTGGAAAAGCTCGGCCAGTTCCCAGTTTCCGATCTGATCTCGCGCCACTTCGTCCACCGCCTGCGCGAGTTTGCGGCCGGCCTTTATGGCTGCCCGTGTTTGGGTTGCAAGGGCCTGCAGGTAGTTCCCCTGTTTCGCAAATGCTTCCCGCCAGGCCGGCCCCGCCTCACCATGACCGGACACGACGCGCTTCACGTCGAGTGCGGCAAGTTGTGCGCCCACCTTGATCCAGCCGAGCAGTTTGCCGTCCACCACCGGCATGTGGCTGACAAACAGGAGGTCGCCGGCGAACAGCGTGCCGCTCGCGTCGTCGAGCACCGTGAGATCGTTGTCGGTATGCGCGGTCGGCCAGGCACGCAGGCGCAGCACGCGGCCACCAAGGTCCAGGGTGTCTTCGCCACTGACTGTGCGCGTCGGCGCAACCAGTTCCAGTCCGCGTCCGGCGTCACCCATCAGGCGCTCGGCCGACGCCATGTAGTTGCGACCTCGCGCCGCCAGCGCCGCGGGCAGCTTGGCGTGGCCGACGAACTCGGGCTTGTCCGCCAAGAAGGACTGATTGCCCAGCAGGTGGTCCGGGTGCACATGCGTGTTGATCACGTAGCAGACCGGAAGGGCCGTCTTCTGCCGCACGCTCTCGCGCAGCGCAGCGCCCACCGCCGGCGATCCTCCGGTGTCGATCACGGCGACGCAGCGAGTGCCCACGACGAAGCCCAGGTTCGATATCGCCCCGCGGTTGTGCGCGTCCTGCTCGGCGGTAACGCCATTGAACACGAACACTCCGGGCGCCACCTCCTTCACCGGCAGGGACTCGGCCGCCATCGCCGCAGCGGCCAGCAACATCGTTACCGCACCCGTCATCGACCGCCACAGGCGCCCGGCAGACACCCTTGGGGATTTGCGCTCAACTGTCAGCATCGTTAGCATTCGGCGTCCATACGCGGCCCAGAATAACAAATCAGGATGCAGCGCCTCACCTCACTTTTTCCACTGCTGCTGCCGCTTCTGGCCCTGTCCGGTTGTGCCATGCAATATGTGGAACCGGCACCGCTGCAGCCCGAAGCGTCGCAATCGGCATTCCGCCAGCGCCTGCTGACCGATGCACAGACACGCGACTTCCTTGCGCAGCGCAACATCGACGTGACGCACTGGCCGCCTGCACGATGGCCGGCGGAACAACTTGTCCTGGCCGCCCTCGACCGCCACCCGGCGACAGCCCAGGCACGTGCCCGTGCCCGGCTCGCCCGCGCCGAACTGCAGACGGCAGGGCTGACACCACGCACGTCGCTGGCACCGGAAGTCGAACGCACGAACGAACGCGAGCCCGGACAGTCCGCCTGGAGCGTCGGGCTGGCTCTCGACCTGGCCATCACCGGCCAGTCTGTGCGTGAGGCGCGCATCGAGCGCGCGCGCCTGCTGGCCGACAGCGCACTGCTCGACGAGGCCGACGCTGCGTGGTCGATACGCAGCAACGCGCGCCGCGCCCTGCTCGAACTGTGGTCAGCCAGCGAGGAACTGAAACTGCTGGATCGCCTGGTCGTGAGCTGGCTGGACGCGCAGGCGGCGATGCAGAAGCGCTACGACCTCGGCGCCGCCGACGCGCTCGACCTGACGACGACGCGCACCGCGGCCGCGCAGGCCGAGTCGCGTTACGTACTGACCGAACAGCGGCAGATCCGCGCCCGCGGCGAACTGGCGCAGGCGCTCGCCTTGCCGCTGTCGGCCATCGACGCGCTGACACTCGACTTTGACGAATTCGAGCAGCCGCCGCCGCTGCCCGCCGATGAAGCGCTGCGCAGTGCAACGACGCTGGACCGCATGGACCTGCGCCGCGCACTTGCCCGCCACGCTGCAGCCGAAGCGGCTCTGCAGGTCGAACTGCGCGCGCAATACCCGGAGATCCGGCTGCAGCCCGGCCTGCTTTGGGACCAGGGGGCGACCGTCTGGAGACTCGGCGCGTCCTTGCCGCTGTTCGCCGCGCAGCGCCAGGCCGGCCCGATCGCCGAAGCCGTCGCACGGCGCGAGATCGCGGCACAGGACTTCCTGCTGCGGCAAGCACAGGCGCTCGCCGCACTCGACCTTGCCCGGGCACGGGTGAAGGCGGCGATACTGGACACCGACGGCGCCGAGGCGGAACACGACGAGGCGCGGCTGCAGCTTACCCGCACCGAACAGCGTTTCGCCCGCGGCGACGCCGACCGGCTCGACCGCGTACTCGCCCTCACCCGCCTGCTCGAAGCCGACATCCGGCTGCTGCAGGCCCGCGCCCGTACGCTGGCTTCCCGCCTCGCGCTCGAAGACGCCATGCAGCGTCCGCTTTCCACCGACGCCGCCAGGACAGGACAGCCATGAACCTGAAGACCTCGCGTGGTCGGCGCGCGCCAGTACACGACGGACATGTGCGGCGGGGCGCAACGCAAGGCGCGAGAATGCGACATGAACAAGCGACGCAGCCGGCCGTTCGCGCGAGCGCGAAGCGCTCCCGCCGGGACGCCGAGCCATGCGCACCGCAGGCATCCCCGATGGGCAGAGCTCGCGGCACCATGGCAAGCGGGCAACCGAGGTCTTCACGATGAAAGCACTGACACCGCATCGCGCGATGTTCCTGATGGGTCTGGTCATCATTGCGCTGGTCTGGGCGCTCATCTATTACGCCCGCGACGAGTGGAAGCTGTACGACGCACCGGACGACGACGATATCGCTGTTCCCTCGCTGGTCGAGCGCGACGAGAGCGGCATGAACAGCGTCAAGCTGACGGCCGCAGCGCAGAAGGCCAGCGGCATCGAGGTAGGCCAGCCGCTGACCGTACGCGCCGGCACCGAGCGCGAGGCGCAGGCAGCGGTGCTCGACGTCGAACCGCTGTTCGCGCTGCGCGCGCAACTGCAGGAAGCGCGCGCCGACATCGCCCGGCTGGCCTCGCAGGCGAGCCGCTCGGAAGCGGAACGCGAGCGCGTACAGGCGCTGTACGGCGACGACCGCAATGCCTCCGAGCGTGCGCTGCAGGCGGCACGCAGTCAGGCCGAACAGGACCGCGGCGCACTGGCCGCGGCACGGGCCCGCGCCGACGGCCTGCATGCACGGCTGGTCCAGGGCTGGGGGGCGCTGGGCGGACCGGCATCCGGCGAAGCCCCGCCGGGACTGGAAAAGCTGGCTGACCGTCGGGCCTCGCTGGTGGCGATCGCTCTTCGCGGCACCGGCGAGGCGCCGCCGACCATGCAACTGCGCCTGCCCGATGGCGACGAATCGATCGAGGCGCGGCGCGTCGGGCTGGCGCCACGCAGCCTGGCGCACGCGGCCGGCGAAACATGGCTGTACCAGACCGAACGCGTGCTGCCCACCGGCACCCGCCTGGCCGCGCGCGGCGTGACCGGCACCGAGGTACTGCATCTGGTGCCGAACAGCGCAGTGGTCTGGTACGCCGGCCTGCCCTGGATCTACGTGCGCGACGACGACGAGCCCGAGGAATTCATCCGCCAGGCCCTGCCCGCCGAATCGCAGCGTCCCGACGGCTGGCTCGCGCCGGCGCTGGAAGACGACGCCGGGGTCGTCACCCGCGGTGCGCAGTTGCTGCTGTCGGAAGAGCTCAAGCACACACTGGCGGACGAGAACGATGACTGAAGCCCGCCGCGCCCGCAGCTCCGGCTTGCGCAAGGCCCGCACACGCCCGGGCGGAAGGACATGGCAGCCAGCCGGTGGCGAGCATGATTGAAGCGACCGTCCGCTTCGCCGTCCGCCGGCCGGGCATCGTACTGGCGCTTGCACTGGTGCTGGCGATCTACGCGCTCAGCCGGATGGTCGACGCGCGACTGGACGTGTTTCCCGAGTTCGCACCGGCGCAGGTGGTGATCCAGACCGAAGCGCCCGGCCTGCCGGCCGATCTGGTCGAGACCCGCGTCAGTACGCCGATCGAAGCGGCGGTGTCGGGCACGCGCGGGCTCAAGGAGCTGCGCTCGCAGTCCATCCCCGGTCTGTCCGTGGTCACCGTCATTTTCGACGAGAAGTCCGACCTCTTCCGCAACCGTCAACTGGTCGCCGAACGTCTGGCCACCCTGGGCTCGCTGCTGCCGGCCGGCGTCACGCCCGTCATCACGCCTCTCACCTCGTCGGCGTCGACACTGCTGGGCATCGGTCTCACCTCGGACAAGCGCACGCTGATGGACATGCGTTACCTGGTCGACGCGGTCGTGCGCCCGCACCTGCTGGCGGTGCAGGGTGTCGCCGACGTGAATGTGTTCGGCGGCGACGTACGGCAGTGGCAGATACAGCTTGACCCGGCCAGGCTGAGGGCGCTGGGCGTCACGCTTGCCGACGTCGAACAGGCCGCCCGCGGTGCGGCGACCGTCGCCGGCGCCGGCTTTGTCGAGAACGACAACCAGCGCCTGCTGATCGCCGTCGACGCCACACCCTCGACCGCACGCAGTCTCGAACAGCTGACCGTGACGCTGCCCGACGGCCGTTCGCTGGCACTGGGCGACATCGGCCGCGTGCGCGAGGCGCCCGGTCCGGCCATCAGTGCGGCGCAGATCGACGGCACGCCGGGCGTGTTCATGATGGTGCAGGGCCAGCTCGGCGCCGACACCCTGGGCGTCACGCTCGAACTTGAAAAAGCGCTGGCCGATCTGGCGCCACTGCTCGAACGCGAACAACTGGTGCTGCACCCGGCCCTGTTCCGGCCGGCCAACTTCATCCAGACGGCGCTCGGCAATGTGCGCGCCGACGTCCTCATCGGCGCCTCGCTGGTCATCGTCGTGCTCTTCCTCTTCCTGTACAACCTGCGCACCGCCTTCATTTCGGCGGTGGCGATTCCGCTGTCGCTGCTGGCAGCCGTGCTGGCCATGCTGGAAACCGGCGCCAGCCTGAACATCATGGTGCTGGGCGGTCTGGCGATCGCCCTCGGCGAAGTGGTGGACGACGCCATCATCGACTGCGAGAACATCTACCGCCGCCTGCGCGAGAACCGTCACGGCGGCTCGCCGGCCCCCACCTGGAAGGTGGTGTTCGACGCCTCGATGGAGGTGCGCAGCTCGGTGGTCTACGCCACCTTCATCGTGGCGCTGGTGTTCGTGCCGCTGCTCACGCTGTCGGGTGTGGCCGGCAAACTGTTCGCTCCGCTGGGTACTGCCTACATCCTGGCCATCCTCGCCTCGCTGGTGGTGGCCTTGACGGTGACGCCGGCGATGAGCTGGCTCATGCTCGGGCGACGCGAACTGCCGGACGACGACCCGCCGCTGATCCGCTGGCTGCGCCCGCGTTACGAACGCACGCTGCGCGCGATCGAGCGCCGGCCACACGGCCTGATCGCTGGCGTCATGTTCATGCTGGCCGGAGGCATCGGCGTGCTGCCGCTGTTCGGCGGCGAATTCATACCGCCGCTGCGCGAAGGCCACTACATCGTGCACCTATCGACCATTCCGGGCACCGCGCCGGGCGAAGTGCTGCGCGTGGGTCAGCGCGTGACGGAGAAGATTCTGGAGATCGACGGCGTGAAGTCGGTTGCACAGTGGGTGGGTCGGGCACAGAACGGCGCAGACCCCTTCGGTCCGCACTACAGCGAAGTGGAGATCGAGATCGGCCCGCTGCCTGCGAAGGATCAGGAGCGCATCCTGGCCGACATCCGGCGCACGGTCACCGGCGACGATGGCGACGAGGACCGCTCGGACGAGGCCGCACAGAACACGATCGGCTTCCCCGGCCTGGCCTTCTCGGTCAACACCTTCCTGACCGAGCGCATAGGCGAGACGGAATCCGGCTTCCCGGCAACGCTGGTGGTGCAGGTGTTCGGCACCAATCTCGACCGGCTGGACGCCGACGCCAGTGCCGTCGCGGCGGCGCTCTCGCGGGTCAAGGGCGCAACCGACGTACAGGTGCTGGCACCGCCGGGTACGCCCGAGATCGTCGTCCGGCCCCGCCTGGACAAGCTCGCCGTGTGGCGGCTGTCGCCGGACGACGTACTGTCGGCCGCGCAGACCGCCTTTGCCGGCCGCAAGGTGAGCGAGGTCTATCGCGGCACGCTGGCCACGCCACTGGTGGTGACGCTGGACCCGGACCATCGCCGTTCGCCGACCGAGGTCGGCCGCCTGCCTCTGCGCACGCCCGATGGCCGGCTGATCGAACTGCGCGACGTGGCCGACATTGCGGTCGAGAACGGGCGATACAAGATCCTGCATTCCGGCGGCAAGCGCGTGCAGACCATCACCGCCAACCTCGCCGCCGGCCACGATCTGGGCCGCTTCAGCGACGACGTGCAACGCACGCTGCGCGAGAACGTGAAGCTGAATCCCGGCAGCTATTACAAGGTGACCGGTGCGGCCGAGGCACAGGCCCAGGCCCGGCGCGAGCTGGTCACCCACTCGCTGCTCGCCGCCGCCGCCATCGCCGTGCTGCTGATGCTGGCCTTCACCAGTCTGCGCAACCTGACGATCACCTTCGTGAACCTGCCGTTCGCGCTGATCGGCGGCATACTCGCCGCGCTGGCCGGTGGCGGCTGGCTGTCGCTTGGCTCGGTGGTCGGCTTCGTCACGCTGTTCGGCATCACGTTGCGCAACTCCATCATGCTGGCGTCGCACTACCAGCATCTGGTCGAGCAGGAAGGCCACCGCTGGAACGTCGATACCGCCATCCTCGGCGCCACCGAGCGCCTGCCGTCCATTCTGATGACGGCACTGGTGACCGGTCTCGGCCTGATGCCGCTGGTGATCGGCTCGGGCGAGCCCGGGCGCGAGATCGAGGGCCCGATGGCCGCCATCATCGTCGGCGGTCTGGCCACCTCGACCATCCTGAACCTGCTGGTGCTGCCGACACTGCTGCTGCATTACGGGCGCTTCGAATCGAGCAACGACGGGCGCGCCGCAACCCGGTCGTAGCCGACATTCCGTCCGTGACGACCCGGTCGCGACAGGTCGCTTGCGGACGTGACGAAACGCTTACTTCACGATCAGCGGGTCGATCATGATGTCGCGCGTGAAGAAGGTGTTCTGCTCGCCGGCGCAGTTCATGAAGCCGAGCGCCTCGCCAAAGCGCAGGAACTGGCCCTCGCGCTTCAGGTAGGCGTTCTGCGCCTGGTAAGCCTCTGTCTCGGTTTTCAGCGTGGCCGGACAGTCGGCGAAGATCGCGTCCCCGCGCGCCTTGTGCTGCAGCACATGCACCAGTTCATGCAGCAGGAAGGAATTGTCGGCGGCGCTGTCGAGGTCCAGCGTGTCGCGCAGGTAGATGACGTAGTGCTCGGTCTCGAAAGTCGCCGCGATATTGGTACAGCCCGCCGCGGCCTCGGGACAGACAGCCTTCGCCAGTTCCGCTTCCGACATCACCTGTACCGGCGGCAGCGCGTCGACCGGGATCGGTGGATAGCCGGACAACCTGGCCGCAAGGTCGATCAGAAAGACCAGCAGTTCCTGCGACACCATGACGCACCTCCTTCCGGCGATGCGCAACAGACCGCGCACAGCGCAGAAACGTTCGCCGCGTGCGCACCGAGGCCCTACACTGCGCGCCCATCATGATGCACATCGTCCTCGACACCAACGCAGTTCTCGATCTGCTGTTGTGGCACAACGCTGAACTGGACTGCGTGGCGCGCGCGCTGGCCGACGGTCGCGCGCGACTGCACTGCGACGACGCCTGTCTGCGCGAGCTGCGCACCGTTCTGCGCTATGCGAAGTTCGGCCTGGACGAAGCCGCCGCGGGCGAGCTGTACGCCCGCTACCTGGCGCAGGTCGAACTGCATCCGCTGCCAGCCGAGGCAGACAGCGCCTTGCCGCGCTGCCGCGATCGCGAAGACCAGAAGTTCTTCGAGCTCGCAGTGCGCAGCGGCGCCAGTCTGCTGGTGTCGCGCGATCGTGCGCTGCTGCGCCTGGGCCGGCACCGGCTGTGCCCGCCGACACTGAAGGTGCTCTCGCCGCCGGCGCTGGCGGCACTGCTGCTCTGAGGACAGCAACCGCACCCCGCATGCCGGTTCAAGTTTTTCGTGAGGCTTTGCAAGCGCCGCGCTCCTATACTCGCGCCCGCTCAATGAGGTGCGCGAAGACGCGCCGCATGACAGAGACCCCAGCCGCGCGCGCACGCGCCCGGTCCGTCGACACCCAGAGAGAGACATCCAATGACAACCGTGCTCCGTCACACTCCGATCGCCCTCGCGCTTGCGCTGATGGGTCAGGCCGCACTGGCCGATCAGCCCATACTTGCCCCGACCGTCGTCATCACCGGCACCCGTGTCGAACAGAATTCCTTCGACCTGCCGATGGCCATCGATTCGATCGACGCGGCAACCATCCAGGAACAGCGCGCGACGGTGAACCTGTCCGAGGTGATCAACCGCGTGCCCGGTGTGGCGTCGGCCGGCAAGGAGAACTACACGCAGGAACAGTCGCTCACCATCCGCGGCTTCGGCGCGCGCTCCGCCTTCGGTGTGCGCGGCGTCAAGCTCTTCGCCGACGGTATTCCGGCCAGCACCCCGGACGGCCAGGGCGGCACCGGTCTGTTCGATCTCGCCTCGGCCAGCCGCATCGAAGTGCTGCGCGGCCCCTTTTCCTCTCTGTACGGCAACCACTCCGGTGGCGTGGTGCAGGTGTTTACCGAGGACGGACCTGAGAACTTCACGATCACCCCGAGTTATCAGTTCGGCAGCTATGGCACCGCGCGCACCGGTCTGAAGTTTGGCGACACCGTCGGCAACTTCAACTACACCGGCAGCGTGTCGCATTTCCGGACCGACGGCTACCGCGCCTACAGCGAGTCCGACAAGGACCAGGCGAACTTCAAGGCGAAATGGCAACTCGGCGACCGGTCGACGCTCACTGTCGTCGGCAACTACATGCACCAGCAGGGGCAGGATCCGCTCGGCCTGACCTTCGCCCAGCTCAACGCCGATCGTCGCCAGCAGGGTACGTCCAACCGCAACCTGGCCGGCAATCCGGGAACGGCCTCCTTCTACGGCACCCGCCGCACGCTGGAGAACACGCAGGGGGGTGCCGTGTTCGAGACGCAGCTGACCGAACGCGATTCTCTGCGCGCGATGTTCTACCTCGGCAACCGGAACAACGAGCAGTACCTTGCGCTGAACGCCGGCACACAGGACAACGTGACGGCTTCCGGCGGCGTGTCAGCGTTCGATCGCGATTACTGGGGTACCAACCTGCGCTGGACCCGCAAGTACGAGAAGGTCACCTTCAGTCTTGGCGCCGAGTACGAACGCGCCGACGAACACCGCCGCGGCTATCGCAACGGCGAGACAAAGAGTGGTGCCCAGGCTCTGAGCACGGTGTTCGGCTTCCGCGGCGATCTGAAGCGGGATGAGAACAACGTGGCCGAACAGTCCGGCGCCTTCTTCCAGGGCGAATGGGCCGCAACCGACACCGTGCTCCTCTCCGGCGGCCTGCGCTACACCAAGCTCGACTTCAAGTCGCGCGATCACTTCGTGTGTAACGGGGGTTGCTCCGGAACCACCAACGTCGCCGGCGTGAACCCGGACGACAGCGGTTCGGTCTCTTACAGCGACTGGACCTCGGCTGTCGGCGCCGTGTGGAAGGTCACCCAGACGACCAACCTTTACGCCAACGCCGGCCGCAGCTTCGAAGCGCCGACGCTGATCGAACTGGCTTACCGTCCGGATGGCGGCAGCGGTCTGAACTTCGATCTGAAGCCGTCGACCAGCAATCAGTATGAAATGGGCGTGAAGACCTTCCTGACCGATACGACCCGCCTGGACGCGGCGGCCTTCTACATCGACTCGTCGGACGAGATCGTCATCCGCAACAACGAAAACGGCCGCGCGGTCTATCAGAACGCGGGCGACACCTCGCGCCGCGGCATCGAGGTCGCGCTCGATTCGCGCCTCACCCGCGACGTCGGCGCCTACGCCTCGCTCACCTTCATCAAGGCCGAGTTCGACGATGCTTTCCGCACCTGCCTTACCAGCCCCTGCACGCTCGGTCAGGCAGTTACCGTTAACGACGGTAACCGCATTGCCGGCATTGCCAACAAGTCCTTCTACGGCGAAGTGACCTACAAGCACGATCCGTGGGGCTTCAAGAGTGCGCTGGAGTACCGCGCCAGCGGACGCATGTTCGGCGACGACACCAACGAGGTCCGTGTCGGTGGTTATGGCGTGGCGGCGATTCGCGCCGGCTTCACGCAGAAGATGAAGGGCTGGACGCTGAACGAGTTCGCGCGCATCGACAACCTGTTCGACAAGGACTATGTCGGCTCGGTATACATCAACGCCGGTAACGCGCTGACCGGCCGCTACTACGCTCCGGCCGCCGAGCGCACCTGGCTGATCGGCCTGTCCGCGTCCTATTCGATGTAAGCGCTCGCCAGCCGGGGCAGCACGCGCAGCGCGTTGGCCCCGGTGGCGGCGATCAGTTCTTCGGTCGCGATACCCCGGATACCGGCGATCACCTGCGCGATGCGCGGGAGATGGGCCGGCTCGTTGCGCTTGCCGGCGGCGAATTCCGGCGCGATGTCCGGTGCGTCGGTTTCGAGCACGATGGATTCCAGCGGCAGGTCGGTCACCAGACGGCGCAGATTCAGCGCGCGCTGCCAGGTCACCGCCCCGCCGAAGCCGAGCGCGAAACCCAGCTTGATGAATTCGTCGGCCTGCTGACGGCTGCCGTTGAAGGCATGGGCGATGCCGCCCGGCCCGTTGCGGCCGAACACGGCGCGCAGGTGCTTCAGGATGCGGTCCTGGCTGCGGCGCACATGCAACAGCACCGGCAGGCCGGCGTCCTTCGCCAGCTCGAGCTGGGCGACGAACCAGCGCTCCTGCAGTTCCGGGGCGATGTCGGTCACGAAAAAATCGAGTCCGATCTCGCCCACCGCCATCGCCTCGCTGCCGGCCTGCTCGAGGTCCATCGCGAGCACGTCAAGGTCTGACTCGCATGCCGCAGGCACGAAGAGCGGATGAATGCCCAGTGCGAAACGCAGCGCCGGCCGCCCCTCGCACAGCGCCCTAACCCGGGCGAACCCCGCCCGATCGACCGCGGGCAGCACCATGCATCCGACACCCGCCGCCTGAGCGCGGGCAATCACGGCCTCGCGGTCAGCGTCGAATTCGGATGCATCGAGATGGCAATGGGTGTCGACCAGCATGGCGGAACGGCGCTGCAACGGATCCCGCTAGGATAGCCGCTACGCGCCCGTACGCCCGCACGCGGGCGTTCCGTGATCAGCGCTTCTTCTTGCCCATTTCGTTGCCGATGGCACCGCCCACGATGGCGCCGCCGACGGTACCGACCGTGCTGCCGCCGGTGAGCACCGAGCCGGCCACACCGCCGGCGGCCGCGCCTATCATGGCATTGCTCTCACTTTTGCTCATGCCGGCGCATGCAGTCAGGCTGGCCATCACGGCTACGATGGAAACCGTCTTCAGTATCTGGACCGGCGTATTCATGGTGTCTCTCCGCTGTTGTTGATCAGTCAGCACGCGGCGCATATCGCTCGCTGCCTGATATGCAGTCTAGGGACACCGGGTCTGAGAGGCGGTAGGCCTGTACGGCGACGCTGTGTCGGTGGAATCCGACGTGGCGGAGGCATTCATGGAGCCGTACGGTTTCGGCATCGCTTCAAGAAACCGCTCGGTATCGGAGGCTTCATCGCGGCGAGACGCCGCGCCCACAGAAGGCAGGCCGGGTCAGAAGCCGCTCGCCAGCGGGCGCACCCTGCTGTCTGGCCAGTCCTCAGCGTGGATGCGAAGAACAGGGGAAAGTGGTGCCCGGAACGGGACTTGAACCCGTAAGCCATACGGCGGCGGATTTTAAGTCCGCTGTGTTTACCAGTTTCACCATCCGGGCGGAGGCAGGAACGGCGGCGAGTATGCCACCAATGCCAACCATCGATGCGTGAGCACCGTCGGGCCGGGTCGGCGCCGACGACGATGCAGCTGGAATCAGCCCACCCGCAGAACCGGCTGCGCGCTGCGGTCGCCCACACGACCTACCGTGGCCGCTGCGTCGAAACCGTGACGTCGGAAGGTGGCGAGCACCGCGTCGAGCGATGCAGGCGCGCATGACACCAGCAGCCCTCCACTGGTCTGCGGATCGGTCAGCAGCGCACGGTCTTCCGCTGCGAAGTCCCCGGACAGAGCCACGCGCTCGCCGTAACCGACCCAGTTGCGGCTGGACGCCCCGGTCACGTAGCCCTGCCCCGCCAGTGCCCTCACGCCGGCGTGCAGCGGGACCGAGGCCCAGTCGATCAGGACGTCGCAGCCGGAACCGCGCGCGAGCTCCAGGCCGTGTCCGGCAAGGCCGAAGCCGGTCACATCGGTCATCGCATGCACACCGTCAATCGCGGCAAGGTCGGGGCCGGCGACGTTGAGCTTCGTGGTACTGGAAATCATCCGGGCATAGCCTGTGTCGTCCAGTGCGCCTTTCTTCAGCGCGGCGGACATGACACCTACGCCGAGCGGCTTGCCCAGCACCAGCACGTCACCTGGCTGCGCGTCGGCATTGCGGCGGATGCGGTCCGGATGGGCGATGCCCAGTGCCACCAGTCCGTAGATGGCCTCGACCGAATCGATGGTGTGGCCGCCCGCCACGACGATGCCGGCCTCGCGGCACACCGCGGAGCCGCCCTCGAGGATGCGGCCTATGGTGGCGGTCGACAGCACGTTGATCGGCATACCGACCAGGGCCAGCGCGAGGATGGGACGGCCGCCCATCGCGTAGACGTCGCTGATCGCGTTGGTGGCCGCGATGCGCCCGAAGTCGAAGGCGTCATCGACGATGGGCATGAAGAAGTCGGTGGTGGCGATCAGCGCCTGTTCGTCGTTCAGGCGATAGACCGCCGCGTCGTCCGAGGTTTCGATGCCGACCATCAGTTCCGGCGGCACGGGCATTGCTGCCGTGCCTCTCAGGATGTCCGACAGCACGCCCGGAGCGATCTTGCAGCCGCAGCCGCCCCCATGCGACAGAGAGGTCAGGCGCGGCTCGACCCTTGCGTCATCGGACCCGTTCATCGCTTCGGAATCTTCTTTTCAGCGTGGCGCGCCCCGACCGCGCCCGCACGAGCAAGGCCTTCCATCAGCCCAGACGACCCGCGCGGCGCAGCGCTTCGACAATCTGTTCGATCTGTTCCTCGGCCGTGGCCGGGGCCAGCGTGAGCCGGCTGCCCGCCGCATCCAGCCTGGTCTGGGTGGCGGCGGCATCGATGGCCAGTTCGACATGCTCGCCGGCGGCGAGCGAAGCCACCAGACTGTCCGGCTGTGCCGAATCCGCATCGATCGCCACCACCAGACCGGCATCGAGCAGGATGCCGGCGATGCGCGGCAGGTCGGCGGTGGCCGCCGGCAGCACGATGGTGTGGCGGCCGAGCGACATGAGCTTCTGTTCGAGCTTGTCGGCAGCGATGCCCTCACCCGCCCAGAGCAGCAGCGGCGACTGCTGCTTCAGCGCGGCGCGCGCGGCACGACCGGTTTCCAGGCGCGTCCAGCCCAGATCGCGTGGCCGGCTGCGGGCGCCATGCAGCAGGCCGGCGCCGACCGTGTTGTTGCTGAGCCGATCGATCAGGATGAAGCAGCCGGTGTCGCGCACCGATTCGTACGGATCGAAAGCGAGCAGCCGGTCGGTCAGCACCGACACACGGCCGATCTCGTTCAGCGCCAGCGCGGAAGCGGCATTGCGTTCCATCGTATTCACATTCACACGGTATTCGATGGCATTGACCGTGGCACCGACCGTACGGGTGCCGCTCTTCATCAGATAGCTGCGACCGGTGGCCATCGCTTCGTCGCTCATCCACACCAGCGTGGCGTCGAAACTGTCACCGATCAGCGCCGGCGTGTCGGCCGCGACGATGACATCGCCGCGCGAGCAGTCGATCTCGTCGGCGAAGGTGACGGTGACCGACTGGCCGGCCACGGCTTCGTCGAGATCGCGGGCAGACAGCACGATGCGCTCGACCGTCGTGTCGCGCCCGGACGGCTGCACGCGCACGCGGTCGCCCGGGCGCACGGTGCCGGAGGCGATCTGGCCGGAGAAACCGCGGAAGTCGAGATTGGGGCGATTGACCCACTGCACCGGCAGGCGGAAGGGACGCGCCTGCAGATCGTCCTCGATCTGCACGGTTTCAAGGTGGTCCATCAGCGCCGGGCCGGCGTACCACGGCGTGGCAGCGCTCTTCTCGATGATGTTGTCGCCCTTGAGCGCCGACATCGGGATGCAGAGGATGTCGGAGAGACCGATCTGCGCCGCGAACTCGCGGTAGTCCTTCTCGATGCGCTCGTACACGTCCTTCGAATAGCCGACCAGATCCATCTTGTTGATGGCGACGACGACGCGCTTGATGCCGA
>CAZKRN010000058.1:0-20843 GCA_964555165.1 uncultured Methyloversatilis sp. | reverse complement strand
AGCGCAACCTTGCCAAGGTTGAGGTCGCGAGTTCGAGCCTCGTTTCCCGCTCCAGTATCCGAAACGGCGAAGCACAGGCTTCGCCGTTTTTCATTCGTGTGGCGGGTCCATCCGTCGTCGCTCCTCCGGCCGCCCTCGCGGCCACCGCGCTGCGATCAACCGGAACTTTCAGGCCCGGTCCGGCTGCCGCCAGTGTCTGAATGCGATCACCGCCAGCGTCACCGCAGTGAGCGGCAGCACGATGGTGCGCATCGCGAGTGCGTAATCGGCCAGTGCGTCGTGTTCCCGTGCGGCGAGGACGAGGTAGAGCGTGTAGGCGAGGTAATACGCGAAGAACAGACCGCCTTCCCAGCGTGCGATCAGCCTGCCGGTGGCGAAGATGGGCAGACAGGCCAGGCTGACCGCCACCATGACCGGGATGTCGAACGACAGCATGGCTGTACCGAGCGTCAGATCGTCGGGCGCCACAATAGACGACAGACCAAGTACCCCCAGCAGGTTGAAGGTGTTACTGCCGACGACATTACCGACCGCAATGTCACGCTGGCCGCGCAGGGCGGCGGTGATCGACGCGGCGACCTCGGGCAGCGAGGTGCCGGCGGCGACCACGGTGAGGCCGATCACGGTGTCGCTGATGCCCAGATGACGGGCGAACACGATGGCGGCGTCGACCATCAGGTTGGAGCCCACCACCAGCAGCCCCAGACCGCCAGCGATGAGCGCGAGCTGAACCGGCAGCCGCGCGTCCCAAGCCTCCGGGTGGGCGGCGAAGTCCGCGCTGTGCAGGCTGTCGGCGTACTCCTCGCTCAAACCGGCGCTCTGGCGACGGCTCTGCACGATGAGGAAAACGGTGTAGACAACGAGCAGGCCGAACAGCAGGCCCCCTTCGCTACGCGACAGCCCGCCGTCGAGGCTGAGGCCAGCGAACAGCAGCGTGGCGCCGATCATGATTGGCACTTCCTGCCGAATGAGCTGCTTGTCGACCAGCAGCGGAGTGATCAGTGCTGAAATCCCTAGGATAAACAGTACGTTGAAGATATTGCTGCCGACCACGTTGGCGACCGCCATATCGGTTTTGCCCGCCAAGGCCGACTGCACCGATACCGCCATTTCCGGCGAACTGGTGCCGAAGGCGACGATGGTGAGCCCGACCACCAGCGGCGAGATGCCGAAGGACAGGGCCAGTTTCGAGGCGCCGCGCACCAGAAGTTCGGCGCCAGCGATCAGTGCGCCCAAGCCGAGCGCGAACAGGAGCAGGGTGGTCATGTTTGAACGGTGTCGGTTGAAAGCGGCGCTTCGACCGCGGACGCGCACAGGGGTTGCAGCGCCGCACGCCAGTGCGCGAGCTTTTCCTGAGCACCCATGCCGGCGTGCGCCGGGCTGGTCGAGGGCAGGCGCAGCAAATCCAGCGCCCGCACAGGGGGCCGCAGATGCGGCATCACGTCGCGGCGGAAGTGCTTTTCCGCCGTGCCGCCATTGAACGCGATGCGCACGATGCCCGGGTGCGCATCGAAAAAGGCGGCAAAGTCGTTGGCCTGCGCGCTGCGGACGTCGATCGCGGCGTCCAGGCTACCCGCGCGCTCGCAGCTTTCGAGCACGTCCCACAGCGCAATGCCGGCGCGGGTCAGTGCGCGCAGCCGCTCGGCGTAGGGCAGGTCGGGACCGGCGCCGAACAGCGCGCCCATGATGGGCCAGAACTGGTTGCGCGGATGGGCGTAGTAGCGCTGCGCGGCCAGAGACGCCACGCCCGGCATGGAGCCCAGTATCAGCACGCGCGCGGTGACCGGGTCGGCCACGGGCGGAAAGCAGCGCACGCGCACGTTCATGGCGGTCAGCGGTTGAGCGCCGCGGCCAGTTCGCGCCGGTAGCGGCGCACGCGCTCGTCGTCCGAACCGAGCAACGCAAACAGGTCGAGCAGGGCTCGGCGGCCGGCGTCCTGAACGAAGCTGCGGTCGCGGCGTACCACTTCGAGCGCCTGTTCCATGGCGTCTTCCCACTGTTCGCGCGCGGCGAGGGCGGCCGAGAACGCGAGGCGGGCGGCGAGATCGCCCGGATTGCGTGCGATGCGCGCCGGGTAGTCCTCGTCGCCATTTCCATCGTCGGGCTGGCGGCGCGCGATGGCGATGCGCGCATACAGCGTGCCGATGCGCGCGCGGTCCTCCTGTTCGTAGGGCAACGCGTCCAGCGCGGACTGGGCATCGTCCAGCCGGCCCAGAGCGATCAGCGCCTCGACCCGGCCGAGCACCGCTGGCTCGAAGCCGGAGTCGATGGCCAGCGCGCCCTGGAACAGTCCCAGCGCGGCGGTGGCGTCGCCGCGTGCCAGCGCGGCCTGCGCCTGCTCGAAGGCGGGCAGGGCGGGTGAGGGCAGCAGCGCGTCCATGAAGTCGCGCAGTTCGCGATCCGGCAGCACGCCCGTGAATTCGTCGACCACCACGCCGCCGACAAAGGCCTTCACATTGGGAATGCCGCGTACGCCGAAGCGGCGCGCCAGTTCAGGGTTGTCATCGGAATTGATGCGGGCCAGCCGGACCCGGCCGGCGTAGTCGGCGGCCAGCGCCTCCAGCCTGGGCGCGAGCGCGCGACAGGGCTGGCACCAGGGTGCCCAGAAGTCGACCAGCACCGGTATCCGATGCGAAACGTCGATCACGTCGCGCTGGAAATTGGTCAGGTTGACGTCCATGACTTCAGCGGTCCTTGCGTAGGGGGCGTCGGGATGCATGGTCATTCCTCCTCATTCCTCCAGGCCTGAAAACATCGTTGTGCCGCCCGCGGGTGGACCCGGACCCCGGCAGGTCGATGGCCGCATTGTCCCTCAGTCGTCTGCTCACAGACAGCCCGCTTGCGTGGCGGCAAGGCTGCGCGCTGACGGCTTCGCTGTCGCCCGGAATGGCCTGCCGGAGCAACGATCGAGGCAGCGGGGATGCGTGCGAACGAAAGGCCGTCGCAGCGATCCGACAGCGGTGATCGGGCAAGGCGCTTATATAATTGCAAGTCCGGAGCCGCGCGGCGGATTCCGGCGTCCACACTTCCTGTTCCCTCCATGACCCTCATCCTGAAGCTCCGCGGTACCCCTGCGTTTTCCAATGCGCGACTGGCGCGCCTGCTCGATGACTGTCGCGCGACGGTCGGCCGACTGCACGGATTGCGTGCGACGCAGTATTTCTTCGTTGAGTGCAGTGCCGCGCCGGATGCCGGCGAACGGGCGAAGCTGCACGCGCTGCTGGCAGCAGAACCGGCGTCCGCGCCGGCGCCGGGTTCGCTGCTGGTGACCCCGCGTCTGGGCACGATTTCGCCCTGGTCGTCGAAGGCGACCGATATTGCGCGCAACTGCGGACTGGCCGGAGTACGGCGCATCGAGCGCGGCGTGGTGTACGAAATCGAACTGGCGCGCACGCTTCTTGGAGCCGCCACGCTGGATGCCCGGGAGGTGGCGGCAATGAGCGCGCGACTGCACGACCGCATGACCGAATCCGTGCTCGGCAGTCTGGACGAGGCCGACGCGCTGTTCGGCCACGTCGCACCGCGCCCGCTGGTCAGCGTGTCGCTGGCCGACGGCCGCGGCTCGCTGGAGCGCGCCAACGTCGAGCTCGGCCTGGCGCTGTCGGACGACGAAATCGATTACCTGCTCGACGCCTACACCAGGCTGGGTCGCGACCCGACCGACGTCGAGCTGATGATGTTCGCGCAGGCCAATTCCGAGCACTGCCGGCACAAGATCTTCAACGCCAGCTGGAACATCGATTACGCGACGCAGGACATGAGCCTGTTCGGCATGATCCGCGAAACCCATCGTGCGACGCCGCAGCACACCGTGGTCGCCTATTCGGACAACGCGGCGGTGATCGAGGGCGCCACCACGGCGCCGGTCGACCGCTTCTACCCGGACCGCAACGGCCGCTGGGGCTGGCACTCCGAACCCATGCATTTCCTGGCCAAGGTCGAGACGCACAATCACCCGACCGCGATTTCGCCCTTCCCCGGTGCCGCCACCGGTGCCGGCGGCGAAATCCGCGACGAGGGCGCGACCGGCCGTGGCGCGAAGCCCAAGGCCGGTCTGGCCGGCTTCTCGGTGTCCAACCTGAACATCCCGGGCTTCGAACAGCCGTGGGAGCGCGTTGACGGCGAGCTGTACGGCAAGCCGGAGCGCATCGCCTCGGCGCTGCAGATCATGATCGACGGCCCGCTGGGTGCTGCCGCCTTCAACAACGAATTCGGCCGTCCCAATCTGGCCGGCTATTTCCGCACCTTCGAACTGCCCTTCATGGGCGAGATGCGCGGTTATCACAAGCCCATCATGATCGCCGGCGGCATCGGCAACATCGCCGCCCGCGACGCGCTGAAGATCGAATTCCCGGCCGGAACAAAGCTCATCGTCCTCGGCGGCCCGGCCATGCTGATCGGCCTGGGCGGCGGTGCGGCGTCGAGCATGACCACCGGCACCAATACCGCCGACCTCGACTTCGCGTCGGTGCAGCGCGGCAACCCCGAGATCGAGCGCCGCGCGCAGGAGGTGATCGACCGCTGCTGGCAGATGCAGGAGGACAATCCCATCCTTGCCGTGCACGACGTCGGTGCAGGCGGCCTGTCGAACGCGCTGCCCGAACTGGCGCACGGCGCCGGTCACGGTGCCTGGTTCGATCTGCGCGCGATCCACAGCGAAGAGTCGGGCATGAGCCCGGCCGAACTGTGGTGCAACGAATCGCAGGAGCGCTATGTGCTCGCGATCGCGCCTGAGCGGGTGGATGAATTCCGCGCACTGTGCGAGCGCGAGCGCTGCCCCTTCGCCGTGCTCGGTGAAGCGACGCCCGATGGTCAGCTCACGGTGGCCGACCCGCTGTTCAACACCAAGCCGGTCGACATGTCGATGGACGTGCTGCTCGGCAAGCCGCCGAAGATGCACCGTACGGTGCAGCGCCGCCCGGCCTACGCGCCGCCGATGGACGTGGCCGGCTACGACCTGAAGGAAGCCGCTTACCGCGTGCTGCGCATGCCGGCGGTGGCGAGCAAGTCCTTCCTGATCACCATCGGTGACCGCTCGGTCGGCGGCCTGACGGCGCGCGACCAGTTTGTCGGTCCGTGGCAGGTGCCGGTGGCCGACGTCGCCGTCACCACCGAAAGCTTTACCGGCTACCGCGGCGAAGCGTTCGCCATGGGCGAACGCACGCCTGTTGCGCTGCTCAGCGGGCCGGCGTCCGGCCGCATGGCCATCGGCGAGGCGATCACCAATCTGGCCGCTGCCGACGTGCGCAGTTTCGAGCGCATCAAGCTGTCGGCCAACTGGATGGCGGCAGCCGGCCACAAGGGCGAGGACGCCGCGCTGTTCGATACCGTGAAGGCCGTCGCACTCGACTTCTGTCCGGCGCTGGGCCTGGCGATTCCGGTCGGCAAGGACAGCCTGTCGATGAAGACGCGCTGGACCGAGGGCGAGGCGCAGAAGGAAGTGGTGTCGCCGCTGTCGCTGGTCATCACCGCCTTCGCCGGCGTCGAGGACGTGCGCAAGACGCTGACGCCGCAACTGCTGATTGACCCCGAAATCGATACCGAACTGCTGCTGCTCGACCTCGGCCAGATGAAGAACCGCCTTGGCGGTTCGGCGCTGGCGCAGGCCTACGGCGTGGTCGGCGAACACGCGCCGGACGCCGACGCCGTGCTGCTCGGCCGCTTCCTGCCGGCGATCAACCGGCTGCGCGACGCCGGCCTGGTGCTGGCCTATCACGACCGCTCGGACGGCGGCCTGTTCGCCACGCTGTGCGAAATGGCTTTCGCCTCTAAGGTGGGCCTGTCGATCAATCTCGATACGCTGGCCTACGACCCGCTGCTGGTCGACGTCGATTCGTTGGCCAAGAAGCCCGACGCGGTGCGCGGCCGCTTCAACGACCGCACCTTCACCGCGCTGTTTGCCGAAGAACTGGGCGCGGTGATCCAGATCCGCGTGGACCAGCGCTCGCAGGTGATGGACATCCTGCGTGAAGCGGGTCTTTCAGGCGTCACGCACGGCATCGGCAGCCCGAACGACCGCGACGAAATCCGCCTCTGGCACAACGCCAAGGTCATCTTCAGCGAGCCGCGCGCCGATCTGCAGAAGGCGTGGACCGAAACCAGCCACCGCATCGCACTGCTGCGCGACGACGCTGACTGCGCGCGCGAGGAATTCGCGCTGCTCGACGACAAGGCTGACAAAGGCCTGTTCGCAGCGCTCACCTTCGAGCCGCAGGAGGATGTTGCTGCGCCGTACATCGGAAGCGCCGGGCCGTCCCAAGCTTCCGATACCCCCTCGGGGGGCGGCGGGCGCTTGAGCCCGCCTGGGGGCCCACACATCAGCCGGGGGGCACGGCCGCGCATCGCCATCCTGCGCGAGCAGGGCGTGAACGGTCAGGTCGAGATGGCGGCCGCCTTCGATCGCGCCGGCTTCGACGCGCAGGACGTGCACATGTCCGACCTGATGGCCGGTCGCGTCAAGCTCTCTGACTTCAAGGGCCTGGCGGCCTGCGGCGGCTTTTCCTACGGCGATGTGCTGGGCGCGGGTTCCGGCTGGGCGAAGTCCATCCTGTTCCACCCGGAACTGCGCGACGCCTTCGCCGCCTATTTCGAACGCGAGGACACTTTTGCGCTGGGCGTGTGCAACGGCTGCCAGATGATGAGCCAGCTGCGCGACATCATTCCCGGTGCCGCGCACTGGCCGCGCTTCGAGCGCAACCGCTCGGAGCAGTTCGAAGCGCGCTTCACCATGGTCGAAGTGGCGGATTCACCGTCCATCCTGTTCCGCGGCATGTCCGGCTCCAAGCTGCCCATCGTCGTGTCGCACGGCGAAGGCCGCGCGGTGTTCGACGACGAACAGGCGCAGTCGCTGGCGCGGGTCGCGATGCGCTACATCGACCACGACGCCACCATCGCCACGCGCTACCCGCGCAACCCGAACGGCTCGCCGGCCGGCATCACCTCGGTCACCACCGACGACGGCCGCGCCACCATCCTGATGCCGCACCCGGAACGCGTGTTCCGCACGGTGCAGATGAGCTGGCACCCGGCGCACTGGGGCGAGGACAGCCCGTGGATGCGCATGTTCAGGAATGCGCGGGTGTGGGTGGGTTGATCGCCCGGATGTGCGAACAAGGGGCTGCTACCGGGCGGTAGCACGCCTCGAATCAGGGGCGAAGATCATCAGGGCGAATGGCAGTTTTCTTCAGAACTGCCCGCCCACACCTTTGAATTTCTCGACGAAGGCAGCGATCTTCTGAAACACGCGCTGCTTCATCGCAAGGTACTGCGGATTCAGCTTGTTCATCTTGGGTAGCACGTCATTGAGCTCGGTTCCACTGTCGCTGGCGAATTCCCGTCTCAGTGAAGTAGAGATATAGCGTCTGGCCGCGTCGACGTTCAGGTTCTCGTCGCCGATCAGTTCTTGCGCCTCGCGCTGCTGCTCTGCTTGGGCAAAGGTGAAAAACGCGTCGATCACGCCGGCCTTATCACCCAGTTGGTCCAGATCGGTCTGGTTGATGAAGTCGACCAGTAAGCTCTCTTTGGCGCGATTGCCAAGGCTCGCGCGAATCACCCGGCGCACGTCCTCTACCAGCGCGGCCTTGTTCTTGACCTTCTTGTTGTTCTCGAAAATCAGTTCCAGGATGTAGTCGAGGTTGATTTCCTGTGACTTCAGCAGATCGACCTCAAAGACCACGTCGTCCCAGTCGATGGCTGATGCCTCTTTTGAGGCAGACGATTTTTCCCGACGCAGCCAGTCGCGAATATCGTTGTAGGTCGAGCGGTAATCCTGGATATTGCGCTCGGCGGGTATCTGAATGGTTTGCAGTGCCGCAAGATCGGCGTCGTCCAGATAGTGCCGGGCCTTGAAGGCCTCGACCGCCGCCGGGTCCTTCATATCGACGCTCTGCAAGGCCTTCAGGCTCGCAAACTCGTCGTAGTTCTGCAGCAGGTTCTCCACGCGCAGATATTCACCAAACAGCTTCGCGAAGGCCTTCTTGTCGGACTCCTTCTCGATTGCGGCCGGGTCGGGGAAGCGCTGCTCCAGTTCATTCACCACATCCACAAAACCCCGCCGTGCTTCGCCGGTCACCAGATCGGTGAAGCCGTCCATGTACTCCTTGTAGCTCTTCTCCAGCACCACATTCTTCGTGTTCGTGTCGCCAAACAGGGTGATGGCGTCGATGGTCGCCTGCTCCAGATCGCGGAAGGTGACGATGTTGCCGAAGGTCTTGGTGGCGTCGAAGATGCGGTTGGTGCGCGAGAAAGCCTGCAACAAGCCGTGGTAGCGCAGGTTCTTGTCCACGAACAGCGTGTTCAGCGTGGGGGCGTCAAAACCGGTCAGGAACATTCCCACGACGATCAGCAGATCCACTTGTTCGTCGGCAGCAAGTCTTTTGCCGCTGTCGTCCGCGCCCTTCACGCGTTTCGCCAGATCGCGGTAGTAGTTCTGAAAGCCGTTGCTGTCCACGCTGAAATTGGCTTTGAACAGCGCGTTGTAGTCGGCGATGGCCGCGCTCAGGAACTCCTTGGCGCTGCTTTTCATGGCTGACACATCGAAGCTCTCGTCCTGTATGTCACCCACTGCATCCTGTTCTTCGTTAGCGGCGAACGAAAAGATGGTGGCCACCTTCAGCGGCTTGTCACTGCCTTTCTGCAAATTCCTGAAGCACTCGTAATACAGCTTGGCGGCATCCACACTGCTCACGGCGAACATGGCGTTGAAGCCCTTGTTGCCCGCTTGCAGGCGATGCGTTTTCTGACGGAAATTGTTCAGGATGTACTGGGTGATCTCGCGGATGCGGTCAGGGTGCAACAGCGCCTGTCTGTTCTCGGCTGCGCTGAGCTCTTTCTCGTCCTGCTCGGTCTCGATCGCCTTGAACTGCGGGCGTACGTCGTTGTAGTCGACTTTGAACTTCAGCACCTTCTCGTCGCGAATGGCATCGGTGATCACGTAGGAATGCAGTTCGCGGCCGAATACACTTGCGGTGGTATCCGCGCCCAGGGCGTTCTGCGGGAAGATCGGCGTCCCGGTAAAGCCGAACTGGTAGAACTTCTTGAACTTCTTCTTCAGGTTCTTCTGCGCTTCGCCAAACTGGCTGCGGTGGCACTCATCGAAGATGAACACCACCTGCTGGCCATACACCGGCAGATCGCTTTCGCTCTTCATCAGGTTGTTGAGCTTCTGGATGGTGGTGACGATGATCTTGTTGTCGTCCTTGTCCAGGTTTCGCTTCAGGCCCGCGGTGCTGTCCGAGCCATTCACGCTGTCCGGTGAAAAACGCTGGTATTCCTTCATGGTCTGATAGTCCAGATCCTTGCGGTCCACCACGAAGAACACCTTATCGATGAAGTCCAGCTCGGTGGCCAGGCGGGCCGCCTTGAAGCTGGTCAGCGTCTTGCCGGAGCCGGTCGTGTGCCAGATGAAGCCGCCGCCTTCCAGCGTGCTCCAGCTCTTGGCTTGCCACGCGCTATTGACCTTCCACAGAATGCGTTCGGTGGCGGCAATCTGGTACGGGCGCATCACCAGCAGCGTATTGCTTGTATCGAAGACCGAGTAGCGCAGCAGCACCTTCAGCAAGGTGTCCTTCTGGAAGAAGGTGGCGGTGAAGTCCTTCAGGTCCTTGATCAAGGTGTTATCCGCCTTCGCCCAGTTCATGGTGAAGTCGAAGCTGTTCTTGTTGCGCTGCGTGGTGTTGGCAAAGTAGCGGCTGTCGGTGCCGTTGGAGATCACGAACACCTGCAGGTACTTGAACAAGGAATTCGCGCTGTTGAAGCTTTCCTTGCTGTAGCGGTGAACCTGGTTGAACGCCTCCCGAATGGCGACGCCGCGTTTTTTCAATTCGACCTGCACCAGTGGCAAGCCATTGACCAGAATCGTCACGTCATAGCGGTTGGCGTGACTGCCCGTCTGCTCGAACTGCCTGATTACCTGCACCTTGTTGCGGGCGATGTTCTTCTTGTCCAGCAGGTGGATGTTCTGGATGCGCCCGTCGTCGAAGACAAAGTCGTGGACGTGATCGTCGTGAATCTTGCGGGTTTTCTCGACGATGCCGTCGCTGGACTTGTCCAGCCAGGTCTCCACGAAACGCTGCCACTCGGCGTCCGAGAACTGCACGTTATTGAGCGCCTGCAAAGCGACACGCACATTGGCTACCAAGGCTTCAGGCGTGTTCAGGCCCTGCGGGGCCTCATAGCCCTGGTGCACCAGATCCTGAATGAATTCCCGCTCCAGATCGTCCTCGCTCTGGTAGCCCTCATTGATCTGCAATGCCTTCGTGTACTTATCCAGAACGATGAAGTTCTTCGATTCGGCAATGGTCTTGTAGTCACTCATTCCTCGGAGCCCTTCTTGTGCATCAGTTTTTTTACTTCGCGATCGAAGTCTGATTCGATGCGCTGCTGCTTGTTGAATTTTTCATATTCAGCGAAGGCCTTCCGCTCTGCCTGCTGACGAGTGGTGGTTCCATAACCCTCAAGAATTCGATATTCATTGAAAGAAAGAAACTTGTCCACGCTTTGGGCAAAGCTTTCCATCGTGAACGTATTGCGCCGCTCGATAACACCTTCGATGTAGTCGAAGAATGCAGACACGGCGCGTTCCAGTTTCTTGATGTCGGTCTCGCTCAGATAATTCTTTGCAATAACTGAGTCGGATTTCAAAACGCGGCCATCCGGCGCGTTCTTGTAGGTGCTCATGCCCATCAGGGGTTTGGTCGCATCGGCATTCAACGCCACAATCTCCGCCGACGTGTGGCCGGTGATTGCAAAGTGAAATTTATCCTGCACATGAGCGTAAAAAAGACGGGTGGCTTCGGATTTCGGGTTGTAATCAATGCTGCATTCGGCAAAAATGTCCGTGATCTGCTGATAAATGCGCCGCTCGCTGGCGCGAATGGAGCGTACTCGCTCCAGCAGTTCGCGGAAATAGTCCTTTCCAAAATAGCGGCCGTTTTTCAGTCGCTCATCATCCAGGGCAAATCCCTTGATGATGTATTCTTTGATCAAGGCCGTCGCCCAGATACGGAATTGCGTCGCCTGTGCCGAATTTACCCGGTAGCCCACCGAGATGACCGCATCCAGGTTGTAGTACTTCACCCGCTGGGTTTGGGTCAGGCCGGCCACTGCGCCATGCTCAGTGGTTGTTTCCATAACGGAAACAACCACTTCTTCCAACAGCTCACCGCTATCGAAAATATTCTTCAGATGTTTCGAAATGGCGGGTACGCCAACACCGAACAACTCGGACATGCGCTTCTGCGTCAGCCAGATGGTCTCCGCACTGAGCAGCACCTCAACCTTGACCGCGCCATTGGGCGCGGTGTAGAGCAGAAACTCCGTGGTTTGATCGCGCAGGCTGATGTTGTGCTTGGACATGCTGTTCCTTACGTGCCATGCGCCCAGGGCAGTTGTCCCGCGGGCTGTGGGACAACTTCATCCGCCACTGCCAGCACAGCGGGTGTTCGCAGAGCTTGGATATGTTGCTTGATGCCGGCCAGCGCCTGGCTGCACTCGGTGTGGCGCGTGATGTCGCTCATGCCCTCAGCCTTCCAGCGGTGGTTGCTGTTGCTGCTGCCGAAAACCGTGGCGCTCTACGAGGTGCTTCACCAACCTCGCCAGAATCTGCTTTTCTTCAGGCTTCAGCGGAGCTACTTCCTCGGCCGCGTGCTTTGAATGACTTGAAAAGTTCACTATTCGTTTCGCAACGGGATCAGGCTGGCCCTCACCTTTATCTGGCAGGAGGAGTTCCCACCTCTTGTAGCCGAGAAATGTCGCTGTCTTTTCTAGAATATTTCTCAGTAGGTTGAAGTGGTACTTTTCAATCTGCCCGCTCTTAATCGCCTCTTCAAGCTGCAATATCAGATGCAGATGATATGCAAATGGGGAATCGTTCGGCTGCTGTACTAAATTGATGCTGCCATCACCATTTTTCTCCAAGAGGGACTTGCTGAACCATTTGGACTTCCAGCTGTAGTGCTCAGTCTTCTCATCGCTGCCAAACTCATTGCAAAGCACGTTGAAGAATAGCGGGCTGTGCGTTGTAATGATGAAGTTGATGCTTGATTTGTTTGATTTTACCAGTTGCGCCAAGTCCACCGCCAGCTGAATCAGATGATTGTCGTCCAGCGAGCTGACGGGATCGTCAATGAACACATACTCCAAACCATCAAAAGGAGTTGATTCAGGATAGTCGGGAGAAACTTCATTTAGCGTGAGAACAGCCTGGTCAAGAAGCGTGTAGAAAATGCTCCAGATGAAGTTGTTTTCCTCGCCTTTGGAGATTTTCAGATTTTCAGTGTGCTCATCATTGCCGCCCTTCAGCGAGAAAGTCACCTCCGAGAAGGCGTTGATCGTGATCTCTTCATCGTCATTGCCTTTGGCTTTGTACTCTTCGTTGAATCGCGGCGTGAGCTTGTCGTTTGTGTAACGCTGAAAGGTCGTGATGACGTTCTGGTCTTGCCCCTGATCTATCAGCACCCAATCCGTAAAGCTGTTGGGCTGAATTTTCAGCTTGTGTTCGGCATCCTGCGCCAGGTCGTTATCCCAGTAAAACAGGTCTTCCGTGAAGGCGCTGTAGTAGAGGATTTTCTTTGCTGCATGGTCTGACGACGGGGCGTCGTCGCTCTCGCCGTTGGGGGAGACCAGTTGCTTGAACTCCCGCGACAAACGCGTCTTGCCCGTGCCGTTGAAGGCATAGATCAGTTGCACCTTTTGGTCAGCGTCTTTGAGTTGCTGGGCAATCTCGGTCAGCGTCTTGCTCATCTCAGGTCGCTGCCTCTTCTTCTGGCTTGGGGAAACTCAAGAGCAGATCGCGGTAATGTTCGTACTGCTTCTGGCGAAGCTCGATTTCGCGCGGCAGGCCTTCGCTCAGGGAGTTGGTGAGCGCATCGAATTTGTCGAGAATGGCAACGATGCGCGCCTGCTCCGCAAGTGACTTCTCGCGGTCATTCGGATATGGAACAGGTATGGCTATCTTGGAAAAACCATTAATCAACAATGTGTTGACCTTGGTTCTGGCCACGTACTTCGCCTTCTCGGCAATGAACGACGCCGTTTGCATGCAATAGGAAACAAACTTCGGGTTCATTGCGTGTCGAAAAGCGTAGCAGTGATCATGAATGGCAACCTTTTCATTGCCAAGCCATGCCACGGCTTTGCCAACATCTTCCACGGTCTCGCCTACGTCGGTTATCACAACATCGCCCGGCTCCGCATATCGCAAGGAATCGGCGAGGTCATTCCTGACCTGAGAGAAAGCATGGTCGGTAAAGGCGCCGTATCGGGTGTATATCTCGCCGTAGTGGATGACAGGGATTCCGTCCTCAACGTAGTCCGCCTTGGTGAAGCGTTTCCCGCGAATGAATTCGCCGACCTCGCTCAGTGGCGTCCATCGGACATCCCCACCTTCAAAGCGCAACAACTGATCTCGATAGTGCTTGTATTGTTTTTTGCGGGCTGTAAGCTCGGCTGTAAGCTCGGCTGTAAGCTCGGTGAAGGCGTCCAATATGCGGACGATTGCGGCTTGGATTTCAAGTGATTTATTTGGGTATTCTGGGCAGGGTACTGGGATCGAATAGTTCAATATTGCCGACTTGTCCCCGCGCGGCATCTTTGCGCCTTTTGCATGCTGCATGCTGTACGAGAAGAACTCATTTGAGGACAAAAGATAGTAAAGAAAATTCGAGCTTACGAACGCCTTGAATTTGTCCTGGACTCTTATGGCAAGTACGTCGCCACTACAACCGCCCGAGTTTGTCGCTCTCCACACCTTCTTTAGGTAGGGGCGAATATTTCCAATCAGAATGTCTCCTGATTCGTAAGCGGTCAAACGGTCCGTATTAGGCAAGTAGGTCGCATTAATGCGCCCGCCTTTGTCAGCGACAAGGTTGTCCACTCCCACGAACGTGGTCGCGTCAAGTTCTGATGCGTCAACACGCGTCGGCGAATATTCCGCCACATCACCTAACGTCTTCCATTCCACGGCGACGCCATCCAACAGCTTGTCCATGAAGTCCAAGCCACTCATGCCTCCAGCCCCTCGCCCTCGATCTCCGCGACGATCGCGTCGATGTCCTTGCGCAGTTGGTCGATTCGGGTGACGGTGGCTTTCAGTTCCGCATTGAGCTGGGCAATATCCACCGCCTCGCGATTGTTCTTCGCGTCGATATAGCTACTGACCGACAGGTTGTAGTCGTTGGCAGCCACCTTCTTGAACGGGACGGATTGGGCGAAGTGCTCCACATTCGCCTTGCTGTCGAACACGGCCACGATCTCTTCGATGTGCTTGTCCAGCAGCGCGTTGTTATTGGTTTCCTTCTTGAACAAGCCGCTGGCGTCGATGAACTGGATCGTGGTGTCGCTCTTATGCTTCGAGAGCACCAGGATGTTCACGGCGATGGTGGTGCCGTAGAACAGGTTGGGGGCCAGCGAGATCACCGATTCGACATAGTTGTTGTCCACCAGGTATTGGCGGATTTTCTGCTCGGAGCCGCTGCGGTAGAAGATGCCCGGGAAGCAGACGATGGCGGCGCGGCCCCTGGCGGACAGGTAATGGAGGGCATGCAGCACGAAGGCGAAATCGGCTTTGGACTTGGGCGCCAATACGCCGGCCGGGGCGAAGCGGTCGTCGTTGATCAGCGTGGGGTCGTCCGAACCTTTCCACTTCACCGAGTAGGGTGGGTTGGACACGATGGCGTCGAAGGGCTTTTCGTCGCCGAAATGCGGTTCGATGAGCGTGTCGCCCAACTGGATATTGAATTTGTCGTAGTTGACGTTGTGCAGGAACATATTCATCCGCGCCAGGTTGTAGGTGGTGTGGTTGAGTTCCTGGCCGAAGAAACCGTCTTCGATGATGTGGTCGTCAAACTGTTTCTTGGCTTGCAGCAGCAGCGAGCCGGAGCCGCAGGCGGGGTCGTAGATCTTGTTGATGCGGGTCTGCCCGTGCATGGCGAGCCGGGCGATCAGCTTGGACACCTGCTGCGGCGTGAAGAACTCGCCGCCCGACTTGCCCGCGTTGGCGGCGTAGGTGGAAATGAGGTATTCGTAGGCATCGCCGAACAGGTCGATTTTGTGACCTTCAAAACCGCTGTCGCCAAAGGTGCCGAAGTCCAGTTCGGCGACGCCCTTGAGTACGGCGGCCAGACGGGCGTTCTTGTCCTTGACGGTATTGCCGAGGCGGTTGCTGGTGGTATCGAAGTCGGCGAACAAGCCCCTGATGTCGCGCTCCGACGGGTAGCCGACGGCAGAGCTTTCGATGGCGGCGAAGATACGGGCAAGGTCAGTATTCAGGCTTTCGTTGCTGTTGGCCTTCGCCGCCACATTGGCGAAGAGCTGGCTGGGGTAGATGAAGTAGCCCTTGGTCTTGACGGCGTCGTCTTTGATTTCCGGCGTGATCACCACGTTGTCAAGCCCAGCGTAGTTGACGCTCTCGTCCCCGCCTTCGATGTAGGCCGCGAAGTTTTCGCTGATGAAGCGGTAGAACAGTGCTCCGAGCACGTATTGCTTGAAGTCCCAGCCGTCGACGGCACCGCGGACGTCGTTGGCGATCTGCCAGATCCGCCGTTGCAGTTCGGCGCGTTGTTGTGAGCTTGTCATCGTAAAGAGATCCAGTATCAGATCGATCGGTTTGACTCACGCTTGATGCGGGAGCGATTGGAATGGGTTGCTGCGGTCAGGTGCGCAAGTGCTGTGTCCGTGCTGCTGTCGTCCGCGATTGATTGAAGCCGCATATTCATCGAGATGATGCCCGTGTGGTGTTCAGGCCAGATATTCAGCTCTCGAACGGGTCTCTGAAGCGGTCGAACTGGTGCATCCGCTCATGCAGGATGGTGACGATACCGATGTCACCGTTCGCGAGCACGCGCCAGTGGACGAAGTGCCGCTCGTAACGGAAGTAGTAGCCGTCGATGCCGAAGTCGGCCGGGATGGGACGCGACGCGCTGCGCCGGGTTGCGATGCCGTCGAATGCTTCGAACAGTCCGGTGATGTAGCGGTCGGCCTGTTCGGTGCCCCAGCTATCGCGCGTGTAGCGGTAGATTTCGTCGATCCGCCAGGACGCCGCTTCCTGGACCCGGACGTTCGGCACGCCCTCAGCCCTTGTTGCGCGCGATCACGTCGGCGGCAGTCAAGGGTTGATAGGAAGACTCGGGCGCCGAGAAGGCGTGGGCAAGTTCGGTCTTCAAGCGCTCGAAGGCATCCTGCTCCTTGCGTGCCTTGTCGCGGCGGATCAGGTCACGTACGTACTCGCTCACGTTTTCGTAGTCGCCGTGCTCGCCCACGTTGGCAGCGACGAATTCGCTCAGCGCTCCGCTGAGGCGCACGGTCATGGTGGTGGTGGTCGTCCGCGACATGGCTGACTCCTCGTTTGATCTTGTATTCAAGTTAATCAAAATTGAAGACGTCGACAAGCGCTGAACGACCGTGCGGCGTGCTCAAGTCTTTACTTCGTCGGTCATCGCCTGTGCGTCCGCGATCAGCGCTTCGAAGGCGAGGGCGGCGGGGCTGATCGGGCGCTCGGGCAGGCGGATGCGATAGAGCGTGCGCTGGATCGCGGCGCTGCCCGGATTCAGCCGGCGGATTCGGCCGAGCGCCAGCTGGTCGCGGGCGCAGATGCGGGGCACCATGCCCAGACCGCGGCCGGCGGCCACGGTCTGCACGATGGCTTCATTGCTGCCCACCTCTATCGTGCGCGCTGGCGTCAGTCCCATCTCGTCGAGTACGCGGTCGTTGGCGGCGCGGCTGCCCGAGCCGCGCTCGCGCACGATCCACGTGTGGTCGGCCAGGTCGCCGGGCCGCAGGGCGCCACCCGGCGGCAGCTCGGCGTCGCGTGGCGCGATGATGACCATTTCGTCGCGTCGCCAGATGCGGCGGTTCAGCCGCGCGTCGTCCACGTCGCCTTCGACCAGTGCCACATCGACCCGGCAGTCCAGCAGCAGGTCGGCGATCTGCCGAGTGTTGCCACTGATCACCTGCAGTTCGACCTGCGGGTGTCGGGCGTGGAAATCGACCAGGAAGGGCGGCAGCCAGTACGTGGCGATGGTGGTGCTGGCGCCTATGGTCAGCCGCCCGCGTTCGAGCGAGCTGTACGCGCGGATGGTTTCAGTCGCCTCGCGTTCGAGCGCCAGGATGCTGCGCCCGTAGTCGTACAGCGCACGACCCGATTCGCTCGGCCGGAAGGTCTTGCCGCGACGATCCAGCAGCACCGTTTCGAGCTGGGATTCGAGTTCGCGCACCGCTTTCGATACAGCGGGCTGTGTGATGTCCAGTGCTTCGGCCGCACGCGAGAAGCTCTGGACTTCGACGACTTTCACGTAGATGCGCAGAAGATGCAGATTCATGCATTACTCAAGGTAATCAATCAGTGATTTGCATGATATAGAAGAATGCTGGGGCGGCCACGTAGTCTGCAGTCATCGATTTTCGTGGTCCGCGCTGCACTCATGACCTTCGCTTCCAGTCCCGCGACATCCAGCCTGGTGACCGGGCTCGCCGTATCGCTTGCGGTGGCCGCATCGTCTGTGCTGATGGCGTCATTGCCCGGCATGGCGGCCAGTGGTTTCGGCTGGTTGCCGCTGGCCGTGGCGCTGGGCATTGTCGCCGGCAATCTGTGGCCGTCGCTGCCGGCCCGTGGTGCGGAAGGGTTCAGGCTGGCGCGCGGCACGCTGATGCGCGCGGGCATCGCACTGTACGGACTGCGCATCGGGATGGACGAACTGGGCGGTGTCGGCTGGAGCGGCCTGGCAATGGCGCTGGCCATCGTATTCACGACCCTTGTCCTTGCGCTTGCACTGGGGCGCCGGCTTGGTCTGACCACGCAACTGGCCCTGCTGATCGGCTGCGGCAGCGCGATCTGTGGCGCGGCGGCGGTGGCGGCCGCCGACAGCGTGATCAACGCCCGTGCCCGCCATGTGTCGGCAGCCGTGCTGGCCGTGGTGGTGTTCGGCACGCTGGGCATGTATCTGCTGCCATTGCTGCGGCCGCTGAGCGGGCTGGATGATCTGTCCTTCGGTCTGTGGGTGGGTCTGACCGTGCATGAGCTGGGCCACGTCGTGGCCGGCGCGGCGTCGGCGGGGCCGGCGGCGGCGGCCAGCGCGCTGGTCGAGAAGATGATGCGCGTGATGCTGCTGGCGCCTGTGATCATGTGCATTGCGGCAGGCGTCGGCGTGTCGTCGCAGCGGCGTGCAGGCGTGCCCCTGTTCATGTATGGCTTCGTGTCGGTGGTAGCGCTGAACGCATCCGGCCTGCTGCCCGGGGAAGTGCACACGGCGGGTGCGACCGTTGCCCAGGCTTTGCTTGCAACAGGGCTGGCCGCACTGGGGGCGAATACGCGGCTGGCTGACATGGCACGTGCCGGCTGGCGCGTATGGGTGCTGGCCAGTCTGCTGTGGTTCTGGCTGCTGTTCGCCGGATTCTGTCTGGTCAGCCTGGGGGCAGCATCGTGAGCGCACGGATGCGGGTCAGCGGCGCCGTCTGCGCACCGATGCAGCGTGTCCGGCCAGCCGGCCCGGCCTGGCCCGTCGCGAGCGCCGTCCGCGCAGGACAAGGCTTTGCGCTCGTACGGCGGGTCGTTCCCGGCAAGGCCCGGCTTTTGCTTGTTCTGACCTGTCATGACAAGTTGGGCGGGGCCTGGACGCACGGATCGTCGTTGCGTCCCGCTTTCCGCCCGGAAAGGGGAGCGTGTGGATGCCTTGCTGCCGAACGTGCTCTGGCCGGATCGCGATGTCGCGAGCTGGGCGGTGATTGCCGGTGCGGTGATCGCCGGCGGTGTGCTGCGCGGCATGACCGGTTTCGGCGCGGCGCTGCTGATGGCGCCGCTGTTGTCCATGGTGGCGTCGGCCCGCGACACGCTGTGCATCGTGACGCTGCTGAACGCGCTGCCGCTGACGCATGCACTGGCGCCGTCGGTGCGCCGGCTGGTCGATCACCGGGTGCTGCTGCCCATGCTGGGCGGCGCCTGTGCCGGCATTCCCGTCGGTCTGTGGCTGGTGAGCGTGCTGTCGGCGCGACTGTTCTGTCAGGTGGTCGGTGTCGCGGTCATTGCCAGCGCGGCCGTGTTGCTGACCGGCGTCCGGGTGGTACGCGGCCGCAGTCAAGCCGGGTCCATCGGTGCGGGCCTGTTCAGCGGCGTGCTGACCGGCTTCGGCGGTGTCGGTGGACCGCCTGCCATTCTTTACCTGCTGGGCGTGGAAACGGACAGTCATCGCGCCCGCGCCAGCTTTCTCGTCTATTTCGGATGCCTGTATCCGCTGGCGTTGGTCGCCATCGTGCTGTCGGGCTGGTTCGACCTGACGCTGTTGCTGCAGGGCCTGCTGCTGGCACCGCTTTTCCATGGGGCCGGCCTGCTGGGCGAAGGACTTTATCGGCGACTGGATCCGCGGCATTTCCGTCGCGTCGTGCTCTGCCTGCTGATGGCGACCGGCGCATTTGCCGCCTGGCCGGTGCATGCGGCTGCTTTGGTGCAAGGGCATCTGGCAGTGCAGCAAAGTGGTGCAGAAGATTCGGTATGACTCCTTTTGTCAATGCTTGAAAGTTGATTTGAATCAATGATCTAGATATTTGTCGTGCGGGCCGGAAAAGTTGGCACCGACTTTGCGTGACATAACCCGTCATAACAGGTTCTTGAACAGGAGCTCGAACATGGCAGCCCAGCGCAAGCAGATCGCGCCGCCCGGTGTGGCGCAGGTCGAGGATTCGGTTTCCGCGGTATCGCAGATGCCGCTGTACACGCAGATCCGCGAAATCCTGCGCCGGCGCATCCTCGATGGCAGCTACCCGCCGCATTCGCAGATGCCGTCGGAAAGCCAGATGATGTCGGCATTTTCGGTCAGCCGCATCACGATACGCCAGGCACTGAGTGACCTGCAGAAGGAGGGCCTCATCTTCAAGGTCATGGGCAAGGGCAGTTTCGTTGCCAAGCCCAAGGCCTTCCAGAGCCTTTCGCGGCTGCAGGGTTTCGGCGAGGCGATGTCGACCTCCGGCTATGAGACCTATTCGCTGCTGCTCAGTGCAAAGCCGGTCGCAGCCAGCCCACTGGTGGCGCAGCGGCTTCGCCTGAAGCCGGAGGCACCTGTGTTCGAAATACAGCGCCTGCGCTACCTGAACCGCGAACCGATCTCGGTCGACGTGAGCTACTTCCCGCCGGACATCGGCGAACGGCTCACCCAGGAGGATCTCGCCACGCGCGACATCTTCGTCATTCTCGAAAACGACCTCGGCCGCAACCTCACGCACGCCGACGTGCAGATCGAGGCGATCTCGGCCGACGAGTCGCTGGCCCGTCATCTGGGCATCGCCGAGGCCTCGCCGCTGCTGCGCATCGAGCGCCTGACCTGGGCGGACGAGCGACCCATCGATTTCGAATTCCTCTACTACCGCGGTGATGCCTTCCAGTACCGCTTGCGCATAGACCGGAGTTGATCCACTGCTGGAACGCAAGACAGCAATTCTTCGTTCGCATGGGTACGCCCACACGCGACAGTGCAGCCCAAATCAAGGAGTGAACATGAAACGCATCGATCTGGAATTCGACCTCGTGGTCATCGGCGGCGGTACCGGTGGTCCGATGGCCGCGGTCAAGGCCAAGGAGAAGAACCCCAAGCTGCGCGTGCTGCTGATCGACAAGGCCCACGTGAAGCGCTCCGGCGCGATCTCGATGGGCATGGATGGCCTCAACAACGCTGTCATCCCGGGGCATGCGACGCCGGAACAGTATGTCAAGGAAATCACCATCGCCAACGACGGCATCGTCGACCAGGAGGCGGTGATGGCCTATGCCGCCAACAGTTTCGACATGATCAACGAGCTGGATCGCTGGGGCGTCAAGTTCGAGAAGGACGAAACCGGCGACTACGCGGTGCGCAAGGTGC
>CAZKRN010000057.1:0-20977 GCA_964555165.1 uncultured Methyloversatilis sp. | reverse complement strand
GCCTGGTTGCGTGGCATCGCGGACTTCTGGCGCGGACATTTCGGTCCATGTCCACAAGGCATCTGGCAACTGAATCGTCGCTGGGCGGAATCGCGCAGGAAATGACGAGCACGGCCGACCACTTCCTGCAGCCGCCGGCCGCAGATGCCATTCCAGCGGTCTCTTCCCTGGCAAGCCTGTTTGCCCTGCCCGGCCGTGTCGTCGCGACCACCGCCCGGATGACGCGGTTCCTGGTCGAAGATCCGCCGACACATGTGCTTCTGGACCGGCACGAAAGCGGCGCCGTGGCCGCTTCGCTCGACTGCGCATGCCAGGCGGGCGAAGCCCTGCGCCTGCATGTCGACGGCCGCTACCGGCTGACGACGAGCCCGTGCGGCGGCTGGTTGCTGCAACCCGGTGACGAGCATGGCCCCCTTTACTGGCTGCCCCGCTTGCCGGTGGTGCGCGTCTTCGGTACGCATGGGCACATACTGCGTGAGTCCACGGTTGGCGTCGGCGCGCTCGCGAGCGCGCCCGACGGACTCGATGTCGAGTTCCTGCTGCCGGAAAGCGGACGCTTCCAGGCGGTGGTCTGGTCCATCCCCCAGGCCTGCAAGGCACTGACGGACAGTCTCGTCGCCGGCCGTCCGGATCCGTGTTACCTCTGGGGATCGCACAGCCGGATCGACACACCGGCCGACTGCTACGTCCACATTGTCCATGGACAGGTCCACGAATCCCGCTTTGCCTGGCCTCATCACCGCAAGATCTGCTCCGAGAACGATGCCCATGCCATTTTTGTCGCACTGACCGGCTGGCTTCGCGGCATGGGACTGTCCATCGCCGAGCCCGTACGGCAGCAGGTGTTGCTGTCGGTACTCGCCCGTCAGGGCGAAGACGGCGGCTGGCGGCACGGGGAATGGACCGAACACAACGAATCGCACTACCGGCTGCATTGCAGCGCCATGCACCTGCTGATGGATGCGCTCGACGAGAGCGATGATCCTGTCCTGCGCCAGGCACTGACCCGTGCGGCCGCCTTCGTTGCCCAAGGGACCGACACGCTGGCGTGCGGCACCTGGTTGCTGCACGACGAACTCGAGCGCAGCGAAGCCGCCCTGCGCAGCGGTCCGGGCCGCTGGTTGCGCTCGACGGCACTGGGCAAGTCGCCGTCGAACCTGCTGGTCCTGAATTCCCATCTCGACACCACGATCGCGCTCGATCGCTACGCGGACACGACCGGTGACCCGCAGTACGCGGCGCTGGTCGCATCCGCCAACCGGGCCACCGAAGCGGTGCTCGCGCTGCGCCCGGCCCAGGCGCTCTACGGCCTGTTGTTCCGGGTCATCGGCCTGAGCTTCCTGCCGACAGACCGTGCGCGGGCACTGCCGGTCTGGAAGCGGGCACTGAAACGTCTGGGCTGGAAGTACCTCATCCCCCTGCTACCCCGCATCAAACGAGTTTTTCCGCGACTGGTCATGCCCGGCGGCTACATCGACCGCGAGCTGTCCGCCATCGGATTCGCGCACGACTACCATGCGGTCAACCTGATGGATCTCGCCCGGCACCAGCGACGTCATCGGAGCGCGATGCGCGATCAGGTACTGGCCGACGGACTGCGCTTCGTCCACGACAGCGGGCTCGACAAGCGCTGGAAGGACATGGGCTATCACCGGTACGCGCTTGGTTTCTGGGCCGAAGCCCTTTACCAGGCCTACCTCTTCGACGCACGGGACGAGTGGCTGCGGTGGCTGGCGGATGCCGCCCTCGATCTGGACGATCTCGACATGGGACTTCCTCCTTCGCTGCTCGGTTCGAATGCCGAGTGCACGCCGGTGGCGCAGCAGCACTTCTTCAGGCTTCCGGAACAGACCGGGCTGCTCCAGATCAATCTCGGCCGCGCCGACGCACCGCAGCTGCTTCTGGTCAACACCCGCAAGCAGGCGCTGGCATGCCAGCTCCCGCCAGACTGGGTCTGGCGGGACGATGCGGGCCGCTCCGTTCCGCCGGGCCCGGTGCAGCTGCCTTCACGCGGCTGGATGGCCGGCCGCGGGAAAACCTGACATGCACATCGGTGTCGTCGCTCCCGAGTATCCGCCGGAACTGGGCGGCATGCAGACCTATGCGATCGAGTTCGTGCGGGCGCTCGCGGCGCGTGGGCACGCAGTCACGGTATTCACGCGGATCGGGCCGGAAGGCGGGCCCGTCGTCCCGGGTGTGGACGTGTGTCGCGTGCTGCGCGAACGCCGCCATGCCGATCGCGCCATACTCGCCACCCCGGGCATCGATGCCTGGCATGTCATGAATGCCTGCTACGCGTGGGTTGCGGCGGAAACCTCCCCGGTCGTGGTATCGGTCCACGGCAACGACTTTCTTGACCCCTACCTTCCAGTGGAGCGCCCGCCGCTCGGCCGCATCCCGTTCTTCTGGAAATCCGATTCGCTGCGCCCACAGCTCGAATACTGGCTTGCCCGGCCACTGACACGGTACAGCGTCGCACGCAATCTGCCGCGCGCCCGTGCCATTCTGGCAAACAGCCGCTACACCGCCGATACCCTGATCGCCCGAGTGCCGGCCTGCCGTGGCAAGGTGATTCCCGCCATGGTAGGGGTATCGCCGGCGTTTTTCGAGGCGCAGGCGGAGCCCCGCCCCCACCCTCATTCCGAGCTGGTAACGGTATGCCGTCTCGATGAGCGCCGCAAGAACATCGATCGGGTATTGCGGGCGCTGGCCGAACTCGCTCCGCGATACGCCTTTCGCTATCGCATCGTCGGCGAGGGCACGCGTCGCGCCGAGTTGCAGGCGCTCGCAGTGGCGCTGGGGATTGCGGACCGCGTCGAGTTCACCGGCCGGTTGTCCTTCGAAGCACTCCGCACCGCGCTCGCCCGCGCCGATCTTTTTGTGCTCGCCGCATCGATCGAGCCCGGCAGCCATGAAGGCTTCGGCATCGCCTACATCGAGGCAAACGCGACCGGTACGCCGGTCCTGGCCGCCCGGCTTGCCGGTGCGGCTGAAGCGGTGGACGAGGGAAAGTCCGGGCTGTTCGTCGAGGACACCGAAGTGGGCACCCTGGCCGAAGCGCTGCAGCGCGTTCTTTCCGGAGAGCTGCATTTCGATCCGGACGCCTGCCGCGCCTTCGCCCGCCGCTTCAGCTGGGACCATGTCGTCGAACATGCGCTGCCCTTCTATGCGCCGGATGCGCCGTGCTCGGAACTCGCTCGCACGACAGCCCCTCGGGCAGGATGACAGGTATGAACGACACGCGCCCCGATCGCCTGATCTCCGTGGTCATGCCTTGCTACAACGCTGCAGCCCACGTCGAGGAAGCGGTGCGCAGCGCACTTGACCAACGCGAAGTCGAGGTCGAACTCGTGGTGGTCGACGACGGTTCCACCGACGATTCGGTCGCCATCGTCGAACGACTGCGGGGCGAGTACGGTCCGCGGCTGACCTTGCTCCATGCGCCCCATGCCGGCCCCTATCCGGCGCGCAATCTCGGTCTTCGGCACACCCGCGGCCGCTTCATCGCCTTCCTCGATGCGGACGACTACTGGGAGGCGGACTGCCTTTCGGCGCTCCAGTTGTCGTTGCTGGAACACCGGGCAGATCTCGCCTACTGCGGTTGGCAGAACGTGGGCGCCGTTACGCAGGGAGGTCAGCCCTACATACCGCTGGCCTACGAGGCCGAGGACACCTGCACCCATTTCCTGTCGGTCTGCCCCTGGCCCATCCATGCGGCGCTGCTCAGGCGCGAAGTCGTGGATGCCATAAGCGGCTTCTCCACACGACGCTTCGCATCGATGGACTACGACTTCTGGCTGCGCGCGTATGCATACAGTCAGAACATCGTCCGCGTGCCGCGGGTGCTTGCCTACTACCGCTGGCATGGCGCAGGTCAGATTTCGGCGGTGAAATGGCGGCAGGTGATCGACGCCTGGATCGTGCGCCGGGACTTTGTCCGGCAGCATCCGCAGCGGGTGGCGCATCTGGCGCCCGAAGCACTGCGCGACCTCGTCGACGGAGCCTTGCTGCGCGCGGCATATGCCGCGTTCTGGAAGCGGGATCTGGTGTCGGCGCAGAAGTTGTTCCGGCAGAGCCTGCGCACCGGCGCCTGGCGGCTGCGCGACCTTCCTCATCTGCTGCCGGCGCTGCTTCCGCTTCCGCTGTTCCGGCGCGTGGTGGCTGGACTTGAACGAAAGTAGGCCCGATTTGGCAAGCTTCACAGCCTGTCGCCCCGAAAGTCTGTAAAAAGGGCAGGCCGGCGTTTCCGGCGAATCCTACGGCCCGACCCCCACATCATGACGGCGCAACGCATTCCTGTACTGATGTATCACCGCATCGGCGAACAGACATCCGGATGGGACCGGCATTACTCCGTCACGCCGGCGGCATTCGCCGCGCAGATGAGGGGACTGGCCCGACACGGATACCGGGCCTGCACCCTGTCCGGATTCCTCGACTGGCTCGATGAACGGACGGAGCTTCCCGAAAGCAGTTTCCTGATCACCTTCGACGACGGTTTCAGTGGCGTGGTGGATCACGCGCTGCCGGTACTGTCCGGTCTGGGCTGGTCCGCCACCGTATTCATGGTTAGCCGGCGGATGGGCGGCCCCGCAGACTGGGCCAGGACCTCCGGACCCGACGACCGCAGCCGGCGCCTGATGGACGAAGCGGAACTTCGCCTCCTCATGAATGCGGGGTGGGCCGTGCAATCCCATGGGCGCCACCACCGCGATTTCACCCAGCTGGACGAGGGCGGACTCGACGACGAACTGTCTGGTTCGCGCGGCGATCTCGCCGCGCTCACCGGCCGCGTGGTCGACGTCCTGGCCTACCCCTTCGGACGCCACGACGACACGGTGACGACACGCGTCCGCCAGGCAGGCTACCGCGCAGCCTTTTCGGTGCAACCCGGATTCAACCGACGGGACGCGGACCGGCTTGCCTTGCGCCGGCTTGACGTCTTCGGTACGGACACCCCGACCACACTGCGGCGCAAGCTCGCCTTGGGCAGCAACGACGGCAGTCTGGTCCAGCAACTGCGCTATCGGGCACGGCGCGTGTTCGCGCGCCTTCGCCCGGCGGCATAGAGATCCGGAACCTCCATGACAGATCACGCGACAGAACGCATCGCACCCGGGGTGAGCGTCATCGTCTGCACCTATAACCGCTGCAGCTCTCTCGCCGACACCCTGACGGCACTGGCCTCGCAGGACCTGGACACCGACCGGTGGGAACTGCTGGTGGTCGACAACAATTCCCGCGACGATACGCGCGCCACGGTCGAACGCTTCCGGCTCGCGCATCCAGCCTTGCGCTGCCGTTACCTGTTCCAGCCGGCGCAGGGTTTGTCCCATGCGCGCAATCTGGGCATCGCGCAAGCGCAGGGCGCGCTGATCGTGTTCACCGACGACGACGTGCTGCCCGAACCGGACTGGCTGCGACGCGCGACCGCCCTCATGGAAAGCCGCGACTGTGCGGCGTTCGGCGGTTATATCGCGCCGATATGGGAACACGCACCGCCTCGCTGGCTCACCGAGCGCTTCCACGGTTTCATCGCGATACGCATGGACACGCGTGGTCCGTTCGAACTGGGCGAGCACGACGAACTGCCTTTTGGCGCGAACATGGGTTTTCGCCGCGAAGTGTTCGACCGGCTCGGCGTGTTCGACACCGCGCTCGGCCGCAAGGGGAATGTGCTGGCCGGTGGCGAGGAATGGGATCTGTTCAGGCGCGTGCAGGCTTCCGGCGGACGCATCGTCTATGCGCCGGATATCCGCGTCCATCACAAGGTGGAGGCCTTCCGTCTGCGCAAGAGCTACTTCCGGCGCTGGCGCTACCAGTGCAGCCGCAACGAGGCGCTGGCGGCTGCACTGCCCGAAGGACACCGCATGTTCGGTGTTCCCCGTTACCTCATCATGCAGTTGTTGCGCGCCGCCGCGCGCACGCTGTCGATGACGATATCCCGCCCCGCCGACGAGGCCTTCCGGCAGGAAATGATCGTCTGGCATTTCCTCGGCGTCATCGCAGGCTCACGCGAACTGTTCCGGAACCGGTCGCGATGAGCCCCCCTCCCCTGCCCCCCTTTTCCGTGATCGCCACGGTTCGCAACGAGAGGGAATCGATCGCGGCCTTCGTCGATTCCCTGCTTGCGCAGACGCTCGCACCGGCGGAGATCGTCATCGTCGATGGTGCAAGCACCGATGGCACACTGCACATCCTGCAACGCTACGCCCGGGACGGGCACATCGCGCTGATCAGCCAGGACTGCAACATTTCCGAAGGCCGGAATCTGGGCATCGCCGCCGCGAGTCACGAATGGATCGCTGCCACCGACGCGGGCTGCCGTGCCGAGCCCGACTGGCTGGAACAACTGGCGCGTGCCGCCGTCGGTGAAGAGGCGCCGGACGTGATCGCAGGCAACTATGCCTTCGAAACGCACAATGACTTCGAACTTGCCAGCGTGCTGGCCACCGATGCGCCGGATCGGGAAGACAGCGACCAGGCGCGCTACTATCCGTCCAGCCGCTCCATCGCTTTCCGCAGATCGGCCTGGAACACGGTCGGCGGTTACCCCGAATGGCTGTATGCGGCAGAAGACACGCTGTACAACATCAGGTTGCGCGAGCTCGGACTGCGCTTCACCTTCGCGCGCGACGCACGCGTATGGTGGCGACCGCGTCAGACGCTGCGCGGACTCTATCGACAGTATTTCAATTACGCCCGTGGCAATGGCCGCATCGGCCTTGCGCTCTATGGCTACTGGTCCAACATCAAGACGCACGGTTACGTGGCAGGCTTTGCACTGCTCGGCCTCCTGCACCCGGGCTTCCTGATCGCCGCCATCGCGGTCGGAGTGAGCCATGTCCGGCGCAACCTTTGGCCGCAGGCCCGTCTTGCCGGCCCTCGCACGGGCCGCGCCGCAATGATCTGGAAGACGCTCTGGCTGATGGAAGTCGTTCGCGTCGCCGGCATGCATGGCTTTCTCGCCGGACGCTCCGATCGCAGGAAGGATCCGCGCTTCATCCGTGAGCAGCTTGCCTGGATGGGGCGCGACAGCCTGGAGACGGAGCCGGCCGTATTCGGCTGGCAGGCCCGGCTGCTGGTCGTCGCATCGGTGGCGGCGGCCGCCTTCATCGCCTGGCAACGGACCTGAGCGGGAACAGCGGCCCATGCGTCTGTCCGTGGTCATCCCCAGCTACAACTGCGAGCGCTACCTGCCCCTGGCCATCGACAGCGTACTGTCGCAAAGCAGGGCTGCCGACGAACTCATCGTGATCGACGACGGATCCCGCGACGACAGCGAAGCGCTCGTGCGCAGGCGCTACGGCGACCGGGTACGCTATGTGAAGCAGGCCAACGCCGGACCGTCCGCTGCGAGGAACCACGGTATCCGGCTCGCCTCCGGCGACGTGATCGGTCTGCTCGACGCCGACGACATCTGGCTGCCTGGTGTCGTCGAAAAGGTGCTTGACGCCCTGGCGCGTCATCCGCAGGTGGCACTGGTGACGGCCGACAAGCAGGCCATCGACAGCGAGGGCGTCGTGACCATCGACTCCTGGTGGCAACGGCATGGCGTCTTCGACATGCTGGCAGAGGCACGCGGAGCGCCTCTGGGCGACGCCCTGGGCCGTCTCGCGCGCGTGAATTTCGTCAACACCAGTCTGGCCTTCGTACGGCGCAGCGCGCTTGACGGATGCGGCTTGTTCGACGAGGCGATCCGCTACGGCGAAGATTACGAGTTGTGGTTGCGCCTCACGGCAACCCACGGACTGATCTGCCTTCCGGAAGTACTCGGGCAGTACCGGCTGCATGCGCACAACAGCACACGCGCGACCGAACCGATGCTGAAGGACTTCGTGCTCGTGGCCAGACGCATGCGTGACTGGGGCCGGAACGCCTTCCTCGCTGCGGGTTTCGACACCGATCTCGCGGTCGCCCGCGCGCTCGCCGATCTCGGATACTGGTACTTTTCCGCGGGTCGCATGCGCGAGGCCCGCCAGGCGTTCCGCGACAGCCTGCGCGAACGTCCGACGCCGCGCGCGCTGAAATACGCTGCGCTCGGCCTGCTGCCGGCAGCGCTGTTGATGCGGCTGAAGCATCGCCGGAACCCGACCCCTGATCCTGGACACTGAGCCGAATGAATCCGATCGCCCGCATCAGACAAGCCCTGCAATGGCGCCGCCGCGCGCACCGGCTGGAACGTTTCGCCGCGCGCCTGCGTTCGGTGCGCAGTGCCAATCCGTTTGTCGTCATCGTCATGCCGGGCAGCCTGCATGTGGCGCGGCTGGCCCTGCAGAAAGTACCCGGGCACATCGACCGCCTGATCGTGCTCAATGGCCTGCCTGCGTGGGAAGCGAAACTCGCTCACGAACTGTTTCATGGTCAGCCCGTCGTCGCCTGCGAGGCCTTGATGGAGCATGACCAGGTTCTCGATCTGCTGCTCGACAATCTGGACGGCGACTTCGGCATCCTCGACTACGATTGCTTCGTGCTCGACCCGGTCCATTTCGATCACATGCGTGTGCTGCGGGAAGGCAGCCTGATGAATGCCTGCTTCTCCCGACGCCATCCGCAGACCGGCTTGCGCGTACCCGAAACCTTTTTCCTGTTCTTCAATCGCGGTGCGATCCAGTCGCTCAAGGCGCGGTACGGTGTCACCAGCCGACCGGTCAGATGGGCACAACTTCCCGATGCATGCCGCGACAAGCTCGCTCTGCACGGACTTTCCGCCGACCTGCTGCCCGAAGCCCACAAGGACTATTTCGACACGCTGCGCGTACTGATGATGCTGGGTCAGGCGGAAGGGCTCGAATTGACCTTCCTCGCGGATTTCCCCGCCTCGCCGACACCCAGCGGAGAGATATTCCATGTCGGCGGCATTTCCACTCCCAATCTGGTCGACGGTCTGTGGCGTTTCAGGGGCGCCTATTTCTGGCGAATGGTGCTGGAGCGCTGTGCCCTTGACGAATTGAAGGAGCGCTACCTGCGCATCTACGGCCGGCAAAGCGCCGAGGATCTGAAGGCAGCCCATCCGAACTGGTCAAGCGAAGTCAGCGAGGAATTCTTCGATTTCTGCCGGCGCCTTGTCGCCTGACGCCCCCCAGGACCGCACCATGTTGCATGCCATGTCATCGGGCTCCTCATCATGATGTTCAAACTGAAGAATTCGCTCGCGCGGAGCTGCTTCGACTACCGCACGCGGGATATCCACTCGACCGCGCCGTTGCGCCTGGATCCGTCTTCCGGCTTCGGGCTGCTCAGCCAGATCCGGCACGCAGATCTGACCATGTATCTGCTCGCGGTGAAGTCGTTCGCCGACCGGCTGGCGCCGGCGAGCGTGCATATCGTCGACGACGGCAGCCTGACCGACGAGGACAGGCGTCTGCTGGTGCAGCATGTACCCGGACACGTTCTGCTCCGGGCGTGCGATTTCCGCAGGGACGACTGCCCGCAGGGCGGAACCTGGGAGCGACTGATCGCCATCTCGCACCTGGTCCGCGATCGCTACATCGTCCAGCTCGATGCCGATACCCTGGCCCTCGACGCTCTGCCCGAGGTCGCCGACTGCATCCGCATGAACCGTTCCTTCGCGATCGGCACCTGGGACAACCAGACGCCGGAAACCATGAAGGAAAGACGCGATACCGCCCTTCAGCATCTGCACGGCGACCGTCCGCACATCCAGCTGATCGCCGAATCGCGTCTGGATGCGCTGGACAACTTCGACTCCATGCTTTACATAAGGGGCTGCTCCGGTTTCAGTGGCTTCGCCAGAGGATGCATCGTTCCGGATCGCCTGGGCGCCTGGTCCAGCCAGATGCGCGCCGTCACCGGCGACCGGTGGTCCGACTGGGGTACCGAACAGTTCATGTCGAATATCGTGGTCGCGAATTCGCCATCGGCAACGGTACTTCCGCATCCAAGGTATTGCGATTGCACGCGCTATGTGGCCGGCCAGGCAGCTTTTGTCCATTTCATCGGCACCTGCAGGTTCAAGGGCGGGCACTACGCAAGGGCGGCCCGGCAACTGATCGCCCGCCTGTCCGGTGCGCTACGGAACAGCAGTTGAGGCAGACATGCATCGCGCGATCCACACCATCTTCTGCATCGCCCTTTCGTCACTGGCTGCCACAGCCTGGGCAGGAAAGTACAAGGCCCCGGCCGTCATCGTCGCGACGCTGCCTCAGTATTGCCTGGCGCAATACATCGACGGGCTGGAAAATGACAAGCGCTTCCAGATCATCGGTTGCGGCGCCTACTCGAACCACTACTGCCCCGGTCTGGTCGAGATCGCACAGGCGCGCAAGACCCATGATGTGAGCAAGAAGTCCGAACTCCTGAACTCGGCACGAAAGAATATGGAATACACGTTGCGAGGAACCAAGGATCAGCCGGACTGCTTTCTGCGCCAGCAGGCGGAGAACAACATCAACCTGATCAACACCATGCTCAAGTCGATACCGAGCAGGGATCGCTGACCGCCCCATCGTGAATCCCCCTGCACGCATACTTTTCGTCGAGAACGGCATCGGCTACGGTGGCGCCGTCATCTGCCTCCGTCATCTCGTCCGCAATCTCGATCGCGACGAGTTCTACCCGGCGGTGCTGACCGGCCGCGGAGGGCCGCTTTACCAGGACATCCGCAACGATTCGGAATGGACCTGCATCTCCGATCGCATCATCGACATCCCCTACTGGCGAAACCGTCTGCTGGCCAGCGCGCTGGCGCGGACTTCGCCGTGGCTGGGCGCCTTGCTCAATCAGGCACTCTCTCGCATCGACGATCTGGTGAACTTCCTTCCCAGTTTCGTGCGGACCCTATTGTTCATGCGGCGCTGGAAACCCGATGTCGTGCACGTCAACAACGAACCCCTGTGCAATCGGGCAGCCCTGCTCGCGGCACGCATGCTGCACATACCGGTGGTCTGTCACGTGCGCGGAGAGCAGCGCGGTTCCTTCCTGATGCGACGACTGTTCCGCTTGCCCCGATTGTTCATTCCGGTGTCCGACTGGATTGCGGCGGAAGTCGAGAAGATCGGTGTGCCGCGCGATCGCATCCGCCGCATCTACGATGGCATCGAACTGGACAAGCTCGATCCGCAGGCCGACGCGAGCGGGCTGCGCGCAGCCTGGGGCATACCGGAAGGCGGGTTTGCGGTCGGCCTTGTCGGTCTGCTCATTCCCTGGAAGGGACAACGCCTCTTCCTGGACGCCGGCCGGCGTCTGCTGCAGGCCAATCCGGACATGCACCTCGTCATCGTCGGCGGCACGCCGGACGAATGCCGCCCTTACGAGGACGAACTCAGGGCATTGGCGGCCGAACCCGAATTTGCCGATCGCGTCGTTTTCGCCGGCCATATCGGAAACATGTCTCAAGCCTACAACGCGCTCGACATCGTGCTGTCGGCTTCGATCTCGCCCGAGCCGCTCGGCACCGTGGTGATCGAGTCAATGACGCTGGCCCGTCCGCTGATTGCACCGGCCCACGGTGGAGCGCTTGAAATGGTCCAGCATCGAAGTACCGGCTTGCTGTTCCGGCCCGGCGATGCGGATTCTCTCGCCGAGACCATCCAGGAACTGCACGATTCGCCGGACCTGCGCAGGGAGCTCGGAACTGCGGCCCGCCGCAAGGCCTACGAAACCTTCGCCATCCGCACCCATGTCGAGGCGGTCCAGGACACCTATCGCGAACTGCTGAAGGCGGGGGCAGCCCCCGGCGACACGCAGCGCGACGGTTGAGCGCCGGCGCGGCCCGATCCCCAATGCGTGCGCTCGCATCGAAGGTGCTCCGCCGTCTTTCGGGCGTCGTGCTGCAACATCTGTCGCGCGTCCCGTATCTGGCCCGCGTCGAGTATCGGCAGTACCGCAGCCTCCTCGCCTGCGCACTGGGAGAGGATGGGTACGGCGGACGGCCGCTTTTCGCGCGCCTTGCGCTGGACGAGCGCAGGGTTCGCTCGGTTGTGCAGGGCGTCGAACGCTATCGGGTCATCGACCCGACCCGTCCGTCGGGGGAGGACGCGCAATGGCTCAAGGAGCAGGGCCTCGACATCGACTGCATCCTGCAAAACCTGCCAGCCGGCGACGAGGCGGCGACCGCCCTGCCGCAGGCCATGTCGATCCGCCTTGGCAGGCTGGAGTGCATCTGTCCGTTCAGCGGCAGGACGATCGCGAGCCGAAGCTCGCTGCTGGCACAGACCGGCCAGCCGATCTACTACGTGTTCCGGGAAGGCGAACGCCTGCTTCTGCTGGCCGTCGGCAGGGACACGACAGGGTTCTCGCGGCTGTACATGTATCTGCCGGACTGCAATCTGGTCTTGCTGCTGGGGAGCAGTGCCTGGGCCTGGCTCGGGCGCAACGAACTGGATCAGTTGCTGGCCTTTGCAATCGTGCGCGCATCTGCCGTCCGCGCCTATCTGGAAGATTCCGGACGCTCGGTCGCAGCACTGATCGACCATACCCATTTCGCCCATCAGATCTGGAACGTGCTGCCGGGCGTGCAGGCTCTGCTCGACAACGGTGTGAATCCCGCCGCCTTCTCCTGGCGAGTGGTCCACGAACCGGTCGCTCCGCTGGATGTGATCTTCCCGGAGTTGCACGGGGCAGCCGTGCGCCGCGCGAGTGAAGCCGAGGTGCCTGCATCCGTGCTGTCGGAACGACTGTTCCTGGTGCGTCCCGGATCGCGCCGGCTCACGCCGCGACCCATCGAACGTGTGAGACAGGCTGTCGCGACGTTCGCGCCTCCGGCCCTGAACCGGCGCATGGAAGAAATCAGGCGTACACATTGGCCGATACTCTGGCTCACGGTGCGCGCGGATACGCGGACGTGGCAGGGATTTGCCTCCGGCATGGCAGGCATCCTCAACCAGTTGCTGCCGCGCTATCCCCGTCTGGGCGTGATACTCGACGGTTATGCGCTGCCGCGCACCCAGTCCGGGCCGAACGTCCGGCAGTCGGCCTCCATCGCAGCCGAAAGGGAAATCATCGACGCACTCAAGGCCGGGTGCGACCAACCCTGCGTCGTCCTCGAGTTGATCGGCGACCCGCTTCCCCTCAGCATCCACGCGGCCTCCATCGCCGACTGCTACCTCGCCCACCACGGCACGCTGCAACACAAGGTCGCATGGTTCGCGAACGTACCGGGCATCGTGCACTCGAACCGCGGAATGCTCTCCGGCATCGACGGCTCGCTCGCTCACTATCCCGCCTTCGCGGCCAGCCCCGCCACCCTCCCGCCCCGGTATCTGCCGCCGGACGCCGTCACCGACCTTCCCGGTGACCCCTCGCCGCCTGGCGTACGCTGGCGCAATCCGCTGGAAAACTACACGGTGGATCCGCAGCAGCTTCTTGCTGCCATGCTGGAAATGATGGAAGCACTGCAACCTCGCCCTTTCCCGTGTCCGGACCACGCTCCGGTGCCTCCATCCGGGACCTGAACGCCGGCCCCTCGAACACCGCTCTCCACCGGCACGACGCCGGCGACCGACCGGTGTTCACGTAGCACCCTTCGTCGCGACATCGAATTTCACCTGCCGCTGCGCACCCGCGTCATCAATCAAGGGCTCTCCCCGAGGCTCTTGCCACCGCCTGTCTCCGTCATGACGTCATCGTCCGGTACTGCGCGCCGTAGCCCGCATAGCGCCCGTTCGCCATCGAGAACCGACAGATAACAGCCTGTCGGGCGATCCGGACCGTCTGTCGTGCATCGAAAGCGTGTGCTGGCGCCGAAGCGCAATCGCGCCGCACTCCACGCAGGCCACAGCGGACCGCTTCCCCGACTTCGCTCACCGCCTGCGCGGACCATTCGACATTATTTCTACTGTCATAATCCACTCGTAATATCCGCCGACTGATTGCCGGGGGAGAAGCCTGTGTTTGGCCGCTTGATCGCTGCACCTCTTGTTGGCGCAATGCTTGCCATCGGCTGCGCCGCAGCGTTTGCCACTGACAACTCTATGGTGGCCGGCAAGCTGGCAGCCGACTGGTTGATTTCCCAGCAGGACACGAGCGACGGCAGTTGGGGAGATTCTCCCGGTCTGAAGCCGGTGCATACCGCTGTGGCGGTGCGGGCGCTCCATGCGATGAACAGGCGCGAGGCCGCCTACTATGCAGGCATCGCCTGGCTCAAGAACCACGAGACCGGCAATACCGACTATCGCGCACGGCGAATGGTCGCTCTTGCCGAAAGCGGTGCCGTGATATCGAACGACCTTCAGGTCTTGCTGAACGACCAGAGCCCCGGTGCCCCCTCCAACCGCGGCTGGGGGCTTACCGCCGACTACAACGGCTCACCGCTTGATACCGCACTCGCACTTCAGGCGATCCGTGCCAGCGGTCAGACCGCGGACGTATCCGCCGCCATTTCCTATCTCAAGAGCGCGCAGCTCACCGGCAGCGACAAAGGTTGGTCCATCAGCCAGAACGCGGTCAGCGACGCTACAACCAACGCTATGGTGATTCTCGCCCTCGTTCCGTATCGGGTACAGGACAGTACGCTGAACACACCTCTTGCCAATGCCGCGGCAACACTCGCCGCCCAGGTTGGCCCGGGGGAGCCGGCGCAAATGCGCGCACTGGCCGCGCAGGCCTTGCTGGCTCGCGATCCGGCATCGCCCAGCGGCATCGCGCTCTTGAACGGAGTACTCGCCGAACAGGCGAACAACGGCGCCTGGAGCAGCGATATCCATGCCACCTCCTCTGCGTTGCTGGCACTGGCAGTGGCAGCCGGCAGCGATCTGACCACACAGCGCCAACGGGTGAACGTTCCCGATGAAGCGTTGCGCGAAGCGATCAACCATACCTTGAACCGAGGCGCGCTCGACCAGCTCAACCGCGGCGAACTGGCAATGCTCACGACACTCGACATTTCGGGAAGGGGCGTGACCAGCCTTGCCGGACTTGAGCATGCCACCAACTTGACCGCCCTTTTCGCCGCCAACAACGCGATCACGGATACGTCTCCGATTGACGGCCTGACCCAACTCGCGACAGCGGATCTTTCGGGCAATCCTTGTACCGGCTGCGAGGTTGCAGCGGGAGGCGGGGGAAGCGAAGGTGACGTACCGATCCCGGGTTGGGCACTGGTTGCGCTGGGCTCGGCTCTCATGGGTGTCTTGCATCGTTCGCGCAAAGGTGAGCCGTCATGAGCCCTGCTCTTGGTACGACGTTCGCTCTGGCCATGGCATGCGGCCTGCTTCTGGCCTGCCCTCCGACGCGTGCCGAACCGGTTGCCCAGAGCAGCAGACGCACCATTCCCGTCGATGCGCTCACGCCGCAACAGACCGAGGCGTTGCACCGTGTGAGCATCCTCGTGCTGCAAGCCATGGCCACCGAGCGCGCGGTGGTGACGCGTGAAGCGGCGGAAGAGCGTGCCCGTCTCGCACCGGCCCGGGCTGCACTGGAGGAACTTGAGCGGAACCTGCAGGAAGAGGTCATGCATCCGCGCACGTTGACCGATGGCAGCCACGGGAAGCGCGACATTCCGACCATTCATTTCGAACCATCGCCATTGCTCGACGCCACACAGGATTCGTTCAGCCTTGACTCATCTGGCAACGCGCAAGCCCGATCCGCATCCGCGTTATCTCAACGAGCACCCCATATCTTCAATTGGTCAGAACTGACCGGCCGGGTCAATGGCCGCAACATCGCTGTCATGGAAAGTCTGGCGCGCAAACAGAGCGAAGTGCGCTCTCGCATCGAAGCGATGCGTCGCACGCAGCGGCTTGCGCGCATCGCGACGGAGCCCGAAGTAGTAGACCATCTGATCGAGCGCACGCTGGTGGGACTGGACGCCTTGCCTGATGAACCGGCGGCGCGTCTGGTTGAGGTCAGACGCCTTCGCCGCGCATTGGAAGTACCCGACCCGCCGCCCTACGTTCCGTCGAGTCCGTCGCTCAGGCGTGAGCCAACGTCCGGCCACAAGTAAGCCACGGCCTAGAAAGTGCCCCTTGTCATGAAATCATCATTGTCCGGATGCTTGCTGTCGCTCCTGCTCACGGCCGGTGCTCCGAATGCTCAAGCCACCTGCCTCGATCCCGCAGAGGACGCCTTGCTTTGCGAAACCCGTGAAGTCCGTTTTCGGGGCGAGGCGGCCCGAGCGTTGCGTGACAAGGCCGGGCTGCTGGGAAACGCCGCCGACATCTATGCCTACCTGCGCAATCGGGCCGAATTCACGCCTTACTTCGGGGCTCGCAGCGATTCCATCAACAGCTTCGACGGACTCATCGGCAACGACATAGACCTCGCTTCCACGCTGATCGCGATGCTGCGCTCGCAAGGCATCAAGGCGCGCTATGCGCAAGGTCAGGCCACCCTGCCGACAACTCAGCTCGCCAACCTCCTGCGTCTGGACAGCGTCGATGTGCTGCCCGTCGTACTGAACAACCAGGGCGTGGTCTTCACCGTTTCCGGCAGCACAATGACCATCGAGCGCACTTGGGTGGAGGCGCTGGTGCCCTACCGAGCGTATCGGGGAGCGGCGCCGGGCACATGTACGGTGGAGAGCACCGATTGCCGTTGGGTGGCGCTCGACCCCTCGTTCAAGCAGAAGCGCTATGCACATCCCGACAAGCATCTGCTGCTGCGCAACGTGGGCTTTGATTTCACCGCCTACTACAACGCCGACAACCCCACTGGCGCCGGTTACAACGCCAACCGGAAGAACAAGAATCCGCTCACGATCTTCGAGGAAGCGGCTCAGGCGTACCTGCACGCCAATCATCCAGGTGTCACGCTGGACGACGTTGCCGATGCGGGAGAAATCGTGGCCGACAACAGTGGACTGCTGCCCGCTTCGCTGCCCTATGCGGCGAACACGGCCAATCGCTACACCTCCGTCGATGAGCACGATGCGGGTGCAAGCAACCCGTGGCGCCGCGTGGCAACCGTCACACTCGAAATCGCTGGCTGCGGCGATACCGGACATGTCTTGCCGTCCATCCGGATACCGTTGGCAAGCCTCACAAGCAGCCGGCTGACCTTCGGCACGCAGGGCAGCGGAGCTCTGGCACGGTTCGGCTTCTGGCTCGATGGCGTCCAGCAAGGCGATACGGTGACGCCGGGCAGCCAGCAGGTGGCTTGCACCGACGGCACCAGCCGGACACTGGATTCGGGCAGCAATCTGAAAACCACACTCACCTTTGATCGCGCCGATATCGGTCCGAATATCGTCCCGATATCGGCCGTCTATCCGGATTTGCTCGCGGGCGGCTATTTCGTGGTGGCCTCGGGTGCCGAGGTTGCCAACTGGAATCAGGTAAAGCGCGCCTACGAGCGTCTGCGCGAAGCCAGCGCCACATACCCGCTGGTGGTCGACAGCAGCGGCGCGGTGTATGTCGATGGAAACGGCAATGGCACCGCCGACCCCGTCGACCCGCTGCTCGGCAGTCATGCCCAGGCCCGTGAAGCACTGGTCGGTGGCCTGCTCGATGTGGCCTCACGCGTGTACGTCATCGCCTCACGGCAGAGCATTGACCGCTACATGCTGCTGACCAACCGGGTCAATCTGATGAAGGCGTCGGGCGGTATCCTGAGTACGGTGGCGGCCGCACAATATCTCGGAGAAACGAGTTTCGGCGTCGCGCCAGACGGTCTGATCATCGACCTGAAAGCCTACCTGACCGGTGGCATCTTCCAGCGCGAAGCGCCCGATGAAGCCCCGCTTGCCGAGTATCTGCTGGTCGGAAACATGCTCTCAGCACACGAGCACGAGGTCTGGCAGAAAGTGACCGGGCTGGATGCAATTTCCACGGTACGCGGCATTCAGACCAGCCTGGCGCAGGGAAACGCGCTGCTCACGCTCCAGCGCGACACGCTTCCGGCCACCCTTGGCACGATAGGCTTCGGCAGTGCGCCGCCGAGCGGCTACGCCGCGCGCGAGTACAACCTGTTCGGTCGTCGCATCCATACATGGGAATACACGGGCCCCGACTCTGCCGGAGCGCGATTGGACCTGATCCGCAGCAATCCCAACGGTGTGGCGCCGGACGTGCTCGACCGCGAACTGGACCGCTTCGACGTGGCGTGGAATCTGCAACCGAACCTCCGCTACTACGACGAGCTGGAAAACGAACTCATCGCAGCTCAGACGACGGAAACCAAACTCAAGAAAGACATCCCGTTTCCGCCGGGCGGAGCCTTTACCGCGGCGGGTGGCTATGACCTCGTCGCGGCCAGCGTGGTCAATTTTCCCAACGACTTCTCCGTAAGGTTCAGCCAACCCACATCGACCACCTATCGTCTCTACTTCACCGAGAAAATCGACCACGGAAACGCTTCCTTCGACATCGTCGCCCGCCTCTACTATGCATTGACGGGTCGGACCAACTATACGATTTCGATCGCGCCCCAGTCCCACAGATTTCGCTTGACCAGTCTCACGTGCAGCCAGCCGTCCGTTTTTTCGATCGTGAGCCCGCCAACCGACATCCCCTACAACACCACGGTACCGGTAACGATCCAGCGAAAGAATGGCTCAACCGTGCCGGATTCCGACAGTTTTCCGGTTGAACTTCGCGCCAGCGGGACAGCCTACACCCCGTCTGGCGCGCTGGCTGGCAGCTTCAGCAACCTGCTGTTGGCGGCCACCCCGCTGATCACCCGGGGCAACCGCGTCATTGACGCGATCTCGGTGCCCGACGTCACCGTTGAGGGATTCGATACCTCGGACGTGGTCAGCCGCACCTGCAACGGGTTGACACTGACCGGTACACCCACCCAACTGCTGACCAGCGTCCGGACACAGTGCTTCGAACCGGCCTTCGCGAATGCCGTCGATCGCCTGGACTTCTTCGACCGGAACAAAGGATTCGACCCCAATCGCTACTGGCTGCGCGACGCAGGGAACCTGGCCGTCGGCGAGTATCCAGTGAGTTTCCTGAAGTCCTTGCAGATCGATCTCTACAGCTTCCCTGCGGGTCGTGTGGAATACACCTTGCCAAGCCGCATGCCGCTGAGCAACGGATATCTGTTCAACGTTTTCGTGCGCAACGAATTCAAACAGGACGGAACGTACAAGTCCTCCGGCTTCGTCATCGACAACCAGAACGCCGACTGAGGCAGACCGGGAGATCGTCCATCATGTTCCGCCGACACCTTCGTTCGCGCCGCATTGCGGCATGCCTGACACTGTGCGCCTTCACATCGGCAACGGTAAACCCGGCCCTGGCAGGGGGGGTGGTCACCGCGAGCATCCCCATCATTCCTTCACAGCCAACCGTCGAAGTGAATATCCCGCCGGTGGTCGTCTTCAACAACAACGCTTTCACGGATCTGGTACGGGTAGGGCAGATCAACAACAACCCCGTGGTCACGCCATCCACCGCCGATCCGGTGTCGATCGTATCGGGCAACAACTATCACGACGAAACCGATTTCACGATCCGCGGACGCAACGATCTGAACATCGTTTTCACGCGCACATACAACAGCCTGCCGGTCGCCAAGTCGGACCGCGGTCTGGGCTTTGGCTGGACCCACAGCTACATGATGCAGCTCAAGTCCAATGACTTTGGCGAATGCCCCAACTGCACCGGCGCACAGAAGCCGGGTAACGCCGACGGCAAGACCAGCTCCATCACCTACACTGACGAGCGAGGCGGCGAGCAGAATTTCCTGGTCAATGAGTCCAGCTATGCCGTCACCCCGCCCCAGGGCGTACATGACACCCTCACCCTGGACAGCCCGACTGCCGGCCAGCACACGCTCAGCTTCCGCAACGGCGTCAAATACATCTTCGAGACACCCGTCGGCACCCTCAGGAGCACACCCGGCATCGCTGCGCGCCTGAAATACATCGACAACGCCTGGGGCGACCGGCTCACGCTCGCCTACGACGGCAACGGGCGGCTGACGGCGATCACCGACAACCTGGGCATCGCCGGGCGCACCGGCATCGCCTTCGCCTACCACCCGGACGGTCGCCTGAAGGAAGTCAGCGACTGGACAGCCCGCACATGGCGTTTTGACTACGATGCCTCCGGCAACCTGCGGACGATGACCAACCCGCTCGCGCTGGTGCTCACCTACCGCTACGACACCACAAGACACCTGCTGACCCATGTCATGAAGCCCTTGCCGCGCGACGGCAAAGCCGTGCAGACCATATTCACCTACTACGAGAACGGCCGCGCGATGAGCCAGACCAACGGACTGGACGAAGGCGAGTTTCTCGACTACGACCTGTTCCGGCGCAGCACGCGGGTGACCGATCCGAAAGGCGGCGTACGCCAGTACGATTACGACGAAAACGGCCGCATGACCAAACTGATCGAGGCCGACGGCGCGATCTTGAACTTCGAGAACCAGTCCGACGCGATTCGTAGCGCCAAGTACGACGCCCTGGGTTACGCCACGCGCTACAGCTACCGACTGGATCGCGCCTTCGTCGGCGCATCGGATGCCATGGGCCAGGTCACGCGCGAACAGAACGCGCGCGGCGGCACCATCGACTATGCGTACGGCCCGCTGGACCAGATATCCGCCGTCACCGACCCACGCGGCACCACCACCGCCACCACCTTCGCCACCTCGACCTCCGGCTGTGACTACACCCACCGCCCGAAGGAAACCCGCCTCAGCGCCCTGGCCGGCAGCAGCAACGTGCTGCTGGCCAGCCAGTGCTGGAACGGCAACGCCACACTGAACTACAGCCGCAGCTACCTGGATGCCACCCGCTACCGCGAAACCCGCCTCACCTATGAACCGGGCAGCAACGGCCTGAACGTCAGCCAGGAACAGATCGTCGGCATGCCCTCGGGCATCACCGTCACCAGGACTTATACCTGGGACAGCCTGGGCCGCAAGAAGACCGAAACCCTCAAGCGCCGCACCGGCCCCACCAACGCTGCGCTCATCGATCTGACCACAAGCTACGACTACGACGCACTCGATCGCATCGTCAAGGTGACCGACAGCCTCGGCAACGAAGTCATCAACAACTTCGACGCCAACGGCCAGTTATGGCAAGTCACGCACCGCTACAGAAAGCCCGACGCCA
>CAZKRN010000056.1:0-21203 GCA_964555165.1 uncultured Methyloversatilis sp. | reverse complement strand
GCATGGGACGAGGGCGAATTCGCCGACGAGATCAACGCGCCACGCTGAACGCGAGAGCGCAAGACGGTGGCGGTCGGACGCTTACGAAAATCATATCCCTTGCTGAGTGATGCACAATGCAGGCAAGGAGAACGGAAATGACGAAGCCGAAGGCGGTGCCCAGGGCACGCTACACGTTGGAGTTAAAGCAAGAAGCAGAAACATATGGGGTCTGACCCCGATAATTCGGAAACATATGGGGTCTGACCCCGATAATTCACGTGATCGTCACTAAGAGTCGCTCAAGCTAGGCGAAAGAAGCCGCATAGCTCGTTCATCTTCTGGTGTAGCCAGCCATCTTGACTGCTCAACGATCCTGTTTCGACGCCCCATGTCTTCTCGAGTACGCTCAAGAAGAGGGAGAATAGCGGCGCTTTACCGTGTTCCGACCATAATTCATCGAGAGAACCGGTCTTCGTCTCGCGCGACGAAAGATATTCAATATGAATGTGTTCGGGGTCGGCGAAGCAAACGCCGATTTTCGAGTCAGGCGCCTCGACGATTCTTGATTGCCATCTCTGCAGCAAGCTGTTTGGGCCAACATTCACGGCGACGAAGAGCGAACGCATTGAGCCCACGAGATCACCAAACTCCTCGGCAGAGACAAAACGACTGGAGCCATCGCGCTCAACAAGCTGAATGAAGCGGAAGGTTGAACCGACGATCGATTCGGGACCGTAGGACTGACAGCACCAGGACAAAAGTTCAAGGCGATTGGCAGAGAAGCCTTGTTCTCCGAGTGCATTGAGACCGCTGGATACCCGTGGGCGGATCGCCAATCGTGCGCGCTGAAGGATTGGTTCCAACTCAACGTCTATTCCGCGTCTTCGCGAAGCGTCAGGCGTTATGGTTTCGCTGTTGATCACTCCTGTGAAGCCTGGCGTAGGCACCGATTGAAGCGCAAACCCTCGCAAACAAAGAATGCTAAGGCCGCTTCTATCCGCGACCAGCCTGACGCCAGGCTCTGTGTATTCTGGAGGTTCAGTTATCCAGAACGATTCGGACTTGTCATATGCTCCTCGGTAGCGCCGCAAGAAGTGGTAATAGCGGGTGTCCTCGTGATCGTCACCGTTGCGATCCGCTCGCTGCAGTGTATGGTTGGTTTCCATTGCCCAGCTTCGAAGTTCCTCGATGCTCGCGGATAATAGCCAAGAGGACTCAAGTGTGAGTTCTTCCGTTGGAGTGATGATTTCCAATGAAACGGGTAGAAGGGGGAAGTAGCAACGGCACAGGTTCTTGAGTTCCTTCAGTTCGGAGCTCACGTTCGCCTTGAGAGAAACTTCAACTTCGCTCCCGCTGTAGCCGCTATTGGCTTCTCTGCGAAGTTCGGCCCGGCGGCCAAGGCCATGGATAGAGAGCTGATATCGGGCGTCTCCGCCGCGCTCAGTTGTGACCGATATTTCCTCAGCCAGCATGAATACCGACAGAAATCCGATTCCGAAGCGACCGGTAGGCGTGAAACTCTGGGCTCCACCGGGAAAGTCTGAGAAATACTGTGCCTCCCAGTAGTCTGAGGCGATTGTCAGCAGATGGTCCGTAATGACTCGCTGAGACATGCCGATGCCCCAATCTCTTACTGAAAGTTTGAATGAGCCTTCTTCCTCAATGAGCGAAACGCTAATTGGGAGCCCTGCTAGCGCCGTGTCGGCTGGGGACTTTGCAATAGCTTTCTTCAGTAGAACTGCGTCGACAGCGTTCTGAACCAGTTCCCGAACGGGCGCCATAAAGTTGCGGCCGTAAAGAGATTCTCCAGCAAGGAGTTTCACTAGCCGCGTGATAGAGCTTGCTCTTACACCGATTTCAAGCGGCAAGAATCCGGACGTCACGATGAACTTTGCAGCCTGATCTGGCGACCCGGCACCACGTACGCCTATCAGACTCAATCGCCCAGAGGAGATAGCGCGCTTTTGTAGGAAACTTCTGACTTGTCGAATCTCGGTGTCCAGTCCTCGCAGCATTTCATAATAGAGCCACCAAGAGTCGACATTCTGGAGTTCCTTCGCAGATCTATATACGAGTTCGTCTCCAGAGCGTTCGGGACCATCCACATCTTGCTGAGCGTCCCAATGCTTAGAGCTCTCTTCTCCGATATTTGGACGGAGGCTGCGCGTCAAGGCGGACGCACGTTCCCGATTGATGTGCGCGTAGTCAATCAAACGCAGAGCGGCGGCGACAAAGCCGAGATCAGCGCTTCGACCGCCAGCCAGAGGAACGAGATCCTGTTCCCCAAGTTCTGCATCTAGGCGTTCTACAGACCAGTGGTGGCTGGCGGCAATGCGTCCGCACGTAAGTCCGAATTGGTCTCGTATGGAGATCGGCTCGATAAGAAACTGCGTGGTGCCCGGAATGGCTGAGGTCGCTAGTTCGACGGCTACGGATGCATGCTTGGCCCTAATTGCGGCTGCCAGTGCCTGAGCGCGAAGCGAGGGATCGATCTGCGTGCTTGTGGTGGACTTGAGCACGGCGAGATACTCTGGGCTTGCTTCTAATCGTCTTCGTCCCTCATCTGTCGCTGCGTATGCCATTCCAATGTCGTGAAGATAGAAGCCGGCAGCAAGTAGAAATGCTTCGGCTGGACTCAGTGCCTGTATTTCTTCAATGGTGAGAATCTTCTCGGCTACCGCCCACAGTGCGTCCATGTGGCGTATGGAATGGTCGGTAAACCCTGGTGCATCGCGAGCTATCGTCTCAGCGAGTTGTTCTGAGGTTCGTCTTAAGTTACCTACGCTCGCGAGGAGTTCTGTGTCCAGCGCCAAGACTTGGTAAAGAGCAGATGCGGAGAGTGCAGAAGGGAAGGTCATGTCTCGTGGCGCCGGTAATGTATTGGTGATGATGCAAGTATGGCCGCGAAATGAGTGTGGCTGCTACTTCTGCCGGGTGATGTCTCGTAAGTTTTGAGTGAGGTCCGAACCAATTTTTGGGGGCGTTTCACTCTGCTTGATATTCCAGCGAACCACGCAATCGATTCCTTCTTAAATTCAGGATGTTGCAGCGTGCTTTCGTCTATCTGAGCCTCTCATCTGCGGTGTTACACGGCAATCGACCTTTCGGCGGATGTATCGGCACCCAGGCCCACTCCATTTCCTCGTCAGGTGAATCCGGCGTCAGCACCCGGTGAACACCGGTTCACGCCGTTTCAAACGCCCTGTCTCCACCCCGCTGGCGCATCATCACACCCTGTTCCCCGTCACCGGACACAAGGCATGAAAACGCGCATCACCGATCTTCTGGGCATCCGCTACCCCATCGTGCAGGGCGGGATGATGTGGGTGGGGCGGGCGGAGCTGGCTTCTGCGGTGTCGAATGCCGGCGGACTGGGCATTCTGACGGCGCTGACGCAACCGACACCTGAGGCGCTGACGGCGGAGATTGCGCGCTGTCGTGACATGACGGATCAGCCTTTCGGCGTGAATCTGACGATACTGCCGGCGATCAAGCCGCCGCCTTACGAGGCCTATCTCGACGCGATGCTGGATGCGGGCATCCGCGTCATCGAAACCGCGGGCAACAATCCGGAGGCCTTCATCGCCAAGGCGAAGGCGCGCGGGGCGACGATCATCCACAAGTGCGTGGCGGTGCGCCACGCGCTGTCGGCGCAGAAGAAGGGCGTGGATATCGTGAGCATCGACGGTTTCGAGTGCGCAGGCCACCCGGGCGAGGACGACGTGCCGGGCCTGGTGCTGATTCCGATCGCGGCGCAGGCGCTGGACATTCCGGTGATTGCGTCCGGCGGCATCGGCGACGGCCGCGGTATGGCGGCGGCGCTGGCGCTGGGGGCCGAGGGCGTCAATATGGGCACGCGCTTCTGCGTGACGAAGGAGGCGCCGATTCACGACAGCATCAAGCAGGCGCTGGTGAATGCGAGCGAGCGCGACACGCGGCTCATCCTGCGCAGCCTGCACAACACGGCGCGCGTGTTCCGCAACGCGGTGTCGGAAGCGGTGGTCGAGGCGGAAAGCCGTGGCTGCACCTTCGACGACATCCGCCCGCTGGTCAGCGGCGCGCGCGGTGCGGCGGCGCTGGCGCAGGGCGAGGTCGATGGCGGCGTGATCACCGCCGGTCAGGTGATCGGGCTGATCCGCGACGTGCCGAGCTGCGCCGAACTGATCGCGCGCATGGTGGATGAGTGCCGTGCGGCGCTGAAGAGCGCGGCCGAGAAGGCGAGCTGATTCAGCGCGGGTCGGCGCAGAGCAGGCCGTCTTCCAGCCAGCGCGCGAGCCAGCCACCGATCAGGGCCTGCGCGTCGTCCGACTCGACGGTTTCACATGCGGCGGCGAAAGGCGTGCCGCGCTGCAGGGCGTTCAGCATGCCGGCCTCTGCCGCGTCGATCGATCGGAAGTGCGGCTGCACACCCTTGCGCCAGACCAGCACCGTCACCGGCTGCGCCAGGTCGACGACGGCCGGCGGCGTGTCGCCGCGGTCCATCGCGTGCCACAGGTCCAGCGTGTTGCGCTGCATGCGCAGCATCTGTGCGGTCGGGTGCAGGCTGAACACGACGGTGGCCCAGTCCTCATCGCTCAAGCCCGCGAGTGCAGCGCCATCGAGCGGCTGCGCGTCGGCGCCGTCGAAGGCGTTGCGCAGCGCCCAGTCGAGCCGTGCCAGTTCGGCCACTTCCGGGTCGGCGGGCCAGGCGCCGTGCAGCCAGTCGGCGTAGCGGTCGCCGAAGGGACGCAGGCTGAACTGAGTGGGCGGGTGGTCCGCGATGTAGCGAAGTCCTGCATTCTCGAAGGCTTCGTCGCCGAGCCAGGCCCAGGTCTTGTCGAAACTGTCTTTCAGCGTGTCGAGCAGGCGCACGCGGTAGGCATTCAGGTAGATATGGGCGCGCGCCTCCGGCGGCAGGCCGTCACCCGAGGCCAGCGTGTCGACGAAGCCGTTCGGCTGGTCGTGCAGGTAGGCGATGAACTGACGCTGCAGTTCGGCCAGCGCGCTCATGCCGCCACCTGCGCGGTGCTTGCGGCGCGCGCGGCAATATGCCGGGCGCGGGCCAGTTCGTTCAGCAGCTCGGGCAATTCCGGAATGTTGTCGTCGCGTTCGATCATGCTGGCCACATTGCCGAACATGCCGCAGGCGATGTCGTAAAGCGCCCACACGTCCTCGCATACCGGCTGGTCGTGCGTATCGACCAGATGGTCGTCGTGTTTCGAGTGGCCGGCCAGATGGATCTGCTGCACGCGCGCGACCGGCAGCGCGGCCAGATAGCTCACCGGATCGAAGCCGTGGTTGACGCTGCTGACATAGACGTTGTTTACGTCGAGCAGAAGCAGGCAGTCGGCCTCTTCGGCGACCGCGCGGATGAACGCCCATTCGGTCATCTCGGACATGGCGTAGCCCAGATAGCTGGATACGTTCTCCAGCACCAGCCGGCGACCGAGTTCGTTCTGCACCTCGCCGATCTTGCGTACGAGCAGGCGCACGGCCTCTTCGGTGTAGGGCAGGGGAAGCAGATCGTGCGAGTTGTGGGCGCCGATGCCAGTCCAGCAGAAGTGGTCGGATATCCAGAGCGGATCGACGCGGTCCGCCAGAGCCTTCAGCTTCTTCAGATAGCCGCGATCGAGTGCGTCGGTCGAACCTATCGACAGCGCAACGCCGTGCATGGCCATCGGATAGTCGGCGCGCAGACGGTCGAGCATGGCCATCGGCTTGCCGCCATCGACCATGAAATTCTCGGAAATGATTTCCAGCCAGTCCAGTGGCGCGCGAGCTTCGAGCAGCGCCGTGTAGTGGGCCGGACGCAAACCCAGGCCGAAGCCGGGCGAGGGGGTGGCGAGTGCGGTCATGGATGCGATGAGCGGCAGCGAGCGCATCGCTCGCCGCCGCCAGTCGGAATCGATTGCTTACTTCGACGCGAGATCGCCGATGGTGCCGCCCTGACCCAGGCATTCCTTGGCCGAGGTGGCCTTGAAGCCGTGGCCCTTGCAGGCGTTCTGGCCCTTGCAGCTGTGCTCGGCGGTTGCGCAGTCGCTGTTGCCCTTGCAGGCGTGCAGGCCGTAGCAATGCACCTTGTCGCCGGCAGCGACGGAAGCACCCTTGCTGCCCTTGGGCGCATCGGCGGCGAACACGGAGCCCGACAGGGCGATGGCAGCGGCGGCGGCGGCGATCGAAGCGCCGAAATTGAACTTGGACATGAATATTCTCCTTGATGACTATGCGAGCGGGGAAAGACGTACTGCCTGTACGCGAGAACAGCCGCCGGTGTCCTGGACACTGCACACTGCACTCTCCCGCCACTAGACCCGGGTGACCCGTGCTTGCTTACTTCGACGGAGAAATTTTTTCCGGCGACGCCCAGGGCAATTGCTGCTTCTGCGCTTCGTCGTGCCAGCGCTCTTCCTCTTCGTGGATATAGCGCTGGGTGGTGCGTGCGTCGGTATGACGCGCATCCTTCTGCACATAGCGCTCGTTCATGCCGCTGTCGAGCTTGGCGGTGATGCCGGTGTGCCGCCCCCAGTGGGCGGAGGCGGCGCGCAGCTTTTCGCGCTTGTGCTCCGAAACTTCGGGCAAGTTCTCGGCCGCGGCGCAGAAAATCTTCTTCAGGATCTGGTTCAGCCGGCGCGCAGTGATCGGGCTGCGGTCCTTGAGCGACACCAGCAGCGGCGTCATGTCGGTGCGCTTGGGCATGGCGCTCAGACCGAGGTGTTTGCGGTAGCGCACCAGCGCATGGACCATGTCGTCGGCCACCGGCACCCTGGCCTGCTTGCCCCCCTTGCCGACCACATGCCACCACCAGCGGCCGCGCTCTTCGCGGAAGCTGTTCATGCGGTGCGATTCGAGTTCGCCCGCGCGCGGCGCCAGCATGTAGAGCAGGGCGGCGATGAAGCGGGCGCGTTCGTATTCGTCGCGTTCGCCGTCGGTGTCGCGCGGCATTGCCTCTATGGCGGCGGTCACCGCCTGCCACATTTCAGCGTCAAGGAAGCGCTCGACCTTCTGCATTTCCTCGGTCTGCGCAATCACCTGCGCCGGGCCATTCTGCTCCAGCGACAGTTTGCGCCTGCGCTGCCTGATCAGGCCGAGCGGGTTGCCGGCCAGATAGCCGGCGTCGACCAGATAGCTCATCAGCGAATTGATGGCTGCGATGGCGGTCAGCACGGCCGATTCCGACAGCGGACCGACAAAAGGCCGCCAGTCCGGCCGCACCCGCTGCACCTTGGGACCGCACCACAGTTCGGCCGGCTGCGGGTCGGCGAGGAAGTGCAGATAGCCTTCGAAGTCCTGCCGGTTCAGGCCCGACAGCGGCTTGCCGCACTCGATCAGCGACCACAGCAAGAGCCGTTCGCACTCGCGCTGGTAGATGCGGTGGGTGCCGGGCGAGCGGTCGTATTCGGCGAGAAAGCAGCGGATGGCATCGCGGTCGGTGTCGGCACCGATCTGCAGACGCGCGCGCTCGGCGCGATTGATGCCGACGCGCCCGTCGAGCGCATCGGGCACTTCGATCTCGTCGAGCGGGCGCAGTGCGACGGGCGCGGGCGAGGGGCGATCCGTGGAGGTCATGGAGACGCATATTACCTTCGCCGGGAACCGGAACGGCGTGCGCCGGTCAGGGTGTCGTCAGCCTTCGCCGTCATCCTTGCCCCCGCGCGGGGACGCGGCGGCATCGGTTCCGGTTGGCGGTCCGTGTGCACAAACGCGCTATCCTTCGGCCCGTTCGTGCCCGCCCGCCCTTCGGGCCTCCGTTGAACAGAACAGCAAAATGAATCCACTCGCAACCATCGTGCTGCTGCCCCTGGTGGCCGGCACTGTGCTCTGTTTTGCCGCCGGCCGTGACAACGCGCCGGCGCGCCGTCTGCTGACCGCGCTCATTGCCGGCGCGGTGACGCTGACCGCGCTCGGCATCCTGCTGTCGCTGGCGCCACAGGTGTTCGCGGGGCAGACGCTGGTTGCGCACACCGACTGGGTGCCCTCGCTGGGTCTGGCCATAGGCTGGCGCCTCGACGGGCTGGCACTGTTGTTCGGCCTGCTGATCACCGGCATCGGCGCGCTCATCGTGCTGTACGCACATTTCTACCTCGCCGGCACAGACCCGGCCGGCAAGTTCTACACCCTGCTCATGCTGTTCATGGCGGCCATGCTGGGCATCGTGCTGTCGGACAACATCATGCTGCTGGTGGTGTTCTGGGAACTGACCAGCATTTCCTCCTTCCTGCTGGTCGGCTACTGGGGCCATCGCGAGGATGCCCGCGCCGGTGCGCGCATGGCGCTCGCCGTGACCGGCGGTGGCGGACTGGTCATGCTCGCGGGATTCGTGCTGCTGGGCCAGATCGCAGGCAGCTACGAACTGAGCGACATCCTGCAACGGGGCGATCTGATCAAGGCCGACCCGCTGTACCCGGTCATGCTGCTGCTCATCCTCGTGGGCTGCTTCACCAAAAGTGCGCAAGTGCCGTTCCATTTCTGGCTGCCGGAGGCGATGGCCGCACCGACGCCCGTGTCGGCCTATCTGCATTCGGCGACCATGGTGAAAGCCGGCATCTTTCTGCTGGCCCGGCTTTATCCGGCGGTGGGGGGTACCGAACTGTTCCAGTCCGTGGTGTCCGGTTTCGGTCTCGCCACCGTGGCCTTTGCCGCCTGGGTCGCCATCTTCAAGCACGATCTGAAAGGTCTGCTCGCCTATTCGACGGTGAGCCACCTCGGCTTCATCACCTTCCTGATCGGATTGAATTCCCCGCTGTCGGCGGTGGCGGCGGTGTTCCACATCCTGAACCACGCGACCTTCAAGGCGGCCCTGTTCATGAGTGCGGGCATCGTCGACCACGCCTGCCACACGCGCGATCTGCGCCGGCTCGGCGGTCTGCTCGGGCTGATGCCCTGGACCGCCACCTTCGCCATGACGGCGGCGGCCGCGATGGCGGGCATTCCGCTGTTCAACGGTTTCCTGTCGAAGGAAATGTTCTTCCATGAGGCGGTCGAGGCGACCCTGTTCCCGGGCGCGCTGGTGCCGGTGGTCGCCACCTTCGCCGGCGTGTGCTCGATGGCGTATTCGCTGCGCCTGGTGCACGGCACCTTCTTCAACGGCGCACCGAAGGACCTGCCGCCGGACACGCATCCACACGACCCGCCCGCCGGCATGCTTGCGCCGGTCGCGCTGCTCGCCGTGTTGTGTGTGCTGGCAGGCGTGCTGCCGGCCACCCTCTGTGGCCCCCTGGTCGACATCGCCGCGCGGGCGGTGCTCGGTACGGCGACCCCCGAATACCATCTGGCCATCTGGCATGGCATCAACCTGCCACTGGCGATGAGCGGTATCGCCGTGGCGGCGGGTAGCGCACTGTATTTCACGCTGCTGCGCGTGTTCCGGCTGCACGACCGCACGCCGCGCGCGCTCGGCAAAGCCGCTTTCACCGGCCTGATGAACGGTCTGTTCAACTTCGCCGGCCAGCTGACGCATCGCGTCGAGAACGGTTCGCTGCAGCGCTCGCTGATGCTGATGGTGGCGATGGCGGTGCTGGTCGGCGCGGCGCCGTTCCATGCGGCGGAATCGCTGCCCGCCGCCGGCAGTCGCGAACTGATGCCGGCAACGCCGCTTGCCGTCATGCTGTGGCTGCTGCTGCTCACCGTGGCCAGCGTACTGGTGCTGACGCATCACAGGCGCTTCCAGGCACTGGTGCTGGTCGGCGTCATCGGCATGGTGACCGCGCTCACCTTTGTCGGTCTGTCGGCGCCCGATCTGGCGCTCACCCAGTTGTCGGTCGAGGTGGTGTCCACCGTGCTCATGCTGATGGGGCTGGCACTGCTGCCCCAGCGCACGCCCTTCGAATCGGGCACGCTGCGCCGTGCGCGCGATGCGCTGCTCGCGGTGTCCGCCGGCGGCGGCGTGGCGGCACTGAGCTGGCTGGTGCTGACGCGGGATCACGCGTCGATCTCGTGGTTCTTTCTCGACAAGTCGCTGGCCGAGGGCGGTGGCACCAATATCGTGAACGTCATCCTGGTCGATTTCCGGGGCTACGACACTTTCGGCGAAATCACCGTGCTGGGCATTGCCGGCATCGGCGTGCTGGCCATGCTCGACGGCTTCCGCACGCGCCGCCCGGATGCCGATCCGGACGGCCGGGCCTGGGCCTTCGAACGGCAGCCCCTGCTGCTGCGAGTCGCCGCGCGGGTGGTGCTGCCGCTGGCGTTGCTGGTGTCGGCCTACATCTTCTGGCGCGGCCACAACATGCCGGGCGGTGGTTTCATCGCCGGCCTGGTGACTGCGGTGGCCCTGGTGATGCAGTACATGGCGCTCGGCCAGTCGCGCGCGGAAAGCCTGCTGCACGGTGCGGCAGGCCGACGGTTTTCGCGCTGGATCGGCAGCGGTCTGGGCATCGCAGGCCTGACCGGCATCGGCGCCTTCTGGTTCGGTCGCCCCTTCATGACCAGTGCGCACGGACATCCGGCGCTGCCCGTGGTCGGGGACGTGCCGCTGGCCAGCGCTGCCGCCTTCGACCTCGGCGTCTATATCACGGTGGTCGGCGCGACCCTGCTCACCCTGTCGGTGCTGGGCGCAGCCAGCAAGGAAAAGCACGCATGAACATCCTGTCCTTCCCGAGCATGGAATTTCTGGTCGCCACCGGCATCGGCTGGGTGACGGCGTGCGGCGTCTACCTTATGTTGCGCGGGCGCAGTTTTCCGGTCGTGCTCGGTCTGACGCTGGTCGGCTACGCGGTGAACATCTTCATCTTCGTGATGGGCCGGCTGTGGAATGCGGCGCCGCCGATACTGGGGCAGGGGGCGGTACAGGCCGATCCGCTGCCGCAGGCGCTGGTGCTGACCGCCATCGTGATCGGTTTCGCCACCACCGGCTTCGTGATCGAACTGGCGCTGCGCAGCCGCGCGGAATCGGGCACCGATCATGTCGACGGCCGGGAGCCCGACGCATGAACATGACTTTCGCCGATATGACGATGCGCATGTTCCAGCAGCATCTGGCCGTGCTGCCGGTGTTGCTGCCTGCTCTGACCGCGGTGCTCATGCTGCTGATCGGCGATCGGGAATCGCTCCCCCGGCTGCGCCGCATCGCGCTGGTGTCGGCCGTGCTCGGCCTGCTGTTCGCGCTCAAGCTTGCGATGGACGCCGATGGCGGCGCGTTGCGCGTCTATCGGGTCGGTGACTGGCCGGCGCCATTCGGCATCGTGCTGGTGATCGATCGCCTGTCGGCCATGATGCTGGTACTCACCCAGGCGGTGGCGCTGCCGGTGCTGTGCTACGCGAGCGGCGGCTGGGACAGCCACGGCCGCCATTTCCACGCACTGTTCCAGTTCCAGCTGATGGGGCTGAACGGCGCCTTCGTCACCGGCGACCTGTTCAACCTGTTCGTGTTCTTCGAGGTGCTGCTGATCGCCTCTTATGTGCTGCTGCTGCACGGGCAGGGCCGCGAGCGTTTCCGCGCCGGCCTGCAGTACGTGGCAATCAACCTCGCGGCATCCGCACTGTTCCTGATCGGCGTCTCGCTCATCTACGCCACCGCGGGTACGCTGAACATGGCCGACCTCGCTCAGCGCGTACCGCAGGTGCAGGGTGACGAGGCGGTGCTGCTGAAAGCGGCTGCACTGATCCTGCTCGTAGTCTTCGGCGTGAAAGCGGCGCTGCTGCCGCTCTACCTATGGCTGCCGGCGACCTATGCCGCAGCCAGCGCGCCGGTGGCCGCATTGTTCGCGGTCATGACCAAGGTGGGTGTCTACAGCATCGTGCGCGTGCATGGCGTCATCTTCGGTCACGACGCCGGTGCTTCGGCACTGGTGGCCGAGCCCTGGCTGCTGCCGCTGGCGCTGGCCACCAGTGTGCTGGCCGTACTGGGCGCGCTGGCCGCGCATACGCTGCCACGACTGGTGGCCTACATGACCGTCGCCTCGGTCGGCACGATACTCGCGGCACTGGGCTTGTTCACCGAGGCGGCCTGGTCGGCCGCGCTGTACTACATGGCGCACAGCACGCTGGTGATCGCGGCCCTCTTCCTGCTGGTGGAGCTGCTGGCCGCGCAGCGCGGCGAGGCCGGCGAACGGCTGGAGCCCGGAGCCGCCGTCGCCCAGCCGGTCCTGCTCGGCCTGCTGATGCTGCTGGCGGCCGCTTCGGCCGCCGGTCTGCCGCCATTGCCGGGCTTCATCGGCAAGCTCATGGTGCTGCAGTCGGCGAGCGGACACGCTGCCTGGATGTGGGTGTGGATCGTGGTGCTGGCGGTCGGCTTCCTGACCCTGGTCGGTCTGGCGCGTGCGGGCAGCGTGCTGTTCTGGAGCGTGCGGCCCGAACTCGACGGCAGCGGCCAGTCTGCCGGTGCCAGCCCGCGTCTGCTGCTGGCGACGGTGTCGTTGATCGGCGCCGGCGTGCTGATGTCGGTGCTGGCCGATCCGCTCAAGCGTTACACCGATGCGACCGCCGTCCAGCTCAACGACCGCCGCAGCTACGTCGAGGCGGTGCTGGGCGGCGAGGGCGTTCAGACCACCCGACCCTACGCCTTCCCGCGTGCGGATGACGAAGAAGGAGATCAGCCATGAGTGCGGCCGACGATCGGCGCTGGTTCGCCCACCCTGTCATGTCGGGCATGCTGGCCGCGGGCTGGCTCATGCTCCAGCAGTCCGTGGATGCAGGCAACGTCATCGCGGCCGTCGCGCTGGCGCTGGTCATTCCGCGTCTTGCCGGCGGTTTCATGGGGCCGGGCGTGACCGTGCGCGCGGCGCCGACCGCACTGCGCCTGATGTTCATCGTCACGCTGGACATCGTCATGTCCAACATCGCGGTGGCAAGACTGGTGCTCAGCCCGGCGCGCGAACCGCAGCCGGCCTGGGTACCGGTGCCGCTCGACATCGAACATCCGTTCGGCATCGCACTGTTCGCATCCATCATCACGATGACGCCGGGCACGGTGTCCTGCATCGTCGACGAGACGAAGAGGGAAATCCTGGTGCACGCCCTGGACTGTGACGATCCGGTCGCTGCCGCGCGCGACATGAAGGCCCGCTATGAAGCGCCATTGAAGGAGATTTTCGGATGACGGCCCTGGCTCTCGACATCGTGGTGGGCGCCATCGTCGTCGCCATGCTGCTGTGCGCATGGCGGGTGCTGCGCGGACCGGAAATCGTCGACCGCATCCTGGCGCTGGATACGCTCTATGTGAATGTGGTGGCGCTGGTCGTGGTGCTGGGCATGCGCCAGCAGACCGATCTGCTGTTCGAGGCGGCGCTCATCGTGGCCATGCTGGGCTTTGTCGGCACGGTGGCACTGTCGCGCTACCTGACCCGCGGCGACGTGATCGAGTGAGCGGGAGACCTCCATGAACGCACTTCATCCCGTACTCGATGCCGCCATCGCCCTGCTGTTGCTGGTGAGCGCTTTTTTCCTGCTGGTGGGCGCGCTCGGCATGCTGCGTTTCCGCGACTTCTTCCAGCGCCTGCACGCGCCGACCAAGGCGAGCACGCTGGGCGTGGGGGGCGTGCTGATCGCCAGCATGCTGCTCGGCGCGGCCACCGGCCGCTTCGGCGTCCATGAACTGCTGATCACGCTGTTCATTTTCATCACGGCGCCGGTGTCCGCCAATCTGCTGGCCAAGGCGGCGCTGCACCTGAAAGTGGAGTCAGGGGCGGGCCAACCGGAGAAGCGAGCCGACAGCGCCGAAGCGCAGCCGTAGTGTTCGCGGATCCGGCCCGTCATGCCGGACCGGTCGCGGGCAATTCCGGCGCGTTGTTGGCCGAGCGAACGCCACCGGGTGCGCGGCCCCCGGACTTCTGTCGGGCCGCGCGTTCCGCTCAGTGGCTGGCGAACATCAGCCCCGCGTGTTCGCGCATGGCGTGGAACTTGATCTTTTCCCACTTCTCTTCCGCCACCTTGAGCTCGGCGCGCATGGTGGCAAGGAAGGCCGGGGCGTTTACGGCGTCGTAGGCGATGCGGTGGGCGTTGGCGTCGATGAAGCGCTTCAGCTCGCGCTCGTCGTCGCAGGTAACCCAGCGCGCCATGGTGTAACGCGTGCCTTCGAGGCGCGCGTCACAGCCGTATTCAGTCTTCAGTCGGTGGATGACGACCTCGAACTGCAGTTGGCCGACCGCTCCCAGAAGCAGCGTGCCGCCCGCGAGCGGACGGAACACCTGGATGGCGCCTTCTTCGCCCAGTTGCTCAAGACCTGCACGCAACTGTTTGGTTTTCAGAGGATCTTTCACTTCCACCCCCTGGAACAGCTCTGGCGCAAAAAAAGGCAGACCCGTGAATTGCAGCGTTTCGCCTTCGGTCAGCGTGTCGCCCAGTTGCAGGGTGCCGTGGTTGGGGATGCCGATGATGTCGCCCGCGTAGGCCTCTTCCAGCAATTCGCGACGCTGCGACAGGAAGGTGACCACGTTGTTCGGCCGGATGTCCTTGCCGTTGCGGCTCACCTTCATGCGCATGCCGCGCTCGAAGTGGCCGGAACACACGCGCAGGAAGGCCACGCGGTCGCGATGCGAAGGATCCATATTGGCCTGGATCTTGAACACCACGCCCGAGAACTTCTCTTCGGTCGGCTCGACCCGGCGCTGTATCGCCGGACGACCGCCCGGCGGCGGGGCGAGGTCGACCAGCGCATCCAGCACTTCCTTGACGCCGAAGTTGTTGATGGCCGAACCGAAAAACACGGGCGTCTGCCGGCCGGCAAGAAATTCGGCTTCATCGAAGGGCGGGGCGGCTTCGCGTACCAGATCGATCTCGGCACACGCGGTTTCGAACTGCATCGGGTAGCGGCCGCCGATTTCCGGGTTGTCCAGGCCGAGCAGCACTTCCTCGTCGCCGGAGATGCGGTCCTCGCCAGCGCGGAAGACGCGCATGCGGTCTTCGCGCAGTTCATAGACGCCGGCAAAATCCTTGCCCATGCCCAGCGGCCACGTGAAGGGCGCGACATCCATGCCCAGCGTGCGTTCGAGTTCGTCGATCAGGTCGAGCGGCGCGCGCACCTCGCGGTCCATCTTGTTGATGAAGGTGATGATGGGCGTGTTGCGCGCACGGCAGACTTCGAGCAGGCGCAGCGTCTGCGCTTCGACGCCGTTGGCGGCATCGATCACCATCAGCGCGGCATCGACCGCGGTGAGCACGCGATAGGTGTCTTCGGAAAAATCCTTGTGGCCCGGCGTATCGAGCAGGTTGACGACGCAGTCGCGATACTCCATCTGCATCACCGAACTGGCGACCGAAATGCCGCGCTGCTTCTCGATTTCCATCCAGTCGGACGTGGCGTGGCGGGCGGCTTTGCGCGCCTTCACGCTGCCGGCGATCTGGATCGCGCCAGCGAACAGCAACAGCTTTTCGGTCAGCGTGGTCTTGCCCGCGTCCGGGTGGGAAATGATGGCAAAGGTGCGCCGGCGGGCGACTTCTTTTTCAAGCGACATGAGCGTTTTTCAGCAAATGAAAACGGCCGCGCGAGGCGCGGCCGCGGAAAAAGGATGAGGTGTCAGTGCAGGTGGGCGGGCGGCTGGTCGGACGACTCCGGCAGTTCGGCATGCACCGGCTGACCGTCCGGGTCCGGATACATCGGCGCGCCGCAGTCGTCGCAGTACTCCATGGGCATCCGGTGATCGAGTACCAGCGTGTCGGTCAGGCCGCACTCGCGCAATACGCCTTCGATCTCGGCGACGATGTCGCTCTCTTCGTCCTCGGCGCCGAGCAAAGCCCACACGACTCCGTGGACGACGTCGCTTGAGTCGGTAGTGGTGAACGCAACCCGATACTCTTCAAGCTGCTTGTCGTAGAAGGGCGCGATGATGGCGCGCAGACCACTGGCCGGTACCGCGAGCGTCTGTTCGAGAAAAGCCACCGAGGCACGCAAGGAATAGGCGCGCGAAGCGCGGTCCGCCTCTCGACAGGCCGAATGGTAGGCGTTCGGTGGCAGCAGTTCGAAGGCGCAACTCTGCATCAGCGTCGCGATGACGGCACCGCCCTGCGCCAGCCATTGCTTCACCACATGTTCGCGCTGACCGTCGTCTTCCTGCCAGCGGAACAGGGCCTGACCCCGCGGCACGATGGCGATACCGATCAGGTAGCGGGTGTCGGACAGGAAAGAGGTGGTCGGCGCCATCGTTTCGGCTTCCAGCGTCAGGTCGTGCCCGGCCAGCACTGCCTCGCCAAGGTCGTCGGCCAGGTCGCGGGTTTCGACGTAGCCGCGGGGCAGCTGGTCCGGGCTGAACAGGTAGTTCGCCAGCGCCAGCTTGGTGTGGGCGCCAAAAGCGTGCGCGCACAGTTGCACCTTGAGACTGGCGAGCAAAGGCGCGGCAATCGGACCGGCGGGAATCGAAAAGCGCGACCACGCGAGCAAGGGGGCCGCGAACACGACGGCATCCCAGTCCTTGTTGGCATCGCCTGGCAGACCGCATTCGGTACCCGCTTCGATGAAGTCGGCCAGTTCATCGTAGGCCGGCGCGTTTTCTCGCCACAGGTGATCCAGTGCGGCGTTCAGTGCATCTTCGTTGCGGTCGGCGAGCAGACGGACGACCTGTTCGGTCAGTCGCACTTCCCAGAAGCGGTCTTCGATGCGGCTGGCCGACAGTGACAGACCGGTGGCGAGGCGGGTGAGCAGGGCGGCGTCCTGGGTCAGGCCGCCACGGCGGGCGAATCGGGTACGTTTCATGTGAGGGTCCGGTGTCTGAGGCGCGATTCTACCAAGCGACGGCGCCAGGTCCGCGGATATCAGCTGCCGAAGAGCAGGCGTTCGGCGCCCGCGAGGTCATACTGAAGTCCGGCTTCGGTCAGGGAGTAACCGCTCAGTCTGTCGGCACGCGCTCGCCAGTCAGGCCGCAGCAAGCGGGCGGAGAGGCTTTGCGCCGCAAGCCGCGAAGCCGGGACGTCGCGCAAGGCGAGGAAGTACATCTCCTCGAACAAGGGGATGAAATCCAGTCCGAGCCGGTGTGCGAAAGCTTCCAGTCCGAGCCCGGCGTCGGCTTCATCGCTGGCGATCAAGGCGGCGACCGCCGCATGCGTGTGTTCCTCGTCACCCGCATTCAGCGCGCGCGTATCCAGGCCCGCGCGACGCGCCAGCAGGTCGAACGCCAGCCGGGTGCCGGCACCCGGCTGGCGGTGAACGAAGCGCAGGTCGGTGCGCGACAGATCGCTCAGGCCTCTCACCTGCTTGGGATTGCCACGTGCCAGGATCAGCCCCTGCCGGCGGCGGGCAAAGCCGATCAGGTGCAGTCGCGGCAGGCCTTGCTGCGCACGGTAGAGCGCCCAGATATCCCGCCCCAGTTCGCCGACCGGGCAGTGAAAGCCGGCGATATCGCAACGGCGGGCGGAAAGCGCGAGCAAGGATTCAAGACTGCCGTGCGTGCTCAGGGTCACTGATGCGTTGGCGCGATCGAGGCGCAGCTGGCGGATCAGGTCGTTCAGCAGCGGCTCATGACTGGCGGCAAAACGCAGCGTCGAAGCACCTTGTTCGGCAGGCTGCAGCGACAGCGCACGCATCGGCTGGCTCGCGCTGTCGAGCGTGCGCGCCAGCGACTGTCTTGCGCCGCGGTCGGCTTCCAGCAGGCGGCGGGCGAAACTTTCAAGCGTCGAGCCGTGCGCACGCGCGGTGACGATCAGAGCTTGACCGAAATAGCTTTGCCAGGCGTTGATCAGACCCCACGCATTCCGATAGGACAAACCCGTCTGCCGGGCGGCGCCAGCGATCGAACCACTGGCTTCAATGGCCGCCAGCAATGCAAGCAGACGGCCGATGCCAACCGGTGCTTCGGGGCCGAAGTCCCACTCGACGCGCAAACACGGACTGCTTCGTGCAAATTCTGACATATAGGAGTTGAACTCACCCTGCTGTAGCTTCGCGCATCTTATGTGTTTTCAGATGCCGATTGATATTCGACCACGTCGCGACGCCATGGCACTGCGTGTGCATCGCCGGTGCCCCCGCATCCTGACGCACAGGAAGTCCGCTTCGGAACTTTGCCGCCTGTGCGGCACCGGGACCACGGTATCGGGGCCATGAGCACGCTGAGCGAAAGCTTCGTGACCGCCGGCAGCCTGATCGCCGCCGCCGATGCCAATCTGCTGCACATCGTCGCGCTCAGCCTGCAGGTGAGCCTGACCGCCGTCTTTCTGGCGGCCTGCCTCGGACTGCCGATCGGCGCAGCCGTCGCGGTCGGCCGCTTTCCCGGGCGCAAGTGGCTGACCGTCATCCTGAATGGCCTGATGGGCCTGCCACCGGTGGTGATCGGTCTCCTCGTCTATCTGTTGCTGTCGCGCGCCGGGCCGCTCGGGTCCTTCGGCCTGCTGTTTACGCCGACGGCCATGGTGATCGCCCAGGTCGTGCTGATCGCACCCATCATCGCCGCGCTGTCGCGGCAGATCGTCGCCGACGCCTGGCGCGACTACGAGGAACAGCTGCGCTCGCTGGGCGCCTCGACGCCGCGTGCCGCGCTGACGCTGCTGGTCGATACCCGCTTCTCGCTGTCCACCGCGGTGCTGGCCGGACTCGGTCGCGCGGTGGCGGAGGTCGGCGCGGTCATGATCGTCGGCGGCAATATCGACGGCGTCACCCGTGTCATGACCACCAGCATCGCGCTCGAAACCAGCAAGGGTGACCTGCCGCTGGCGCTGGCGCTGGGCTTCATCCTCATTTCCATCGTGCTGATACTGAATGCGCTGGCGCACGCGGTACGCGAATGGGCGGTGCGACGCCATGGCTGACGCATTGCTCACACTGGACGCGCTGCGCTATGACGCGGGCGACCGCGCGCTGATCCGCGACGTGTCGCTGCGCCTCGAAGCCGGACGGCGCACCCTGATACTCGGCCCCAACGGCGCGGGAAAAAGCGTGCTGATGCGCCTGATGCACGGCCTGATCGAGCCGACCGCCGGACGCATCCTCTGGAACGGCGGCAGCGGTACGCCGGTGCAGGCCATGGTGTTCCAGCGGCCGGTCATGCTCCGTCGCAGCGTGCTCGACAACCTGACCTATGCGCTCAGCCTGGCCGGCGTACCGGCCGCCGGGCGCCGCACGCGCGCGCTGGACGTGCTGGAGCGCGTCGGCCTCGCCGGACTGGCTGATCGCCCGGCGCGCGTGCTGTCCGGCGGCGAACAGCAGCGTGTGGCGCTCGCCCGTGCCTGGGCATTGCGACCGCGCGTGCTCTTCCTCGACGAGCCGACCGCCAGCCTCGACCCGGGTGCCGCCGCCGAAGTGGAACGCATCATCCGAGTCATCGCCGACGACGGCTGTTCCATCGTCATGGTCACCCACCACCTCGGTCAGGCCCGTCGCCTGGCCGACGACATAGTTTTCGTCGACACCGGCCGCATCACCGAGCACACGCCGGTGGCCGACTTCTTTGCCGCACCGCGCTCGGCCGAAGCCTGCCAATACCTCAGAGGAGAGCTTTCATGGACCTGATCCGCCGTTCATTCATCGCCACCGCCGCAGCGGCCGCGATCGCGCTGACCGCGCCGTTCGCGCACGCCGCCGATCGCTTCATCACCGTGTCGTCAACCACCTCGACCGAGCAGTCCGGTCTGTTCAAGCATCTGCTTCCGGTATTCCAGGCGAAGACCGGCATCGAGGTGCGCGTGGTGGCGCTGGGCACCGGCCAGGCGCTCGACATGGCGCGCCGCGGTGATGCCGACGTGGTGTTCGTGCATGACAAAGTGGCGGAAGAGAAATTCATCGCCGAGGGCTTCGGCGTGAAGCGGCAGGAAGTGATGTACAACGACTTCATCCTGATCGGCCCGAAATCCGATCCCGCAAAGATCGCAGGCGGCAAGGACATCACCGAAGCGCTGAAGACGATCCAGGCGGCACAAGCTCCCTTTGTATCGCGCGGCGACAAGAGTGGCACGCACGCCGCCGAACTGCGGCTATGGAAGGCGGCCGGCGTCGACCTCGACGCGAGCAAGGGTGCCTGGTACCGCGACACCGGCTCCGGCATGGGTCCGGCGCTGAACACCGCGGCGTCGATGAACGCCTACATCCTGGCCGACCGCGGCACCTGGCTGTCGTTCAAGAACCGCGGCGACCTGACCATCTCGGTCGAGGGCGACAAGCGTCTGTTCAACCAGTACGGTGTCATCCTGGTCAATCCGGACAAGCACCCGCACGTGAAGAAGACGGATGGTCAGGCCTTCATCGACTGGGTGGTGTCGGCCGACGGCCAGAAGGCGATTGCCGACTACAAGATCGACGGCCAGCAACTGTTCTTCCCGAACGCGGCCCGGTGATCATGCGCGCGCTCATCGTGGCAGCCTGCACCTCGCTGCTGGCCGGCGCGGCGCTGGCCGACGGCGCCTCGGTGCACGCGGCCGGCAGCCTGAGGTCGGTGTTCACGCAGCTCGGCAAGCTGTATGCGGAGCAGGGCGGGGCGACGCCCCGTTTCGAGTTCGGGCCAAGCGGGGTGCTGCGCGAGAAGATCGCGGCCGGTGCGAAGGCCGACGTGTTCGCGTCGGCCAACATGACGCATCCGCAGACCTTCGTCGACGCCGGCAAGACGGCGAAGGTCGAGCGCTTCGCGCGCAACGAACTGTGCCTGCTGGTACGCCCGGGCCTTGCAGTGACGCCGGCGAATGCGCTCGACGCGATGCTCGCTCGCGACCTGAAGCTGGGTGTATCGACGCCGAAGGCCGACCCGGCCGGCGACTACGCGTTACAGATGTTCCAGCGCGCCGACGTGCTTCGACCGGGCATCGGTCGCGCGCTGGCCGCACGTGGCCGGCCGCTCACCGGTGCCGCCGATTCGGCGAAGCCGCCGGCGGGGCGCAATGTATACGCGTGGGTGGTCGAGAGCGGACAGGCTGACCTGTTCGTCACCTATTGCACCAACTCGCGACTGGCACGGCGCGAGGTGCCGGCGCTGCAGGAGGTCGCGCTGCCGCCGGAACTGGCGGTTGGCGCGGACTACGGTCTGGTCGTGCTGTCGGCCCCCGGCGGCGAAGGCGAGCGATTCGCCCGCTTCCTGCTGTCGGAACCGGCACGCAAGGTGCTGGTGGCCGACGGCTTCTCTCTGCCCTGAACGTCAGCGCGGCATCCAGCCCAGGCCGGCGGCGGTTTCGCCGGCCGGGATGTACTCCGCGCTGACCCAGCCGGTGTAGCCGATGCGGTCCAGCCAGTCGAACAGGAAGGGGTAGTTGATCTCGCCGCTGCCCGGTTCGTGCCGGCCCGGGTTGTCGGCGATCTGCACGTGACCGATGCGCGGCAGTTCGCGCTGCAGCGTGCGGGCGAGGTCGCCTTCCATGATCTGCATGTGATAGACGTCGTACTGCAGCTTCACGTT
>CAZKRN010000055.1:0-21219 GCA_964555165.1 uncultured Methyloversatilis sp. | reverse complement strand
GCATCGAGGACGGCATGGCCGAAAACGACTGGGACGGCTGGAAGCTGCTGACCGAGCGTCTGGGTGGCCGCGTTCAGATCGTCGGTGACGACCTGTTCGTGACCAACACGAAAATCCTCAAGGAAGGCATTGCCCGCGGCATCGCCAACTCCATCCTGATCAAGATCAACCAGATCGGTACGCTGACCGAAACCTTCGCCGCCGTCGAAATGGCCAAGCGCGCGAGCTATACGGCCGTGATTTCGCACCGCTCGGGTGAGACCGAAGACAGCACCATCGCAGATATCGCCGTCGGCCTGAATGCGATGCAGATCAAGACCGGTTCGCTCAGCCGCTCGGACCGCATCGCGAAATACAACCAGCTGCTGCGCATCGAGGAAGACCTCGGCGATACCGCCTGGTATCCCGGCGCTGCCGCGTTCTACAACCTGCGCAAGTAATCCGGCTGGGCGGCGATCGTGACCCGTCACTGGCCATCCCTGCTGCTGGTGGCACTGATCGTCGCGTTGCAGTACCCGCTCTGGCTGGGCAAGGGCGGGTGGCTGCAGGCCTGGGAGGCGGAACGCGCGCTCGATGAGCAGCGCGCGCTCAATGCGCGGCTGGAAGCGCGCAACGCAGCGCTGGAAGCGGACGTGAAAGACCTCAAGACCGGCTTCGATGCGGTCGAGGAGCGCGCCCGCAGCGAACTGGGTCTGGTCAAGCCGGGCGAGGTGTTCGTGCAGGTACCGCGCAGCAATACCCGCTGACCGGCCTTCGCGGCCACCGCTCGGGGCCGGGCCATGGCCGTGCTGCGGCCGCTTTCAGGCCCGACGACGCAGCGTGCGCAGACCGCTGACGCGCGAGGCGAACCAGCCCGTGTCGAGCGGGTCGGTGCGCACATACTTGCCGCGCGTACTCGGTGCGTGGATGAAGCGGCCCTCGCCGGCGTAGATACCCATGTGCGAATGCGGCTTGCCGCTGGTGTTGAAGAACACCAGATCGCCAGGCTGCAGCGATTTGCGCTCTACCGGACGCGCCAGGCCGGCGATCTGCGCCGCGTTGTGCGGCAGCCGGATGCCGGCGACCTGCTCGAATATCCAGCTCACCATGCCACTGCAGTCCAGCCCGCTGTCCGGATTGCGGCCGCCGAAACGGTAGTGGTTGCCGATCAGGCCCAGCGCATAGATCACCGCGTCCTGTGCATGACGGTCGTCGGCCAGTTGCAGCCCTGCCACGGGTGCCGGCGCAGGCTGAACGGCCGGTTGTGCCGGCTGAACGCTCGACGACGGAAGCCCGGGCGGCGGCAGCGTGCCGCAACCGGCAAGAAGCAGTGCCGCCGCTACGGCGGGAACACGCTTACTTGCGATCAATCTCTATCTGACCGCTGATGTTCACGCTGACGCGCGACTCGCCGGCTTCGATGGCCATGTCCTCCATCGGCGCCGCCGCCACCGCGACCTTGTTGCGTTGCATCAGCGGGCGCGGCGGTGGCATGCCGGACGTGTTGTTCACATTCATCTGCAGGATGCGCCAGTTGCCGCCGAGCGAGCCGGCGACGATTTTCGCGCGCGCATTGAATGCGGCAATGGCATCGGCGATGGCCGCGTTTTCCGCTTCGCGCGTCGCGTCTTCGCTCGGTTCCAGTGTGAGCTGGCCGACCGCCATCTGCGATTGCAGCTTGCCGAGCAGTTCCGACAAGGCGGCCTGGTCCCTCGATTCCAGCAGCAGCTCCGAGCGCATGCGCCAGCTTTCGATGGTACGACCGCTCTTGCCATAGACCGGGTAGGTCGAGGTGTTGCCGCTGCGCACCTTGACGTTCGCATAGGGTCTTGCCGTGGCGAGGGCGGCCTGGATGACGGTGTTGACCTTCTTCGCCAGCACGCCGGGCGTGGCATCGCCGAATTCCACGAAGGCCTGCGCCCGGGCGAGGTCGTTCGGCGCGAGGCGGGATGCTTCGGCATTGAGGTCCACCACGATGCCTTCGCGTCGCGTGTTCGCGCCGTCGGCCGCGTGCACGGACGACATGCAGGCTGCAAGCAGCAGCCAGAAGGGATACTTCATCGGAACTCCCGCTGACGAGATGACAGCGGAAGTATAGCGGCCGGGTGTTTCAGCGGCGACGCCGGATGTCCTGCTCTTCGTCCGCACGGATGCGCACGGCTATCGCAGTTTTCTGTTCATTCATTGCGGACAGCAGCGCCACGCCAAGCAGTGTGAGATAGGTGAGAACGCCGATTGCCGCGTTGTCGGCATTGGCGGCGACCATGACGGCCGGCAGGACATGGGCGCCGGTGAACAGGAAATGCGTGCGCTGGCTCATTGCGGTCTCCCGAGACTGGATGTTCACCGCAATTTACGGCCGGGGAGGGCCGTGCTGAAGGGGACGTCAGTCTCGCCGGGCGCTTTTCAGGCTGGCGCCGTAGAGTCGCGCCTTTTCGACATAGCCTGCGGCGCTCTGCATCAGCCAGACCACTTCCTCGTCGCTCAGCTGGCGCACGACGCGACCGGGCGAACCGAGCACGAGGGAACGGTCGGGGATGACGCGTCCTTCAGGAATCAGCGCATTGGCGCCGATCAGGCAGTGGCGACCGATCACGACCCGGTTCAGGATGACCGCGTGGATGCCGACCAGCGAGCCGTCGCCGACCGTGCAGCCGTGCAGCATCGCGTGGTGGCCTATGGTCACGTCGGTGCCTATGGTGAGCGGAACGCCGTCGTCGATGTGCAGCACCGCGCCATCCTGTACATTCGAGCGCTCGCCGATCGAGATGTGGTCGTTGTCCGCGCGGATGACCGCACCGAACCACACGCTGGTGTCCGCCTTCAGTTCGGCGTCGCCGATGATGCTCGCGCTGGGCGCGATCCAGGTGCTGGAATGGACGACGGGCGTCTTGCCGTCGAGGGCGTACAGACTCATGCGGACTCCCGGCTGCCGCGACCTGCGGTCGGGCGAAATATCCTGAAAACCTCAGTTGATCGGCGTGGTGGGTGCGCTTGGCGGGGGGTACGGCAAGGCGCGAGGACGCGGCAGGACGGCTCCCTGCAAGGACGAGTAACGCAGCCGGGCGCCCCGCCAAGCGTACACGCGACGTCGAAGCGGTCTCACCCGGAGGGTAAGCGATGCACACTGACGAATGTCCTTGAAGGACAGAGCTTTCAGTTTCATGGCAAGCGGTCAACTGAGGTTTTCAGGATTTTGGTGCAACGCAACCAGGGTCGCGATTGTACGCGCATGCCTCGGGGCCGGCGCAAGCGGCGCCGCGTGGAGGCGCCTGTGCCGACAGTGGAAAGGATGACGATGAATGAAGCGCTGGCCGGCTCGCTGGCCGATTTCGAAGCGGGGCGCATCGACATGGATGCGCTGATTGCCACCTGGCGTCGCCATGGCGTGGATGACGCGACGCTGCCGGCCAAATGGCGCGAAGTGCTCGACGGCCTGCTGATGCGGCTCGAATCGGCGCGGCTGTTCTCGGGCGAGAGCTGTTCGTTCAGCCAGGGCGAACTGCTGGCGACGATGCGCGAATGGCTGAACCGGGTGCAGGCGCAGATGCAGGCGCAGCAGTAGCCACTGCCACGGGCCGAACAAAAAAGGGGCGCCCGCGGGCGCCCCTGAAGAAGCCGAGCAGGCGGGTCAGAGCTTGCTCTTCACGACCTCGACGACACGGTCGGCCTCGGCCACCCACCTGGCCAGCAGGGCGTCGGTTTCTGCGCGGCGCGAGGCGGCGAAATCGGCGTCCTTGATGCCGGGCACGTTGATGTCGACGTTCAGTGCCGCCGAACGCAGCGCGGCGACGGCGGCCAGGGCGGCCACACCGGCGTCCGATACCACGTTCTTGTTGCCCTTCTCGGCGGCGACCAGCGACAGCGCGATCACGTCGGCGCAGGCGCGGGCGCAGGCCAGCGGTGCGTCGGTGGCCTGCTTCAGACCGTCCTGGATCGCGGCCGAACGGGCGGCCTTCTGCTCGTCGGTGTCCTTCGGCAGGCCGTAGGCAGCCATCAGGCCGTCGAAGGCTTCGACGTCGGCGCGGATGAAGTCGGTCAGCTGGGCGCGCAGCGCTTCCGCCCTGGCCAGCAGATCCTTCATTTCGCCCTCGACTTCGACGTAGGCTTTCTTGCCTATGGTCAGGTTGCACACCATGCTGACCAGCGCCGCGCCCATGCCGCCCATGATGGCGGCTGCACTGCCGCCGCCCGGGGTCGGCGCGCTGGAGGCGAGCTCGTCGAGGAAGGTGGTGACCGGCTTGTCCTTGATCATCGTCATGGCTCAGCCCACCATGGTTTTCGCCATCGCGTAGATTTCCGACGCGTCGAGCGAAATGTCGTTGCTTTCGAACAGCCTGGCGACGCAGGCGCGCTGCAGCGCGATCTTCAGGGCGCCGAAGCCGATGGCGCCGTAGACGATCTTGCCGTGCTTGACCACACCCTTGTCCATCATGTCGATGCCCTCGATGCCCAGCGGCGGCGTCGCGTTGGCGTCGGCAATCATTTCCAGCGTCGGGTTGTCCTTCCAGTGGCGCTCTTCCAGCAGCTGGATGCCGCCGGCGCCGGTGGCGATCACCACGTTCGCGCCTTCGATGGCACGGCCGCGCGCGTCGTTGTCGGCCGCTTCGGCGACCGACACGTCGAGGTTGAAGTTCGCCTTGAGCTGCTTGGCCGCTTCTTCGGCGGTGGCGACCTTGCGCGACACCAGCGTCACCGTGGCGCCTTCGCTGGCCAGCATCACGGCCGCACGCGTGCCGACCGGGCCGGTGCCGCCGAGGATGACCGCCTTCTTGCCCTTCAGCGAACCGCTATGCGCCAGCCAGGCGACGCAGGCCGCGGCCGTGGTGTTCGAGCCATTGGAATCCAGCATGACCGACACGCGGAAGTTCGAGAAGAACTTCTTCTTGACCGCCTTGAACAGCGTTTCACCTTCGGCCATATTGCTGCCGCCGATGAAGATGGCGGTGTTCTTCTTGTCCTTCGGCGCGCGCGTGAAGATGGCACCGTCGACCATGGCGCCGACGTTGTGCGGATGCACGCCGCCGTAGCCGATCACGTGGTCCGCGCCGCCGTCGTGGCACACGACGCTGTCGAACACCGAAGGATGTTCATCGGTATCGAACTGGAAAAGCAGTTTTTTCATTGTCTTGTCTCTTGAATCGATGAAGCGGGCACGCCAGCGGTACGGCTGGCGTGCTCCGATCAGGTCACGGTGTTGACCGGGCTGCCCTGGACGTAGGCTTCGACATTGTCGATCAACTGGTCGGCCAGGAACTGCATGGCGCCGTCCGAGGCCCAGGCCACGTGCGGAGTCAGGATGAAGTTGGGCAGGCGCAGGTCGAGCAGCGGATTGCCTTCCTTCGGCGGTTCCTTGGTCAGCACGTCGAAACCGGCGCCCGCAATGACGCCTTCCTTCAGCGCGGTCACAAGGTCTTCTTCATGCACCAGGCCGCCACGGGCAGTGTTGATCAGGATGGCGGTGCGCTTCATCTTCTTGAACTGCTCCATGCCGAACATATTGCGGCTCTCCGGCGTCAGCGGGCAGTGCAGCGAAATGATGTCGGACTGGGCGAGCACGTCTTCGGCCGGCGTGAATTCGACGCCCGGCGCCTTGGGCCCCGGGTGATCGGCGAACAGCACTTTCATGCCGAAGCCGCGGGCGATCTTGGCCGTGCCCTGACCGAGCACGCCTTCGCCGAAAATGCCCAGGGTGCTGTCGTGCAGATCGTAGATCGGGTGGTCGAAGAAACAGAACTGGTCGACTTCCTGCCAGCGGCCGCGCTCGACGTCCTGACGGTAGGCAATGATGCTGCGGCGCAGGGCCAGAATCAACGCGAACGCGTGTTCCGGTACGGTGTGCACCGCGTAGTTGCGGATATTGGACACGACGATGCCGCGCTCGCGGCAGGCCGGCACGTCGATCACGTCGTAGCCGGTGGCGGCGACGCCGATCATCTTCAGGTTCGGCAACTGGGCCAGCACATCGCCGCGCAGCGGCACCTTGTTGGTGATGGCGACGGTGGCGTCCTTCAGACGTTCGACGATCTGGTCCGGGGCGGTGGTGTCGTACTCGGCCCAGGTGTGGTCGAACGAGGGACGACGGACAGTGGCCTTGAGCGTGGAGCGGTCGAGAAACACTACGTGATGCGACATGTCTCTTCCTTCTGTTCTAGGGATGTAAAAGGCCGGGCGAACCCGGCCGTGCAGACACGCGGATCCGCCGGCTGGCGGCGGATCGCCGCAATATTACTTCGCTTGCGGCGCGTGCGTGCGCCACCAGGTCGAGGCCGCAGCGACGCCGGAACCCGGAGTCACATTGATGCCGTTGTCCAGCATGGACATTTCGGCACCTGCGATCGCGCTCATCAGCGACAGGCAGTTCAGGTCGCCCAGGTGACCGATGCGGAACACCTTGCCGGCAACCTTGGACAGGCCGGCGCCGAGCGACAGGTTGTAACGGTTGTAGGCGTTGCTGATCACCTTGGCGGCGTCGAAACCTTCCGGCACCAGGATGGCGCTGACCGTGTTCGAGTACCACTCCGGTGCCTTGGCGCAGAGGTTCAGCTTCCAGCCTTCCTGGACTGCAGCACGCACGCCGTTGGCCAGGTATTCGTGGCGGGCGAAGATGTTCTCCAGGCCTTCCTCGAAGATGGTGTTCAGCGCTTCGCGCATGCCGTACAGCATCGGGATCGACGGGGTGTAGGGGAAATAGCCGGTGGCGTTTGCCTTCACCATGTCGCCGATGTCGAAGTAGCAGCGACGCGAGGTCGCGGTTTCCATTGCCTTCAGCGCCTTGGGGCTCAGGCCGAGGATGCCCATGCCGGCCGGCAGCATGAAGCCTTTCTGCGAACCGGACACGGCGCAATCGACACCCCACTCGTCCATGCGGAAGTCGATCGACACCAGAGAGGACACCGTGTCGACCATCAGCAGTGCCGGGTGGCCGGCGTTGTCCATGGCCTTGCGGACGCGGGCGATGTCGCTGGTCACGCCGGTGGCGGTTTCGTTCTGGCAGGCCAGCACCGCCTTGATCTTGTGCTCCTTGTCGGCGCGCAGGATTTCCTCGTACTGGTCGTAGGGCACGCCCGTGCCCCATTCGCATTCCAGCACCTGCACCTCGAAACCGAGGCGCTTGGCCATGTCGGCCCACAGGAAGGAGAACTGGCCGAAGGTGGACACGAGCACCTTGTCACCCGGCGACAGCGTGTTGGTCAGCGCGGTTTCCCACATGCCCGTGCCGGAGGCCGGGAAGGTGAAGATGGTGCCTTCGGTGGTCTTGAAAACCTTCTTCAGATCGGCGAACACCGACAGCGCCAGTTCCGGGAACTTGGGCGAACGGTGGTCTTCCTGCGGCACGACCATGGCACGCAGGATGCGCTCCGGCACATTGGTGGGACCAGGCACGTAAAGATGGTTGCGGCCGGCGATTCGAGACATGGCGAAACTCCTGTAATTGCTTTTGAAAGGTGTCGGGGTGGCTGACCGCTTGTTTTATCTGTTGCGGCCGTAGACCGGGAACGTGTCGCACAGCTTGGTCACGTCGGCGACCACGCGCGCGATCACGGCGTCGTCGTTCGGTGCGTCGAGCACGTCCACGATCAGGTTTGCGACTTGCTTCGCCTCGGCTTCCTTAAAGCCGCGGGTCGTCATGGCAGGGCTGCCGATTCGAATGCCACTGGTCACGAACGGCTTTTGCGGGTCGTTCGGGATGGCATTCTTGTTGACCGTGATGTGTGCACGGCCCAGCGCTGCTTCTGCGTCCTTGCCAGTGATGTTCTTGGCACGCAGATCGACGAGGAACAGGTGGGACTGGGTACGGCCCGAAACGATGCGCACGCCACGCTCTACGAGCGTTTCGGCCATCACCTGGGCGTTGTTCAGCACCTGTTGCTGGTAAGTCTTGAACTCCGGGGTCGCGGCTTCCTTGAAGGCGACGGCCTTGGCGGCGATGACATGCATCAGCGGACCGCCCTGGATACCCGGGAAAATCATCGAGTTCAGCGGCTTCTCGAACTCGGCCTTGGCCATGATCACGCCACCGCGCGGGCCGCGCAGCGTCTTGTGCGTGGTCGAGGTGACGAAGTCGGCGATGCCGATCGGGCTCGGGTACAGGCCGGCAGCGACCAGGCCGGAGTAGTGAGCCATGTCGACCAGCAGGTAGGCGCCGACCGAATCGGCGATTTCACGGAAGCGCTGGAAATCGATGTGCAGGGCGTAGGCGGAAGCACCGGCCACGATCATCTTCGGCTTGTGTTCCCTGGCCAGCGCTTCGACCTGTGCGTAGTCGATCGCTTCGGTTTCCGGGTCGAGGCCGTAGGCCACGCCCTTGTATATCTTGCCGGAGAAATTCACCGACGAACCGTGGGTCAGGTGACCGCCGTGCGCCAGCGACATGCCGAGGATGGTGTCGCCCGGCTGCAGCATCGCCATGTAGACACCGGCGTTGGCCTGCGAACCCGAATGCGGCTGCACGTTGGCGTACTCGGCGCCGAACAGTGCCTTGAGGCGATCGATCGCCAGCTGTTCCGCGACGTCGACGTGCTCACAGCCACCGTAGTAACGCTTGCCCGGATAACCTTCGGCGTACTTGTTCGTCAGTACGGAGCCCTGGGCTTCCATGACCGCCGGGCTGGCGTAGTTTTCCGACGCGATCAGCTCGATGTGGTGTTCCTGACGGGCGTACTCCGCTTCCATGGCGGCCCACAGTTCGGGGTCGGAATGGGCGATGGTCTGTTTCGGGTCAAACATTCGGATTACCTTTCTGATGTGAGCTTTCGGCCTGCCGTCTCCTGCGGGCCTTATGAAGTAATACAAGGCAAACAGACTATATCTGATGGATCAAGGGCCTCGTATCGGACTTTCTTATCGCCGCGATAAGTATAAGTGAAGCTTAATTGAAAACAGGTCATCCATAATTCTTTTCAACGAATCCGGTGTTCGACCCTGTGCGGGCGCCTCGCGGTTCAGCGATGAACCACTACTCTCTTCCACACGACAGAAGGTGAAGCATGGACATTCACGAGTACCAAGCGAAAGAGCTTTTGGCGGGCTTCGGCGTGCCGGTGCCGCGCGGCAGCGTGGCCTACAGCCCGGATCAGGCGGTGTACACCGCGACCGAACTGGGTGGCTGGCACTGGGCGGTCAAGGCCCAGGTGCACTCCGGCGCCCGTGGCAAGGCCGGCGGCATCAAGCTGTGCAAGACCTACCATGAGGTCGATGCCGCTGCCCGCGAACTGCTGGGCAAGCGTCTGGTGACCATCCAGACCGGCCCCGAGGGCAAGCCCGTTCAGCGCGTCTACGTGGAAGTGGCCGAGCCGTTCGAGCGCGAACTGTATCTGGGCATCGTGCTGGACCGCAAAGCCGAGCGCGTACGTGTCATCGCCTCGGCCGAAGGTGGGATGGAAATTGAAGAATTGGCGCACAGTGCTCCGGAAAAGATCATGCAGGTCGTGGTCGAACCGGCGGTCGGCCTGCAGGCCTTCCAGGCCCGCCAGATCGCTTTCGGTCTGGGTCTGTCGATCAAGCAGGTGTCGCGTGCGGTGACCGCCATCATGGGTGCCTACCGCGCCTTCCGCGACCTCGACGCCACCATGGTCGAAATCAACCCGCTGGTCGTCACCAAGGACGACCGCGTGCTGGCGCTCGACGCCAAGATGTCCTTCGACGACAACGCGATGTTCCGCCAGCGTGCCGTGGCCGACATGCGCGACCCGTCGCAGGAGGATCCGCGCGAAGTGCAGGCGGCCGAGCACAACCTGAACTACGTGGGTCTGGACGGCGACATCGGCTGCATCATCAATGGCGCCGGTCTGGCCATGGCCACGATGGACACCATCAAGTACGCCGGCGGCGCACCGGCCAACTTCCTCGACGTCGGCGGCGGCGCCTCGCCCGAGCGCGTGGCCAATTCCTTCCGCCTGGTCCTGTCGGACAAGAACGTGAAAGCCATCCTGGTGAACATCTTCGCCGGTATCAACCGCTGCGACTGGGTGGCCCAGGGCGTGGTCCAGGCCTGCAACGACATCGACATCACGGTGCCGCTGATCGTCCGCCTGGCCGGTACGAACGAGGAAGAAGGCCGTCGCATCATCCGCGACAGCGGTCTGCCCATCATCAGTGCCGATTCGCTGACCGAAGCGGCCCAGAAGGCGGTAGACGCGGCGCGCGCGCACGCGGCGAGCTGAACGACACCCGCCCGCTCACTCCTCACCCATCCCCCGCGGGGGCGGGTTCGCCCCGGCGGCGAGCCCGTCGGGTGGCGCAGGGTGTGCGGACAACCGATGCACAAGAGGATTTAGACATGAGCATTCTGATCAACGAAGAGACCAAGATCATTGTCCAGGGCTTTACCGGCGACAAAGGCACGTTCCACGCCAAGGAAATGATCGAGTACGGCACCAACGTCGTCGGCGGCGTGACGCCGGGCAAGGGCGGCAGCACCCACCTCGGCAAGCCGGTGTTCAATACCGTGGCCGATGCGGTGGCCGCCACCGGCGCCGAAGCGTCGATCACCTTCGTCGCCCCGGCTTTCTGCGCCGACGCCATCATGGAAGCGGCCGATGCCGGCATCCAGCTGGTGTGCTCGATCACCGACGGCATCCCGGCGCAGGACATGATGCGCGTCAAGCGCTACTTCATGCGCTACCCGAAGGAGCGCCGCACGCTGATGGTCGGCCCTAATTGCGCCGGCATCATCAGCCCGGGCAAGGCCATGCTGGGCATCATGCCGGGCCACATCTACAAGCAGGGCAACATCGGCATCGTGTCGCGTTCGGGCACGCTGGGCTACGAAGCGGCCGCGCAGATGAAGCAGCTGGGCATCGGCGTGTCGACCTCGGTCGGCATCGGCGGCGACCCGATCAACGGCTCGTCCTTCCTCGACCACCTGATGAAGTTCCAGGAAGACCCGGACACCCACGCCGTGGTGATGATCGGCGAGATCGGTGGCCCGCAGGAAGCCGAAGCATCGGCCTGGGTGAAGGAGAACATGACGAAGCCGGTGATCGGTTACGTGGCCGGTCTGACGGCACCGAAGGGCCGCCGCATGGGCCATGCCGGCGCCATCATCTCGGCGGCGGGCGATTCCGCCGCCGAAAAGTCGGAAATCATGCGCTCCTTTGGCCTGACCGTCGCACCGAGCGCCGGCGAGCTGGGCAGCACCGTGGCGTCCGTCCTGGCCAAGCAGTAAGCACCGAGCAGTACGGGGCGCGCGGAGCGCGCCCTGCTTCCGTCCGCCCCGCCGGGGCGGACATCCGTCGCCCCGCTTGCGAGATTCCACCGTTGCGAGATTCCACCGTGGTGAGTGATCCCATTTCCGTTCCCGCGTCGGCCGATGCGTCAGGGGGCCGTTTTTCGGAAAAGGCGATCGACCTGCTGTTTTCGCTGCTGCGCGAAGTGGTCGAGCGCCATCATCCCGAACTGCTGCCGGTGCTTGCCGGCGAGTCGGGCAACAGTCTTTCCCCGCAGATGCTGGGCCGGGCCATCCAGGCCCAGGGCATCCTGTTCCAGCTGCTGTCGATCGCCGAACAGAACGGCGCCATGCGCACGCGGCGCGAAGTCGAGCGCCAGCAGGGCCGTGAAAGTCTGCCCGGTACCTTTGCCAGCGTGCTGGCTTCGGCGAAAAAGGCCGGCCTGTCGCCGGAGCGCGTGCGCGAAGCCTTTGCCGGCCTCAAGGTGCGCCCGGTGCTGACCGCGCACCCGACCGAAGCGAAACGCGTGACGGTGCTTGAGCGACACCGCCGCATCTATCGCATGCTGATCGAACTCGAATCGCCGCGCTGGACGCCGCGCGAACGCGGCGATCTCGAAAACGTGCTGCGCAACGAAATCGAACTGCTGTGGCTGACCGGCGAACTGCGGCTGGAAAAGCCGAACGTGTCGCAGGAGATCGCCTGGGGCCTGCACTTCTTCAACGAAACCCTGTTCGAGGTCGGCCCCGACGTGCTGGCGCGCGCCGACGAGGCGATGGCCCAGCATTTTGGCGAGGCGGATCTGCCCGGTTTCCTCGACTTCGGTTCCTGGATAGGCGGCGACCGTGACGGCAACCCCTTCGTCACCAACGCGATCACGCGCGGTGCGCTCATCGAATGCCGGCTGGCGGCGCTGAGACGGCACCGTCAGTCGGTGCTGGATCTGCTGCGCGGCCTGTCGGTGACCGAAGCGTCGCTCGCGCTGTCCGGCGATTTCCGCGACGCGCTGATGCTGGCGCTGGAAGAGAGCGGAGAGGGCAATGCCATTGCCGCGCGCAACCCGGGCGAGCCCTTCCGCCAGTTCCTGGTGTGCGTGCTGGGCAAGCTGGACGACACCATTGCCTGCACGCAGGCGGAAGAGGGGGCGGCCTGCCGCCGTGGCTACGAGTCGGCCGACCGTCTGGTGGCCGACCTGCGCACGCTGGAAGCCGGCCTGCGCGACGCGAAGCTCGAGCGCATCGCCGACACTGAAGTGCTGCCTCTGCGTCGTCAGGTCGACATCTTCCGCTTCAGCACCGTACGCCTCGACCTGCGCGAGAACTCGACCCGCGTCACGCAGACGCTGGAAGCGCTGTGGCGCGCCAGCCGCGGCGAGCCGGAAGACGTGCCGGCGCCGGCGCAGGACAGTGCCGAGTGGCGCGACTGGCTGCTGGCCGAACTGGCCGCACCGCGCGCCGGCATGCGCGACACCAGCGGCCTGCCGGCCGTCGCCACGGAAACGCTGGGCCTGTTCCGCCTGATCGCCGACATGCGCCCGCGCGTCGGCCGCGAGGCCTTCGGCAGCTTCATCCTGAGCATGACGCGCAATGTGCCGGACGTGCTCGGCGTCTATCTGCTGGCGAAGGAAGCCGGTCTGTACGCCGACCCGGCCGGCGTCGAGCGCTGTTCGCTGCCCATCATGCCGCTGTTCGAAACCATCGACGACCTGCGCCGCGCGCCGGCCATCATGCGCGAGCTGCTGGCGATGCCGCTGATCAAGCGCTCGGTGCGCGCGCTGGGCGGCGTGCAGGAAGTGATGATCGGCTACTCCGACTCGAACAAGGACGGCGGCTTCCTGTCGTCGAACTGGGAGTTGTTCAAGGCGCAACAGAAGCTGACCGCGGTCGGCGGCGAAGCCGGCGTCAAGATCGCCTTCTTCCACGGTCGCGGCGGTTCGGTCAGCCGCGGCGGCGTGCCCGCCGGGCGCGCCATCGCCGCGCAGCCGGCCGGTTCCATCCAGGGTCTGTTCCGGCTGACCGAACAGGGCGAGGTGATTTCGAGCAAGTACGCCAACAAGGGTACGGCCGCCTTCAACCTCGAACTGCTGGCCGCCAGCGTGTTCGACCACGCGCTGAAATCCGGCCGTGCCGATGGCCCGCATGCGGTACCCGAGTTCGACGACGCGCTGGAAGCGCTGTCCGGCGCGGCCCACGCCGCCTATCAGAACCTGATTTCGCACCCGGCGCTCGTCGGCTACTTCCAGGAAGCCAGCCCGCTGGAAGAGATTTCGCTGCTCAATATCGGCTCGCGCCCGGCGCGCCGTTTCGGCGCCAGGTCGCTGGCCGAGCTGCGCGCGATTCCGTGGGTGTTCGCCTGGTCGCAGAACCGCCACATCGTCACCGGCTGGTACGGTGTGGGCTCCAGCCTCGCCAATTTCATCGGCGTGCGCGGTGCCAGCGGCGAAGCGCTGCTGGCGCGCATGTTCAACGAGTCGCCGCTGTTCCGCCTCATCGTCGATGAAGTGGAGAAGACGCTGGCCGTGGTCGATCTCGACATCGCCCGCGAATACAGCCAGCTGGTGGCCGACGCCGGCGTGCGCGAGGAGGTGTTCGGCATGATCGCCCGCGAATACGACATCACGCGCACGCAGATCCTGCGCCTGTCGGGCAGCCGCGGCCTGGCCGAGCGCTTCCCCGATTACCGGCAGAAACTCGACCACCGGCTGCCGGTGGTCAACCAGGTGAGCCGCCAGCAGATTTCGCTGCTGCGCGCCTTCCGCATGACCGACGATGCCGCGCGGAAAGAGGAATTCCGCAAGGCCCTGCTGCTGTCGATCAACTGCGTGTCCGCCGGTTTCGGCGCCACCGGCTGATCGTCCGCCCCGACTTCTGAACCGACTTCGCACCATCCACCGGAGGAGACATCCATGAGCTTCACGATCATCGAACAAGCCACGCCCCGCCTGCACCGTTCCGAACTGGCCGTTCCGGGTTCCAACCCGGGCATGTTCGAGAAGGCCGCCAAGTCGGCCGCCGACATCATCTTCCTCGACTGCGAGGACGCGGTCGCGCCGGACGACAAGGAGCAGGCGCGCAAGAACATCATCGAAGGCCTGAACGACGTCGACTGGGGCAACAAGACCATGATGGTGCGCATCAATGGTCTGGACACCCACTACATGTACCGCGACGTGGTGGACATCGTCGAAGCCTGCCCGCGCCTGGACATGATCCTGATCCCGAAGGCCGGCACCGCCGCCGACGTGTACGCGGTCGACATGATGGTCACCCAGATCGAGGCCGCCAAGAAGCGCGAGAAGCGCATCGGCTTCGAAGTGCTGATCGAAACCGCGCTCGGCATGGCCAATGTGGAAGCGATCGCGCAGTCGTCGAAGCGCCTTGAAGCGATGAGCTTCGGCGTGGCCGACTACGCCGCCTCGACCCGCGCCCGCACCACCGTGATCGGTGGCGTGAACAAGGACAGCGTGGTGCTGACCGACAAGGACGAGCAGGGCAACCGTCAGTCCTTCTGGACCGATCCCTGGCACGCCGCGCAGACCCGCATGATGGTCGCCTGCCGCGCCTACGGCCTGCGCCCGATCGACGGTCCGTTTGGTGACTTCAACGATCCGGACGGCTATATTTCCGCAGCGAACCGCGCGGCCGTGCTCGGTTACGAAGGCAAGTGGGCGATCCACCCGTCGCAGATCGAACTGGCGAACAAGGTCTACACGCCGTCGGAAGCCGAAGTGACCAAGGCTCGCCGCATTCTCGAAGCGATGGCCCAGGCCGCGAAGGAAGGCCGCGGTGCCGTGTCGCTCGACGGTCGCCTGATCGACATCGCCAGCATCCGCATGGCCGAGGCGCTGATCGCCAAGGCCGACACGATCGCCGCGGCACGCTGAGTTTCCGGCTGCATGCCGGTGCGGCCGGGGAGGGCCCGGCCGCGTGATCCGCGCATGGACGAAGCAGATGCAGCAAGGGCGGGTAGTGAGGCCCGCCCCTCCCAATCCGATAGACGACTGAACGGAAAAAACCGATATGGCATCCGATATCGAAATCGCCCAGCAGGCGAAAATGCAGCGCATCAGCGAAGTGGTGTCCAAGCTGGGCATCCCCGAAGACGCGATCGAGCCCTATGGCCACTACAAGGCCAAGGTGTCGCTTGAATACCTGAACAGCCTGAAGGACCGTCCGGACGGCAAGCTCATCCTGGTCACCGCGATCAGCCCGACGCCGGCTGGCGAAGGCAAGACCACGACCACGGTCGGTCTGGGCGACGCGCTGAACCGCATCGGCAAGAAAACCATGATCTGCCTGCGCGAACCGTCTCTCGGGCCGGTGTTCGGCGTGAAGGGCGGGGCGGCCGGCGGCGGCTACGCGCAGATCGTGCCGATGGAAGACATCAACCTGCACTTCACCGGTGACTTCCACGCCATCGGCGCCGCGCACAACCTGCTGTCGGCGCTGATCGACAACCACATCAACCACGGCAACGAGCTGCGCATCGACCCGCGCCTCATCCAGTGGAAGCGGGTGGTCGACATGAACGACCGCGCACTGCGCAAGATCACCATCGGCCTGGGCGGCACCGCCAACGGCTTCGTGCGCGAAGACGGCTACGACATCGTGGTGGCCTCCGAAGTGATGGCCATCCTGTGTCTGGCCGGTTCGCTGTCCGACCTGAAGGAACGCCTCGGCCGCATCATCATCGGCTACACGCTGGGCGACAAGAAGCCGGTGTATGCGAGCGACCTGAAGGCGCAGGGCGCCATGGCCACGCTGCTGAAGGACGCGATCAAGCCGAACATCGTGCAGACGCTGGAGAACAACCCGGCCATCATCCACGGCGGCCCGTTCGCCAACATCGCGCACGGCTGCAACTCGGTCACCGCGACCAAGGCCGGCCTGAAGATGGCCGACTACGTCGTGACCGAAGCCGGCTTCGGTGCCGACCTGGGCGCCGAGAAGTTCATCGACATCAAGTGCCGCATGGCCGGGCTCAACCCCGCCGCCGTCGTGCTGGTCGCTACCATCCGCGCGCTCAAGTTCCACGGCGGCGTGAAGAAGGAAGAGCTGAACCAGGAAAACCTGGCCGCGCTGGAAAAGGGCATCTGCAACATCGAGCGCCACCTGAAGAACATCAAGGAGCACTACGGCCTGCCGTGCGTCGTGTCGGTCAACCACTTCACCTTCGACACCGATGCCGAAATCGCGCTGCTGAAGAGCCGCATCGAAGCCCTTGGAGGCAAGTTCGTCATCGCCCGCCACTGGGCGAGCGGCGGTGCCGGCGCCGAGGAGCTTGCCCGCATGGTCGCCGACATCTGCGACAACGCGCCCGGCCAGCACACCTTCGTGTACGACGCCAACGCCACGCTGCAGGACAAGATCACCACCATCGCCACCAAGATCTACGGCGCCGGTCAGGTGACCTTCGCCGACGCCGCGCGCAAGCAGCTCGAAAGCTGGAACGCCGACTACGGCCACTTCCCGGTGTGCATGGCCAAGACCCAGATGTCGTTCTCGGCCGACGCCAACGCCAAGGGAGCACCCAGCGGCCACACCCTGAACGTGCGCGAAGTGCGCCTGGCCAACGGCGCCGGCTTCGTCGTCGCCATCTGCGGCGACATGATGACCATGCCGGGCCTGCCGAAGGTGCCGGCGTCGGAAAAGATCGACATCGACGAGCATGGAAAGGTGTCGGGGTTGTTCTGATCTGAGCATCCCCGAAAAGAAAAGGCCGCCCTCGGGCGGCCTTTTCTTTTCACTGTTCATCATGGCAAAACTCAGGCTCACCAAGTCCGCAGTCGATCCAAAAAAAGCCTCAGGCGCATGCCATCAAGCTACGGGAGACGCTGGTAACCAACTCCCTATACAAGACTTCAACCTCGGGCCGTAAGGTGTTCGTGCGCCAGTGACGCACGAACGCGGACGAGCGCCTTGAGCGGGCCTTTGGCCAAGACGGGGAGCTGACGGTCGAAAAGGCCCATCGCCAGCGTAGGAATGGATGACTCAGTTGCGTGAGGGGAGCGATCCTGCTGCCGGCAAGACAGCGGCACGCAAGGCCCGACGATCAAGGAGTTGTGTCTGAAGTTCATGGAGGACTACTCCAACGTACGTAACAAGCGCAGCACGCCGGGACGGCTACCCCTACGTCCTGCCCTCACCAAATGGCCCGACCAAGACTCTCACCGAAGGTGAGTGTTGCTGTGGCTGGAGCCGGGCCCAAGGCAGCTGGGGCAACACTCCGGCACACACGCCGTGCGTCACCGCTCTGCCGCCGACATCTTTAACTCGGGCATTCCAGTCAAGGTGGGCATGGCGCCGACGGCACACAAGACCGTGGCGATGTTTATCCGCTACGGTTCACACTCAGGATGACTCACTGCGCACGGCATCGGAGTTGGTTGCCAAGCGCCGCAAAACGGTGATCATGGGTAAGAGCAACTGATAGTGCGGGAGAATAGTTTTCGACGAAAAGAACTAAATGAGGTCACTGAACCGCCCCAAATTTGAACTGACCCCCAGAAGTTGGACAAACTTCAAGGGGTCAGTTCAAAGCCGGGGCGGTTCCCGACGCCTGGGCTGCAGCGCGTACCCATTACACCGGCTCGGCGCTGGAGCTGCGCCAACGCTGAGCGTCGCGGCACACCGATCCCGATGGCGGGACGCGGCGGATGGCGGAAGGGGCAAGCCGTCGTGTCTCGTCATTGGGATCTCGTGTCAGGGTTTGCCGACAATGTGAAGACTGTCCATCAAGCGCTCGGCTCCCGCCCGGCCACGCTCGAAATAGCGACCACGCGGTGCAGCATAAACGAGCGCATACAGGCGCTTTTCCCTCACAGTCGCGATTGCGAGGCCTGCGCGCTCGATCTCCTCGCCACGAGCGGTGTAGTTGAAGTTGAAGCGGAAGCCCTCGCTGCCTGCCACGGAATGAGGTTCCAGTTGCAGCAATTCGAAGCGACCTCCGTCGCCAGCGATGAGGTTTTCGAACAGGGCGGCGACGTCTTCCGGGGACATCGTGGCCTTGAATTTCGGCGGCTTCTTGTCGGCGCTGACCTGATCGTTCAATGCCTCGCCGTCCGCCACACCAGTGAAGAAGACCAGCACATCGAGCGGCATACCGTGTTGGGTCCAGATCTCGCGGTGCTTGCTGCCGGGCGGCGTGTAGCGGTTCCAGTCACCTTCGGCCTTCACTTCCATGCGTTCGCGCACGACGACGCGTGCGCTGTCCACGCGGGTGAAGGGCGAGGCGCAGCCGGCGAGCAGCGCGATCAGCAACATGCAAACGAGGGGCTTCACGGTCGGGCTCCTTCTTCGTGTTCGGGTGGTTGGCGGTTCACTGGGCGCTGACATAGCTGCGTATCATCGGCGCGTCCGGCGCGGTCGGTTTCAGTTCGAGGTAGCGGTTGAAAGCCAGGCGCGCGCCATCGTGGTCACCGCGCGTGCGCAGCAGCTGACCGCGCAGTCGCTGTGCTTCAGGCGGCGTGTCGGGCCGCGACTCGGCTTCGTCCAGTGCTGCCATCGCCTGTTCGGCATCGCCCGCGTCATTGCGCGCCTTCAGCGCCTCGGCGCGGGCGTAGAGCAGCTGGCCGTCGCGGGACTGCGTGGTCATCAGCCGGTCGAACAGCCGCAGCGAACTGTCGGGCACGCGGCGGCGCAGTTCGTCCTGCAGCATAGCGAGACGCACCGGAGCGATCGCGGTACGGTAGCGGTCGGCATGCGTGGCGCCTTCATGCTCCTGTCCCAGCTTGCCCGCCGCCTGTGCCAGCGTGTCGCGGCGCTCGGTCGAAGCGGGGTGGGTGGCGAACAGCACGGTGCCGCCGCTGCTTTCGCCGTCCTTCTCGTCGATCAGTTGTGCCCACACTCGCGAAGCTTCCATCGGGTCGTACCCGGCCTGGTACATCAGGTCCAGACCGATGGCGTCTGCCTCGCGCTCGTTCTCGCGCGAAAAGGCGAACATGCCGGCCAGCACGCCAAGCTGGGCAATCGAGCCCACGCCGCCCGCGCCAGCCACACCCAGTGCCATGCCCACGAACTGGGCCAGCGCTGACTTCGAACGCGCGTCGCGCATCCGCTCCAGGCTGTGACGCTTCAGGTAATGGCCGACCTCGTGCGCGAGCACGGCCGCCAGCTGGGCTTCATTGGAGGCGCGCAGCAGCAGTCCGCTCCACACCTGCATCATGCCGTTGGGTGCCATGCTGGCGTTGAAGAATGGCGTGCGCACCAGATACACGCGCATGTCCGGACAGTGATTGCCGGCAAGCCTGCATGCGATATCGGACACATAGCGCTGCAGTTCGGCGTCACCGAGCAGGAAGCGCGAGTGTCTGAGCTTCTCCTCCTCCCGGTCCATCATGGCCCACAGCCCGCCCTCGTCGGTGGCGATGTCCGGACGCTCGAAGCGGGCCGGCATGTCGTACGCAGCGCGCGCCAGCGAGGGCAGCAGCGACAGCAGTGCGCCGGAGCAGCAACTGCACAGGAGGTCGCGCCGGTGCATATCGGCCGGCGCGGCAACGTTACGCTGCGTCATTGGCGCGGAAACTTGTCTAGCAGCGCGGTGATGGATTCTTCCGCCGGTTCGGCTTCCCGCAGGTCGCCGGTGCCACGCACAAGTCGGTTGAACCACACGATCTGGCCGGTCTGAAGGTCGACCAGCGAGGCGTAGCCCACTTGTATGCCGGCCGGAAGGCCGACGCTGAGCATTGCCGCGAGGAACATGGTGATCTTGCGCTCAGCGGTGGCATAACTGTCTCGCATGAACAGGAACAGCGCGTAATCGGCGCCTGTCCTTTCGCGTAGCCACGCGGTGTCGGCACCGATATGCCAGTCCATCCGTTTTTCCTTGGTCGGCAGTTCGTAATGCGCGAGGTAGTGGTGCAGCGCGATGGAACTTGCGACCGCGCCGTGCAGGTGGTTCAGTTCGGCCACCTTTGTGTCTTGTTGCTCAAGTTCGATCAGCGGGGTGTCCATTGTGGCTTCGCGACGGCGCAGCGATGCGAGCATGTGGCCTCGGGCCTGTTCGGTCCAGTGCGCCTGAGGTTCGGTCATGCCGCCGGCAGTCAATGTGAACAGTTCGACGTCGAGCGGCATCAGCACGATGCGCGAATTGCCGGCGAGACGGTCGAATTCGGGTGCCCTGACGGCCTGTGCAAGAGCGGCCTGACTGACGAGGGTGCCGAGTATCAGGCCAAGGAGGCGGAGCATGACGAATGGGCCAAAAATTAGTCGGCGCATTTTAGTTCGTGCTGATGCCGTATCGATGAATGTGTGCGCAGGACACAGTATTTTGCGAATGGAATGGTGTCCGCCTGCCTCCCGCCGTCATCCCCTGTGCGATGTCGGCAAGGCTGTTGAGGTCCAACGGCGCAGCCATGACTCGAGGCAGGAATGCGCATACGGCCGCGTCCGACGGCTTCGCCCGATTTGCACCGGGCTCGTGAAGGAATCTGCGGATCTGGTCGGAGACCGGCGGTGGGCAAAGGTACCCTGGCCGGGGCGCGGCGCACGGGTCGGCCCGTCGATGAGCCGGCTATAATCAGTCCTTCAGATCATGTCGCGCAGCGTCGCTGCGTCGCTCACCATGTCGCAGGTCCTCGCTCCTGTTCCGGCTGCCGCCGAGCCGCTGTCCAACACCTTCCTCAAGTTCCGCAAGCGTCTCGAACGCGCGGTGGGGCAGGCCATCGGCGATTACTCGATGATCGAGGACGGCGACGTGATCATGGTGTGCATGTCGGGCGGCAAGGATTCGTACACGATGCTGGAACTGCTGCGCGGCCTGCAGCAGCGGGCGCCGGTGAGTTTCCGGCTGATCGCCTTCAATCTCGACCAGAAGCAGCCGGGCTTTCCTGACCACATCCTGCCGGACTACTTCGAGCGCATCGGCGTCGAGTACCGCATCGAGACCGAAGATACCTACTCCATCGTCAAGGACAAGATTCCCGAGGGCAAGACCACCTGTGGTCTGTGTTCGCGGCTGCGCCGCGGCATCATCTACCGCGTGGCGTCGGAACTGGGCGCGACCAGGATCGCGTTGGGCCACCACCGCGACGACCTGCTGGAAACGCTGTTCCTGAACATGTTCTTCGGCG
>CAZKRN010000054.1:0-21932 GCA_964555165.1 uncultured Methyloversatilis sp. | reverse complement strand
ATCTTCACCTACATGTGGGCGGGCCCGCACCACCTGCACTACACCGCGCTGCCGGACTGGACGCAGTCGCTGGGCATGGTGTTCTCGCTCATCCTGCTGGCACCGAGCTGGGGCGGCATGATCAACGGCATCATGACCCTGTCGGGCGCCTGGCACAAACTGCGCACCGATCCGATCCTGAAGTTCCTGATCACCTCGCTGTCGTTCTACGGCATGTCGACCTTCGAAGGCCCGATGATGTCGATCAAGACGGTCAACGCGCTGTCGCACTACACGGACTGGACCGTGGGCCACGTGCATTCGGGCGCCCTGGGCTGGGTGGCGATGATCTCGATCGGTTCGATCTACTACCTGATCCCGCGCCTGTTCGGCCAGGAAAAGATGTACTCGGTGCCGGCCATCAGTCTCCACTTCTGGATGTCCACTCTCGGCGTCGTGCTCTACATCGCCTCGATGTGGATCGCCGGCGTGATGCAGGGCCTGATGTGGCGCGCGATCAACGACGACGGCACGCTCACCTATACCTTCGTCGAAAGCGTCAAGGCCAGCTATCCGTTCTGGTTCATCCGCTTCCTCGGTGGCGCACTCTTCCTCTCCGGCATGTTCGTCATGGCCTGGAACGTGTGGAAGACCATTGCCGGCCACAAGCCCTACAACGCACCGGTGGTGGCGCCTGCCGCTGCGCACGCCTGATCACTGGAGGAAACACATCATGGCTGCATCCAAACACGAAGCAATCGAGCGCAACGTCGGCCTGCTGGCAATTCTCACGGTGCTGACGGTCGCCATCGGCGGTCTGGTCGAGATCGTTCCCCTGTTTTTCCAGCACTCGACCACGGAGCCGGTCAAGGGCGTCGAGCCATACAGCCCGTTGCGTCTGGCTGGCCGCGACATCTATGTGCGGGAAGGCTGCTACAACTGCCATTCGCAGATGATCCGCCCGTTCCGTGCCGAGACCGAGCGCTACGGCCATTACTCGGTCGCCGGCGAATTCGTCTATGACCGCCCGTTCCAGTGGGGCTCCAAGCGTACGGGCCCCGATCTCGCCCGCGTCGGCGGCCGCTACTCGGACGAATGGCACCGCGTGCATCTGGTCAACCCGCGCGACGTCGTGCCCGAGTCCAACATGCCCGGTTTTCCCTGGCTTGACCGCCCGGTCGACGCCAGCACGATCGAGCAGCGCATGCGCGCCCTGACCGTGGTCGGCACGCCCTACACCGAAGAGCAGATGAAGGGTGCGGCCGAGGAACTGAAGGGCAAGACCGAAATGGACGCCCTGATTGCCTACCTGCAGGGTCTGGGCACCGCGATCAAGCGCGTGAATTGAGAGGAAGCCCGTCATGGAACTCGACATCAACGTATTGCGTTCGGCAGTCACCGTGGCAGGTTTTGCCTGCTTCGTCGCCATCGTGATCATGGCCTGGCGTCCGGGCGCGCAGCGCGCCCACAACGAGGCGGCGATGCTGCCCTTCGCCGACGATGATCGCGTGCTTACAGAAACCGGAGAACAAAAGTGAGCGACTTCATCAACAATTTCTGGAACATGTACGTGGTGGTGCTTGTTGTCGCCAGCCTTGCGTTCTGCATGTTCATCATCCTGTCGAACAAGGGTGCCCGGCCCAAGGGTCAGGTCGAACTTCACGGCCATCAATGGGACGAGACGCTGGCCGAGTGGAACAATCCGCTGCCGCGCTGGTGGGTGTGGCTGTTCTGGATCACCATCGTGTTCGCCATCGTCTATCTGGCGGCCTACCCTGGTCTTGGCAATTTCGGCGGCCAGCTCGCCTGGTCGTCCACCGGCGCCTACGACAAGGAGGTGAAGGAGGCCGATGCCAAGGTGGCGCCGCTGTTCGAGCGCTACGCCAGCCTCGACGTCAAGGCTGTGGCGGCCGATCCCGAGGCGCGTGCCATGGGTGAGCGCATCTACCTGAACAACTGCGCCCAGTGCCACGGTACCGACGCGGGTGGATCGCGCGGCTTTCCCAATCTGACCGACAATGACTGGCTGTACGGCGGCGAACCGGAAGCGATCAAGACGACGCTGCTGAACGGCCGCAACGGTGCGATGCCGGCGTTCGGGGCCATTCTCGACGGCGAGCAGCAGCGCGATGTGGCGCATTACGTCCGTTCGTTGTCCGGTCTCGCTGCGGACGGCGTGCGTGTGCAGCGCGGCAAGGCCGTATTCGGTGCGAATTGCGCTGCCTGTCACGGTGCCGATGGCAAGGGGAACCAGATGGTCGGCGCACCGAACCTGACCGATGGCATCTGGCTGTACGGCAGCACCGAGGCGATCGTCGCTCAGTCGATCGCCAAGGGCCGCAACGGTCACATGCCGGCGCACGGCGAACTGCTCGGTGACAAGAAGATCCACCTTGTCGCGGCCTATGTCTGGGGTCTGTCGAACAAAGCGGGTGGAGCAAATTAAATGGCCTCCAGTCCTTCTCCCGGCGACAGTCGTCAGCCCGAAAGCGATGTGAAGCGGGCGGCTCGTGTGATTCCGATCACCGATCTGTCGCCGGATGAGGGAGAGTTGTACGCGGCACGCAAGAAGATTCAGCCGCGCAGCATCAAGGGGCGCTTCAATACGGTGCGCTGGGCCATGGTGTGGATCACGCAGCTCGTGTTCTACGGACTGGCCTGGTTGCCCTGGAATGACAGACAGGCTGTGCTCTTCCATCTGGTCGAGCGCAAGTTCTACATCTTCGGCATCGTCCTGTGGCCGCAGGACGTGCTCTTCCTGACGCTACTTCTCATCATCAGTGCGCTCGGGCTCTTCCTGGTCACGGCGGTGGCGGGACGTGTCTGGTGCGGCTACGCCTGTCCGCAATCGGTCTACACCGAAATATTCATGTGGATAGAGCGTCACATCGAAGGTGACCGTTCTGCCCGCATGAAACTCGATGCCGCGCCGATGAGCGCGCGCAAACTGGGTCTGCGCGCAGCAAAGTTCGGTGCATGGGCCGCCCTGGCGCTGTGGACAGGGTTTACCTTCGTCGGCTATTTCACGCCCATCCGCGAACTGGCGTCAGAAATCGTTTCGTGGTCGCTCGGGCCGTGGGAAGTGTTCTGGATGTGCTTCTACGCGACCTTCACCTATGTGTTTGCCGGTCACATGCGCGAGCAGGTCTGCAAGTACATGTGTCCGTACGCGCGCTTCCAGGGCGTCATGTTCGATCCTGACACGCTCATCGTCAGCTACGACGCCAATCGTGGCGAGCCGCGTGGAAACAAGAAGAAGGCGAAGGACGGGCAGCCGGTAGGCGACTGTGTGGACTGCGACTGGTGCGTGCAGGTCTGTCCGACCGGTATCGACATCCGCAACGGCCTGCAGTACGAGTGCATCGGCTGTGCGCTCTGTATCGATGCGTGCGATCAGGTGATGGACAAGCTGGGTCGTCCGCGCGGACTGATCGCCTACACCACCGAACGCACGCTGCTGGCCAAGAAGCCGGCGCATGAGAGCTTGCGCGAGGTGATGGCGCACATCCTGCGTCCGCGTGTCATCCTCTACACCAGTCTCTTGATGTTCATCGTTTCCGGATTCGCCTGGGCGCTGTTTACCCGCACACCGGTCAAGATGAACGTTCTGCGCGACCGCGCCACACTGGCGCGCGAGGTCGAGGGGGGCAAGATCGAGAACGTCTACCGGCTGCGCATCATGAACACCTCCGAGGTCGCCCAGCGCTACGTGATCGAGGTCGAAGGCCTGCCGGGGGCCAGCATTGCCGAACTGCGAGAGATCGTTGTCGAGCCGGCCGGCGCGCGCGATGTCGCTGCGCGGGTACAGGTTGACGCCGAGTCGCTGCCGCCCGGTTCCCACGAAATCTATTTCAACCTGCAGGCCGTCGATGCGCCGGATATCCGTGTGCATGAAAAGACGTCCTTCCTGCAGCCGAGGTGAGCCGCATGCCGAACGACGCATCGATGCAGTTGCCCTGGTATCGCCATCGCTGGCCCTGGTTGCTCGCTGCCGGCCCGCTCACCGTCATCGTTGCCGGCGCGATCACCACCTGGCTGGCGGCAAGCGGCAACACGGCGCTCGTGGCAGACGACTATTACAAGCAAGGCCTTTCCATCAACCGGGTGATCGAGCGCGAACGTGTGGCGCAGGAACTTGGCATCGGATCGACCGTTTCGTCTGCAAGCGACGGTCCTGCATCGACCCGGCTCTCGGTCCGTCTGCAGGTGCGTGAAGGCGTTGCCACGCCGGCGCGGTTGCGGGTGCGGCTGATTCACCCGACACGTAGCGAGCTTGACCGGGAGTTGCTGCTCGACGGCCGTTCCGGTCTGTTCGAAGGCAGTATCCATGCGCTGCAGCAGACGCACTGGAAACTGGTGATCGAGGACGAAGCACGTAGCTGGCGCATCAACGATACGCTGGCAGTGGAGGCAAACCGTGACCGAGATTGAGATACGGGAAGTCGAACAGATCGAGACGCGTCGCGTACCGGGTCGTTTCGGACGCCTGTTCGCGCTCGTATCGTGGCCATCCTTTCTGGTCGCAGCGGTTGCGGAGACCGCCTTCTTCAGTCTGATCAACCCGCAGGAACTCTATCTGCTCGGCGAGCCGGTCAACTTTTCGCCGCTGGCGACCTATACCTTCGGCTTCCTCGGCTTCTGGTGCGTGGCCGGTGCATCCAGCCTCCTCTCGTCATGGATGGCCGAGAAGATGCCTTCCTGTGCCGACCGCTGCATAGACCGCAAATGAAGAAAGGGGATGCCGCCAGCGGCATCCCCCTCACCATCCGGGCAGACGTGTTGCCCGGCCTTCAGCGGTAGACCAGCACCGGAATCTTCGAATTCGACAATACCTTCTGCGTCACGCTGCCCAGCAACAGGCTGGCCAGGCCACGACGGCTGTGCGAAGCCATGAAGATCACGTCGGCGTTGCGCTTCAGCGCGACGTCGATGATGGCCTTGTGCGGTTCGTCGTGCGTGACCGCGATACTGTCGACCTGTACGTCATCGGCTTCGGCTTCCGCGCGGGCAGCCTGCAGGATACGGTCGGCGTGGGTGCGCATCGCATCGGTGAAGTCGTTCGGTGCGATCGGGTCGATGTTCAGTTCGTCTTCCTCGCTGTGCAGCGCCGATACGTGATAGTCCTTCATCACATACAGGAAGGTGACGCGACCCTTCACGTCCCTGGCAAAGCACACGGCGTGCTTGACTGCGGCCCTGGAAAGATCAGAACCATCGATCGGTACAAGTACGTGGCGAAACATCCTTGACTCCTTCTCGTTGTTATTGACCGGCACCGCCACGGTGTCCGGCCGTATTCCACCGCATGGCTCCTGCGAATTCTATCGGCTGGGCGAACACTATTTTGAGGCCATGTCGACGATTCGGTTTGATCCAAGTAAAAAGCCGGAAGTGCGTCGCACTTCCGGCTTCCTGGGTGCAGCGAATGCGTGTCAGATCGCGTAGGACTTGAGACGCATCGAGAAGTCCTGCAATTGCTTGATGCCGCTCGCTTCGGCGCGTGCGCACCAGTCCTGCAACTGCTTCAGCAACTGTTCGCTGGATGCAGTGGAGCGGGCCCACAGAGCGGTCAGTTCCTGACGCATCGTGTGCACCGTTTCAAGGCGGCTGCTGTGCGACAGCATCGAAGCCATTTCCGCATCGTCGCTGGTCGGCTGTTCGTTCTCGCTGCGGTTCAGCCAGCGCTTGAAGCGCTGGTAGCGTTCGCCGTCGGCCAGTGCGGCGTTCGATGCACGCAGCTTTTCGACTTCCTCGGCGTAGATCGAGCGCAGCGACTTCATGTAGCGCGTCATCACGTCGTAGCGATGCGTGATGATGGCTTCAAGCGTCTGCGTATCGACCACGTTGCGTGCTTCGAAGCGCGGTTGCGGAATCGTTTTCTTGGCCTTGGCCAGACCGAGGATTTCCAGGATGCGGATGTACATCCAGCCGATGTCGAACTCGTACCACTTCGACGACAGCTTGGCCGATGTCGCGAACGAATGGTGGTTGTTGTGCAGTTCCTCGCCGCCGATGATGATGCCCCAGGGCACCAGATTGGTCGCCGCGTCATTGCAGTCGTAGTTGCGGTAGCCGATGTAGTGGCCCAGGCCATTCACGACGCCGGCCGCCCAGATCGGGATCCAGGCCATCTGCACGGCCCAGATCGTCAGGCCTATCGGACCGAACAGCAGCACATTGATGACGAGCATCAGTTTGATGCCCAGCGCCGAGCGGCCGGTGTACAGATTGCGTTCCAGCCAGTCGTCCGGTGTGCCGTGACCATATCGGCGCATGGTCTCGCTGTTCCTCGCTTCGGCGCGATAGAGTTCGGCGCCCTCGAACAACACCTTCCTGATGCCGAGAACCTGCGGGCTGTGAGGATCTTCCGGCGTTTCGCACTTGGCGTGGTGCTTGCGATGGATGGCTGCCCATTCCTTGGTCACCATGCCGGTCGTCATCCACAGCCAGAAACGGAAGAAATGGCTCGGAACCGGATGCAGTTCAAGCGCACGGTGTGCCTGGTGGCGGTGCAGGAAAATCGTCACCGATGCGATGGTGATGTGGGTGAACACCAGCGCCACGACGATATAGCCCCACCAGGGCAGGTCGACAAGACCATTCAACATTAAGGAATTTCCTTGATACAGGTTTTGAAGATGCGGATTCTACGCGAGCGCCGGCGGTGGTCAATTTGCGCAGCGTCAAGCCCGGGAGTCACGCTCACTGGGCTCGCTTTCGCCCTTGATGCGTATTTCGCGCTGGGGAAAGGGTATTTCAATGCCCTCTGCACGGAAGCGGCGAAGTATTTCGAGCAGTACTGCAGAACGGACGGCCAGTGTCCCGTTCTCCGGATCGACGATCCATATGCCCAGTTCCAGATTGATACCGGAATCGCCGAAGGAATGAAGAAAGGCCCGTGGAGCCGGCTCCTTCAATACCCGCTCGTGCGACAGCGCGCATTGTTCCAGTATGTCCAGGGCGCGTTCGACGTCGTCGCCATAGCCGCACTGCACCGTTACGGCAAGCCTGACCTCGCGGTTTGACAAGCCTTCATTCTGTACGACAGAACTGACCAGCGTTTCGTTCGGAACGATGGACTGCACGCCGGACAGGCTGCGCAGCACCGTGTAGCGGGTGGTGATCTGCTGCACCTGGCCGCGGTCGGGCCCGACCGAAATGAGATCGCCGATGCGGATCGAACGTTCGAGCAGGATGATGAAGCCCGATACGTAGTTGGCCATGATCTTCTGCAAGCCGAAGCCCAGACCCACGCCCAGCGCTCCGCCGAACACCGAGAGCGCGGTCAGGTCTATGCCGACCAGCGGCAGCGTGATCATCAGTGCCAGGAACATCAGCCCGGCCTTGGCAAGACGGGCAAGAACGATGCGCAGATTGCTGTCCATCGGTGCGCGCATGAGTTTGCGCTCCACCGAACCGGACAGCCAGAAGGCTCCGACCAGCGTCACCAGCACCCAGGCTCCGCCCTGCATCAGTGCCCACAGCGAGAGCTTCTGCTTGCCCAGTACGACCTGCTGCCCGTCGGCCCAGGCGATCACCTCGGGCAGGATGTCCAGTGCGTGCAGTACCCAGGCGCTCCAGATGGTGAACCCGATCAGGAACTCGAAGGTGCTCAGCCAGCCGGCGGGCGAGAACATCTGCCGCAAGCCGTAGACGATGAGCCGGATCGCCCCCATGGCCACCAGCATGGCGATGAGCAGGTGCAACAGCACGGTCTGCACGTGGAACAGGCCGAAGGCGCCGCGCGCGATCGCCAGCAGCATGCAGCCGAGCAGCGGGAACAGCAGGCGCTGCAGGCCTTCGAGGCCGAGTTTCGCCGCGCTGCCCAGGTTGTCGGTGCCGCTGCTTTCCTGCTGACGACGCACGAGGTGGCGTGTCGTCAGTCCCGCGATCAGCAGGCAGACCGCGGCGACGGCCAGCTCGATGCGCGTGCTGGGCAGGGACAGCAGATGCACCAGGGCATCAAACGAAATTTCCGTCATGGCGTGACCGACTCGTCCTTCTGCAACTGCACGACGGCATCGGCAAAGCTGACCGACTTCTCGCGATGGCGTTTCCAGTTTTCCAGATAGGCACGGGCGAGCGCCCGATGGCCGCCGATCACCAGCACGTTCTCGGCGTTCGCGGACTTGCCCGAGTGGCTGAAATTGTAGGAGCCGGTGAGCACGACCGGCTCCTTTCCGTCCGGATCGACAATCATCACCTTGCTGTGCGCGGCCGCGTAGTTGCCGTCCAGCCACAGCGCGACACCGTTGCCGGCGGCGCGCGGCAGGGCACTGCGTTCATCCTTCAGCACCTTGTCGCGGTCTGCGATCACTTCCACCTTGACACCCCGTTGCGCGGCCGCGATCAGCGTCTTCACGATGCTGCGGCTGGTCAGCATGTAGGCCTGGACGTAGATCGCCTGCCGGGCACCGTCGATCTGATCCATGACCACGCGTTCGACATCGTCCCAGGGGGCGAATGCCACCTCCACCCTGCCTTCGGCCGGCATCGACGTACCGGCGAACAGTGGCGCTGCGGCCAGCGCCAGCGCGGCGCAGAGCATGCGATTCAGCTTATTGCCCAATGTCCTTCTCCCGGTTGCCTGTGTTGCGACGTTCGAGCACCGCAGCGTAGAAGCCATCCGTACCATGCTTGTCCGGACGCAGTTCGAGGTCGATTCCGGTGTCCAGTCCGACGTGCGCCGAAGCGAGTACCGCGTTGGCCGGCACACGCTCGAAATCGGCGTGGCAGGCGAGGAAATCGTCCACCACGCCGCGGTTCTCCGCATCCAGAAGGCTGCAGGTTGCATAGACCAGGCGGCCACCGGGTTTCACCAGACGCGATGCACCGGCCAGGATTGCACCTTGCTTGGCGACCAGTTCTTCCACCGTCTGCGGCGTCTGCCGCCATTTCAGGTCCGGGTTGCGGCGCAAGGTGCCCAGACCGGAGCAGGGCGCATCGACCAGAACCCGATCGATCTTGCCGGCCAGCCGCTTCACCTTGATGTCGGTCTCGCTGTCTATCAGTACCGGGTGTACGTTCGACAGGCCGGAGCGCGCGACCCGGGGGCGCATCTTGAGCAGACGTTTCTCCGACACGTCGAAGGCGTAAAGGCGACCGGTAGAGCGCATCATCGCGCCTATCGCCAGTGTCTTGCCGCCGGCGCCGGCGCAGAAATCGACCACCATTTCGCCGCGCTTGGGCGCCAGCAGAAGTGCCAGCAACTGGCTGCCTTCGTCCTGCACCTCGACGATGCCCTTCTCGTACAGCGGGTTCTTTGCCAGCGAAGGCCGTTCGCTCAGGCGCAGTGCCCAGGGCGACCAACGACCGGCTTCGGCAGCGATGCCATTGTTCGCCAGCGTGGCCATGACAGACTCGCGGTCCGTCTTCATCGGATTGATGCGCAGGTCCAGCGGCGCCTGCTGGTTCAAGGCGCGCGCCAGCGACAGCAGGGATTCTTCGTCCATCTGTGCCGACAGCCGCTCGACGACCCAGTCCGGCAGGTCGGTGCGCTCGCCCAGAGACAGTTCGTCCGCCTTGCCCGGCGGCAGTGTTTCGAGCCATTCCGCTTCCTTGCGCGAAATCAGCGGTGCCAGCTGCTTGACGCCCAGCCCCTCTATGCGGGCCAGCGCGACGATGAGCAGCTTGCGCGCGCCGGCGTGCTCACCGGCGACCGCACGCAGCCAGCGCAGCCGGCGCAGCACGAGGTACGCGTGTTCGGCCATGAAGGCGCGGTCGCGCGACTGCAAAGCACGTTGTTCGCGGAAACAGGCCGACAGCACGCTGTCGGCCGGATATTCGAAGCGGAGCAGCCGGGTGAGCACATCGGCCGTGGCGTCTATCAGTTTTTCGTTCGGTTTCATCTCAGGAATATCGGAATGTCCATGTCGGGCTCCTTCGGAACCTGCGGAGTGAGCGACTCGCCGCTTGTCGTCGCGGCGGTCGTTCCCGGGGTGGCCGACAAGGTCCGCTTGTCGTACTCGATCTGCCGGATGCGCTGGTCGTACACATCGCCCTTGCGGTCGGTGAACTGGATGCGTACCGGCAGCCAGCGCAGATTGGGCGCAAGCCAGATCTCGACCTGGTTGTCGCCCGGTTGGGCGCGAATCCGGATGCGCTGGACCAGCAGGCGTCCGAAACCGGTTTCCAGGCTGGAGGTTTCCGCGTCCGGCAAAAACCAGCGCGGTGAATACCGGCGCCCGCTGGCGACGCTGAAATCGAACTCCCCGCCGACCTGCGCCCTCCAGATGACCTCAAGCCACAGGCTGATCATGTCCTGGGACCCGGGCAACAGCGGGTGTTCGGAACGCTGCTCGCCCCGACTCAGCATAACCCGGTTGTTCGCCCAGTCGAACACGACCTGTTCGTCGGCGGGCTTGGCCTGTCTGGCGTCCTGCTCGTAGCGCATCGGCCGCAGGCCGCTGTCGGTCAGTTCGCCCTCGCTGGACTGGTCGATCCGCAGCGGTTTGAGCAGACCAGCGAGCCCGGTCGTCTCGGTGACCGTTTCCATGCGGTAACGGGTGCCGTCGTGTACCCAGTGATAGCGGGTCCGGCCGATGTGCAGGGAACCGCCACGGAAAACGTCGAATTCCAGACGTGCTTCGCCGATCAGCATCTGGCGTGGCGAGGGAGGCGTGTAGTCATCGTCGTACGCATGCGTCCTCCCGTCGTCGATCACATCGCCATCGCGCCTGGATTCTACCGGGGTACTGGCGACGTCCGCGCGAGCTTCTTCCTCGACGGGCGGCGGTCGCTCTTCCGTCGTCCGCCCGGCCGGAACGGCTGAATCCGGTGCGCCTGCCAACGGGAGGTCGAGGCTGGCGGGCGCATCCGCGCGCTGCGACGGAGGTTTCCGAGCGGGCGGCGGTTCGGGCGCGACCGGTGCAGGCGGCGGTTCCGCCGAGGCCGGTATGGCTGGCGGGGGCGCTTGAGCGACGGTCGCCAGCGTGATCAGCATGGTTTCCGGTACCGGGGGCGCCGCGTTCTCGCGAACATGGTCGAAGCGGCTCAGTCCGCCCAGCAACAGCAGATGCAGCACCAGCGAGAACAGCAGCGCCGGCGCCAGATGTGCCCGGGTCAGCGGCTCACTCATCCGCGACGGGTACGCTCAGCGCCCTGGCGCCGTCCGCGCGTTCGCCGGCGAGCACGGCACGTCCGTCGCGAAGCGCGAGACGTCCCGAGACGAACCAGCGCACCACTTGCGGGTAGAGCAGGTGTTCCTGCGCGAGCACGCGCGCTGCCAGCGTCGTTTCATCGTCGTCCGCCAGGACCGGTACCGCGGCCTGCGCGATGATCGGGCCGCCATCCAGTTCGCCGGTGACGAAATGCACCGTGACGCCGGCGATCCGGCAACCGGACTCGATGGCTCGCCGATGTGTATCGAGACCGGCGAATGCCGGCAGCAGGGATGGGTGGATGTTGATCATGCGCCCGTCGTATCTCGCCACAAAGCCGGGCGTGAGGATGCGCATGAAGCCCGCGAGCACGACCAGATCCGGCGCGTGACGGTCGATTTCGGCGGCCAGGGCGCGATCGAAGCGCTCGCGGTCCGGAAATTCGCGATGGTCGACAACGGCGGTCGCGATGCCGCGATCGCGCGCATAGATCAAACCACCGGCATCCGGACGGTTGCTGATGACCGCGCGTATATCGGCGTCCAGACCTGCTTCGACGATGGAGCGCATATTGCTGCCGCGCCCGGATATCAGGATGACGACGGATTTCATTCGGAGAACGGAAACAGGGACCGCAGGGCGGACAAGGCGCGATTATCCATCAGTCGATCACGCCTCAGGAATCCGTGCATGCGACAACGCCGGCAGCTCGGGATTCCCGGCGGCGCCGGCCCGCCGCACCCGGGCCTCTCCGGCGCCGCCGGCCGGGTCGGGCAAGCCGCTATTTGACCGGCAGGAAGACCGCCGTGGCGAGCGACTGCAGGATGCGCGTCACCACGCGGCGGTTCTTGTCGGCAACGATCTGGGCACTCATGTCGAGCCAGCCGATCATCTTCCCCATCTCGCGTTCGAAACTGAGGTTGCGCACGCCGTCGGCGCCGATCTCGTTCGACAGCAGCAACGGGCTTCCCGATTCGTCGCGCGACTGCGCAAGCTTCCACGCGCTGATCTCGATATTGCGGGCGCAGTTGGACAGCGCCTGCGGATCGAGTTCGTCCATGATGAACAGTTCGCTGCGGTCGTTCCAGGCGGTCTGGATCATGCCGCCCATGCCGGCGATGAGTGCCGCCACCCGATCGCCCTGGAACTCGGGAGAGAAAGCCAGTCGCATGACTTCGATGCCACGGCGGCCGTCGAACTCGGGCAGGCGCCAGTCGTGCTGTGTCACGAACAGTCGCGCCAGCGCAGCTTCGCGGCTGTCCAGCCCGGCGCGTCGCCATTCGCGGGGGTTGCGCCGGTACAACTTGTCGGCAAGTCGCTCCAGGCTGGCAAACACTTCCCGATGATGGGCCTCCAGAACCCGGTCGATGTCACTTTTAACAATCTGTTTAGGATGCATGGAATCGGCCACTGGCGCGGGTTTCTGGCCGGTGCCCGAACAGGCCGTGAACAAGTTGGCTATCGCAGCGCAGCATGCGGCGCGCAAAATCGTTCTGCAGACTGTCATCGGCTTCATGGGTGACAGCGTACGACAACAAAGGATTGTCGTGGCGGGCCGCAGGCGTATCCGGTGTGCGGTTCGACGCGCAGTTCATGGAAGTGACCAAGCCATGAAGATGGAACCGCTGGAAAGGGTGCGTGCACCCGGGGTGAAAGCAGGCAGCCGCCGGTTCGGCCGGTTGCTGCGCATGCTGGCGCGCGCGGACCGCGGCGGAGTGCTCGTCTGTGGCGGCGAGGACGTGCAGTGCGACGCCCTCGCCATGGCGCTTGCCCGGTTGCGCGACGAACCGCTGTTGCGGGTCGAACTCGAAGCGGCCAACGACGAGCCGATCACGTCGGAACAGTGGCGTCCATCGCTGCAGCAGGCCATCGCGCATTCGGCGCTGCTCTATCTGCATCTGGGCGACGGCGCGCACGCGGTATTCGGTTCCGGCAGCAAGGGCCTCGGAGGTCTGAGGGCCGAGCATCTTCTTGCCGACGTTCAGAGCGCCGGCGTCATGGTCATCGTCGCCGGTGCCCCGCGATACAGCGTTGCGCTGGAAGCCTGCTGGCCGCGCATCAAGCTGCCGGATCCGGCGAGCCTGCGAACCTTGCCTTCACCCAGGCCACTGCCACTGGCGCAACTGAGAGCGCGACAATGACCAGCACGACCAGGGTCAGATTCCGTTTCACCCAGGGCAGATTGCCGAACCAGTAGCCGGCCAGCGTCAGCGACACCACCCAGAGCAGCGCACCGACGACGTTGAACACCGCGAAGCGCGCATAGCGCATCTGCGCAACCCCGGCCACAAAAGGCGCGAAAGTGCGTATCAGCGGCATGAAGCGCGCGACGATGACCGTCGTGCCGCCGTGCCGCTCGTAGAACGCGTGCGTGCGGTCGAAGGCCGAGCGGTTGAAGAAGCGCGAACTTTCCCAGCGGAACACCTTGGGCCCGAACCAGGCACCGACCGCGTAATTCACCGCGTCGCCCAGCACCGCGGCAATCACCAGCAGCACTATGAGCAGCCCGATCTGCATGCCGCCGGCCGCTGCCAGCGCGCCGGCCACGAAGAGCAGCGAGTCGCCGGGCAGGAAGGGCGTCACCACCAGACCGGTTTCGCAGAACACGATGACGAACAGGATGGCATAGACCCATGCGCCGTAATGTACGACCAGTGCCGCCAGATGCTTGTCCAGGTGCAGTACGAGGTCGATGAAGGCGGTGATCAGTTCCATGTGGAGACGGGTCGAAAACGGACCCCGATGGTAGCAGACGCATGTTGCGGCCCGTAGAATCGCGCACCGGACACCTTCCGCGCACCGACATGCCCTCGATTCACCTGCTGCCCGACCTGCTGATCAGCCAGATTGCCGCTGGCGAGGTGGTCGAACGTCCCGCTTCGGTGCTGAAGGAACTGCTGGAGAACAGTATCGACGCCGGCAGCCGCGACATCCGCGTGCAGCTCGAAGCCGGTGGCGTGAAGCGCCTCCGGGTGGCCGACGATGGCTGCGGAATGCCGCCGGAAGATCTGCCGCTGGCGCTTGCCCGTCATGCGACCTCGAAGATCGCTTCGCTCGACGATCTCGAAGCCGTATCCACCATGGGTTTCCGCGGTGAGGCGCTGGCATCGATCGCCAGTGTGGCGCGAGTGACCGTCACCAGCCGCGCGAGCGGCAGTGCGCACGCCTGGCGCATCGACAACGGCGGCGTACCGGAGCCGGCCGCGCTCGATGCCGGCACCGTCGTCGATGTGGCGGACCTCTACTGCAATACGCCGGCGCGGCGCAAGTTCCTGCGTACCGAACAGACCGAGTACGGTCACTGTGACGACGTTTTTTGCCGGATCGCGCTGTCCATGCCGCAGATCGCCTTCCAGTCGATGCACAACGGCCGGTTGATGCAGCGACTGCCGGCAGGAGACATGGCGGCACGGGTGCGTGCCTTGCTGGGCGACGAATTCATGCTGCACGCGCGTCCGGTCGAGGCCGATGCCGGGCGGCTCCGCGTCAGCGGTTACGCGGCGCAGCCTGCGTTTTCGCGTGCCGGCCGCGACGCGCAATACTGTTTCGTCAACGGACGTTTCGTACGCGACCGGCTGCTCGCGCACGCCTTGCGCGAGGCCTACGCAGACGTGCTGCACGGGGCGCGTCACCCGGCCTATGTCGTGTTCATCGAGCTCGATCCGCGTGCCGTCGACGTCAATGTGCATCCGGCGAAGACCGAGGTGCGCTTCCGCGATTCGCGTGGCGTGCATCAGTTCGTGTTCCACGCAGTCGAGCGGGCGCTGGCCGTCTCGACACAGACGCCGGTCGTCGCATCCGGCCCGCAGCCGGACTTCGCCCGGGCGACCGACCGCCACACGTGGTCTGCCCAGCAGGGCATGAACCTCGAACAACCGCTGGCGCGCTATTTCGATTTTGTCGGCCAGGACGCGAGACCCGCCGCCGCAGCCGGTGCGGTACAACGTCCGGATCTGCCGGTTCAGCAGGACGATGCGCCACCGCTGGGCTTTGCGCTCGCGCAGCTGCAGGGCGTCTACGTGCTGGCGCAGAACGGCGCCGGCCTGGTGCTGGTGGACATGCACGCGGCGCACGAGCGCATCCTCTACGAACAGCTGAAACGGTTGCTCGACGGTGCGCCCTCGATACAGAGGCTGCTCATTCCGGCCGTGTTGTCGATGAGTGCGCGCGAGGTCGCGACGGCGCTGGAGTACGCCGATGTTCTGGAGGGCCTCGGCTTCGACATCGCCCAGGCCGGGCCGAACGAAGTGATGGTGCGGGCCGTGCCGGCGCTGCTGGCCCGCGCCGACACCGGGGCACTGCTGCGTGCGCTGCTGGAAGAGTTGCGCGAAGCACCGGCCTCCCAGGTGGTCGAGCGGCGCCGCAACGAATTGCTGGCAACCATGGCCTGTCACGGCGCCGTCCGCGCCAACCGGCTGCTGACGCTGCCGGAGATGAATGCACTGCTGCGCGACATGGAAGCCTGCGAGCGCGCCGACCAGTGCAACCACGGTCGCCCGACCTGGGTACAGCTGTCCATGGCCGAACTCGACCGGCTGTTCATGCGCGGCCGATGAGCGACGCACCGGTGCTGGCACTGCTCGGCCCGACGGCCAGCGGGAAGACCGCGGCGGTGGCACACATCGCACGCGCCTTGCCCATCGAACTGATCAGCGTCGATTCGGCGCTGGTGTTCCGCGACATGGATATCGGCACCGCCAAACCGTCGGCCGACGAGCAGGCGCTGTGCCCGCATCATCTGATCGACATCGTATCGCCCGAGGCGGCGTATTCGGCCGCGCGCTTCGCCGCCGATGCGCGCAGGCTTGTCTCAGAGATTCATGCGCGCGACCGCATTCCGTTGCTGGCGGGCGGCACCATGCTGTACGTCAAGGCCTTGCGCGAAGGACTGTCCGACCTCCCCGAGGCCGATGCAGGACTGCGTGCCGACATCGACCGCCGCGCGGCCGAACAGGGATGGCCGGCGCTTCATGCCGAACTGGCGAGGCTGGATCCGGACGCCGCCGCGCGACTGAAACCGGCGGACGCCCAGCGCATCCAGCGGGCGCTGGAAATCGTCATGCTCACCGGAAGGCCGTTGGCCGAGAGCTATGCGCGGCGAAGCGAGGATGCGAACCTGCCGGCGATGACCGTGCTCTCGCTGGAGCCCTCCGATCGCGCCTGGCTGCATCGGCGCATCGAGCAGCGTTTCGATCGGATGCTGGAACAGGGGCTGCTCGACGAACTGCGCACGCTGCGCCGCCGATACACGCTCGATGCCGCCATGCCTTCCATGCGCTGTGTGGGCTACCGGCAGGCCTGGCAATACCTTGAGGGCACGATAGACGCCGCGGCGATGCGCGACACCGGCATTCATGCCACGCGTCAACTTGCGAAGAGGCAGATCACCTGGCTGAGGTCGATGCAGATCGACGAGCGCATCGATTGCCTGCGCGACGACGCGGCCGACCGTGTGCTGGACACATTCGCCCGCCGTCTGGGCGCGCCCTGAAGCCGGCCCGGGACGCCCTCAGCAACGCGGGCTCATCGCCCGCTTCAGCTCATCCAGCTTGTGGATCCGGATATTCTTGTTGCTGACCGAGAGCAGGCCTTCGTCCTGCAGCCGGGACAGCCCACGGCTCACCGTTTCCAGCTTCAGGCCCAGGTAGGAACCGATCTCTTCGCGCGTCATGCGCAGATTGAATTCGGTTGCCGAATAGCCGCGCGAGGCGAAACGCTGCGACAGATTGACCAGGAAGGCCGCCAGCCGTTCTTCGGCGCGCATCGTGCCAAGCAGCATCATCACCGCCTGATCGCGCACGATCTCGCGGCTCATCACCTTGTGGAAGTGATGCTGCAGCGTGTCGATCTCGCGCGACAGTTCGGACAGGCGGTTGAACGGAATGACGCACACCTCGCTGTCCTCGAGCGCTCGCGCATCGCAGTTGTGCTGGCCCGAACCGATGCCGTCCAGACCCATGAGCTCGCCGGCCATCTGGAAGCCGGTGACCTGCTCCCGGCCGTCCTCGGAAATGACCTCCGTCTTGAAGAAACCCGTACGGATCGCGAAGAGCGACTGGAAGGACTCGCCTGACAGGTAGAGCGGCATGCCGCGCGCCACTTTGCGGCGCGCGCCGATCAGGGTGTCGACGCGCTCCAGCTCTTCTTCGGTCAGACCGACGGGCATGCACAGTTCGCGCAGATTGCAGGCGGAGCAGGCGACCTGGAGTCCCTGCGTCGTGATGGGTATCGATACGCTGTTCATTGATTGCGATCAATGCGCGGTGTTTGCCGGGCTTGCATGATGAACACAATGCAAAGTGTGCCAATAAATCATGGATGTCGCAAAGGAACTGGTGTTCGACCCGCAACTGATGCGTCGATTTGACGTACCGGGGCCACGTTACACGTCCTATCCTACCGCCGACCGGTTCAGTTTTTCGCACGACGCGCGGGCACACGCGGCGCGTCTGGCTGCCCGTACGGCCAGTGCCGGCCCGCTTTCCATCTACATCCACATCCCCTTCTGCGACACCATCTGCTATTACTGCGCCTGCAACAAGATCATCACCAAGGATCGTGCGCGCGCCGACGCCTATGTCGACACCCTGCTGCGCGAGACGGCGATGAAGTCGGCGCTGGTCAGGGGCAGCCGGGAGGTGGCGCAGCTGCATCTGGGAGGTGGAACGCCCACCTTCCTCAACGACGCGCAGATGACCCGGCTGATCGAAGGGCTGCGTGCGCACTTCCGTCTGTCCGAGAACGCGCAGTGCTCGATCGAACTCGATCCGCGCGGGGTCACGGCGGCGCGCGTCGCCCATCTTGGTTCGCTCGGTTTCAACCGCGTCAGCGTCGGCGTGCAGGACTTCGATCCACTGGTGCAGCAGGCGGTCAACCGTGTGCAGAGTGTCGAAGAGACCGAGATCGTGCTGAATGCGGCGCGGCAGAACGGTTTCGTGTCGACCGGCGTGGATCTGATCTACGGCTTGCCCGGCCAGACCCTGGAAAGTTTCGATGCGACGCTGGCCACACTGGTCGGCCTGTCGCCCGATCGCGTGGCGATCTACCACTACGCACACCTGCCCAAGCAGTTCATGCCGCAGCGCCGCATCGACGAGACCATGCTGCCGGGCCCGGAACTGAGGCCGCTGCTGCTGCGTCTGGCCATCGACCGCCTGCACGAAGCGGGTTACGTGCATGTCGGCATGGATCACTTCGCCCGCCCTGATGACGAACTTGCCCAGGCCCAGCGTCACGGCCGTTTGCAGCGCAACTTCCAGGGCTATTCGACGCACGCCGGCTGCGATCTGATCGGCCTCGGGGTGTCGGCGATCTCCCGCGTCGGCGCGAGCTTCGCCCAGAATCACCGCACGATGGAGAGCTGGGTCCAGGCCATCGACGACGGCGAGCTTCCGGTGATGCGCGGGCTCGAAATGACGGCCGACGACAGCATACGCAGCGCGGTGATCGGGGCGCTGATGTGTCACTTCGAACTTTCGATCGAAGCGATCGAAAGTGCTTACGCCATCGACTTCAAGAAGTACTTCGCGACAGAGCTGGCCGAACTGGCGGATCTCGAAGAGGCCGGCCTGCTGACACTGGAGCCGGACTGGATCGATATCACTCCGCGCGGCCGGCTTCTGGTCCGCGCGGTGTGCATGACTTTCGACCGCTATCTGCGTCTGGACAGCGAGACGGTGCGGTACTCTAAAGTGGTCTGACCCGGGCGGCCCTGCCGCCCTGTCTTCCTTTCCGCCGGACCCTGAATGAACCTCGGACTTGCAGCCGTTTTTGTCGTCGGCCTGCTGGGCGGCGTGCACTGCGCCGGCATGTGCGGCGGCATTGTTTCGGCCATCTCGGCTGGCGTGCCGCCTTCGCAGCGCACCGGCTGGCGAGGGCAACTGCCGGCGCTCGCCATGCATGCCGCCTACAGCGGCGGGCGCATTGCCAGCTATGCGCTGGCGGGTGCGGTGGCGGGCGGTGTCGGCGGCGTGAGCCTGCTTGCCGGCGGCGCGGCACCGGTCCAGACGGTTCTTTATGTGCTGGCCAATCTGATGATGATTGCGCTGGGGGCGTATCTCGCCGGGTACACACGACTGCTGGCGCCGATCGAGGCGCTCGGGCGTCCGTTGTGGACACGTCTGCAACCCCTGGCGCGTCGCTTCCTGCCTGCCCGCACACCGGCCGAGGCGCTGGGCGTGGGCCTGCTGTGGGGCTTTCTGCCTTGCGGGCTCGTCTACAGCATGCTGGGTCTTGCGCTGCTGTCGGGGTCGCCGTCGAGCGGTGCGCTCATCATGGCAGCGTTCGGTCTGGGCACGCTGCCCAATCTCCTGCTTGCCGGCATGCTGCTGAGCCGCCTGCGTGCCGCCACCCGTAACCCGCTGCTGCGCCGGGTGTCCGGACTGCTCGTGCTCGGCTTCGGCATCGTCGGTCTGGCGCGTGCCTCCACGCTCGGAGACGGGCTCTGGAACGGCCTCATCTGCCATACTTAGGCACCTGTCCAAAAGAAGATGTCGAGAGAACACCATGCGTATCCTGCTTGCCGTTGACGGTTCCGAACATGGCGTGCGCGCCACCGCCGAAGTGCTTCGTCTGGCCGCATTGCAGACCGTGCCGCCGGAGATACATCTTCTGTTCGTCCACGCACCCGTTCCCGGCGGCCTGCTGCAGAACCACGTCAGTCGCGAGGCATTGAACGACTACTACCGCGAGGAGGGGCAGGACGCGATCCGGACCGCACTGGAAACCCTGAAGAACGCAAACGTCGAGCCGGTCGTCCATCTGCACGTCGGTCCGCCGGCGGAAACCATTGCGCGCTACGCCGAACAGCACGACTGCGAACTGATCGCGATGGGGCGACGTGGTCACGGTGCCCTGGCCAGTTTCGCACTGGGTTCCGTGGCCAGCGGGGTGCTGCACCATTCGAATCGGCCGGTGCTGTTGGTCAAGTAAGGTTTTCCGGCGGCCTTTGGCCGGGGCTGGCGGTTCGCCCGTCCGTCCCGGCTGGCCGCATGTCGCGGGCAATGAAGGTCGGGCCCGTCGATGGGGCGATCACGTGCCGGGAGCGCTCCTTCCGGTAAGCCCGCCTGCCCCTTCGCCTGAGTGGCCAGCGGACGTCCCCGCCCGTGCGGCGCGCCGTCGCGGTGTGGATCGTGCGCCAGTCGAGGCCGTGCATGGCCCTGGCGCCGGTCGGCGCGCTCAAGGGTTCAAGTATGCGCGGCGGTGCGCCGTTAGCCGGACATGGTGTCAATTTCTGTGTCCCGCAGCCTTCCATGAGCGTCCCCGTTTTCACCGCATCCGATCCGCTTGAAGCCTGGGTAGAACGCCTCCGCACCCAGGACATGCCCATTTTCAGTTCCACGCTGGCCGCCATCGGCGAAGTCGCGGAGAACGACGCCAGCCCGACCTCGGCGCTTGGCCGCATCATCCTGCGCGATGCCGGCATGACCGCCCGGGTACTGCGCATGGCCAATTCGGTCTATTTCAAGGGCGACGGCCAGCGCATCAGCACGATTTCGCGCGCCATCGTCCTGCTGGGCTTTGACACTGTGCGCAACATTGCGGTGTCGGTCGCACTGATCGATGCCTTTCTTGCCGGCGGCGTGCGCGATCGCGTGGCGGCCGAGATGGCACGCTGCTTTCACGGCGCGGTGCACGCCCGTTACGCCGCTCAGGTGCGCGGTGACAGTTCGCCTGAAGAGGTGTTCATCGCGACACTGCTCTCCCGTATCGGCGAACTGGCGTTCTGGTGCTTCTCCGGCGACGTCGGCCTGCGGCTCGACCGGGCGTTGACCGAACAGCGCTGCGCGACGGAACAGATCGAAATGGACGTGCTGGGCTTCCGCCTGCGTTCCTTGACCCAGATGCTTGCCCGCGAATGGACCTTGCCGGCCCTGGTTTCGAGCGCGCGCAGCGACGGCGTGCGGCCCGACAGTCGCGACGGCCTGGTCACGGCGGGTTACCGACTTGCCGAAGCCGCCGAATGGGGATGGGATTCGGAACGTGCCCGTTCGGCGGTGAGCGACTACGCCAGACTGCTCAAGCTGGGCGTTGGAGAAATTTCACCGGTGGTACTGGCGCATGCCGGCGAAGCGGCACGCATCGCCGGCCTCTATGGCTGCGAAGAAGCGGCCCGACGCATTCCCCGGCCCGGGGTCACCGCAACCGATAGCGGGAACGAGCCGGCCGTCGCCAAGGGCGCCGAGCACGATCCGGTAGCCGAACTGGATGTCGCACGACGCATGGTGACCTTGATCGCTTTGCAGGCGGCCAGTACGACCGTGCTCGACCTGGCGCTTGAGGGCGCCGGACGCACGCTGGGGGCGGACCGCGCCGTGCTTGCACTGGTGACCGCCAACCGGACCCAGTTGTCGGCACGCGCCACGGAAGGCGTGGGCGCGCAACAACTGATGCGCCATTTCAATTTCCTGCTGGCCGGTGCCCCGCGGGACGGATTGACCGATCTGGTGGACCAGGCACGCATGATCGAAGTGGCTGCCGGACTTCCGGCCGCACCGGGCCTGTCATCGCTTGCCCGGCTCCGCGCAGCGCTTGGCGACCGGCACCAGATACTGGTACCGGTCGAGGCCAACGGGCAGGTCGTCGCTGTGCTCTACATCGACCGCGCGGCGGAACGCCCCGCCTTCAACGAAGAGGCGGGCGAAGGCTTGCTGCACTTCGCCCGCCTGGCGGGAATTGCGCTCGAACAATCCGGTCCGCGCAGCGGCGGCTGAATGCCTCAGCCGCGACGGCGGGCGGCGAAGCCGATCAGACCGAGGCCGGCAAGCAGCATCGCGTACTGTTCGGGTTCGGGCACGGCGCTCACACCCAGCACACCGTCAATCAGCGCCGACGATTCGAGCAGGTTGCCCGGTC
>CAZKRN010000053.1:3897-22345 GCA_964555165.1 uncultured Methyloversatilis sp. | reverse complement strand
AGATGCGTTCCTTGGCGCGCGATTTTTCCTCGTCGCGACGGGCGCCACCGAAGGCAACGTCGAACTTGTACTTGTCCAGCGCCTGCTTCAGCGCCTCGGTCTTCATGATGTCGGTGTGGATGGCCGAACCATGCGTGAACGGGTTGATGCCCTTGGCCACACCGTCCTGGTTGATGTGCACGATCAGGTCCATGCCCAGTTTCTTCGCCATTTCGTCGCGGAACTGGTACATCGCCTTGAACTTCCAGGTGGTGTCGACATGCAGCAGCGGAAACGGCGGGACCGACGGGTAGAAAGCCTTCATCGCCAGGTGCAGCATGACCGCGCTGTCCTTGCCGATGGAGTAGAGCATGACCGGGTTTTCGGCTTCGGCCACCACCTCGCGCATGATGTGGATGCTCTCGGCTTCCAGCCGCTGCAGGTGGGTGAGGGTGTCGGGATCGATGGCTTCGGGTGTGGTCTGCATGGGCGCTCTCGGTTTGATCGCGGAAGGATGATGGGAGCGCGTCGTGCGCGCGTTCGAGCGTGTCACGGCGGGCGACGGATTCAGCGCGCCCGCGGCAGGCTTCGCGGTCGGCGACATCGGTATTGCGGTCCAGCGTATCGGCGGCGACTGCGCCGACATCCAGCGGTCCGGTTCGCCGCCCGGCGTCAGCGCGATGCCGCTCAGAAACAGATGCAGAGACCGGGTGTGCAAGCTGGCAAGGCGCTGCCAGAAGCCCGTCCAGTCCTCCGCGAGCGGTGCGCGCGGACTGGTCGACCAGTGCAACTGACCGCGGCTGCCACGTGCAAAAATGTACCAGTGCGGGCGGCCGTCCGTCGCGTCCGGTCGGGCGACGAGCGCACCGCACCAATAGGGAACCTCATCCTCGGCAACCGTCTTCATCAGTGCATGCAATTTCTGGTCGTCACCTTCGGACAGGAGCGGCTGCAGACCCCAGCCCGCGCGGTAACGCCCGAGGCTGCGGCGCGGCGGCGCGTTCAGCCCCTGCAGTGCGAACCATGCCGCCATCGCCTCATCGTTCCACAGACGCTGCGGCAGACCCAGCTCGTCCGGGCAGTGCTCAAGCATGGCACCCCGCAACTGACCCTCCACCGACGCGTCGAGCTTGCGGCCACTGCCCGTGACGCGGCCGCGCCGACGCAGCAATACCGCGTCCCAGCCTCCGGCCAGGTAGGCCTTGTGAGCGGCGATCACCGTGGGCGCACTCAGGCGCACCGCAGCGGATACGGCAGCGACGGTCATGCCCGCCAGGCGCAGTTTCACGGCTTCGCGGCGGCGTTCGTTCAATACGTCGGCCGACAGGTTTCTGGCGTCCATTCTTCACGGACAGGATGGTCACTCGTCAGGTAGAGTATAAGCATTCAGTGCGCAGATGATGTGCATTAATTATTTAGTGGCCGTTAAAGTGACGGTCTTGTTGGCCTGCCGGGAGAGAAGATGAAGAACGTCGCCGAGCTGAAAGTGCTGCACGAAGCGCTACTGGACATCGTCCGCGATGCAGGCAAGTGCGTGATGGACGTCTACGCAACGGATTTCGAAGTTACTGATAAATCGGATGATTCTCCCGTTACTCAGGCGGACAAGAAGGCCGATGAAGTGATAGTCGGGCGTCTGGCAGCGCTCACGCCCGACATTTTCATCGTGTCGGAAGAATCGACCGAAGCCGGCCAGCGTCCTGCGGATGGTGCGTCGTTCTGGCTGGTCGATCCTCTGGATGGCACAAAAGAGTTCATTAACCGCAATGGTGAATTCACTGTCAATATCGCCTTGATCGAGAATGGCCAACCCGTGCTGGGTGTGGTGCTCGCGCCAGCGCTGGGCCGCCTGTTTTCCGGCATCGCCGGTGTCGGCGCCTGGCTGGATGACGGCGCCGGTGCGCGCGAGATTCGCTGCCGCGTGCCGCCAGCCGAAGGTCTGACGGTGGTGGCCAGCCGATCGCACGGAGACGCAGCGGCGCTCGACGCCTACCTGGCCGGGCGCACGGTGGCCGAACTGCGCAATGCCGGTTCGTCGCTGAAGATCTGTCTGGTCGCCGCAGGAGAAGCCGACGTCTACCCGCGCCTCGGTCGCACGATGGAGTGGGACATCGCCGCCGGTCATGCGGTGCTGGCGGCGGCGGGTGGCCGCATTGAACAGGTCGACGGGTCGCCGTTCAGCTACGGCAAGCCCGACTTCGCCAATCCGCATTTCGCCGCCTGTGGGCTGGGCGCCTGAGTTTCCGGCCATGACCGCCTGGCTCGTCCTCGCCTCCATCGGACTGTTGCTGGCGCTTCTGGTGCATGGGCGCATCGCGCCGGCGCCGCTGTTCGCCGGACTGGCTACCTGTTACTACCTGGCCGGTTTGCTCGACCAGAAGACCTGGCTGGCCAGTTACACCAATCCGGCCCTGGCCATGCTGGTCATGCTGCTGCTGGTGTCTCTGGTGATCGAACGTTCGCCGGTGCTGGAGCGCATGTCCGACAAGCTGCTGCGCGGCTCGCAGGTGGGGGCCTTGCTGCGCTTCACGTCGGTCACCGCACTGTTTTCCGCCTTCCTGAACAACACGGCTGTGGTTGGCGCGCTGCTCGGCGTGGTGAGCAAGCAGCGCCATCATCCGGCCTCGCTGCTGCTCATTCCGCTTTCCTTCGCCGCCATCGTCGGCGGCATCACCACACTGGTCGGTACCTCGACCAATCTGGTGGTCAGTTCGCTGATGGTGAACGCCGGCATGGCGCCGCTGGGCATGTTCGACCCGAGCTGGGTGGGCGTGCCGGTCGCGCTGGTATGCGTGGCCGTGCTGGCGCTCAGCGCGCGGCTGCTGCCGCGCAACGACGCGAATGACCGCGAACTGCAGCAGGCCTACTTTCTTGAGGCGAGGGTCGAAGCGGCTTCATCGCTGGTCGGCCGCAGCATCGAACAGAACCGCCTGCGCAATCTCGAAGGTCTGTTCCTGCTTGAGATCATGCGCGACGGTCGGCTTGTTTCGCCGGTTGCGCCGACCGAAGTGATCGAGGCGGGCGATGTGCTCATCTTCACCGGCGAGGTCGACAAGATGGCCGCGCTGCAACGCTTCGACGGACTGCAGGTGTTCGGTGTCGAGGCCGATTCGCTGCTGCGCTCGAACCTGCTCGAAGTGGTCGTGTCCAGCCAGTCCGAACTGGCGAACAGAACCTTGCGCGAGGTCGACTTCCGGACCATGTTCGATGCGGGCGTGGTCGGCATACGGCGGGGCGACAAGCGCCTCACCGGCCAGCTCGGGCGTGTTCCGCTGCATGTCGGTGACAGCCTGCTGCTGGCTGCAGGCCCCGATTTCGCCAACCACCGCAACATCGACCGGAACTTCCATCTGGTGGGCGGCACCGTGCGGCCGCGGCTCACACCGGTGCAGAGCCGGCTCACGCTAGGCGCCTTCGCGGCGGTGATCGCGCTGTCGGGTCTTGAAGTCCTGCCGCTGTTTACCGGCCTGCTGCTGCTGCTGGCAGCCCTGGTGCTGAGCGGTCTGCTCACGCTGGCCGAGATGCGCCGGCGCTTCCCGTTCGATCTGGTACTCACCATAGGCTCGTCACTGGCCATCGCCCAGGTGCTGGAAAGCAGCGGCGCAGCGGAACTGATGACCGGCGCGCTGCGCACGCTCTACGACGGCCACGGCGTCGTCGGCGCCTTCATCGGCATCTATCTGCTCACTGTCATCCTGACCGAGCTGGTGACCAACAACGCTGCCGCGGCGCTCGCCTTCCCGATTGCGCTATCGACCGCGCGCGCCTTCGACGCCGACCCCATGCCCTTCGTGATGACCGTGCTTTATGGCGCCAGCGCGGGGTTCCTGATTCCGTTCGGCTATCAGACCCACCTGATGGTGTATTCGCCCGGCCGTTACCGAATGCTCGACTTCGTCCGCGTGGGGTTGCCCATGTCCCTGGCCTACGGCGCCACCGTACTGCTGCTGGTGCCGGTGTTCTTCCCTTTCAAGGGATAGCGCCGCACTCGCCTCTCCGGCATCGGCGGAGAGGGAAGGGGATGAAGGCGTGCGGCCGTGACCTCCGCCTGGCGCTGCGCGCCATCCCCTTCCGCTGGTGCGGGCGAGGGTTGGCAAGGCGCCGGGGCTGTCTTGCGCCAGCCGGACAGCCATGTGAACAGGAATTGTTCTCATCGGTATATGCTTGCACCCTTGCACAAGGGCCTGGGCGCTGATGACGCATGACGCGGTCGCCTTACGTTTCACGCCACTGGTTTCACGTCACTGCGCTGCAACCGTCACGCTCTACACTGATGTCTGGTTGCACTGCAGTGCGCCTTCAGGATACTTTCCAGCCTCCCGGAAACGTGTCGTTTCCTCCCGAAGCGGCACGAGCACCGTTCAGGACGAGGGGAGCGATGCATTGCGACAGTCGGGATTTCCTGAATCTGGCGTGGTCAAGGTGAATTGACTCATTTCAAGGCGCATGCAGCCCCCGTGTCTGAACGCCGATCCGAATCGAATACATGAAACCCTCAGTCATCAAAGCCACTGTTTTTGCTGTTCTTGCCCTGACTACAGCCACCGTTGCCACAGCTTTCATACCGACGAGAAAGCTTGCCGACCGTCTGGAAAAGCTGGTGGTGGACGAAGCGGTACCGCTTGAGTTCGGCGACTGGAAGAGCGATCCGACAGCGATATCGGGCGTTGTCAATCCGCAGCAGAAGGAAAAGCTGGACAAACTGTATACGCAGGTTCTTTCGCGTTCCTATATCAATACCCGCACCGGTTACCGGATCATGCTTTCCATCGCTTACGGCGAGGATCAGCGGGATGCGAACCAGCTTCACTACCCGGAAATCTGCTACCCGTCGCAAGGTTTCCAGGTCGAATCGAACGTGATCGGCGTTCTGCATACGAAACTGGGTGACATCCCGGTCCGTCGGCTTGAAACCTCCATGAGCCAGCAGCGATACGAACCGGTCACCTACTGGACTACGGTCGGCACGCAAGCGCTGACCGGAGGCACGAAGAAAAAGCTGGCGGAAATGAAGTACAACATCCAGGGTGAAATCCCCGACGGGCTGTTGTTCAGGGTTTCGTCCATCGACCGGAACAGCGAGCAGGCATTCGCTCAACAAACCCGGTTCGTCGATGAGCTTCTGCCTGCCATACGTCCTTCGGCCCGATTGCGACTTTCCGGGCTGAACTGATGGTCTCCAAACTTCCTTTCCGGAGACGGCAACACCGATGAACGTGAACACCCTGCCGGCAGCAAGGCTGCCGCTGCGTCGTTTCGACAAGAGCCAGTTTCTTGCAGTCCTGGTCGTTCTTGTCGCCGTTTTTGCGGCCATCCTTCTTGGCGGGCTCGCCGGGTTGGGCGCCACGATTCCGGCGGTGCTGGGCGGTGGCGTCATCGGAGCCGGTCTGCTGCTTGCGTGGCCCCGTGCCTGCCTGTGGATCGTCGTGGTCACTTCCATCGTGCTTGCCGGCCTGTTCGAGCTTTACCTCCCCAAACTTGCTCAGATCAAATGGGCGGTCGTCGGCGTCTCGATCATGCTGGTCATGCTGGCGGTGCTTTCCCTGGCGGGCATCGGTCGCGTCGGCCAGCGTTCGAAAGGTTCGCCACCACTGCGCTGGGCCATGGCCTTCTTTCTGTTCGCCTTGCTCTCCATTGTCGCCCAGGGCCGTCTGTCCTTCGACTGGGTCATTGGCATGAAGGGCTATTTCCAGGTCTGGGGCATCCTGCTTGCCCTGGCATGGATGTCCTTCGGTCGGGAAGATTCCGAGCGTTTCTTGCGACTGCTGCCGTGGCTCGCGTTGATACAGCTTCCTTTCGTGCTGCAGCAGTTTTTCGTTCTTGTGCCACAACGCACCGGAGCGCTCGATGCAGCGCGCAACATCGTTGCGGTCGATATCGTCACGGGCACTTTCGGCGGATCGGCCGAAGGCGGCGGCCGCAGCACGCTGCTCGCGCTGCTGCAAGTGATTGCCATCACCATCTTCATTGCCCGCTGGCGGGCCGGTCTGCTCCGTCTGCGGGTGGCGCTGGCTGCCTCGGCACTGTGCTTCGCGCCGCTTCTGCTCAGCGAAGTGAAAATCGTGTTCGTGCTGCTACCGTTTGCTCTCGGCCTGCTGTATGCCGACAGGCTGGCGCGCAACCCTTTTCTGGTGGTACTCGCATCGGCGCTGTCGGCAGGCCTGATCGTCGCCCTGCTGACCATTTACACGGCTCTTCCGGGTGCCAAGTCGCAGCAGGCGAAGTCGCCGGAAGAGTTCCTGCGCGATTCGATCGAATACAATTTCGGCGACCGCGGTTATGGCAACGCCATCCTGAACCGCACCACCGTTTATTCGTTCTGGTTCAAGCAGAACGTTGTCGCGGGCGACGTGGTGGGCGTCGTGTTCGGCCACGGACCGGGCTCCGCAAATTCCGATTCTCGTTTCCTGCAGAACAATTTGGCGAGTTCGCAGTACCGTCGCTACTACATCGGGCTTACCGCGATATCGGCTGTCTTATGGGATTTTGGTCTAGCGGGGACGATAGCGATCATCGGTTTCTTCATCTCGGCGTATCTTGCCGCCCGCCGACTTTCAAAGAGCCTCAACGGCACACCCTTGTGGGCATACTGCCGCGGGGCTGAGATCGGCATAGCGCTGTTGGGCTTTACGCTCCTGCAGAGCAATTACTTCATGTTCGACATGAGCTTCCAGGCCATGCTGTTCGTACTGGTAGGGTTCGTGATCGCGCAGACCAGGGCCGGGGACCGTCAAACCGTACCGGCTGAGCGATGAACGCTTTCGTCGGTGCGCTGCTTCTCGCCCTGCTGGCCGTCGGCGTCCGGCCGGTGTACGCCGATTTCCTGCAACCGCGCTGGACGGCCTGCCCGGAACAGGTCAGGGTTGCGAAGGCGGATCGCTATCAGATCGAAGTGAAGAGCACCGGGCCGCTGCGCCGCCTGCCGCGGGAATTCTTCGGCTTCAATCTGGAATGGGTCGAGTTCGAGCGCTCGCTGTGGAACCCGGACACCGGCGCGCTGCAGCCGGGCGTGGGCGAGTGGCTCAGGCCCTTTGCCGGCGCGACCTATCGTTATCCCGGTGGCGTGGCCTCCAATGTTTCGAACTGGCGCGACACGACGGGCGAACGAGATTCGCGACCGGAGCGCCGTTATGTCGAATGGTTGCCGCCGGTGAAGGTACGTTTCGGGCTGGACGAATACCTGCAGTTCCTGAAGGAGGTCGATGGCACCGGCTGGTATGTCGCCAACATCACCGGTGACCAGAGCGGCGAAAGGCCTGTTGCCGCTCTGGCGGAAGAGGCGGCCGGACTGGTTCGACATGCGCGCGAAAAGGCGACTGCAGGCTTTCCGCTGATCCGCAACTGGGAAATGGGCAACGAGCTGGACCGCGGTCACTATCGCTGGCCTTCAGAGAAGTTCATCGCGCGCGCGCGTCCGGTGGCCGAAGCCATCAGACGCGTTCAGCCGGATTCACGCATCGCGGTCATCGCCCAGGAGTACGACGCCGTGGGCAGTGCGCGCACCTATAACCGTGCGGTGGCGTCGGCGATGGCCTCTATGGACAGCGACTATTCGATCCACCTGTATTACGACGGCGAGCCCCAGCCCCCGGTGCCCGATATGCTGGACCGGCTGTGCAAAGCCTCCGCCGATGTGGTTGCGGCCACCGGCAAGCCGGCGCGCCTGTGGCTCACCGAACACGCACGCGTGCCGCGCGGCGCCTTTGCCAAGGGCGGCTGGAAGGAATTGTGGCCGGGTACTGCCGACCTGAACGCGGCGATCGCCGTCGCCGACATGATGATTGCCACCTTCCAGATTCCCGAGGTGCAGGGTGCCAGCATCCATGCCCTGCACGGCACGGATGGTCCATGGCCGCTGTTCCACCGCAACCGGTCGGGAAAGCTCCACGCGGGGGCTGTCTACTGGGGAGCACGGCTGGTGCGCGACAGTCATCTGCCGGTGGTCCTGAGCACCTTGAGCCGCGGGCCGCGACGCAGCGACTACGAAGGCGGCTACGACATGCGCGGCGTGGTGCTGGCCAGTGAGGATGCCCGCAGTCATTCCGTCATCCTGGTCAACCGTTCCGGTGAAGATATCGATGTGGAACTTGTCCTGCCGGGCCGGGCCGGGCAGACGGCGAACGGTTTTTTTCGCGTGCTGACCGCAGATCGCGGAAACGCGAACAACTATCTGCAGGCAGATAGGGTCGTTCCGGTCGAGAAGGCGGGCGCCGTGACTTTCGACAAGCGCTCGATGACCGTACTCAAGGTGCCGCGTTTTTCCGTATTCACCCTTTCGTTGCCGGAGGCCAGCCAGCGGAACAATTGATCCACTGCCTGCCATCGCGTCACGACGATTTTCAGCCTCATGAAGCCCTTGTTCATCCATTACTCGATCGACGACAGTTTTCCGCCCTTCCGCGTCGATGTCGCGGAGCTGTTCGGCCGCGAAATTCCGGCTGCAGGTCATCGCCTGAGCTGGATGATGCGGCGGGGTGCGGCGATCCATGCCGCCGGTGCCGAATTCATGGGGCAGCCGGTCGCATTGCCTGGCTTGCCGGGCAGTGGCCCGCTGGGCGGTCTTCGCAACCGCCTCCAGTTTCTGTGGGCCGATTTCAAGGCCCAGGTGGCCGCGGTTCGTCGCGGGGCGGATGTGATACAGGTACGGGACAAGTATCTGGCTGCCCTGTTCGGACTGATGCTTGCCCGGCTGAGCGGTCGCGCATTCATCTACTGGTGTTCCTACCCGTTCCCTGAACACTACCTTGAGCGCAGTCGCGGCGAGCGCGGATTGAAGAAGTTCTACTCCTGGCTGCATGGGCGGATCGGCGAGTCCATGCTCTATCGTTTCGTCATGCCGCGTGCCGATCATGTATTCGTGCAGAGCGATCAGATGCTGCTGGATCTGCAGGCGTACGGCGTGCCGGAAAGCAAGATGACGCCGGTACCGATGGGCGTGAGCCGGGACATGCTGGACTGGGCGAGTGCCTTCATCCGCACGCCCCGGCCGCGCCAGATCTGCTATGTCGGCACGCTTGCATCGGTGCGCCGCCTGGGCATGCTGATCGATGCCTTCGCACTGGTACATCGACGCTTCCCCGATGCCCGGCTGATGATTGTCGGCGATGGCGACATACCTCAGGAGAGACGGGAACTGGAGGCGCGGGCACGCGATGCCGGCCTGTCTCAGGCGGTCGAGTTCACCGGTTTCGTCGCGATGCAGAAGGCATGGGAAATCGCGGCCAATTCGGCTGTGTGTCTGTCGCCCTTCTATCCGACCAAGGTGCTGGCCTCGACCTCGCCGACCAAGCTGGTCGAATACATGGCGCTTGGACGCCCCTTCGTGTGTAACGATCATCCGGAACAATCTGCGATTACCCGTCAGACCGGAGCCGGATTGTGCGTCGAATGGGGGGCTCAGCCGTTTGCCGACGGCATCTGCTGGCTGCTCGACCATCCGGAGGAGGCCGAAGCGATGGCCGCGCGCGGCCCGGCCTGGGTCACTGCTCACCGCAGTTACGAGCGGATTGCCCACATCGTGCTCGAACGCTACCGCAGCCTGTTCGACACAGTCACTCGAAGACCGACCAGCGATCAATAGAAAATGTCAGAAAGATATGGTGGCGAGCGCGTCCGTCGCGGCCTGCTGCATTTCGTACTCGGAAAAGGCGTCTCCGCGCTCAGCGGTTTTGTGGCGATGGTACTTGTCGTCCGCATCCTGCCGGTCGAGGTATTCGCCGACTACTCGGTGCTGATCGCGCTGGTCGAATTCGTGACCGCGCTGTCCGGCCTGGGGTTGGCGCACGCCATGCTGCGCTACGTGCCGCAACTCTATGTGCTGAACTACCGCACGGCGCTGCGTCAGTTCGTGTGGGGCGCGTTTTTGCTGAGAAGCGTGGTGCTGGTCGCGGTTGCGCTGCTGGCCTGGGTGCTGGCCTCACCGATCTCGCCGCTGATCGGCCTGCACGGCGCGGCAGACGCGTTCCGCCTGTTTCTTGCGGTAGTGGTGGTGCGCTGTTCGAACCACTTCCTGTCACAGGTGCTTGATTCGACGCTGCATCAGGGGGCTGCCCAGATCGCCTATTCGATCAATTCGGTCAGTCGCCTGATCGGCATGGTCTATCTGAGCATGTCCGGCGACGCCGATCTGCTGTCGGTCATCTGGGTGGAACTGATATCCGACCTGCTCGGCTTCATTGCCATCCTGATCGCCATCGTCAAATACTCGCTCTCCATCGAACTGACTCTCAAGGCGCCCGACGACGACCAGGACTGGGTACGCAAGAATCTGCGCCAGATCGCCCGCTTCTGCCTGTCGGGCTATGTCCAGCACATCGTCGGTCTGCCCTTCGGTGGCAATACGAACCGGCTGGTCGGCGGTCATCTTTTTTCCGATGCCGTCATGGCCAGCTACGGCTTTGCGCAATCGCTCTATGAATTCATCAAGCGATATCTGCCCGCGCAATTGTTGATCGGACTGATACGCCCGGTGGTGGTTGCCCGCTTTTCGGAAAAGCGGGATTTTGCCGCCGCGGCCACCGTATGCGAACGCCTCATTGTCGTGAACACGGTGATCATCGGTATCTGCTTCTCCGGACTGGTCGTCGGCGGCGAAGGCATGCTGCTGTGGATCTCCGGCGGGAAGTACGGAACCGGCACGCTGACGATACTGGCCATGCTGCTCGTCGTCGTTGCCCTCGAAACGCATCGTCTGATACTGGAAATGCTTGCACAGACGGTTGAAAGCTATGAGGTTCTGATTCCTTCGAACATTCTGCTCGCGTTTTCCGTCTTGCCCGGCGTGCTGCTCTATCCCTTTGTCGGTGCGGTCTGTTTCCCCCTGGCCAATGCTTTCGCGCTGGTACTTGCCAATCGTCTGGTGCGGCGCTCGCTCGAACAAAGGGGTTTTCGCTATGCGCACCCCTGGCGGCGCAGCATCCAGATATTGCTCATGGGCCTGACGGCCATCGCCTGCGGCCTGGCGTTCGAACACTTTGCGGGTTTGCACTGGCTGGTCACGACCGCCCTGATTGAAATCGTATATCTGCTGTTCGTATGGCGGTACTGCTGGGCAGATATCAGGCTATTCATTTCCGACTTCACCCGTGTGCGGTCACAGTCGACTGTGGAACAGAATTGAAACCGAGGCTTCCGGGGGTGCTATGAAGATCAAGATCATGAGCATGCAGAGAGTCGTCAATTACGGCTCCTTCATGCAGGCCTATGCACTGATGCAGACAATACGCAAGCTCGGTCACGAGGTCGAATTCGTCGACTTCCGCGCCGGGACGCCCCGTCACAAGGGCGAAAAGGTGAAGCCCGTGCGGCGCATAGAGAAGCTGCGCCGCCTGCCTCATGTGCTCTGCAACCTGCCCACCTATCTCAAGAAGCGAAAGTTCCGTCGCGATTTCGAGGCAGTCTATAAGGCAAGTGTCACTGCGCTGCTCGGACTGCCCGAAGATGCCTGCTACGACTACGCCTGCGATGTCTTCGTGATCGGCAGCGACGAGGTATTCAACTACACGCAGAATCACGGTCACGCGTATGTGCCCGCACTGTTTGGAAATGACGTCGATTCGCCGTGGATCATGTCCTACGCCGCTTCGGCCGGCTATGCATCGGTCGCCGATGTCGAATCGGATGGCATGCGCGAGGAACTGGCGGCAGGCTTTGCCAGATTCAGGCGCATCAGTGTCCGCGACGAAAACACGCTGGAACTGGTCCGTCACTGTACGGGCGAAGACCCGGTACTTGTTGTCGATCCGACCCTCATCTATGAATTCGATTCGGAGATCGGACCGCCGCTGTTGAACGAGCCCTACATGATCGTGTATGCCTATGACGGGCGGCTCGACAGCCCAGAGGAAATCGCGTCGGTTCGGGGGATCGCCGAGCCCGAGGGATTGCGCACGGTATCCGTCGGATTCTTTCATGACTGGTGCGACGAGAATCGAGTCGTAACGCCCTTTGAACTGCTGTCCCTGTTCAGGCATGCGAAGTATGTTGTGACCGATACCTTCCACGGCACCATTTTCTCGATCAAGAACCGCCGTCCGTTTGTGTCCTTGCTGCGCGGCGAGAATCGCTGGGGCAGCAATTCCAACAAGCTGGGTTTCCTGCTGCGCCAACTCGGTCTGGAACACCGGGTCAATCGCGATCTTGCGCAACTGGCGCAACAGCTCAGGACGCCAGTCGATTACGACCAGGTGTTCAGCCGGATCGCCGACCTGAAGGCGCCGTCGCTGGCCTTTCTCGAAACCTCCCTGTCGGATGCCGCCAAGGAACTGAACAAATGAACAGCATCGCCTTCAAGAAGATGGTCTGGAAGCTGACCCCGGACTTCGTGCATGGCTGGATACGCAGGGCCTATTTCATCGCCCGGCTGGCGCCGAACTGCTTCTACGATTTCCGGCGCTATCTCAACTATTCAGGCATGAACAGGAGTCTGCAGTATCGCGGCGAGCAGGCCGCCCGCATCGTGATGGCCTACCACCAGATCGAAAAGGGCTTGTCCTTCGAACATCCTCGCCCCGGTTTCGGACGCGAGGTCGTCGAACGCGTGCTGGCGGCCGTGATGCCCTTTGTCGAACGGCATGGTTTCGTGCCTCCGGCGACTACCGCGATCGGCGTGCTCGAGCGCTATGTAGAGTTCAACGACAAGACCGGCGTTGATGTCGGCTGGTTGCGGCCCCGGCTGGACGCCCTGCGTCAGCGTGCGCTGCAGGCAAGCGGCGATGCCTGCAATGAGGGCGGTGTGGTCGCGCTGACGCGGGCGGGTATCGCGGCTTCGTGCAAGGAGGGTTTTCCCGGCTTCTTTTCGTCGCGCTACAGCGTGCGTCATTTCACCGGTGAGGCGATACCGGAAGAGCACATCGTTTCCGCGGTGCGCCTCGCGCAGAAGACGCCTTCGGTCTGCAACCGCCAGGCCTGGCGCGTGCATGTCTATTCCGGTGCCCGCGAAAAATCCGATCTTCTGGCGCTGCAGGCCGGCAGCAGGGGCTTTGGCGAGAAGGCATCGCTGGTGCTGGTGGTCACGTGCGACCTGAGCTTCTTTGTCGACCCGGGCGAGCGCTTCCAGTCCTGGATCGATGGCGGCATGTTCAGCATGTCGCTGTGCCTGGCCTTTCACGATCTGGGTTACGGCAGTTGCTGCCTCAACTGGTCGAAGGAGAGGAGCGACGACCGCAAACTGCATGCGATGACCGGCATTCCGGTTCAGGAACAGGTGATCATGATGATTGCGGTGGGCAGTCTGCCGGACACGTTCAATGTGGCCTACTCGGCGCGCCGGCCTCTTGAAGACGTGCTGGTGCTGCATTGAACCGGCCGCGACAGGCCTGACCGGAACCGCTTCCATGCCCAGACTTCTCAGTCTCAACAGCTATCACTACCGTCGCGGTGGCGCGGACATGGTGTATCTGGAGCACGACGCCTTGTTCAGATCCATGGGGTGGCAGACCGCATTCATGGCCATGCATCACCCCTCGAACCAGCCTTCGGAGTGGGATGCGTACTTCGTGGACGAACTTCAGTACGGTCACTCCTACGGCACGCTGTCCAAGGCGGCCATGGCACTCAAGGTCATCTACTCGGTCGAGGCAAGGCGCAAGCTCGCCGCCTTGCTCGACGCATTCCGCCCGGATATCGCACATTCGCACAATCTGTATCACCATCTCTCGCCTTCGGTTCTACCGCTGCTCAAGGAGCGCGGCATTCCCACGGTACTGACGGCGCACGATCTGAAGCTCGCCTGCCCGGCGCATACGATGCTCGCGCACGACGGCATCTGCGAGCGGTGCAGGGGGGGCAATTTCATGCATGCCGTCAAGCACCGCTGCGTGAAAAACCAGTTGGGCGTGAGCGCGCTGGTTGCGCTGGAGAGCTGGTTGCATCGCGTGTCGGGCATCTATCGCAAGAATCTGGACCGTATCGTCGTGCCAAGCCGCTTCTACCGCGACAAGTTCGTCGAGTGGGGCTGGGCTGCGCAGCAGCTCGAATATCTGCCCAATTTCGTCAAGGTCGATGAGTTTTCGCCACGCTACGAGCCGGGACGATATTTCGTGTATTTCGGGCGGCTTTCCTACGAGAAAGGCGTCGGTACGCTGCTCCGGGCGGCCCGGCTGGCAGGCATGAAGCTCGTTGTCATGGGTGATGGCGAGTTGGCGGATCAGGTCCGCGAGGCGCAGGAAGGTGGCGCGGATATCGACTATCTCGGTCGGCGTTCGGGCGCAGCCTTGCTGGAGGTCGTGGCGGGCAGTCGCGGCATCGTGTTGCCGTCCGAGTGGTACGAAAATGCTCCGATGTCGGTGCTCGAAGCGTTTGCGCTCGGCAAGCCGGCGATCGGAGCACGTATCGGCGGCATACCGGAAATGGTCCGCGAAGGGGTCAGTGGGCTGTTGTTCGAAAGTGGCAATGCGGAGGATCTTGCCCGGGCCATGCGGACGCTGGCGGAGATGCCGGACAGCGAAGTGGCCGGCTTGGGCCGCAGCGCGCGCGCGCTGGTCGAAGCCGAATATTCGCTGGCGCGTTACCGAGAACGGATGCTGGAACTGTATTCCGCCCTTGGCGCAGACACGAGCCCAGGCATTACGTCACACTGAACCGGCCAGCGCACGCATCGTTCTGCAATCCGTGCGTCCCACAATCCTGCACCCATGTTCAACATTCATCACAGGGAGTTTTCAATGGCAAGAATCTACATCGCCGGTTGCGGCGGCATGCTGGGCGAGGCCTTCTATCACACCTTTCGCGACGATCACGAGTTGCGCTGCACCGACAAGGATGTGAACGAGGAGTGGCTGTCCTTCCTGGATTTCCGCGATCTCGAGGCCTATCGCGCGGACGTGCAGCGCTTCAAGCCCGACTTCCTGTTCCACCTGGGGGCACACACCAGTCTCGAGTACTGCGAGCAGAACATCGAGGACGCCTACCTGACCAACACCACGTCGGTGGAGAACGCGACCTATATCGCGAACGAACTGGGCATTCCCATGCTGTACATCAGCACGGCCGGCATTTTCGACGGTTCGCAGGACATCTTTGACGACTGGGACCGCCCGAATCCGATGGGCCACTACGCGCGCTCGAAGTATATGGGCGAGCTGTTCGTGACCCAGAACGTGCGCGAGCACCTGGTGTGCCGCGCCGGCTGGATGATGGGTGGCGGGCCGCGCAAGGACAAGAAGTTCATTCAGAAGCTGATGAAGCAGCTCAAGGAAGGCAAGACAGAGCTGAATGTGGTGCATGACAAGCTTGGCACGCCGACCTACACCTTCGACTTCGCGCGTTCCGTGAAGGCATTGATGGAGAAGCGTTACTGGGGTCTCTACAACATGGTGTGCGAGGGTGTCACCAGCCGTCTCGAAGTCGCGCAGCAACTCGTGATCGAACTGGGCATTGCCGACCAGGTGAAGGTGAATCCGGTCAGTTCCGACTTCTTCAAGCAGGAGTTCTTCGCACCGCGACCTGACTCCGAGCGCTTGATCAATCGAAAGCTGCATCTGCGTGGATTGAACATCATGTCGGACTGGCGTGTGGCGCTCAAAGCCTATCTGGATCGCGACTATCGCGACTATCTCTGACGGAGCGGAGTTATTCAATGCGTATTGCGGCCTTCGGGTTTCGCTCGGTCCCTCTTCGACCTGGCTGTGCCGGCGCGGACAAGTTCGCCTCCGAACTTCTGCCGCGTCTGGTGCGCAACGGTCACACGGTGATCGGCTATAACCGCCTGTATCCGGGAGAGGACGCGCTGGCCGATGTCGTCGACGGCGTTCGTTACAAGCACTTCCGTACGGTCTCAGCCAAAGGCTTCGATACGCTGCTGCACTCGGCGAAGTGCACCTGGGACATCATCGTGCATGACATGGCCGATGTCGTGCACATCCAGAACGGTGGAAATTCGATCTTCGGACTGCTGCTCCGGCTGTTCGGCAAAAAGGTGTTCATCAGCCAGGACGGCGTCGACTGGAAGCGAGACAAATGGCCCTGGTACGGGAAACTGTATTTGCGCATGGCCTCGCACCTGACGGCCATCGCGGCGACCCAGGTGATCTTCGACAATGTGTTCGTGAAGAAGCTGTTCGAGGAGAACTACGGGCGCAGCTACGAGTTCATCCCCTTCGGCAGCGAAGTGTCGGAAACGGATCTCGACTATTCGATTCTCGACGAACTCGGGCTCAGGCCCGGTGAATATTTCCTTTTCGTCGGGCGCTTCATCCCGGACAAGGGCCTGCAGTACCTGGTGCCGGCCTTCGAAAGATTGAACACCGACAAGAAGCTGGTGCTGGTCGGGGGCTCGCCCAATCCTTCGGATTTCGAGAAGGGCATCAAGGCGACAGCCGACCCGCGCATCGTGTTTCCGGGCTTCGTCTATGGCAAGCGCACGCATGCCCTGATGAAATCCGCCTATTGCTATGTGCAGCCTTCCGACGTGGAAGGGCTGTCGCCGGTGATTCTCGAGAACATGGCACTCGGCACTCCCATCCTTTGCAGCGACATCATCGAGAACCGCTATGTGGTGGCGGACTGCGCACTCCAGTTCCGCAAGGGCGATGTCGATGACTGCCTGCGCGCCCTGAATCAGGCAGTCAGCGACCCGGAGGCACTTGCGCGACTGGGCGAGCGCGGCCGCAAACGCGCCAGCGAGACGTTTTCATGGACGGCAGTCACGACGGCCCACGAAAGAGTGTTTGCCGGGGCGCCGTCGGGATTTGCCGACAGCGTAGCGCAGTGAGTTCAACTCCCGTTCCCCTGTTTCAAATCACTGTTTTCGTGAAAGCGGTGAAGCGAATTCATGATTGAATACATCTGAAAATTTGCGCGGTGGAGAGTACGCGTTGCTGAAATACGAGTGAATCGAATTTCATGCGTTCTTGGCGAACCGGTGTTGATTTTCCAGTATTTTGCAATCGGGTGCTGCATACCATCAAAGATACATCCAATGTTCCATTCCGCTGTCGATAGAAAACCGGGATTTCTAGCGCTGGTCATGGAAGACCTTCGTACCCATCGAGAAGGCCTTCTGGCGCAGGGTTTCTGGGCATTGCTGATATACAGGTTCGGTCATGCCAGACTGGCCTGCAGAGTCAGACCGCTCCGGGCAGTCTGGTATGTTTTGCACGTCGTGCTGTGCAAGTTCAGCGAGGTTTTTTTTGGTGTCTATATCGGAGCGCCGGCAAGAATCGGCCGCCGACTGAATATCGAGCACTTCGGTGGAATCATCATTCATGGCTCCGCCGAGATCGGAGACGATTGCATGATCCGGCAGGGCGTCACGCTCGGGAACCGTTATGTTCAGCGCGCATCGGAGGCGCCCAGAATAGGGAACGGTGTAGATATCGGTGCCGGCGCAAAGATACTTGGTGCAGTTGTTGTTGGCAATAATGCAATTATCGGGGCGAATGCAGTCGTGATCAAGGATGTGCCGGATGACCATGTCGCGGTCGGCGTTCCAGCGAGAGTTTTTCCACGAAATTCCATGGGTGCTGTAAAGCTGGAATGATTGACTTCGCAGCTGAGTCGATAAGTTGTCTGTGCGTCGACTTTCAAGATCGTACCGTCTGCTGTCGTTCGGTAACGTATTTCATGAATCGCTACGAATCCGCTCGATGCTGAAACAGCGCAGCCCTTGTGATTGTTGAATCAAGCTTCACTGGGAATCCATGTGTCCGCGCAAGACGGAAACGAGGGTTCTCATCCGGTTTTGCGCTGTAGGATGTTGGCTTAGGACATTGGCTTGATTACATTCGGTCGGGAAGAATGTGAAAATGGCTTGTCAGATAGAGATCTTCGACTGCGGGATGAATGTAAGAAAAGTTTAGCGACTCTGTTACATCTTCTTTCGCCTGAGTGATAAATAGTCCTCGTTAAATTCTGTGTCGCGGTCGCTATGCTTTGCGCCGACGATGGTCGTGTGGGTGCGAATGAATTTCGCATCGACCGGGCAACAGGAATGGCGGGGCCACGCGCAAACGCAATGGCCTCCAAGCATGTCGCCGCGGCTATGAGCCGCGGATTCTGACCGGGGAGCAGGCGCAATTGTTCTATTCAGTGTTTTCGCGCTCGCGTGCAGTCGGCTCGATGTACGTGGCATTTTTGCGCGCCATCGTCGCATTGCTGTCGTTTGGCGGCAGGCGTGTCCTTCTTCCCGCCGTGCTGGCGGTGCTGCTGCCTTTCGCCGGGGTCCACGCGGCAACGCTCAATCTTGAATTGCTTGACGATGTTGCCGGCCGGGGGCTGCCGGGTGTCGAGATCCATGCGTTCGAGAGGTCGGCCGACGGCAGCAAGACCTGGAGGGCGGTCCGTACCAGCGATGCGTCCGGTCGGGCGGCGTTTTCGCTCGACGGACTGGGCAGCGGCAAAAGTTATCACTTCGAGGCCAGACCTTTCGCGCATTGGGTTGCGAGCGACGTCGTTGCTGCGGCCGGTGACTTCGCGTTCCGGGTAGGCAAGCTGCAGGTACAGGTTCTGGATGGTCAGAGCGGACAGCCGA
>CAZKRN010000053.1:0-3797 GCA_964555165.1 uncultured Methyloversatilis sp. | reverse complement strand
AGACCTATCTGCTGCAGGCGGCCAGCCGGGTCGATGGCAGTACCAAGAGCAGTGCTGCCTATGTTCAGGGTGGGGCGTACAGCTTCACGGTCGGCGGACCGGGCGTGACGGTTCGCATGTTGGATGCAGTGACCGGTCTTCCTGTGGGGGCCCAATCGCTGGAAGCCTATGAGTTGCCGGCCGGTGGAGGAAAGGTGTGGCGGGCACGTGCGGTGACCGATGTCAATGGTCTTGCCAGCCTGGATCTCGATGGACTGGGAAGCGGGAAGAGCTTCAACTTCGAGACGAAGTACTACGAGAACTGGGAAATCAGCGCTTCGATCAGTCAGCCGGGCGCGCTTACGTTCGTGGTCGGCCAGTCGCATGACCGATCAGGGCCGGCCATTGCGATCACCAGCCCGGCCGACGGCAGCAAGGTGACGTCGGCCGGGACGAGGATTGCCGGTACGGTGTCGGATGACAAGGCGGTGTCTTCGGTCAAGGTGACGTTGACATTGCCGTCCGGTGTAAAGGTGGAAAAGGCGGCAATCGTTCGCGCCAGTTCGGGTACTTGGTACGTGGACACAGGCTTGCTGGATGCGCAGAACACCGGAACCATTCGCGTTTCGGCCCTTGCGACCGATGTCGGCAGCAATAGCGGTGAGGATTCGATATCGCTGACGTTGGGTCGCGGAACGGAACAGCCGGTACTGACCGTGCTGACGCATGGGCCGGGCGCTGCGGTGCCGACGGGTGGATTCGTCGTGTCCGGACTGGTGAGCGACGACACGCTGGGTTCGACGCTGACCGCCACGGTCAACGGCGGCGGCATGCCCAGCATGGCAGCACGTGCCGTCGAGGTCGATCCGCAGTCCGGGCGCTGGTCACTGGCCATAGTGCCTGATCCGGAATTCACCTCTGCGCCCATCAATGTTGTACTGACTGCCGTTGACGGAGACGGCAACGAAAGCACGCAGTCTCTTGCACTGACACCTTCCGACTCCTTCCGGCAGGCTTGGCATGTACTTCAGCGCACCTCGTTCGGGCCGACGTTCGAAACGCTTCAGGAATACATGCAGAAAGGCAAGCAGACCTACTTACAGCAGCAACTCGACGCCGACCAGTATGAAGACCCCGAGTATGACGAGGCTTCCGGCTACTGGGCGGGAAGTGGCACGCAGATCGCCACGACTTTCCTGCGCAGGGCGGTTTATACGCGCCATCAGTTGCGTGAGGTGATGACTTGGTTCTGGGACAACCATTTCAATACGAACTACTTCACGCACTTGAACAGCGATTTCGAGTTTACGGAGATGGCGGCCTTCCGCGCGCATGCGCTTGGCAACTTCCGTGACCTGCTCGGTGTGAGCGCCCACAGTCCGGCCATGCTGTATTTCCTCGACGGTGTCTACAACATGAAGCTGGCACCGAACGAGAACTACGGACGCGAACTTCTCGAACTCCATACCCTTGGAGTGGATGGCGGCTACACCCAGACCGATGTTGTCAATGCGGCTCGTGCCTTCACCGGTTGGACAGTCAAGGACGGGGTCTTCTACTTCAATTCGGGTCTGCACGACACCGGCGCGAAGTCTCTGCTCGGTACGGCCATCAGCGGTGGCGGGCAGCAGGACGGCGAGCAAGTGCTCGATCTGCTTTCCCGGCAAGCAGCCACAGCGAAGTTCATCTGTCGCAAGCTGGTGCAGGTTTTCGTTCTCGACGATTCACCGGCGACCACCGTTCAGACTTGCTCGGATACCTTCATTGCTAACGTTGATCAGCCGGACCAGATGAAAAGGGTGCTCTCCGCGGTTTTCGCTTCGTCGGAGTTCGAGAAGGTCGGCAACCGTCTCGCGAAAGTGCGTAGTCCGCTGGAGTACATCGTGGGCGCGGTGCGCCAGTTGCGGGGGGTTTCGAATGGCGACGACCTTGCGCTCGAACCGTCACGGCAGGGCATGCCGCTTTTCCTCTACTCGGCGCCGACCGGATTTTCCGAAAAGGGCTCGGTCTGGCTCAGTTCGGGCATGGTGGTATCGCGCTCGCGCTTTGTCGACCGGCTGATGGGCGCGACCACTGTGAGCGATCCGACGCAGTTCGATCTGGTCGGATTGATGCTCGCCAATGGCGCGAGCACATCCGAAGGTGTTGCGGGACACATGCTGGAAAGACTGTTAGGACCGGGCTTTTCAAAGCGGCATTACTCGCTGGCGCTGGATGTGCTCACCGAAGGCGGCAGCTATCCCTACATGCCCGATCTGCCAGATGCCGAAGCCCGGCTCAGACGCCTGACAAGGGCGTTGATGAGCCTGCCCGAGTACCACCTGCAGTGAATTTCCGAGCAGACGGAACAACGACCATGAACAGACGCAAATTCATACGTAACGGGTTGATGTCCCTCGCGGGCGGGATGTATGGCTGGTCTTCCGGGGGCTTGCTGACCGGCCCGGCAAGTGCGCAAGCGGCAACGGGTGAGCCCTTGCTGGTGGTGGTTTTCATGCGTGGCGGCTGGGATGGACTGAATGTGTGCGTTCCCTACGGGGACGAAGCGTACTATTCGCTGCGCCCGAACATTGCGATTGCGGCGCCCGGCTCGGGAAAGTCGGATCCGGCACTCGATCTGGACGGATTCTTCGGCTTTCATCCATCGCTGGCACCGCTGCACGCGATGTACCAGGAAGGTCAGGTTGCGGTGCTGCCAGCGGTCCATTACGCGAACGCATCGCAGTCGCATTTTTCCGGACAGGACATCATCGAACACGGGTCGCCCTCGATTGCAGATACGGGCTGGCTGGCGCGCTATCTTGAACAGATTTCCGGTACCCCGTCGGAAAGGGCGATCAGCCTGACCGAAACGGTGCCGCGCAGTCTGTTCGGTTTGACCCCGACGGTATCCGCCTTTTCCGATCTCAAGGCCTTGAATCTGGCGGTTGATGCCAATGATCGGACCTTGGTGACGGAAACCATTCTTGCGGGCTACGCAGCGGGCGATCTGCCGGCGAATGCAAATGCGAATGCGCTGAAGGCAATCGGTCTGCGAGTGCCCTCGGATCTGCAAACACTGCAGAGTGCAGCGCAGTTGCCGGTCGAATACGGAGCGATCTATCCGGGCAATGTTTTTGGCCGACAAATGGCGCAGGCGGCCACCATGGTGAAGGCAAGAGCCGGGTTGAATGTCATTTCGCTCAATTTCGGCAGTTGGGACACGCACAGCTATCAAGGAGGCGGGCAGCCGGCAGGCGAAATGTCTGTCTTGCTGGCGACATTCGCGCAAGGCGTGTCGGCCTTCTTCACCGACATCGGGGCGCACGCTTCGCGGGTGATGGTTCTCGCCGTGACGGAGTTCGGACGAACGGCTGCCGAGAACGGAAGCCAGGGGACGGATCACGGAAATGCGACGACTTGGCTTGCGATTGGCCCTGGTGTGCGTGGAGGCATCTATCCCGGGGCGACTGGATGGCCGGGACTCGGCGCCGCGTCCTTGTACAAGGGGCGATATCTGGCACACACGATAGAGTTTCAGAACGTTTACGCGGAAGTGCTGAAGGGCTTTCTTGGCGTGACGAACACGAGTGCGGTCCTCCCCGGTCTTACGCCTGTCCCTATCGGTTTTCTCGGCTGATTTGTTGCGCGTGGCCCCGCTTTTCGGGGGCCTTCCTGTCGTCCGGTGAGTATTTTCTCCTCGTCCAGTCACGGTCGTGCCCAGAATTTCATCTGATTCAGTTACGCTGCGTCGCAACATAAGCAGGAGTTGGCATGACGATCTTGGTAACCGGCGGAGCCGGCTTCATAGGCAGCAATTTTGTACTGGACTGGCTGGC
>CAZKRN010000052.1:0-23446 GCA_964555165.1 uncultured Methyloversatilis sp. | reverse complement strand
CAGCTGATGCAGGCGTAGCCGCCGCGGGTGCAGGAGCCTTCGCCGTTCCACGGCCGGGTGTTGCAGTCGGCGTGCGCCTGCGTGCCCTTGCAGCCCATGTGTTCCATCATGCAGCCGAGGTCCGAGGGCTTTTCGGCGCTGGCCTTGAATTCGTAGTACTCGTTGCGCGTGCAGCCGTGGTGCACCAGCTGGTCGGCGTAGAAGCGCGGCCGGCCCAGCGTGTCGAGTTCGGCTGCGCCGAAGCTGTCGGCGGCCAGCGCCATCAGTGTGTCGAGCACCCAGCTCGGGTGGGTCGGACAGCCCGCGATATTGATCACAGGCAGGCCACCCGCGGCGCGGAAGTCGCTGCCGAGCAGACCGCCCGGCAACTCATCGTCGTACTGCAGGCCGCATGCGTCGGTCGGGTTGTCGCCGCCGGCGGTGACGCCGCCCCAGGCGGCGCAGCTGCCGACGGCGATCACGTGGCGCGCCCTCGCCGCGAGCGTGCGCACCCATTCGATCATCGGCAGACCGGTGCCGGCCATGATGTGGAAACGGCCGGTGCCGTTCGGCCCGCGCAGCAGCGAGCCTTCGACGCACAGCGCGTCCAGCGGCAGATCGCCGTCGAGGATGCGGCCGAGCAGCGCGGTCACTTCACTGCCGCTGTCCAGCGACAGCGACGGATGCCACAGCAGATCGATGCCGGCGTCGCGCAGCTGGCCGTGGAAATCGTCGGTGTCGGCGCACAGCAGCGACATGCTGCAGCCGCCGCAGCCGCCGGACTGCAACCAGAGCACGTTCATGCATTCACTCCTTCGGTGTGCGCGCCGCACGCGACGGCGTCATGCAGCCAGCCGCATGCCCGGGCGAGCGCCTGTTCGAGATCGGCCTCGGCCTGCGCATCGGGCTGCTCGCCCAGTTCCCAGCGGCGGCCGCGGATGGCCAGTACATCACACACCGGCGGTGCAAGGCGATGCAGATCGACGAAGACCTGCAGCAGCGCTTCCGGCGACAGCGCGTGACTGGTGATCTGGCGCTCGCGCTGCGGCTCGACCCTGCGTACCAGACAGGCGGCTTCCAGCCCGCGCGCTGCGTCGACGAAGAGCACGCGTTCGCGGCCGACCAGGTCGAGCGCATGCTCGATCTGCAGCTGGTAGTCGCTGAGGAAGTCCACGCTGCCGGCGGGCAGGACACCCTCGGCATACGCCGCCAGCGCATCGACCAGCATCGGGCCGAGCGCGTCGTCGCCGCGGCTCGGGTTGCCCCAGCCCAGCACCAGCAGCGGCGCCGTCATTGCGCCGCCCCGGCGTCGTGCGCCGGGCCGTCGCGCAGCAGTTCGCCGGTCGAGCTGCGCAGCACGTGGTCAAGCACGCGGCCGTCGGCCGCGCGCAGGCTCACCGCCAGCGGCATCTGGCCAAGCGCGTGCGTGGCGCAGGACAGGCAGGGGTCGTAAGCGCGCACCGCCACTTCGATGTGGTTGAGCAGGCCTTCGGTAATCGTTTCGCCGTCGAGATAGCGCAGCGCCACCGCGCGCACCGCCTCGTTCATCGCCTGGTTGTTGTGCGTGGTCGACACGATCAGATTGCAGCGCGTGACCAGATCATCGTCGCCGACCTCGTACTCGTGGATGAGCGTGCCGCGCGGCGCTTCGATGATGCCGATGCCCGAGCGCTGGCGCGGCCCCTCGGCCTGCAGCGGACCGCCTGTGATCAGCGCGTCGTCGAGCAGCGCGGCGACCGTCTCGACGCCGTGCAGCAGTTCGATCATGCGCGCCCAGTGGGTAGCCAGCACCGCGTGCACCGGCCGCCCCGCGTGTACGGCGACGAAGGCCTGGCGCGCCTCTTCGGCGCGCGGCGTCGGGATGAAGTCGCAGTTCTGCAGGCGCGCCAGCGGTCCGACGCGGTACCAGCCGTCATCGACACCGAGGTCGCGACGGTAGGGGAACTTCATATAGGTCCAGGGCTTGACCGCTTCGGCTATCAGTTCGCGGTAGCGCTGGTCGTCGAAGCCGTCGACCGCGATGCGCCCGTCGGCTTCGCGCAGCCGCAGCACGCCGTCGTAAAGCTCCATCGCGCCGTCGCGGCCGACCAGCGACATCATGGCCGCCGGCGTGTCGGCAAAGTCGGCGTAGCGCGCCGGCAGGCTTTCGTGCAGCCGGCGGGCCAGCGACACCGCGTCCTGCGCCCAGGCCAGTACCTGCGGCAGTTCGGCGCGCAGCGCTTCGCGCTCGGCCGGGTCGACCGCGCGGTTCATGCCGCCGGGTATCGAACCGGTGCCGTGAATGCGCTTGCCCGAGGTGATGCGGATCACCTCCTGGCCGAACTTGCGCAGCATGACGCCCTGACGCGCAGCGTCCGGAAAGGCGGCGGCCACGCCAACGATGTTGCGCTGTTCGACGCCCGAGTCGAAACCGAACAGCAGATCGGGCGAGGCGAGGTGGAAAAAGTGCAGCGCGTGGCTCTGCACGATCTGGCCGTAGTGCATGAGGCGGCGGATGCGATCGGCCGCCGGCGGCACCGGCCAGCCGCCGACCACGCGATCGAACGCCTTCGATGCGGCCAGGTGGTGCGACACCGGGCAGATGCCGCACAGCCGCTGCACCATGACCGGGACTTCCCACCAGGGCCGGCCTTCGATGAATTTCTCGAAGCCGCGGAATTCGACGATGTGCAGCCGCGCCTGCCGCACGCGGTTGTCGTCGTCGAGCAGCAGCGTCACCTTGCCATGGCCTTCGACGCGCGACAGCGGATCGATGGCGATGCGGCGCAATCCTTTGGAGTCGGCAGCGGTTTCGAGCGGGCGCGTATCCATGATCCTGAATGCTTCAGTCGTAGCGGATGAGGCCGGGCGCCGGCACCGGCGTGCGGCCGGCCATCAGGTCCTGCAGCAGTTGCCAGAAGGCGTCGGCAGGCGGCGGGCAGCCGGGTAGCGCGTGGTCGATGCGCACCACCTCGTGTATCGGCAGCACGCGGTTCAGCGGCAGCGGCAGTTCCGGGTCGTCCGGCACCCGACCATACACCGACTGCATGATGTCGCCGACGTCGAGGTGGTTGCGCAGCGCCGGCAGGCCGCCGGTGATGGCGCAGGCGCCGACCGCCACCAGTAGGGTGCAGTGCGCGCGGAAGGCACGCAGCACCTCGACGTTCTCGGCATTGCACAGGCCACCTTCGATCAGGCCGATGTCGCAGTCCCCGGCCTCCCCCACAGTCTTGATGTCGGTCAGCGGCGAACGGTCGAACTCGACCCGCTCGACCAGATCGAACAGCCGCTCGTCGATGTCGAGCAGCGACATGTGGCAACCGAAGCAGCCGGCCAGCGACACGGTGGCGACGCGCAGCTTGCGCGGCGATGGGGCGGTCGCGTTCATCCGCGCCTGTCCCCGGTATCGAAGCGACGCGCACCGATCGGCACCGCGAAGCCGACCCGCTTGGGCAGCAGCGCACCGACCGGGCAGATGTGGGCGGCGCGGTCGTCAACCGACAGCGCGCTGTCGCCAAGCCGGCCGCTGGGGCTGTCGATCAGCAGCCGGGTGGCGATGCCGTGGCCGCCGATGGCGAACACCCGCTTGCCGTCGATTTCGTCGCTGGCGCGTACGCAGAGCTGGCACAGGATGCAGCGGTTCGGTTCGAACAGCACGTCCGGGTGGCTGGCATCGACCGGCCGCTCCGGATTCAGTACCTCGAAGTTCAGATCGGTCATGCCGGCGCGTTCGGCCTGTACCTGCAGCACGCAGTGGCCGCTCTTTTCGCAGCCGGGGCAGAAGTGATTGCCCTCGACGAACAGCATCTGCAGCAGGCGCAGGCGCTGCGTGCCCAGCGACGCGGTGCGGCAGTCGACCTTCTGGCCGGCCACTGCCGGCGTCACGCAGGCCGCCACCGGGCGGCCGTCGGCCAGCACGGTGCACAGCCGGCACGATGCGCTGCCCGACACCTCTTCGCTCCAGCACAGGTGGGGAATGTCCAGCCCTGCGCGCGCCGCCGCGCTCAGTATCGTGTCGCCCGGCTGCAGCGCGACCGGCCGGCCGTCAAGGTCGAAGGTCGGGTCTGTGGCGCTCATGCCGGCGTGTCCGTGTGCAGATGGGCGCCGGCGTCGCTGCGGCCAGTGGCGCGGCGCGCCGACGACAGTGCGGCGTCGAGGTCGACGTCCGGCTGGAACTGCGGCGCAGTCGCGCGCTGCGCGTAGGCCGCGCCGAAATGACGCATCGTGTCGCGCAGCGGATTGCAGGCCGAGGCGCCGAGGCCGCAGTGGGTGCCGCTGTGCAGCACGGTGTCGAGATCGTGCAGGCGCTCGATATCGAAAGCGGAAGCGTGACCGGCGCCGCGCGCGTGCGCCAGCTTGTCCAGTCGCCGCACCACCAGTTCGGTGCCGACACGGCAGGGCGTGCACAGGCCGCAGCTCTCGTGCGCGAAGAAGCGGGCGAAGTGGCGCGCCACTTCGAACAGGTCGCGCGTGTGGTCAAACACCATGAAGGCCCCGGCGCTCGGCACGTCCTCGAAGGCGATGGCGCGGTTGAATTCGGACGCCGGCACACAGGCGCCGGACGGGCCGCCGACCTGCACCGCCTGCACGTCGCGCGCGCCGCAGTCTTTTAGGATCTGCGCGATGGGCGTGCCCAGCGGGTATTCGTACAGGCCGGGTCGCGCGCAGTCGCCGGACACCGAATGGATCTTGGTGCCGGTCGATTGCGCGGTGCCGATGCCGGCCCACCAGGCGCCGCCGCGACGCGCGATATGGGCGACCGCGCCGAAGGTTTCGACGTTGTTCACCACGGTCGGCCGGCCGAGGTAGCCGGCCTGTACCGGGAAGGGCGGGCGGATGCGCGGCGTGCCGCGCTTGCCTTCCAGCGATTCGATCAGCGCCGATTCCTCGCCGCAGACATAGGCACCTGCGCCCAGATGAATCGCGATGTCGAAATCGAAGCCAACGACGCCGCACGCGTCGCGGCCAAGCAGGCCCTGCGCGCGGCGGCGCGCGAGCACCTGTTCGAGCTGCGGCAGCAGGAAGCGGTATTCGCCACGCAGGTAGAGAAAGCCCTGCTGCGCGCCGACCGCGCGCGCCGCCACCGTCATGCCGTCGAACACGGCGTCGGCGTGACTCGCCAGCAGTACGCGGTCCTTGAAGGTGCCGGGCTCGCCCTCGTCGGCGTTGCAGACGACGACACGCAGGTCGCCCGCCGCGTCGCGACAGGCCTGCCATTTGCGCGCGGTCGGGAAGCCTGCGCCGCCGCGTCCGCGCAGGCCGGACTGCGCCACTGCGTCGAGCAGGGCCTGCGGCGACTGCGCAAGCACCGCCGGCAGCGTCGGTGTGTCGGCGGCCAGACCGCCCAGCAGCACATCGGCCCGCTGCACGCCGTCGATCACGTCGAACCACTCGGCCGGCCACTGTTCGACCGGCGTGCCGGCCAGCAGCAGATCGGCCAGCGCATCGACGCGCGCCGCGTCCAGCCGCGTAATGACCTGATGGTGATTCACCAGCAGCGCGGGGCCCTGGTCGCACAGGCCGGTACAGGAACAGCGGTCGACGCTGAAGCGGCCGTGCGCATCGACCTCGCCCGGCGCCACGCCGAGGCGGGCGCACAGCTGCGCCAGCAGTGCTTCGCTGCCCAGCATGCGGTCGGTGACGTTGTCGGAGAACAGCAGCCGCGTGCGGCCCACCGGGCGGGTGTGGAAGAAGCGGTAGAAACCGGCCACACCTTCGACGTGCGCAAGCGTCAGACCGAGCGCGGCGGCGATGCGGGCGAGCAGCGGGCGCGGCAGCCAGTGCGTGGCGGACTGCGTCTCGCGCAGGATCTGCACCAGCGCGTGCGGGTCGCGCTGCCAGCGGTCGAGCACTGCATCAGCGCTCGCCAGCCCGTCGTCGCTCACTGCTGCCGCATCAACGAACATCAGCCCTCCAGACCGAAACGCACCATCTTTCCTCGAAGACCGACGCGCGAAAGCCCCAGCTCCCTGGCAGCACGCGTCTTGTTCCAACGATGGCGCAGCAATGTTTCACGCAACAGCATGGCTTCGATCGCGTCCAGCCGCTCGGCCAGGGTACCGCTGGCCGGCAGCGGCATGGCGCTGGCGGTGGCCGTGAGGCCGGTCTGGCCGTGCAGCACGCGCAGCGACAGCGACCGCGCCTCGATGCGTTCGCTGTCGCTCAAGGCCAGCGCACGCGCCAGTTCGTTGCGCAACTCGCGGATATTTCCTGGCCAGGGATAGGCCATCAGACAGGCCATCGCCTCATCGGTCAACACGGCACCGGGGCGGCCCAGTTCGATGCCCACTTCGTCGACGACACGGCGTGCGATCGGCTCGATGTCGCCGACCCGCTCGCGCAACGGAGGTACGGTAAAGGTGACACCGGCTATGCGGTAATACAGATCTTCGCGGAACAGCCCGTCGCGCACCCGCTGTTCGAGTTCGCGATGGGTCGCCGCGATGACGCGCACATCGACCGGCAGGGCGCGCGTACCGCCGACCGGCCGCACCTCGCCCTCCTGCAGCACGCGCAGCAGGCGGACCTGGAAGGCGGGCGAGGTTTCGCCGATCTCGTCGAGGAATACGGTACCGCCGTCGGCGCGCTGAAAGAGGCCGATATGGTCTTCGTAGGCGCCGGTGAAGGCGCCGCGCTTGTGGCCGAACAGTTCGGATTCGAGCAGGGCTTCCGGTATCGCCGCGCAGTTCTCGACGACGAAGGCCCCGCCCGCGCGCGGGCTGGCATAGTGGATGGCGCGCGCCAGCAGTTCCTTGCCGGTACCGGACTCGCCGAGCACCAGCACCGACAGGTCGTAGCGCGCGACACGGGCCGCCATCTCGCACACCGAATCGAGCGGACTGCCGGCCGCGCGCTCGATCCGGTCGAAGCCGAAGGTGCGGCGTGCGCGCTCCAGCTTGTGCGCTGCGCGCTGGCGCAGCACCGGCGTGGCGGTGCGCAGTTCGAGATCGAGGCGCGCGGTTTCCCGCTGCAGCGTCTGCGCCTCGGCGGCGTTGCGCACGGTGGCCAGCAGGTGGTCGGGCACCCAGGGCTTCAGGATGTACTGGTAGATGCCGGCGTCGTTGATGCCGGCGATGATGTCTTCCGAATCGGTGTAGCCGGATATGACGATGCGCACGACGTCGGGCCAGCGCTCGCGCACCTCTTTCAGGAATGCGACGCCGGTCAGGCCGGGCATGCGCTGGTCGCACAGGATGACGTTCACCTCGTGCCGCTCCAGTTGCAGGCGTGCGTCGTCGGCGCCGCTGGCGGTGAGCACGGTGAAGTCCTCCTCCAGCGTGCGGCGCATCGCGTCCTGCGAGCGCACCTCGTCATCCACCACCAGCACGGTGGGTACCCGCAGGCTGACATTCATCGCCTGGCGACCTCGCGGTGAGCCGCCAGATGGCGCGGCGTCCACGCATGCGGCAGCTTGTGCACGAAGTGGTGGCGCGCGACGTGGTAGCTGGGGTCGAAGCCGTAGAAATTGCGGTGCATGCGGGACAGTTCTTCCTGGCGGTAATCGGCGAGCGGACGTTCGGCTTCGTGGGCCGCGCGCTCGGTCTGCTTGCGCATCACGCGATCGCGCAGATTGTACGACGCAGCCAGCCGGCGGGCTTCCTGCACCGCCACGTCGAGTGCCCGACCGGCCGGCACATCGAGGCAGCGGTCGGCGAAGCCGATGCGCAGCGCCTCGGGTGCCGACAGCGGCAGCCGGCTCTGCATCAGCGCGCGCGCGCCGTCGGCGCCGAGCCGGCGCGGCGCGAGGTAGGTCCAGTACTCCGAACCGTACAGATTGCCCATGTTCTTGTAGTGCGGGTTCAGCATGACGCCGCGCTGCGCCCATACCTCGTCCGCCGCCAGCGCGAGAAAGGCGCCGCCGGCACCGGCGTTGCCGCGCAGCAGCGACACGGTCAAGCGGTCGGTGGTGGTGATGATTTCCAGCGCGACGTCGTTCATCGCATTGATGTTGCGCCACGATTCGTCGGCCGCGCTGTCGCCGTCGCGGTACGCCGCAGCCTCGATGCTGTGCAGATCGATGCCGTTGCCGAAGAAGCCGTCGCCGCCGGCAACCAGCAGGACCTGCGTGTCGCGCCGCTTCACCTCGACCAGCGCGTCGCGCAGGCGCTGGCATTGCGCGGTGGACATCGCGCCATTGCAGAAGTCGAAACTGAGCACACCAACGCGGGCGCTGGGCTCGCCATGCTCGGTGTAGCGCAGCTCGGCCCATTCATCGGCCGCCCGCGTGAGCGGCACCGCACGTTCGGGCAGCGCCGCGGCCTCCGCCGCAAAGGCCTGCGTCGCCGGCAGCTTGATCGGCGACGCGGCGTCGCCGAGCGCGACCGACACGCGGCCTATCCAGACGCCGCCATCGACGGTCCGGCGCAGCAGCGCGCCGTCGCGCTGCGCCAGCACGTCGCCCGCCGCACCACCAAGACCGGCCAGCGCTTGCTGCGTCGCCGGGTGTGCGTCGAACAGCCGGCAGGGCCGGCCGAACAGCGCGTCGACCACGCCCGGCTGGCCGTCGGAGGCGCGCATCTTCGCCAGCACGGTCGCGCTGTCGTCCTGCGACCAGTCGATGGCGCGGCGCGCCTGCGGCAGCACGCCGCGCCAGCCCTCGGCGGCGGGCACACCTCTCTGCGGCGCCTCCCCGGCAGTGAAGCGGGCGAGCGCCTGCAAAGTCGCCGCTACCGCCGCCTCGGTCACTTCGCGCCGGTAGAGCGCACCCTTGGACGCCGCACGCAGCGGGAAGGTCGCGGCGCCCCAGACCGGGCCGGCGTCGAAATCGCCGTCTGCCTGCAGCACGGTGACGCCCCATTCGCGCTGCCCTTCGAGGATGGCCCAGTCGAGCGCGGCCGGGCCGCGGTCGCCCGGTGGCCCCGGATGCACGACGAAACAGGGCAGGGTGCGCCACACCGAATCCGGGATGCGCCGCTTCAGGAAGGGGGCCAGCACGAGATCGGGGCAGAACAGCGCGACGGCCTCTTCGGTCACTGCGTCGGCAATGTCCAGCTCGACCGACAGTGTGTGGCCCAGCGCCGTCAGTTCCGCGTACAGCCGCTGACTCAGGCTGTTGAAGCTGTGGCACAGCAGCAGGATGCGCAACAGGGGCATCAGCAGATGCGCGGCAGCTGCTCTCCGCTCAGCCAGTCGACCACGCGCCGGCCGCCGAAGCGGGTGTTCATCTGCACGAAGTGGTGCGGGTCCTCCTGCACCACGCCGATGCGCGCCGCGTCCGCGCCACGCGGATGCGCGCGCATCGCGGCCAGCACCGCGTCGGCGTGCCCGGCCGGCACGATGGCGATGAGCTTGCCTTCGTTGGCGACGTAGAGCGGGTCCAGACCGAGCAGTTCACAGGCCGCGTCGACTTCCGGCTTGACCGGAATCGCTGCCTCGTCGAGCAGCATGCCTGCCCCCGACTGGCGGGCGATTTCGTTCAGCGTGGTGGCGACGCCGCCGCGGGTCGGATCGCGCAGCGTGCGGATCGCCGGGCACACCGCCAGCATGTCGGCGACCAGACCGTTCAGCGCCGCGGTGTCCGACACGATGGTCGTCTCGAACTCCAGCGATTCGCGTTGCGACAGCACCGCCACGCCGTGGTCGCCCACGGTGCCCGACAGCAGGATGACGTCGCCCGGCCGCGCGTTCGCGCCCGACACGTCGATGCCGTGCGGCACCACGCCGACGCCGGTGGTACTGATGAACACGCCGTCGCCCTTGCCCTGCTCCACCACCTTGGTGTCGCCGGTCACCACCGCCACGCCGGCTTCGCGCGCCGCCGCCGCCATCGACTGCACGATGCGCTTCAGGTCGGCCAGCGGAAAGCCCTCTTCGAGGATGAAGCTGGCCGACAGCCAGAGCGGTGTGGCGCCCATCATCGCCACGTCGTTCACCGTGCCGTGCACGCTGAGTGCACCGATGTCGCCGCCGGGGAAGAACAGCGGCGAAATGACGTGCGCGTCGGTCGCCATCACCAGACGGCTGCCCTGCGGAATGGCCAGCGACGCGCCGTCGTTGCCCTGGCGCAGGAAGGGGTTGTCGAAGGCGGCGAGGAAGATTTCCTCGATCAGCTGCGCGGCAGCGCGACCGCCGGCGCCGTGGCCCATGTCGATGCGGCCATTGCGGATGTCCAGCGGCCGGACATAGCCGGCGCGCACGGCGCCGCCCTTGCTGTCGTCTCTCGCGTTCATGCTGTCACCACCGGAATGTCCCAAGGAGCGTCTGAATGAATGGATCGCACAAGCGTTGCCGACGCGCACCCCGCAGCCAAGGCGCGCAACGAAGTCGAGACTGGCCGTCTCGACGAGGCGTGCAACGCGGGCTGCGGGGTGCACGCCGGCAACCCTTCGGGGCGTCGGCCAAGCCTCCCCGTGCCGCGTTGCACCTCCTTTGCTGACAGCCAGTCAGCACGCGTCGGCGCGCCTTGCACGAGAAGGCTTGGCCATAGCCGCTTGTGTGATCCATTCATTCAGACACTCCTAAACCGCCCGTAGGCGTAATGCGCCGCGCACGCCCCCTCGCTCGACACCATGCAGGAACCGACCGGGTTTTCCGGCGTGCACACGGTGCCGAAAATCTTGCAGTCGGTCGGCTTCTTGACGCCACGCAGGATGGCGCCGCACTCGCAGGCCTTGTTGTCGGCCACCGGCTTGTAGCCGACGTCGAAGCGGCGCTCGGCGTCGAACTCGGCGAACGCGGGGCGGATCTTCAGCGCGCTGTACGGCACTTCGCCCAGACCGCGCCATTCGAAGCTGGGCCGCAGTTCGAACACTTCGGACACCTTCTGCTGCGCAGCGAGGTTGCCGTCACGGTCGACCGCGCGGGTGAATTCGTTCTCGACGTGAGCGCGGCCCTCGTTCACCTGGCGCACCAGCATCAGGATGGCCTGCATCACGTCCAGCGGCTCGAAGCCGGCAATCACCACCGGCTTGCGGTATTCCTCGGCGAAGTGCTCGTAGGGTGCGGCACCGATGACGATGCTCACGTGCGCCGGGCCGATGAAGCCGTCGATCGGCACCGTGCCGTACTGGCGCACTTCCGGTGATTCCAGGATGTGGGTGATGGCCGACGGGGTCAGCACATGGCAGCACAGCACGCTGAAATTCTTCAGCCCCTCCCGCTGCGCACGCAGGATGGCGAGCGCCGTCGGCGGCGTCGTCGTCTCGAAGCCGATGGCGAAGAACACCACCTGACGCTCCGGGTTGTCGCGGGCAACGGTGAGCGCGTCGACCGCCGAATACACCATGCGGATGTCGCCGCCGCGTGCCTTCGCCCTGGTCAGCGAGAGGCTGTCGGAGGCCGGCACGCGCATCGTGTCGCCATAGGTGCAGACGATGACCTCGTGTTCGAGCGCCAGCTTGATCGCCATATCGACGCGGCCGATCGGCAGCACGCAGACCGGGCAGCCGGGGCCGTGGATCATGCGCACATTGTCCGGCAGCAGTTCGCTCACGCCGTAGCGCGAGATGGCGTGCGTGTGGCCGCCGCAGAACTCCATGAAGCTGTAGGGGCGGTCGCCGCGCGCTTCAACGGCCAGACGGTCGGCGATCCTGCGCGCGACCTCGCCGTCGCGGAATTCGTCGATGTACTTCATGGCGCAGCCCCGGTCGCGGCCATCGCCGCCGACATTTCGCCGAACAGCGCCAGCGTGCGCTCGGCCTCGTCCGGGTCGATCATGCCGATGGCGTGACCGACGTGAACGATGACATAGTCGCCGACCCGCGCCTCGGGCACCAGTTCGATCGACACTTCCTTGCGGATGCCGCCGAGGTTCACCACCGCGCGTTCGTCCTCGCGCAGTTCGACCAGCTTGGCGGGGATGGCTAGACACATGACAGGGACTCCGTGAGCACGCCGGGTGCGAGGTGGATCTGCTGCGCGACCGCCCAGGCCTGGCCGAGCGCCAGACCGGCGTCGCCACAGGAGGTGGCCTGCGGCCGCAGCACACGCAGGCCGCGGCTCTGCAGCCGCAGCGTGACGCGGCGCGTCAGCAGCGCATTCATGAAACAGCCGCCGCCGAGGCAGACGGTATCGACCTGGGTGCGCTGTGCGGCGGCGATCGCCCACTGCGCGAGGCCGTCGGCCAGCGCCAGGTGGAACCAGGCGGCGGCTTCGTCGCATCGATTTTCGCCGTCCGGCCAGTCGAGCAGGCGGGCGAGCAGCGGGCGAAGGTCCAGCATGCTGTCGCCCGCGACCTCGACGACGCTGTCCAGCGTCGGCTCGCCGTGCGCGGCGAACCAGCGCTTTGCGGCCGATTCGAGCGCGATCGCGGCTTCGGCCTCGTGCGACTGGCGCACGCTCAAACCGAGCGCGCCGGCAGCGGCGTCGAACCAGCGGCCGGTGCTGGTGGTGGGCGGGCTGTTCAGGCCGCTGTCCAGCATGCGGGCGACGGTGCGCGCGGCCTGCGCGCCGACCGCGGCGGTGAAGCGTGCCTCGATGTCGGCGCCGCGACCCAGGGTCTGCATCGCGGCTGCGGCCATCCGCCAGGGCTCGCGCGCGGCCACATCGCCACCGGCCAGTCGCAGCGGCCACAGGTGGCCGAGCCGGCGCCAGTCGCCGGGGGCGACCCACAGCAGTTCGCCGCCCCAGGCCATGCCGTCGGTGCCCAGGCCCACGCCGTCGAGCGCCAGTCCGACCACCGGTTCGGTCAGGCCATGCTCTGCCATCACGGCGGCGATGTGCGCGTGGTGATGCTGCACGCCGACGGCCGGCACGCCCAGCCGGTCGGCCAGCGCGACGGCCCGCTGCGTGCTGAAGAAGTCCGGATGCAGGTCATGGGCGACGGCCGCGACCGGCGTACAGGACTGCGCGCGCAGATGCTCAAGCGACTGTTCGAGCGCGACACAGGCAGCCGGGTCGCCGAGGTCGCCGTGCATCGGCGACCATGTAGCGCGGCCATCCTCGAACAGGCAGGCGGCATTCTTCAGCCAGGCACCGGCGGCGAGCACGGTGGGGAGCCGGGGACTCATGACGCGGTGCTCCGCACGATGTCGTCGATGCCGGCCCGCAGGCCGGCCACGGCGTCGGCCTTCAGTCTCGATTCGATCCACGCCAGCCAGTCGCCCATGCCTTCGCCGGTGGTGGCCGACACGCGGATCACCTCGATGGCCGGATTGACGCGCCGCGCGAAGGCTATGCAGCGCTCGACGTCGAAGTTCAGCCAGGGCAGCAGGTCGATCTTGTTCACCAGCATCAGCGTGCTGGCGGCGAACATGTCCGGGTACTTGAGCGGCTTGTCCTCGCCTTCGGTGACCGACAGGATGGCCACCTTGGCCGCCTCGCCCAGATCCCACATGGCCGGGCAGACGAGGTTGCCGACGTTCTCGATGAACAGCAGGCTGCGCCCGTCACCGTGCTCATGATCGTGCCGGTGCAGGCGGGCGAAGGCTTCGGCCACCATGGGCGCGTCGAGGTGACAGCCCTTGCCGGTATTGATCTGCAGCGCCGGCGCGCCGGTGGCGCGGATGCGGTCGGCGTCGAAGGAGGTCTGCTGGTCGCCCTCGATCACCGCCACCGGCAGGCCGGGCGCCCGCGTCTTCAGCGCTTCGATGGTGGCGCACAGCAGCGTGGTCTTGCCGGAGCCGGGGCTGGACACGAAATTCAGCGCGGTCACGCCGTGCGCCGCGAACTGCGCGCGGTTCTGCGCGGCAACGCGGTCGTTCTCGCCGAGGATGTCGGTTTCGAGCCGGATCGCGCGCGCCTGGCTCATGCCGGGCACGGACACCTTGGCCGCACCGGCGCCGAAATGCAGGTCGCCGCTGGCCGGGTCGACCGCGACGTGCGAAGCCTCTGCCGGCGCCGGTTCCACCCGGCGGAGCGTCGACGCAAGCGGTGTTCTCACCCGTCGCGCCGCGGGTGAATAAGGGCTGGGCGGATGGGCGTGCCCGTGCCCCTCCATCGTCACCTGGCTGCCGTCACCTGCACATCCGCACACTACGCACATATCGGTCTCCTCAGTCCTTGCCCGGTCCGGGCCGGGTCTTCATTTCCTGTGGGAGCGAGCTTGCTCGCGCCCACAAGAACCGCTTCTCAATCCTCGACCTGCATGTCGATCACCTTCAGTTCGGTGCCACCGGTCGGCTGCAGCCGGTAGCCGCCGCAGTGTGCGCAGGCGTCGCCGCGCTGCGCGATCCGCACGGTGAGGCTGCAGTCCATGCACCAGGCTTCGCCCGGCGGTTCGTCGATGTCTATCCGCGCGCCGTCGAGCAGCGTACCGGGGGCGATGGCTTCGAGCGCGAAGCGCAGTGCGCGCGACTCCACACCGGCCAGCTGGCCCGCCTCCAGCCGCAGATGCGTGACGCGGGCGAAGCGCTCCCGTTCGGCCGTGCGTTCGACCAGTTGCAGGATGCCGCCGGCCAGACTGGCTTCATGCATGGGCCGCCTCCCGCACACCCGCCACCTCGTAGCGCACGCAGGGGTCCCAGGCGGCCATCAGCAGCGCGACACGGCGCGCGCAATCGGGCGCCGCCGGGTCCAGCTTTTCGACTGCGGCGGCCACCGCACCGTCGGCATCGAAATTCCATTCGGTCGGGGCCAGCACGTGACAGGCGGCGATGCGCGCGTCGGCGCCAGGGCTGTCGAGCAGCACGTGATGGATGAGCAGTCCGCGCGCCATTTCGGCCCAGGCCAGCCCCTCACCGGGCGCCAGCGCGATACGACCGCTGCGCAGCCGGCCTTCACCGCCCGGCAGCGCGAGACGCACCAGTTCGGCCAGCCGCGCCGCGAAGCGATCGGACGCCGTGCGCGGCAGCGAGGAATCGGCGAGCCGCGTCCAGCAGCCGGTCTCGGCACATTCGCCGCCAAGGCGCGGGCAACGGGTGAAGGCCGGGTCCTGCGTCATCGCGACGGCCAGCGTGCGCAGCGCCGCTTCACTGGCATGCACGTGCAGCGCCGGTGCGGCGGCGAGCGGTGCATCGGCGAGTGCTGCGCTGTCGCGCAGCAGGCGAGCCAGCCAGGTCTGGCCCGCGTCGCGCCAGTCGGCAAAGGCCTGCCACGGTGCGCGCTCGAAGGCGGCCAGCCAGCGTGCCGGTGCGACGCCGAGCAGATGGCGTTCGATCCAGTCCGGCATGGTGTCGGCACGCGTGGCATCACGGCCGTCGGTACGCAGCGCCGGGCAGGCGGCGAGCGCGCATGCGGCCTCAGCCGACGGCCCGGCCGTCAGCAGCGCGGGCCAGTCGAGCAGGATGCGGCGCAGGTGTTCGCGCAGCGTTTCGCCGCGCAGGGTGTCCGGCAACGGCGCATCGACGCCTTGCGCGGCGGCGACCGCGGCCTGCGCGCACAGCCGGTGCGCATGGCTGCACAGGCTGAATACGGTGCCAAGCAGTTCGGGCAGCGCCGGTGCCGGGCGGCCGACGGCGAGCCGTGCCGCCCAGTCCGGACGCTGGCCGCCCAGCGCGCCCGGGCGCGGGGCACCCGGCTGCACGCGCAGCACACCGGCCAGTGCGTCGAGCGACATCATGGCGTGCGGCTCCGCCCGAACAGGAAGCCGCGGCGGGCCGGGCGTTCCGGCTGTTCTGCCGCGTCCTTCGCCGCTTCGGGCAAGGGTTCGCGCAGTCGCGCCAGCACCGCCTGCGCGGTGGCGACGGCGGTGTCCTGCGACGCGAAATCGAACATCGGCGAAAACAGCGAACAGGCGTCGAAAGTGCCGATGGCGGCTTCGTGCGCGCCGATGAAGTCGAAGCGCTCGCGACCGAGCGCCAGCCGGCGCGAGACACCGACGCGCCCGAGTTCGTCCTGGCGCGCCAGCGGCAGGCGCACCAGATTCATGAACCACGGCGTCACCAGCACGCCGCTGGCGGCCGCCGGCAGCTCGGGCTCGGACGGGCACAGTTCGAAACCGACCGGCTCGACGCGCAGCGCCCCGTTCATGACCGGCAGCCCCGCCATGCGGGTGTCGGCGATCTGGCGGAACAGCGCTTCAAGGGCACTGATGCGATAGGCGAGCATCGGGTCGGCGGTCATGTCGGTGGGTCCCGCAAGGCGATCGCGCTCAGTCGATCACCATGAACTGGTCGGCATCGCCGTCGCACTGCGGGCAGCGCCAGTGCGGCGGCAGGTCGGCGAATGCGGTGCCCGGCGCGATCTGCCACACCGGGTCGCCCTGCTGCGGGTCGTACACCCACCAGCAGATCTTGCATTCGAGTTTCGCATTGTCCGGCAACTTGCCGGCGTCGCCGAGATAGCTGCCTTCGAAGCGCGCATTGGCCGACACGATCAGTCGCCTTCCACCCAGGCCAGCACTTCGGTCAGGCGTTCGAAGGAATCCTCCAGGTCTTCCTTCGCTGCCATCGCGACTTCCGGCAGCGCGGTCACTTCGACCGTGTTCAGGATGACCACGTCCTGCGAGTTGTAATAGACGACACGCCAGGTGTTGGGCACGCGCGTGCTGGTGATGCGGCAGTTGCCGTAGCCGCGCGACAGGATGAGCACGCGGCCGGTGCCGAGATGGTGGTCCATGAAGCCGATGTCCTCGACCGACATGGGCAGCAGGGTCAGATTCACCACGTGCGCCGGCTGGCCAGGCTTCCATGCGCGCCACTGATCCTCGATCTCCTCCAGCAGCGCTGGCGCGTTCTGCACATTGGGCGGCAGCGCGCCCTGCCAGCGCGGCACGGTGAACCACAGGTCGTCGGCCGCCGCACCGAGCAGCACCTGCGGGATGGCGCCCACCTCCATCGTGTCGGACACGATCCGGCCGTCGTCGGTGACGACGACGCGCCACACGCCGGCGAACACCGACTCCTGCACCGCCACCTGGCGCGCCGCCCCGCCTTCGCCACGCACCTGCGCGCTCACTTCGCCCTCGCCCATGACCTGGTTGATCAGCGTCAGGTCAGCGGCCGGCAGCCGGCTCAGGTCTGTGCTCCGGTTGCGGCCGTCGATGCGCGTTTCGCCCAGACAGGCCAGCACGTCGCGCAGCGCCCGGTGCGCCTGCTCGTGGCCGGCCAGCTCCTCCGGCTCGGGCAGGATGGGCGGGCGGAAGGTTTCCATGCCCTGTGGCATGTTGATGTAGTGCAGCGTTTCGTCCTCGACCTGGGTACCGGGACCGATGACGGCGACCGGAACGGGAAATGCGGGAAATTCTTTCACGTGCAGTGCTCCGCTCAGTGACACGAGGTATCGGATGCGGCGCCGGCCTGACGGACCGGAATGCCGACGGTGGGTGCGCGCGAGGCCGGCATCGCCAGCGCTTCGGCAACGCGCTCGACATAGACCTCCCAGTCGAGCATGCCGGACAGCACGGCGACGTACTGGCCATCGCGCACGAACACCAGCGCCGGCCAGCGGATCGAGCCGTAGCGCCGGGCGATCGCGTCCTCGTGTTCGCGGGTGGCGATGCCGACGGCAAAGCGCCGCGAGAAATGCCGGCGCAGTTCGGGCAGCACGACAGCGACGTCGAGCGCCTCCGGAAAGCGCACCGGATCCCCGGCCAGAAAGATGACGCGGTCGCCCCCCGCGGCCGCCCAGTCGGCCACGTTGCCGGCGGTGAGCCAGGTCGCGCCGTGTGCGCTGACCAGGCGGTCGATCAACGGTGACAAGGTGGCCGACTGCGCGGCCGGCGCGGCGACCGGAAGCGTGACGACGGTTCCGGATGATTCGTGTTCGATGCTCATGAAATTTCCCCCGGCAAGTGGTTCTGCATGCTTTCGTGCATGACCGCGCGGGCGCCGGACAGCGCCCGCAATTGTTCGCTGCTCATGGCCGACGGCAGCGCGAAGGCGGCCTCGCCGTCACCCGCTCCGCCCTGCATGACCGCTTCGATCAGGTCCAGCGTGGCGTCAATCTCGCGCGCACGTTCGACCGGAATGCGCTCCTGCGCGCTGTCGAGGAAGACCAGCAGCCAGTCGCCGACCGCCACATCGCCAACCAGCGCGGTGCGCACCCGGCAAGGGCCGAGCCGGCCGGCGCAGCGCGCGTGGCCCGGTTCGACCTCGGTCACCTGCATCGGTATGCCCAGACACATGTTCAGCCCTCCGCCAGCGGAAAGAAGCGCGCGTCGCCACTGCGGCAGGCGAGTTCTTCCGGCGGACGCTCGCCCTCGTAACGCGTCAGTTCGAGTTCGGCGAAGGTGATGCACTCGCGCCCGGTCAGTGGCGTGGTGCGCGGCACCGGCCGCGCACCCCAGCGGCGCAGCGTGTCCAGGCCGAGCGCCAGCGCGTCTTCCATCGCCCGGCGCACCGACGGTCGCAGGCTGCCGCCGTAGTCTTCCAGCTCTTCCGGCTGGCAGCCGACCAGCAGCACCTCGCGCGGGTAATGGCCGGTCAATTGCGCCAGCATCAGCACCTCCTGGAAGCCGGTCTGGTGCAGGCTCATCTTCTTTGCCCCCATGAAGCGCGGCACGTCGTCGTTGGCGATGCACTTGAGCGTGCCCGGTTCAAGGCCATAGTCGATGGCATCGAAGATGAGCAGGCAGTCGGCCGCCTGCACGTGCTGCACCAGATAGAGCCCCTGGGTGCCGCCGTCGATCAGCTGTACGCCGGGCCCGCCTTCGTCCGGAAACTCCCAGCGCTGCTGCAGCGCCTCGACACAGCGCACGCCGAATCCTTCGTCGGCCCACAGCACGTTGCCGATGCCGAGCACGACGATGCTGTCACGGGAGGGGTGACAGCCGCTTGCGGACGGATTCGCGTTCATGGTCGGACTTTCCTCCGGAATGACTCAGTGGGCGCCGCGCGGCAGCGAGGCGTCGGGCGTGGCGCGCAGCGCCTTCCAGGTGTGGAAGCTGTCCCAGGCGGACTGCAGCGCCAGCCAGAAGGCGGCGTCGGTGCCGAACAGCAGGGCACAGCGTATGGCGGTGTCGGGTGTCATCGCGCGCTGGCCATGCACGATCTCGTGCAGGCGGCGGCGCGACATGCCGAGCGCGCGGGCGGCTTCGCTCTGCGACATGCCGAGCGGTTCGAGATAGTTGCGCGAAAGAAATCGTCCCGGATGCCAGGGCGCACGCACCGGAATGCCGGCGGGTACGCGATGCAGCGGTGACAGTCCGGGACGCAAAGGGTGCACAACGAGCCTTCTTTCACGCGAGCGGTCGGCGGACATGTCCGCCGCTGCCTGCGAACGGGGTGGCAGCCGGCATGGCCCTCAATCCTTGAAGGTGCGGTGGCCGGAAATCATCGTGCTCACCACGCTGGAGCGGCCCATGATGTCTTCGCGGATGGCCGCATAGACATGCAGGATGATGAACACGACCAGACCCCACATGCCGAGATGGTGCCAGGTGTGCACGTCCTGCGACTGGCCGAACAGCGGGATCACCCAGCCGAACAGGCGTTCCTGCCACGACCCCATCTGCGCACCTTCGCCGTACAGCGCAAAACCGGTCACGATCATGAACAGCGTCAGCACCAGATAGCCGAAGAACATCGCGAAGCGCGCCAGCGGGTTGTGGCCGACATAGCGCCCGGGGCGCGGGCTGACGAAGGCATACCACTTCAGCATGCCCAGCACCTCGACCCAGTAGGCGCGGGTGAAGAGCGGGACCCAGTACAGTTCTCGCGCATGGTGGTTGCCGACGATGGCCCAGTAGGTGCGGCCGAGCAGGCCGACCGCCAGCACGTAGCCGGCGGCGAAGTGGGCGAAGCGGATGTAGCCCATCAGATAGTTGGCGCTCGCTTCGCCGGGCTGCGTCGGCAGCGGCGAGCCGATGAAGTAGCCGGTCAGCGCGAGCACCGTGATGGCCAGTGCGTTTATCCAGTGCCAGAAGCGCACCGGCGCCTCATACACATAGACCGACTTGATCGAGCGGCCGTGGGCAACCGCGCCCTCGTCAATGCCGGTGGCGTGGGACAGCTTTTCGGTAGTGGCTGACATCGGTCGTCTCCCCGGTTGGGTGCTTCAGATGCGCGATGCGAACATGAACAGACCGGCGGCGCCCACGCCTGCCGCCTGCAGGCGCCAGACCCAGGCGGGCACGCGGGCCAGCCAGCCACCGGCGAGCAGGCCGGCTGCGTGCAGCAATGCCGACCCGGCCACGAAGCCGACGGCATAGGCGGCGAAAGTGCTGTCGAGCGGCCACCCGGCGCCGTGCGCCAGCCCGTGAAGAAGGCCGGCGGCGGTCGTCAGCGCGAAGCCGGCATAGGCGGGCAGGCGGCTGCGGCCCAGCAGCAGCATGCCGAGCGCGGTCACGCTCAGTGCCACACCGGCCTCGACGAACAGGCCGACGCCCGTCTGCACGCCGAGAACGGCACCGGCCAGCAGCGCGATCAGAAAGAAGGCGGGGCCGGCGAGGCGTTGCGCGGACGGCAGTGCGACCGACGACCACACACCGACGGCGATCATCGCCAGCAGGTGATCTGCGCCGGCAAACGGGTGCGCCAGACCGGCGGTCAGACCGTGGGTACCGTGACCTTCGTGCGCCTGGGCGACGCCGGCCGCAACGGTCAGGGCGACCGCGACGGCAGCGCGGCGGACCATGGACAGGGTTGGGGACGTATTCATTGTTTCCTCCTGTGTCTTGTTGTCGGGCGGGCGCGCTTCAGCGCACCTTCACCGTGGTCAGTTCGCGGCCGTCCTCGCTCATCACGTGGGTGGAGCAGGCGAGGCAGGGGTCGAAGGAATGCAGCGTGCGCAGGATTTCCACCGGCTGTTCCGGATTCACCATCGGCGTGTTCATCAGGCTGGCCTCGAAGGCGCCGATCTGGCCCTTGGTGTCGCGCGGGCTGCCGTTCCAGGTGGTCGGCACGACACACTGGTAGTTCTCGATGCGGCCGTCCTTGATGCGTATCCAGTGACCCAGCATGCCACGCGGTGCGGCCACGGTACCGACGCCCTTGGCTTCCTTCGGCCAGGTCTTCGGGTCCCACTTCTCGACGTTGGCCGTGCTGGTGTCGCCGGCCTTGATGTTGCCGACCAGCTGCTTGAAGTCGTCGTACATCATTTCGGCGGCGTACTGGCTTTCCAGCGCGCGGGCGAGCGTGCGGCCTATGGTGGTGGGCAGCAGCTGCTTGGCCGAGTACTGCGTTTCCGGCAGGCCGAGCGCCTTCGGAATGGCGCTGTTGATCGCCACCGCCGACTCGTCGACCTGCTGCTTCACGCGCTGGCACCACTTGTTGCCCTTGGCGGCGTGCGCGTAGCCGAGGATGTAGCGCGACAGCGGGCCGACCTCGACCGCGTGACCGCGCCAGCGCGGCGACTTGATCCACGAGTACTTGGCGCTCTCGTCGATCTCTTCGATGTTCGTGCGCGTGCCCTTGGTCTTGTCGCCGAGCACGTAATTCGGCTCGGTCACGCCGTCCCAGGGGTGCAGGCCCTTGGATTCGTCGGCGTACTTGTACCAGCTGTGGGCGACGAACTCCTGCACCTGTTCCGGATCGCGCGGGTCGATCTCGTGGATCTCGTCCCAGTTGCCGTTCAGGATGACGCCGCCCGGCAGCTGATGGGTGCTGAAGTCGTAGGGCACCTTCTCGTAGGTGCCGTAGTCGGCCACATTGGTGGCCGACAGGCCGCCACCGTACAGCCAGCCGGCCTGCTTGTAGATCGTGCCGATGGCCAGAACGTCCGGAATATAGACGTTGTTGTTGAACTCGATCATTTCCTTGATGCGCGCCTCGACGAAGTTCAGCCGCTCCATGTTGATCGGCGCGCCGGCCGCGCCGTCGCCGTCGAGATTGATCGCGCAGGGCACGCCGCCCACCAGATAGTTCGGGTGCGGGTTCTTGCCGCCGAAAATGGTGTGCACCTTGACCCATTCCTTCTGCAGGTCGAGCGCTTCGAGGTAGTGGGTGACCGCCATCAGGTTGGCTTCCGGTGGCAGCACATAGGCCTTGCTGCCCCAGTAGCCGTTCATGAAGGGGCCGAGCTGGCCGCTTTCGACGAACTTCTTCAACCGGTTCTGGATGTCGCGGAAATAGCCGGGCGAGGACAGCGGATGCGACGGCGACACCAGCTGCTGCAGTTCGCTGGTCTGCTTCGGGTCGGCCTTCAGCGCCGACACCACGTCCACCCAGTCGAGCGCATGCAGGTGGTAGAAGTGCACCGCGTGGTCATGCACCTGCAGCGTCTTGGCCATCATTTCGCGGATCAGGTGCGCGTTCAGCGGAATCTTGATGCCGAGCGCGTCTTCCACCGCGCGCACCGAGGTCAGCGCGTGACAGCCGGTACAGACGCCGCAGATGCGTTCGACGAAGGCCCAGGCGTCGCGCGGGTCGCGACCCTTCAGGATGACCTCCAGACCGCGCCACATGGTGCCGGTCGACACCGCGTTGCGGATGACGTTGTTGCTGTCCACATTCACTTCACAGCGCATGTGGCCTTCGATGCGCGTGACCGGGTCGACGACGATGCGCCGGCCGGAATTGTCCATGTTGAAACCTTGCGTTTCGTAAGCACCCATCTTCGTATCCTTTGCTGGAACAGGGCCGGCCGGCGCGCCCGCTCAGGGACGCGCGCCCGCCGGGTTCGCGATCAGTGGTCGGCGGTCGTGGTGGTGGCGCCGTCCGGCTTGTGCGCGGCGCGCTTGATCGCCGACACCGCGGCATGCGCCGCGACCGCCGCGCCGACCACACCGGCTGCCGTGCCGCCCACCTGGTCGGCATTCGCTTCGATGCCGAACTGGTGGATGTCGGTCAGGCGGTCGTAGAACGAACCCTTGTCCCAGAAGCCGTCTTCCGAACAGCCGATGCAGCCGTGGCCGGCCTTGATCGGGAAGCTGGTGCCCTCGTTCCACTGCACGGTGGAGCAGGCGTTGTAGGTGGTCGGGCCCTTGCAGCCCACCTTGTAGAGGCAGTAACCCTTGCGCGCGGATTCGTCGTCCCAGGCCTCGACGAACTGGCCGGCGTCGAAGTGCGGACGCCGGTAGCACTTGTCGTGAATGCGCTGGCTGTAGAACATCTTCGGCCGGCCCTGGCGGTCCAGTTCCGGGATGCGGTCGAAGGTGAGCATGTAGGTGATGACGCCGGTCATCACCTCGGCGATCGGCGGACAGCCCGGCACCTTGATGATGGGCTTGTCGAAGATGACCTTGTGCACCGGCGTGGCCTGCGTCGGATTCGGCTTGGCCGCCTGCACGCAGCCCCAGCTGGCACAGGAACCCCAGGAGATGATGGCCTTTGCGTCCTTGGCCACGTGCTTCAACTGGTCGATGAAGGGCTTGCCGCCGATGATGCAGCTCATGCCGTCCTGGTTCAGCGGCGGGTTGCCCTCGACCGCCAGGATGTAGTTGCCCTTGTACTTCGTCATGATCTCATCGAGGATCGCTTCGGCCTGGTGCCCTGCGGCGGCCATCAGCGTGTCGTCGTAGTCGAGCGAGATCATCGACAGCACCACGTCCTTCGCCAGCGGGTGGGCCGAGCGGATGAAGGATTCGGAACAACAGGTGCATTCCAGCCCGTGCAGCCACAGCACCGGCGTGCGCGGCTTGGTTTCCATCGCGTGCGCGATCTGCGGCACGAAGGCCGGGCCGAGGCCGAGCGAAGTGGCGGTCAACGAACAGTACTTGAGGAAGCTGCGGCGCGAGATGCCCTGCCGGCGCATCACCTCGTAGAAGGTTTCCATCCTGGTCTCTCTCCTGTGC
>CAZKRN010000051.1:0-24065 GCA_964555165.1 uncultured Methyloversatilis sp. | reverse complement strand
TGCTGAAGGACCGCGACGCCTGGTGGTTCATGTTCTTCTACAGCGTCACCTTCGGTGGCTTCGTCGGCCTCGCCTCCTCGCTCACCATCTACTTCAACACGCAGTACGGGCTGGACGCGAAGATGGCCGGCTACTTCACCGCCGCCTGCGTGTTCGCCGGTTCGCTGGTGCGGCCGATCGGCGGCAATCTGGCCGACCGCATCGGCGGCATCCGCACGCTGAGCACGATGTACGCGATCGCCGCCGCCTTCCTCTTCGGCGTGAGCTTCGGCTTGCCGCAAGCCTGGATGGCGGTGGTCGTGTTCGTCGGTGCCATGCTGGCGCTGGGCATGGGCAACGGCGCGGTGTTCCAGCTGGTGCCCCAGCGCTTTCGCCGCGAGATCGGCGTGATGACCGGACTGGTCGGCATGGCTGGCGGCATCGGCGGCTTCTACCTCGCCTCCTCGCTCGGCTACTCGCGCGAGGTCACGGGCAGCTACCAGACCGGTTTCGTCGTGTTCGCCGTGCTGGCGGTCGCTGCGCTGGTCGGCCTGACCCGCGTGAAGACGCGCTGGCGTACCACCTGGGGTGCCGCGCACATGACGTCCGCCCGCATCTGAGGCGGGAGACGTCATGACACTTGCGGTATCCATAGGCCAGTGCTCCGTCACCGGGCCGCGACCGCGCAACGAGGACTTCGCCGGTGCCGTCACGCCGACCGGCGAGACGCTGGACGCGAAGGGCGTACTGCTGGCGGTCGCTGACGGTGTCGGCGGCCATGCCAAGGGACGCGAAGCGGCCGAGTTCACGGTGCGTGGCTTGCTCAACGACTACTACGCGACGCCCGACACCTGGCGCATCGCGCAGGCGATCGACCGTGTGCTGGGTGCGCTGAACCGATGGCTGGTCGCCCACGCCGCGCGCACCCGCGAGTCCGCAGGCATGGCCACCACGCTGTCGGCACTGGTGTTGCGCGGCACCCGGTGGCATCTGGCCCACGTCGGCGATTCCCGCATCTACCTGTATCGCGGCGGCAGTCTGACCCAGCTGACGGAGGATCACACCTGGGCCCACCCGGAACTGTCCAACGTGCTGCACCGTGCGGTCGGTCTCGACGCGCGTCTGGCGGTCGACCACGCCGATGGCGAACTTGAGATCGGCGACACCTTCGTGCTGATGAGCGACGGCGTCTGGAACACGCTGCAGGACGATGGCATCCGCTCGCTTCTGGCACGCGGCAGCGACGCCGAGGCCCTGGCCTCGACGCTGGTCCTGCAGGCCGAAGCGCGCGGTGCCAGCGACAATTGCACGGCACTGGTCGCCCGCGTCGACGCGCTGCCCCAGGCCGCGCTGCGCGACCGTCTGGCCGAGGCGGCCGGCCTGTCGCTGCCGCCAAGGCTCACCGCAGGCGAAGAGCTCGACGGTCTGCGCGTCGAAGCGGTGCTGCACGAGTCGCGCCTCACCCTGCTCTACCGCGTCACCGATCTGGCCAGCGGCGAGGCGCGCGTGCTGAAAACGCTGCGCGAGGACGCCGACCCGGATGCCGTCGCCGCGCTCGTGCACGAGGAATGGCTGGCGCGTCGCGTGGTGTCGCCACAGTTCCCGCAAGTGATCGGTCACCCGCGCAGCCGTCTCTACTATCTGATGAGCTGGCACGACGGCGCCAGCCTGCGCACGCGCCTCGACGCGGGGCACCATTTCGGCAGCGAACAGGTGGTGAAGCTGGGTTGCAGCGTGCTGCGCGCGCTCGGCACGCTGCACCGGCTGGGCATCGTCCACCGCGACATCAAGCCGGACAACCTGCACCTGGACAGCCAGGGCACGCTGCGCGTGCTCGATCTGGGCGTCGCGGCATCCGACGGCGAAGATTTCAAGGAGATCAACAATCCAGGCACGCCCAGCTACATGGCGCCGGAGCTGTTCGCCGGCCAGAGCGCCAGCGAATCGAGCGACCTGTTCGCGCTCGGCGTCACCCTCTACCAGCTGCTGACCCGCCACTACCCGTGGGGCGAGATCGAACCCTTCCAGCGCCCGCGCTTCGGCGAACCGGTGCCGCCCACACGCTATCGCCCGGACCTGCCGGAGTGGCTGGAAGCGGTCTTGCTGAAGGCCATCGCCCGTACTCCGGAAGCCCGTTTCGAGACCGCGGAGGAATTCCTGCTCGCGCTGGAACGTGGTGCCCACCGCCCGCTCGCACTGCCGCGTCGTGCGCCACTGGTCGAGCGCATGTCGCTACGACTGCTGCGCGCGCTGCTCGGGACATCGCTGCTGGTCAATATCCTGCTGCTATGCCTTCTGTTGCGCTAGGCCTTCCTCGCATGCCTGGCGCACCAGTCGCATGCATTCAAGGGTCATTGCGCCCCGGCGCGGAGCGCTGCCGGCCTGAACATCGCCGGTTGGCGGGCGAATCGAGCTTCAATGACGTGGCATACCCCTTGCTAAATGTCTCGTGGAGACAACCATGACCCAAACCAAACACGAAACCCGCTCGACCTGCTGCTACTGCGGTGTCGGGTGCGGCGTGATCATCGAACACGACGACAGTCGCATCACCGGAGTGAAGGGCGATCCTGACCACCCGGCCAATTTCGGCCGTCTGTGCACCAAGGGTGCGACCCTGCATCTGAGCGCGCGGCCGGACGCCCGCGCGCTGTACCCGGAGTTGCGCAACGCGCGCGATCTGCCGCGCACCCGCGCCGGCTGGGACGAAGCGCTCGCGCACGCTGCCGACCGATTCGCCGCCATCATCGAAGAACACGGTCCGGACGCAGTCGCCTTCTACATTTCCGGCCAGTTGCTGACCGAGGACTACTACGTCTTCAACAAGCTGGCCAAGGGACTGATCGGTACCAACAACGTCGACACCAATTCGAGACTTTGCATGAGTTCGGCGGTGTCCGCCTACAAGCAGACACTGGGCGCCGACGCCCCGCCCTGTTCCTACGCAGACATCGATCGCGCCGACTGCCTGCTGATCGCCGGCGGCAACCCGGCCTACGCACACCCTGTCGTCTATCGGCGCATCGAGAACGCGCGCCGCGCCAATCCGGCGATGAAGATGATCGTCGTCGACCCGCGCAGAACCGATACCGCCTCCGACGCCGACCTGCACCTGCCCCTGCTGCCGGGCACCGACGTCTGGCTGTTCAACGCGATGCTGCACGTGCTGCTGTGGGAAGGATACGCAGACGAAGCATTCATCTCCGCACACACCGAGGGCTTTGCCGAGCTGCGCAAGCATGTGCGTGACATCACGCCGGCTGTCGCCGCCGAGGTGTGCGGCCTGCGTGCCGACGACATCGTCACCGCTGCCAAGTGGTTCGGCGAATCGAAAGCCGCGATGTCGATGTGGTGCCAGGGACTCAACCAGTCACACCACGGTACGCACAACGGTGCGGCCTTGATCGCGCTGCATCTGGCCACCGGTCAGATCGGTCGACCGGGCGCGGGCCCCTTCTCGCTCACCGGTCAGCCCAACGCAATGGGCGGTCGCGAAGTGGGAGGCATGGCCAACCTGCTGTCGGCCCACCGAGACTTGGCCAACGCCGGACACCGCGCCGAAGTCGCTGCGCTGTGGGGCGTGCCCGACGTACCGGCGAGAGCCGGACTGACCGCGGTCGAACTGTTCGACGCCGTGCGCGAGGGCAAGGTGAAAGCGGTATGGATCGCCTGTACCAATCCGGCGCATTCGATGCCCGACCAGGCGCGCATCGTCGAAGCGCTGAAGGCGGCCGAATTCGTCGTCGTGCAGGACGCGTACCGCGGCACGGAAAGCGCGGCCTTTGCTGACCTGCTGCTGCCCGCCACCACCTGGGGCGAGAAAGAAGGTACGGTCACCAATTCAGAGCGCCGCATCACGCACGTCAATGCGGCGCTGCCTGCTGCCGGCGAAGCGCGCGCGGACTGGGTGATCGTGCGTGACTTCGCACGCGCGCTGGGCACCCGCCTGGGCCGTGACGCGGAAGCGCTCTTCCCCTACGAAACGGTCGAGCAGGTGTTTGCGGAGCACGTCGAAAGTACGCGCGGCCGCGACCTCGATATCACGGGTCTGTCCTACGCACTGCTCGACCGCCTCGGTCCGCAGCAATGGCCCTTCCCGGCAGGTGCCGTGACGGGCACAGCGGCGCTCTATACCGACCACCGCTTTGCCACCGCAAATGGACGCGCCCGCTTCGTCGTGCCGTCGGCCGGCACTACGGCCGAGAAGATCGACGCCCGCTATCCGCTGCATCTGAATACCGGTCGCCTGCGTGACCAGTGGCACTGCATGAGCCGCACCGGCCAGGTGGCGCGCCTGTACAGCCATGTCGACGAACCGCGGGTCGAAGTGCATGCCGACGATCTTGCGCGCCGCGGCCTCAATGACGGCGATCTGGTGCGTATCCGGAGCCGGCGTGGCGAAATCGTGCTGCGCGCGCACGCCAGCAGTGCCCAGCGTCCGGGGAGCGCCTTTGTAGCGATGCACTGGGGCCGCAACACGCTGTCCAGCAGCGGCGCCAACGCGCTGACCGCCGGCCACGTCGACCCGTATTCGAAACAGCCAGAACTCAAGCACGCCGCGGTACAGATGAGTCGCGCCGACCTGCCCTTCCAGGCCCTGCTGCTGCGTACCGAAATCAGCGACGAGGCTGCGCAGCAGAACACGCTGGCCCGGATGGAAGCGCTCGCTCCGCTGCTGGCCCGCTTCGCCTACGCCTCACTGTCCATGGCCGGGCGCGAGCGCCCGGCGCTGGTGTTGCGCATCGCACACGACCAGCCAGTCCCCGACGACTGGCTGGCGGAACTCGACCGCCTGTGCGGTCTCGACCACCCGGCCGCTCTCGTCTACCGCGACGCGCGGCGCGACATCACGAAGCGCGCGCTGATCGAGGACGGTTTGCTGACCGGCGTCCGCCTGACCGGCGAGACCGCAGCGGCCATCTGGCTGCGCGAAGTGATGATCGAACGTCAGCCCACGGCAGAGCTGCGCCGCTGGCTTTTCGCGCCACTGACCACGCCGCCGGTCGCCGCCAAAGGCCGTGGCCGCATCGTATGTACCTGCATGGACGTGGCAGAACCGGACATTGCCGACGCCATCGCACGCGGCGCCGATCTTGACATGCTGCAGTCCGCATTGCGCTGCGGAACCTCCTGCGGCTCATGCGTCCCCGAACTGAAGCGCATGCTGGACGCAGGCCGGCAGGCCGCGTGACAGCGCCCGACCAGGATGGAGCACCGTATCCCATGCTGAGCCCACAAAGCCTGACTGAAATGCTGTCCGCAATCGGACGCAGCGAGGATGCGCGTGACCTGGCCGAGAGCGAAGCGCACGGTCTGTTCGGGGACGTGCTGGATGGACGTATTCCGGCGCTGGAGCTTGGCGTGCTGCTGGCCAGCCTGCGCTGGAAGCACGAATCTGCCGACGAGCTCACAGGTTTCTCGCGCGCGCTGAACGAACGGGTGCCCGTACTCGAACTTCCACCTCACTTGCCGCGCATGGTGGTCATTCCGAGCTATGCGCGTGCCGGGCGCGCGCCGAATCTGATGCCGCTGCTCGCGCTGATGCTGAGCAGACTCGACGTACCGGTGCTGGTACACGGCCTGTGCGGGCGCAAGGCAATGCCCGGCAGCATCGACGTCCTGGAGCGTCTCGGCCATCCACCCTGCCCCAGTCTCCGGGACGCCGTGGAAACGCTGCATGCCGGCCGCTGCGCTGTCGTTCCGACGGAACTGCTCAACCCCTCGCTGGACAGCCTGATCCGACTGCGCGAACGCACGGGACACCGCAACACGGCACACGTCGTGGCCAAGCTGCTGGATCCGGCCCCGTTGCACAGCTTGCGCGTCATCTGCGTAGCCGACACACAGTTGCTGTCGCGGCTGCACGACATGTTCCTGCGCACCCCCGAGCGCGCGCTGCTGATGCGCGCACCGGACGATGACTCGTTCGCGGATCCGATGCGTCGTCCGCGCATCGAGTTATTCGAACGCATGAGTGCCCGTACCTTGTTCGAGGCAGAGAACGGCGCACTTCCGCTGATCCATCCGCTGCCTCCGGCGGCGGACATCGACGGAACGGCAGCGTGCATTCGCGACATGCTGGACGCCCAGCGCGCCATTCCCCAACCCGTGCTCAACCAGCTCGCCGCCTGCCTCTTCGGCAGCGGCGCAGCGCGCGATCTGACGCACGCCAAAGCCACCGTGTCCCTGGGGCTGGCCCGCAGCGCTCACTGAACGAGCGGACATCCGACGCAATGCCCGTCCGCGGGACGGCCATCAGCGGTCGTGGCGACTCATCCACGCCAGACACCGCTGCCAGGCATCGGCCGCGTCGTCCGCCCGATAGCTCGGACGATAATCGGCGTGAAACGCGTGCGGTGCCTCCGGATAGACCACGATATCCGACGCCCGGGCAGGCATGGCAGGGGACTTGCGCAGCGCGTCACGCATGGCGTCTACATCGCTATTCGGGATGCCTTGATCCTTGCCACCGTATAGACCCAGCACCGGTGCCTTGAGCTGATCGACGATGTCGAGCGGATGTACCGGCGTGTTTTCGCCCGGCACCCCGTCCAGCCTTCCGTACCAGGCCACGCCGGAGCGAATGCCTGTCCGGTGGGCTGCATACAGCCAGGTCACGCGACCTCCCCAGCAAAAGCCGGTGACATGTACCCGCGACGCATCGCCACCTTGGCCTCCCGCCCAGCTCACGCAGGCATCGAGGTCACCCATGACCTGTGCATCCGGCACCCGCGAGATCACGCGATCGAGAATGTCCTGAACACTGCCCAGCGTCGCCGGATCCCCCTGTCGCACGAACAGTTCCGGCGCCAGCGCGAAGTGGCCCGCGTGTGCAAAGCGACGGCAGACATCCCGGATGTGTTCGTGCACACCGAAGATTTCCGACACCACCAGAACCAGCGACTGGTTTCCCTTCTTGTCGGGTCGCGCGTAGTACAGAGGTATCGCCTTGCCGTCCGGAGCGCTGGCGCTTGCACTGCCGGCTTTCAGACCGGCAGTGCCGGTGGTGATCACCTGTTGGGCAAGCACGGGTTGCGCCGCCAGCGCAAAACCGGCGGCACCGGCACCGATCAGGAAATCGCGCCGTTGCGGATTGTCGGGAATCGTCACGTGGGCACTCCTCGGGTTCGGGCTGTCAGCGGTTGATGAAAGCGGGTTCGGGCGCCGGAGCGCTTTCGGCAAAGTCCAGAAGCGTCCGTGCAAGTTCGACCCGTCCCGCCGAGGTTACCTGCGGCACATAGTTGCGGAACAGTTCGGCCACCGCAGCGCGTTCGCCGCCCTGGAACACGCCTGCCAGCGGCGCCAGCCGCTCGATCGCCTGTATCCCCTCCGGCCACTTGTTCTGTGCGGCGAGCGCGATGGACAATTCGGCCAATCGTCGTGCCAGCGCCAAACCGGGAGTACCCGCGGCACGCTGCTCCTCGAGTGCCAGCGTTTCCCGCAGCAGCTCTTCCGCCCCTTCCCAGTTGCCCAACATGCGTTTGAGCTGCGCATAGTTGTAGATACGCTGAGAACGGGCCTCGATTGGCATATCCTTGAAATCGGGAGCGGTCAGCGACTTGTAGCAAAGTTCGTCAGCGAGCCCGATGTTGTTGTCTGCAAATGCCGTCCGGCACTCGCGGAACAGTTTGTCGGAAGCACCCTCCTGCGCCTGGACCCCTGCTGCGACAAGCGTGATCGACATCGCGACAGCAGCGCGCGAGATGCGGAACGACTTCATTGATGGCTTCTCCTCGTTGAGTGGAACGGTCAGGGAGCGTCCGGCCGGATGCAAGGCGGCGTGCCTTGCGCTCCGTCGGCCACTCAGTCAAGCCGTCTTCTGAATATCCATTCGCCGGCCGACGACGCGGCGGCGTCCAGCGCATACCCTTCGACCGCAAAATCGCGCAACGCTGACACGTCTTCGACACGGTTCTGTGCGGCGTAACGCGCCATCAGTCCACGCGCTCTCTTGGCGAAGAAACTGATCACCTTGTAGCCGCCGCCCTTCCAGTCCTGGAACACCGGCTGTATCACCTCCGCTTTAAGTACCTTGCGTCGAACCGACCTGAAATATTCGTCGCTGGCGAGATTGACCACCACCGGGTGTTCATCGTTCGCGAGTTCCTCATTGATTGCCTGCGCCAGCAGGTCGCCCCAGAAGGCGTAAAGATCCTTGCCGCGAGAATTCGGCAGACGCGTTCCCATTTCGAGACGATAGGGCAACATCAGATCGAGCGGCTTCAGGACGCCGTACAGGCCGGAAAGGATGCGCACGTGCCGCTGCAGCCAGTCGACCGAAGCTGGCGGCAGCGTCGGCGCGTCCAGTCCCTCATAGACATCGCCATTGAAGGCAAAAACCGCCTGTCGGGCACGCGGTGGAGCGAACTCGGCCGTCCAGTCGGCAAAGCGCGCGACATTGAGCGCCGCGAGCGGATCGGAAATCGACATCAAGGACGCGATCTCGCCCGGGCTCTTGTCACGCAGAATCGCGATCAGTTCGGCAGAATGTCCGAGGAAGCCGGGGCGGGTGAAACGATCGGTCACCAGTGGCGACACATAGTCCAGCGACTTGGCTGGCGACAGAACGACGATCATGGACAGGCCCCCGAGAGGAAACACATCGGTGATGGTAACCGAGCCCTTTGACCTCGCATCGCTGGCGACCTCCAAAAAGACAAGGGCGGAAGCGTCGTCCGGTGACGCTTCCGCCCTTGTCGGAATGCGGCAACTGTCCCGGGCCGCACTCCGTTTGCGGGCATCATCATTGATCCCCGCAAATCTCTTGTCCAGTACTTACTTCTTGTTGATCGCCTTCTTCAGCGCAGCGCCAGCGGTGAACTTGGCGGTCTTGGCGGCCGGAATCTTGATCGTCGCGCCGGTGCGCGGGTTGCGGCCGGTACGGGCAGCACGCTTTCCGGTGGCAAAGGTGCCGAAACCCACGAGCGTGACCTTGCCGCCCTTTTTCAATTCGGTGGTGACGGATTCGAGGAAACCATCGAGCATGCGGCCGGCGGCGGCCTTGGATACATCGGCTTTCTTGGCGAGTGCTTCGATCAGTTCTGCTTTGTTCATCTAAGTCTCCTACTGGGTTGTACGCAAGGGCGCGCGGGAAAACCTGTCGCGATGATAGTGAGGCCGGGCGCGCTTCACAAGCGGGCATGCGGACTTTCTTCATGAATTCGCGCGCCCTTCCGCAACATTCTCTCCGGCAAGCCAGTTCCATGCCGGATTCCGGTGTTACGGGATGTGAGTGTTGGACACTATCGCGAGCGACCGGGCATAATCCGCGTCCATGAAATTCCTCTTCGACCTGCTACCCGTCCTGCTCTTCTTCGCGGCCTACAAGTTTGCCGGCGCGTCGCCCGAGGCATCGCATGCGCTGGTCACCCTCCTGCTGGGAGACGGTATCGTCGCAAGCCAGGCCCCGATACTGATGGCCACTGCCGTGGCCATACTTGCGACCATCGGACAGGTGCTCTGGTTGATTGCGCGCGGGCGCAAGGTCGATACCATGCTGTGGGTCAGTCTCGTCATCATCGTGGTGTTCGGCGGCGCGACGCTGTTCCTGCATGACGCGACCTTCATCCAGTGGAAGCCGACCGTGCTTTACTGGCTGTTTGCGCTGACCCTTGCCGGTTCCGCATTTTTCCTCAAACGCAATCTGATCCGATCCCTGATGCAGGAACAGGTCCAGCTTCCGGACGCCGTATGGGCCCGACTCAATCTGTCATGGATCGCGTTCTTCGCGGTCATGGGCATTCTCAACATTTACGTGGCGAAGCACTACAGCGAAGATACATGGGTCAGCTTCAAACTGTATGGCGGCATGGGGCTCATGTTCCTGTTCGTGCTGGCACAGGGCTTCATGCTGTCGCGTCACATCGAAGAAAAGAATTCCTGATCCGGTCGAGGTGTGCATGTACTACGCATTGATGGGCGAAGACGCCCCGAACAGTCTGGAGAAACGTCTGGCGGCGCGACCGGGTCATCTGGCGCGCCTGCAGGCTCTGCAGGATGAAGGCCGTCTGCTGATTGCGGGTCCGCTGCCCGCGGTCGATTCGATCGATCCGGGTGCTGCCGGCTACACGGGCAGCCTCATTGTCGCCGAGTTCGAGTCGCTCGAGTCGGCCCAGGCGTGGGTCGACGAAGATCCCTACACGGCGGAAGGCGTGTTCGCGAGCATGACGGTCAAGCCATTCCGCAAGGTATTCCCGGCATGAGCGATGCAGCCGAACTTGAAGCCGTCATTCGCGAGCGCCTCGGCGTACTTGCGCCCTCGGTACTCGAACTGACCGACGAATCGCACCTGCATGCGGGTCACGCCGGTTCGCGTTCGGGCGGCCGGCACTATCGCTTGTCCATCGTGTCCGAACAGTTCGTCGGGCAACGCACGATGGAGCGCCATCGCATCATCTACGCTGCATTGGGGCAACTGATGCAGCAAGACATCCACGCACTGTCCATCGTCGCGCGCGCACCCGGTGAAGACGTCGCGCAGTGACGGACAGGCACCCTGAAGTCCGCAAATGGATTCCACCCGAAAGGTAAATCGATGAAACACACGCTGTCTGTCCTGACCCTCGCCGTGATGACCGCCTTTGCCGCGCCCGCCATGGCTCAGCAGAAAGCGAAGGAAAAGGCGGCCGCTCCCGCTGCTGCTGCCCCAGCCGAAGGCGTGCTCGCCACCGTGAATGGAAAGCCCATCCCGCAAGGCCGCGCCGACGTGATGATCCGCAATCAGGTCGCGCAGGGTCAGCAGGACGGCGACCAGTTGCGCGGTGCCGTTCGCGAAGAACTGATCCGTCGCGAAGTGCTGACCCAGGCCGCCGCCGCCAAGGGTCTCGACAAGAACGCGGCGCTGATGAACCAGGCAGAACTGGCGAAGCAAGCTGTGTTGATTCAGGCCTATCTGCAGGACTTCATGCGCAGCCATCCGATCAGCGAAGAAACGATCAAGGCCGAGTACGAAAAGATCAAGACCGGCCTGGGCAACAAGGAATACAAGGCACGCCACATCCTGGTGAAGACCGAGGACAAGGCGAAGGAAATCATCGGCAAGCTGCAGGCTGGCGAGAAGTTCGAGGATCTGGCCAAGGACTCGGAAGACCCGGGTTCGAAGGAGCGCGGCGGTGACCTTGGCTGGAGCGCCCCCGCGCAGTACGTGAAACCATTCTCGGAAGCCTTGACCAAACTGGAAAAGGGCAAGTTCACGCCGCAGCCGGTACGCAGCGATTTCGGTTACCACGTGATCAAGCTGGAAGACGTGCGCGACCTGAAGCTGCCGTCCTATGATGAGGCAAAGCCGCAGATCGCCCAGCGACTGGAACAACAGGCCATTGCCGGCCACGTGAACGAGCTGCGCCAGAAAGCGACCATCAAGTAAGCTCGGTGTCGTGATCGTCGCCTAAACCCGGTTTCCATCCGGCCGTAAATCCGGTCGGATGGAATGCCGAACCAAGGGGACGAGAAATGGGACATCGCACCGCAGGACAGGGGCCGGGAACGCCATCGGACCGGGAGTCCATGTTGCGGCTGTGGTGGCGGTTCAGCTGGCCTTTCCTGTATTTTCGCGACTGCACGCAAGGCTCCAGTCTGGAGCGCGTGCAAAGCTACCGCCACAACCGTGCGATGCGCCGCTATCTGCCCGGCTTCATCGTGAAGTGGATGGTGTTTACAACGCTCTGGTTTGCGTTCGGTACCCTGTTCGACGAAGTAGCCGGACTGGTGATTCCGGCCGCCTGTTGCTTCGTCACCGGCACCTGGACGGGCATCGTTGTCGTCCTGCTGTCCGTCGCCTGGACCTGGCTCGAAAGATTCCCCGAACTTTAGAGTCCGCTGACATTGAATCGCAGGCGGCGCGCAAAGCCCGATCCGGCCGGATCAAGGGACCCGACGCCAGCCGCCGGGCCGTCTGGCCGGACAGCCCGACGCCGAGTCGGGCGCATCGGAACTCTCGTCCCAAGGCTTGCCGCGTGGTCAGCGACCGCCAAGGCGGACTGCCTGCAGGGCGACGCGCTCACCGAACAGCGTGGCGGTCTTCAGATCCCCTTCGACCATTTCGTCGACCGATGCGTCCGACGGTGTGGATGCCATCGCACCAGCGAACGAGGCGACATAGTTCACATCCTGCCGGGTCGCAGCCTTGCTGTTGCTCGGCATCAGTCCCGTCCCCACCCACAGCATGCTCTGCTGCAGGGCGAGCGTCATCAGGTAGTGCAGGGTCGAGTGCTTGTCGCCATTCATTGAAGCCGAATTGGTGAAACCGGCAGCGAGCTTGTCCTTCCACTGCTGCGAAAACCACGGGCGGGACGTCGCGTCGGCGAACTTCTTGAACTGCCACGATACGCTGCCCATGTACGTGGGACTGCCGAACACGATGGCATCGGCCTCCAGCAAGGTCTGCCAGGCTGCATCGGGAATGCTGCCTTCCGCGTCGATCTCGATACTGTGGACCTCGGTGTGCTTCGCCGCGCCCTCCGCCACGGCCTGCGCCATGCGACGGGTGTGGCCGTAGCCGCTGTGATAAACGATGGCAAGCTGGGTCATGCTGTTCTCCTTGAAATGAAAATCTGCTGACGAAAACTCAGCCCCTCGCGCGCTGACCGGCTCACGTTCAGGGCACACGGCAAACAACCACGGCCTCACCGATGCGGCAGGGTCGCGATCCGGTCCGACGGCCAGCACCTGACGGTTGCAAATGAGCCCGCAGCGCGCTGGCCGACAGGCAGATGGCCCAGTGCTCCAGCGATGCGCCTCTGTGCCGCACTCCGGGTATCGGCGCAGACATGACCGGCCCGCCACATCCGCAAGCCCGCAAGTGCCTGGCGATGAATGCATTCTGCGCATCGGCAAGAGAATCGTGGGCAGCGGCGGCTGATATCATCATTCAAAATATTTGAATCGATGGTCGATGTCCGAACGCATACACCCGCTGACGCCCGAGGCGATCCGCCTGATTGCGGCGATAGACGAAGCCGGCAGTTTCGCCGCCGCCGCGCGGGTGCTCGGGCGCGTGCCGTCCGCCCTGAGCTACAGCGTGCGTCAGCTCGAAGAAGCGCTGGACGTGCTGCTGTTCGATCGTGCCAGTCGCAGTGCGGTACTCACCCCTGCCGGTCGGGAGTTGCTGACCGAGGGACGCCGCCTGCTGGTCGAAATCGATGCCGTTGCGAGCCGTGTGAAGCGGGTGGCCAGCGGCTGGGAAGGCCAGTTGTCGATCGCCGCCAACGCGCTGCTTTGCCCGCACACCCTGCTCGATCTGGCCGACGCCTTCTATGCGCAGCGCGACACGGCCGGACTGCCTCCGCCCACCCGCATCCGCCTGCGCCAGGAAGTCCTGTCCGGCACCTGGGAAGCGCTGCTGTCCGGTGCGGCCGATCTTGCCATCGGTGTCGATGCCGACGACACCCGCAATACCGGGCTTCAGGTGATGCCACTGGGTGAAATGCCCTTCGTCTTCGTGGTGGCGCCGCAGCACCCGCTGGCCCGTGCTCCTGAGCCGCTGGATCCGTCGCTGATCCGGCAGCATCGGGCGGTGGCCATTGCGGACAGCGCGTTCAAGCTGTCGCCATCGACGCGCAATCTGCTACCCGGGCAGGACGTACTCACCGTGCCCACGCTGGACTTGAAGATTGCCGCCCAGCTGCGCGGCCTCGGTTGCGGCTTCCTGCCCGTGGCGCGCATACGTGCGCATGTCGAGCGCGGCGAACTGGTGGCGAAAGACGCGGGCGAAGCACGCATTGCACAGTTCTCCATCGCCTGGCGCAGGGGCGGCCAACGAGGCCGGGCACTCGACTGGTGGCTGCAGCAACTCGAAAGTCCGCGTACCCGCTGCGCCCTGCTCGAAGGTACTCGGGCATGAGCGCCGCACACATTCCGGTCATCCTGCTGACCGGCTTTCTCGGTGCCGGCAAGACCACATTGCTGAACCGCCTGTTGGCGCGCGCCGACATGGCCGACACGCTGGTCATCGTCAACGAGTTCGGCGAAGCTTCGCTTGATCACCGTCTGGTCACACACACCGACGACCAGACCGTAGTCGAGCTGGCCAGCGGCTGCATCTGCTGCACCTTGCGCAGCGGTCTGGCACAGACACTGCGCGACGCGCACTGGCGCTTCGCACGCGCCGGTCGGCGCCAGTTCGAACGCATCGTGATCGAGAGTACCGGACTGGCCGATCCGGCACCGGTTCTGCGCACGCTGACTGCAGATGCGCGCATCGCCGAGCGCTACCGGCTGGGCTGCACGCTCACCGTTGTCGATGCCACCCACGCGGCGGCAACACTGGCCATGCGCCCGGAAGCCGTGCGTCAGGTGGCGGCCGCTGACCGTCTTCTGATCAGCAAGGCCGACTTGGCTTCGGCAGACGATTTCATGGCGCTGCGCCACGTACTGGGCACGCTGAATCCGTTCGCTCCGCAGCTCGACCTGAGGACCGCCGCGCTCGGCCCCGCACTGTTCGAACCGCCGCGAATCGCGCGATACCGGCCCTCGCCGCACACGCTTGCCGCCGAGCACGCGGTGCGCGCCGACAGCGTGCTGATCGAGCGCCCCCTGCCGCGGCAACGATTCGACGCCTGGCTGGCCGCCTGGCCGGACGTTGCCGGCCCCGGACTGCTGCGCATGAAGGGATTGTTCGACCTCGCCGGTGAGTCAAGGCCGCTGATCGTGCAAGGTGTTCAGCACGCGCTGTATCCACCGACGCCGTTGCCGTCCTGGCCAGACGCCACGCGCGGCTCGACCGTGGTCTGCATCACCCAGGGCATCGACGACACGCGCCTGCAAGCCTGGCTGTCCATACTTCGTCACGATTGAACCCACACACGGTCGCTTCGCTCACAATGCAGTCTTCCGCATGCCCTCATCCCGCGATGCCAGCCGTCAGCAAACGCCTCGACGAAGTCGAGTTCGACAATCTGTTCGTCCGCAGCCTTCCCGCCGATCCGTCGGATCTTGTCCGTTCGCGTAAGGTGCGCAATGCCTCGTACTCCTTCACGCCACCGACTCCGGTGGCTGCACCCGAGCTGCTGGCCTGGTCTGAAGCGCTGGGTGCCCGGCTCGGTCTCGCCCGCCCGGCACGGTTCGACGCGGCCGTCGAAGCATTGGCCGGCAACCGCGTGCTGCCCGGCATGCAGCCCTACTCGGCTCGCTATGGCGGCCATCAGTTCGGCAACTGGGCCGGTCAGCTCGGCGACGGCCGCGCCATCACGCTGGGCGAAATGTTCGACGTCAATGGACAACGGCAGGAACTGCAACTGAAGGGCGCCGGCCCGACCCCCTACTCGCGTCGCGCCGACGGCCGTGCGGTGCTGCGTTCGTCAGTGCGCGAGTTCCTGTGCAGCGAAGCGATGTTCCACCTTGGCATTCCGACCACGCGCGCGCTGAGTCTGGTCGCCACCGGCGATCAGGTCGTGCGCGACATGTTCTACGACGGACGTCCCGAGTACGAACCGGGCGCCATCGTCTGCCGTGTCGCCCCCAGCTTCGTGCGCTTCGGCCACTTCGAGATCCTGAGTTCGGAACAGGAACTGCCGCTGCTGCGTCAGCTTGCCGACTGGGTGATGATCCACCACTACCCGGGCATCGACTCGTACGCGGAATGGTTTGCCGAGATCTGCCGCCGTACTGCGACACTGATGGTCGACTGGATGCGTGTCGGCTTCGTACACGGCGTCATGAACACCGACAACATGTCCATCCTCGGTCTGACCATCGACTACGGCCCCTACGGCTGGCTCGAAGGCGTCGACATGATGTGGACGCCGAACACGACCGACGCCCAGGGCCGCCGCTATTGCTACGGGCGCCAGCCGCAGATCGGCTACTGGAACCTGACCCGTCTGGCCGCCGCACTCGCTCCGCTGATCGATGAGCGGGAGGCCCTCGACGCAGCCCTGGAAGGCTTCGAACAGACCTTTGCCGACGGCTGGTCCGCCATGCTGACCAACAAGCTCGGCCTGCCGCTGTCCGCACCCGGCGACGACGCCGACCCGGACATGCGCAGTCGTCTGTTCCAGCTTCTGCAGCACGAAGAGTGCGACTTCACGCTCTTCTTCCGACGCCTGGCCGACGTACCGCTTGCCGCCGCCGTTGGGAGTGACGCGGCCGCACTCGCACCGCTGCATGAGGCCTTCTACAGCGGCGAGGGCCCGTCGGCCGAGCACGGCCGCAACATGCTCGGGTGGTTGCAGCAGTGGGCGCTGCGCATCACCGCCGGTGGCGAACCGGATGCCGTTCGCATCGCCCGCATGAACGCGACCAACCCGCGATACATCGTCCGCAACTGGCTTGCCCAGCGCGCAATCGACGACGCGACCGCCGGTGACACCGGCATGATCGAGCGACTGCTCAGAATGATGCAGCGCCCTTACGACGAACAGCCGGAATTCGACGACCTCGCCGGTCGCCGCCCGGAATGGGCACGCAACAAGCCGGGCTGTTCGGCGCTCTCCTGCAGCTCCTGACATGAACCTCACCAGCTTGCGCAGCCAGTGCTTCCATGGCCTGGAACCGGGACCCAAACTGATCGTGCTCGGTGCCGTGCACGGCAACGAAACCTGCGGCACGCGCGGCATCGAACGCTTGCTGGGCGAACTTGATCGGGGCGAACTGCACATCCTGCGCGGCGCGGTCACCTTCGTGCCGGTCACCAATCCGCTCGCGTATCTGCGTGGCCAGCGCGTCGGCGAGCGCAACCTGAACCGCAACCTCGGCCCGAAGGCCGCACCCCAGGACTACGAAGACCGCATCGCCAACGCGCTGTGCCCGTTGCTGGCGGCGCATGACGTGCTGCTCGACCTGCACTCCTTCCACACCGGCGGCGAGCCCTTTGCCATGCTGGGCCCGGAAAACAACAGCGGCGCGCTGGAGCCTTTCGCGCATGCCGCGGCGGAAGAGGCGATGGCCCTGCGCCTGGGCGCACGCAGGCTGGTCGAGGGCTGGCTGGACACCTACGCCGCCGGCGTGCGCACCCGGCTGGCGCGCACCGCACCGTCGGAGCGAGCGCAACTGCTCAGTACGGATCCGGACTATGGCGTAGGCACCACCGAGTACATGCGCCGTATGGGCGGCTATGCGATCACGCTTGAATGTGGCCAGCACCAGGATCCGGCTGCACCGGATTTCGCGTGGCGTGCCATCCGGAACACGCTGGCCCAGCTGGGCCTGACCGGCGAAACACCGCCGCCGGCTCGCTCCGACTGCGAACTGCTGAAGCTGGTCGAGGTGGTGGACCGGCTGCACGCCGGCGACACCTTCGCGCGTGCCTGGGCCAGCTTCGATCCGGTATCGGCCGGTGACCTGATCGGCACCCGCGAGGACGGCACCGAGGTGCGCGCGCAGCGCGACGGCTTCATCGTTTTCCCGAATCCGGCGGCGACACCGGGCAACGAGTGGTTCTATTTCGCCCGCCGCAGCGAGCGCGCGCTGCACACCTGACCGCCTGAGGGGACCGGCCGGCCACGCGAAGCCGGTCACGAAGAATACGTGCCGGGCGGCAACGTGTTGCGGGAGCGGCCAACGGACACGATGCGGCGCCGGATCATGCGCCCGCGCAAGCCCGGCAGCCCGGTAGCGCCTCCCGGCCAGCGGTCAGCCTTCCAGCTTCCGCCCCTTGGTCGCGCGCACGCCACGCCAGTTCATCAGCAACGCTTCGTCGATGTTCAGCGTCTTGGGCCGTCCGCGCGAACCGGGGATGGTGAGTGCAAGACGTTCGCGGAACACGTCGAGCCATTGCAGCGACTCACCGTCAGGCAAGGTCATGATCTTCACGCCCTTGCCGCCCGAGAGCTCCTTCATCTCTTCGAGCGGGAAAGCCAGCAGGCGGTCGCCTCCCTGCGCCACCACCCATCTGTCGCCCGGCTGCAGCTTGACCGGCGGCAGCGCGGTCGCGCCATCGGTGTTGAGGAAGGCCTTGCCGGCGCGCTGCCTGCTCACCATGTCCTCGATGACGCAGACGAAGCCGTAGCCGCCGTCGGAGGCCACCAGGAAGCGGCTCGCCGGCTCGCCGGTGAGTGCCGCGACCAGCTTCTTGCCGGCAAGGTCGGCCAGCGAGGACAACGGTACACCGTCGCCCTTGCCGCTGGGCAGATCGGTCGGCTTGATGGTGTAGCTGCGGCCATCGCCGTCGATCAGCACCACCGGCCAGACGGTACGGCACTTCAGTACCGCCAGCGGGCCGTCGCCGGCCTTCCAGGTCAGCGCAGCCTCGTCCACATCGTGGCCGGAGCGCAGCCGGCCGAAGCCGCCGCGCGACACGAGGACGGTGACCGCCTCGTCGATCTGCGGCACCTCGCGCGTCCGGGTGGCCTGCGCGTCGGCATTGATCAGCGTGCGGCGCTCGTCGCCGAAGCGTTCGACGTCGGCGCGCACCTCGTCGCGCACGAAGGTACGCAGTGCGGCATCGCTGCCAAGTATCTTGAGCAGCCCGGTGCGCTCCGCATCCAGCGCATCGCGCTCGCCCTGCAGCTTGATGGCCTCCAGCTTCGCCAGCTGGCGCAGCCGGATTTCCAGTACGTCCTCGGCCTGACGCTCGGTGATGCCGAAGCCGGCCATCAGGTCGGCCTTCGGATCGTCCGCCGCGCGGATGATGGCGATCGCGCGGTCGATGTCGAGCAGGATGGCCAGCCGGCCGTCGAGGATGTGCATGCGCTCGTCGATGTCGGCGATGCGCTGCGTGAGACGGCGCGACACGGCGGCGAGACGATAGTCGCACCACTGGCGCAGCACGGCCGGCAGGCCGATCTGGCCCGGGCGGCGGTGAGTGTCGAGCAGCGTCAGGTTCAGGCTGGCGTTGCACTCGAGATCGGTATAGGCGAACAGGAAAGCCAGCAAGTCTTCCTGGCTCACCGCGCGCGACTTCGGCTCGATCACCAGCCGCACCGGATGGCGCGCGTCCGATTCGTCGCGTACCGAATCGATCAGCGAGGTGGCCAGCGTCTTGGTGCGCGCCTGGTCGTCGCTGATCTTTTTCTTGTCGCCCTTGGGTTTGGGGTTGGCGAGGTCGTCGATGCGGCTCATCACGCCGCCGGTGCTCACACCCGGAGGCAGCGCAGTGACCACGATCTGCCACTGGCCACGCGCCAGTGCCTCGATCTCGAAATTGGCCCGCATGCGGAATGAGCCGCGCCCCTCCTTGTAGGCGGCGACGATACTCTCGCGCGACGAAATGAGCGTAGCGCCGTTCGGGAAATCCGGCCCCTGGAAGCAGTCGATCACGTCGTCGTCCGGCATGCGCGGATCGATCAGCAGCTTGCAGGTCGCGTCACCGATCTCGCGCAGATTGTGCGGCGGGATTTCGCAGGCCATGCCGACCGCGATGCCGGACGCGCCATTGGCCAGCACCACTGGCAGCCGCGCCGGCAGCAGCGACGGTTCCTGCTGCGTGCCGTCGTAGTTCGGCTGGAACTCGATCACGCCGGCGTTCAGTTCGGACAGCAGCACGTGGCGCGCGAACGGCGTCAGGCGGCATTCGGTGTAGCGCATCGCCGCCGCGTTGTCGCCGTCCATCGAACCGAAATTGCCCTGGCCGTCGATCAGCGGATAGCGCAGCGTGAAGGGCTGGGCCAGCCGCACCATGGCTTCGTACACCGACGAATCGCCGTGCGGGTGGTACTTGCCGATCACGTCGCCGACGACACGCGCGGATTTCTTGTGCGCAGCGTCCGGCCGCGCGAAGCCGTCCATCGCGTACAGGATGCGACGCTGCACCGGCTTCATGCCGTCTTCCAGCCCCGGCAGCGCGCGCGAGGTCACCACCGACATCGCATAGGTCAGATAGGCCTGCGCCGCGTGCGCATCGACCGGAATGTCGGCGATGTCGGGTTCGAACAGGTTGTCAGTCAACGGAGTGCTCCGGGTGTTTCGTTGTTTGTCTGTGAAGGGGCTAGGGAGTAGGTGTGGCTTCGCCACACGAGTTGGATGCAAAACCGCGTGGCGCTCCAGCCCCTAGTCTCTAGTCCCTCCCCTCACGCATCCGGCACGACCTTGTCGCCTTCCTGTTCCATCCAGCGGCGGCGACGTTCGGCCTCCTTCTTGCCCATCAGCATGGTGAAGGTGTTCAGCACCAGATCGGGGTCGGCGCCCGCGGTGATGCGGATGAGGCGACGGGTTTCCGGGTTCATCGCGGTTTCCTTCAGCTCGTCCGGGTTCATTTCGCCCAGGCCCTTGAAGCGGCTCACCGTCAGCGCGCTCTCGGCAATGCCGTCAGTGATCAGGTTGGCGAGTATGGTGTCGCGCTCGGCCTCGTCCAGTGCGTAAAGGCGGCGCGCCGGTCGCGTCTTGGTCGGCGCGATCTTCACGCAGTACAGCGGCGGTTGACCGATGAACACGTGGCCACGCTCGATCAGCTTGGGGAAGTGGCGCAGGAAGAGCGTGAGCTGCAGCGTCTGGATGTGCGCGCCGTCGACGTCGGCGTCCGACAGGATGATGATCTTGTGGTAGCGCAGGCCATCGAGCACGGCGTCCGGTGCATCCGGCTTGTGCGGGTCTATGCCCAGCGCCACCGCGATGTCGTGCACCTCGTTGTTGGCGAAGATTTCCGACGAGTCGATTTCGAAGGTGTTCAGCACCTTGCCGCGCAGCGGCAGCACCGCCTGGAACTGGCGGTCGCGCGCCTGCTTGGCGCTGCCGCCGGCGGAATCGCCCTCGACCAGGAAGATTTCGTTCTGCTCGGGTGAGGTGCCGGTGGCGTCGGTGAGCTTGCCCGGCAGCAGCGTCACGCCGGAACCGGCGCGCTTTTCCACTACCTTGCCCGCGCGCGCGCGGGTTTGCGCGCTCTTGATCGCCAGACCGGCGATGCGCTGCGCTTCGGTTGCGTGGTCGTTGAGCCAGCGATCCAGCGTGTCCTTGATCGCCTCGTACACCAGCTTCACCGCCTCGCGGTTGTTCAGCTTGTCCTTGGTCTGGCCCTGGAAGCGCGGCTCAAGCACCTTGGCACTGAGCACGTAGCTCGCATGCTGCGACACGTCTTCCGACTGCAGCGCGAGCTTGGCCGGCATCAGACCGTGGTGGGTGGCGTAGTCCTTCACCGATTCGAACAGCGCCTGCCGCATGCCCGATTCGTGCATGCCGCCGCCCGGGGTCGGAATCAGGTTCACGAAGGACTCGCGCACCGACACGCCCTCGGGGAAGGCGATCGCCCATTCGGCGCCCTCGCCTTCGTCGTAGCCGGCAATCGCCGTGCGCGCACCGCAGAACAGTTCGCACTTCGCGTCGCCGATCTCCTCGCGCAGATAGCCTTCGAGTCCGTTGGCGTACTGCCACTCCTGCACGACGTCGCTTTCCTCATCCTCGAAGCGGATGCGCACGCCGGGCAGCATGGCGCTGCGCGCGCGCAGCAGGTGCTCGATGTCGGCACGCTTCACCTTGGCACTGGCGAAGTACTTCGGGTCCGGCCATGCGCGCACGCGGGTGCCGGTATGCGACTTCGGACAGCTGCCGACTTCGGTCAGGCCCTGCGATATGCCGTGGTCGAAGGTGATCGAATGTTCCTTGCCGCCGCGCTTGACCGTCGCCTCCAGCCGCGTCGACAGCGCGTTGGTCACCGTCACGCCGACACCGTGCAGACCGCCTGCGATCTTGTAGGCCTTGCCTTCGAACTTGCCGCCCGAGTGCGGGATGGTGAAGATGACCTCGATCGCCGGCACCTTCTTGGTCGGGTGGATATCGACCGGAATGCCGCGACCGTTGTCCTCGACCGACACCGAGCCGTCGCCGTGCATCACGACGCGGATGCCGTCGGCGAAGCCGCCCTGCGCCTCGTCGCAGGCGTTGTCGATCATTTCCTGGATGATGTGGTTCGGACTTTCGGTCCGGGTGTACATGTCCGGCCGCTTCTGGATCGGCGCGATGCCTTCGAGCACCTGGATTTCAGCGGCGTTGTAGCTGGGAGTCGTCATCGGAATGAATCAGCGGAACGGAAGCACGGCACGCGCCGCGCGGAAGGCCGCTAGTGTGCACGGAGAGGGGCGCGCCCGTCGATATTGACATGCGCCCACCGACGCGGCAGCGCCTGCCGCCCGACTCCACTCATATACACTGCGTCCCTTTTTGCCCGACGCCATGTGGTTCAAGAACCTGCAGATCTACCGCCTCACCGCCCCCTTCGCGCTCGCCCCTGAACAACTCGACGAAAAGCTCGCCGCCAAGGCCTTCCAGCCGGGCAGCAGCGTGGAGATGCAGCGCATGGGCTGGATGTCGCCGCGCGACAACGGCACGCTGGTGCATGCGGTCGGCGGCCAGATGCTGATCACGCTGCGCATCGAGAAGAAGCTGCTGCCGGCCACCGTCATCAATCAGGTAGCCAGGGCCCGTGCCCAGGACATCGAGGAAAAGCAGGGCTACAAGCCCGGCCGAAAGGAAATGCGCGAGCTGAAGGACAGCGTCACCAACGAACTGCTGCCGCGCGCCTTCGCCATCTGGCGCGATACGCAGGTCTGGATAGACCCGGTCAAGGGTCGCATCGTCGTCGACGCCGCCGCCAGCGCCAAGGGCGACGAGGTGATGCAGCTGCTGAACGAATGTGTCGAACAGCTGGGCGCCCGCCCGCTGCAGACCGCACTGTCACCGGTGTCGGCAATGACCTCCTGGCTGGCCGCCGACGAAGCGCCTGCCGGCTTCAGCATCGACCAGGACACCGAACTGCGTTCCAGCACCCAATCCAAGGCCACCGTGCGTTATGTGCGTCACGCGCTCGAAGCGGACGACCTGCGCCGTCACATCGAAGCAGGCAAGCAATGCACACGTCTGGCGCTGAGCTGGATGGACCGTGTTTCATTCACGCTGACCGAGAACCTCGCGGTGAAACGGGTCACGCCGCTGGACGTGCTGACCGAGAACGACGACGGCCGTGGCGATGAAGCCGAGCGCTTCGACACCGATTTCGCGCTGATGAGCGGCGAGCTGAGCCGCCTGATCGATCACCTTGAGGAAGCACTTGGAGGAGTCGCCCGCTGAGCTTCTTCCAGATCGCGCCAATGACGGCACCAGGAACGAAAGCGGTGTCCGTCCCGATGAAGCGCGACACCGGTAGACTCCGCATTCAAGCCGGAAAGGTGCATCATCCACCGGTTTTCGCAAGCGCCGGATATCCTCAGAGAAAGATCAGCCATGCAAGGAAAAAAAGTGATCCTTGACCAGTTGAATGCACTTCTGGTCTATGAACTGGCCGCGCGCGACCAGTACTTCATCCATTCACGCATGCTCGATGAATGGGGCTTCAGCAAGGCCGCAGCGCGCATCGCGCACGAAATGGAAGACGAAACCGGTCATGCCGATGCCTTGATCCGTCGTATCCTGATGCTGGACGGCACGCCCGACATGAGCCCGGCTCCGCTGAACGTAGGCACCGATCTGCCCGGCATCTTCGCCAACGACCTGGCGGTGGAACTGTCGGTGGTCAAGCACCTGCGCAAGGTGATGGCACTGGCCGAGAAGGAAAGGGACTACGTCACTCGCGACCTGCTGCTGCCGATGCTGAAGGACACCGAGGAAGATCACGCACACTGGCTCGAACAGCAGCTGCGCCTGATCAAGCTGATGGGCGAACAGAACTATCTGCAGAGCGCTGCGGGCTGAGCACTTCGCAGCGCTGCGGACCGGAGTCCGGTCCGTCCGGCTAGTCAGCAGCCTTCTGTGGTGTCAATACCGGCAGTCCGTGCAAGGAGCGCGCCTTCGCGCACTGAGCCGTCGGCCGCCCCTGTTCATCGTATGGCTCGAGCATACGGCACGGACTGGGACGGGATGCATAGATCGCACATCGCGCGCCGGGTATCTCCCCTCGCAGTTGCTGACAGCGTGGCTCGCGGGCGGAGGTACCGCGCATGCAGCGCAGATGAGGTCCGAGTCGCTCGGTCGTATCGACCGGTACGGTGCCGCCCGGCGCATCATCGGCCTCGGCCCAGTAGAAGGAGACTCGGAACGCTGCGCAACAGGCTCCACAGGACGTACAGACCGACATCAGCCTATCCCGGAATCGAGCGCGACGCGCGCAGACAGGACCGGAGCACGCCTGACCATGACGGTCAGACAACTGAAGAAAACTGAATGGAATCGGGTGGGGTGGCTGATGGGACTCGAACCCACGACAACCGGAATCACAATCCGGGACT
>CAZKRN010000050.1:0-24683 GCA_964555165.1 uncultured Methyloversatilis sp. | reverse complement strand
CTTTGACCGCTCGGGAACCCCTCCGGCGACCAGCGAAACCCGCGATTATGGTGAGGGTTTCCTGTGCTGTCAAACCCCGGAACAAAAAATTCATCCGGGGCCGGGCAACAGCGGCCGGACATCCAGCAGCCGGCATGCAGTTTCCGCATCAGCCACGGACAGCCGCGGAATTATGCCAAGAATCGGCGCGCCAAGGCGAGCATTCAGAGCAAAAATCGTCGCCTCCTGTTCCAGCATGCCTTCCGGCTGACAGTTCGCAACCCAGCCAGTCAGTTCCAGGCCTCGCGCACGAACCGCCTCGGCCGTCAGCAGCGCGTGGTTGATGCAGCCCAGTCGCAAGCCGACCACCAGAACCAGCGGTGCACCGATGGCGACCGCCAGATCCGCAGTCGTCCATTCGTCTCCCAGCGGTACGACGAACCCCCCCACCCCCTCCACGATCACATGATCTGCCGTATCGCGCAGTGCCGAGAGCGCGTCGAGCACCACCGGGCGCTCGATCGACCGCCCCTCGCGCTGCGCGGCCACATGCGGAGCAAGTGGCGCCTCGAACAGGTATGGATTGGTGAGCCGGGTCGGATGACTCATGCCGCTGGCACGGGCAAGCGCTTCGGCATCCTCGTTTGCCAATCGACCGGACGCGTCGTGCAGCGCCCCCGAGGCGACCGGCTTCATGCCCACGGCGCTCACACCGCGCGCGCGCAAGGCCAAGATCAGTGCACAGGACACCAGCGTCTTGCCGACACCCGTATCCGTTCCGATCACAAAATGCAGGTTCCCCGCGATCACACCTCAGCTCCGATCACCCGGTGCGGGTCTTGCGACCACCCAGGCCAGTTCATAGGTCAACGGAAGGCCCCGCGCACCGCGCCGCGCTTCGAGCCGCTCGCATGCCTGCCGCAAGGCCGCACGGCCAAGCAGCGTCCGACGCCCTCCCGGTACGTGCGAGGCGCCGATATCACGGTTCGACTGGAGCAACGAGCGCGCATCCGCGAAGTATTCGACATGCCGTTCGCAGCATGTCGAATCCACCTTGAACCCACTTTCAACCAGAACCGCAGTCAGTCTGTCCGGCCCCGGAAACGACAGCGTGTGCCGATGTTCGTCGAGCCCGGCGAAGGCGGCATCGATTTCCGCGAGCGTACCCTGAAGCACCGTACTGAAGCACAGATGCCCACCGGGCCGGAGGATGCGCCGACATTCGTCCAGAACCGCCGGCAGATCACACCACTGCAGCATGAGGCTGGAGAAAACGAGGTCCACGCTGCCATCGTCGAAAGGCATGAAGTGAGCATCGGCGCAGATGCGCGCGGTCCGAAGGTCGGCACCGTGGGCGCGCAACATGCCGAACGAAAAGTCGGCCGCGCAAAGCAGCCCACCGGGGTAACGCGATTGCAGACCGGCTGATGCAAAGCCGGTGCCACAGCCAAGATCGAGCACCACGCGAGCGTGGCTGGCCGGCAGCAGTTCGAGCAGGCGGTCGCTCACCAGACGCTGCAACGCTGCCACCGCCGAATAGCGCGCGGCAGCCCGCGAGAACGACGCACGCACCGCCACGCGATCATTCATCAGCGCACACCCATTCGCTCAGCCGGCCAATATCGATGTGACGCCATGGCAAATGGGCCGCGCCCGCCACCGGCATCCAGCAGGCACCGACACTTTCCGCGAGCGAACGCACGGCCCCGGCATCGATCACGTGGTCCTGCTCGCCGTGCAGACAGCAGACCGGAATCGGAAGCACCCGAAGCAATCCGCGCAGATCCTGCCCATGCAGCCATTCGAGCCCCTGTTGCAACGCCAACTTGCCCGGAGGCAGATCATCGATCAGTGCCGCCATCACGCCACGCGCGCCACGTGCGTCGCTGTCGCCAAGTGCGGCCAATGCGGCAAAGCGACTGCGCGTGCACCTCTGCTCCTGATCCAGACCATCGGCAAAGGCATCGAAGCGCTCTCTGGTCATTCCACCAGGCCAGTCGACGCCCTGCATGAAACGCGGCGACGCACCGACCAGTGCCAGCCGTCTCACCGGCGCCCGGGCCGCCCAGGCGATCGCGAGCAGTCCGCCGAGCGACCAGCCGACCAGCACCTCGGCATCGGGAACGGTCCGTGCAAGCAGATCCACGCATTCGTCAAAACCGCCGCAGCGACGTTCGGCGTTCAGTCCGTAGCCCGGCAGATCGGGCTGGACGACACGACAACGTGCGCCAAGCGCCTGTCCCATGGGCGCGAGCAGACGCCCGTCCCAGCCCCAGCCGTGCACCAGTGCGACTCGCGGCCCTTGCGTTCCATAGTGACGAGCCGCCAGCCCCTCAGTCATGAGCGACCTCGTTCAGCGCGGCACAGAGCACATCGATATGCGCAGCCTCATGCGCCGCGCTGAGCGACACGCGCAAACGCGCGCCGCCAGCGGGCACCGTGGGCGGCCGGATGGCGGGCACCCAGAGCCCGCGATCGCGCAGTCGTGCAGACAGCGCGAGTACCTCGGCATTGCCGCCCACCCTAACCGGCTGGATCGCCGTGTCCGACGGCATCAACGGCCACGCGCAGGATGCCAGCGCCCGACGCATGCGAGCGCGATGGCGTGTCAGCCTGGCCCGCCTGTCATCGCCCTGCTCGATCAAGCGCAGACTGGTCAGCAGTGCGCACGCGGTGGCGGCAGGTGCTGCGGTGGTGTAGCGGTAGCTGCGAGCGTTCTGCATCAGCCATTCCATCGCATCGGCATCGCCAGCAACGAAAGCGCCCGCCACACCGGCCGCCTTGCCCAGCGTACCGATGTAGACCAGTCGCGGTGATGCAAGACCAAAGTACGACAGCACGCCGCGGCCCTGCGCGCCCAGTACGCCAAAGCCATGCGCGTCGTCGACCACCAGCAGCGCGTCGTGACGTTCGCACAGGGCAAGCAGTTCCGGCAGCGGCGCAATGTCGCCGTCCATGCTGAACACGCCGTCGGTGACGACGACCTTACGTCCGTCTGCAGCCTCAAGCGCGCGCGAGACCGCAGCGACGTCGCCGTGCGGAAAGCGGCGCACCGTGGCGCGCGACAGCAGGGCTGCGTCGACCAGTGAAGCGTGGTTGAGACGATCCGTGATCACGGTGTCCCCGCGCCCGGCGAATGCAGGCAGCACCGCGAGGTTCGACATATACCCGGTGGAAAAGAACAAGGCGCGCGGCATGCAGACGAAACGCGCGAGCGCGATCTCCAGTTCCTCGTGCGGTCGCTGGTGCCCGCTGACCAGATGCGATGCGCCGGCGCCGGCACCCCAGCGGGCGGCGCCAGCGCGGAAGGCATCGACCACCTCGGGGTGACCGGCCAGTCCGAGGTAGTCGTTGCTGGCGAAGGAAACCAGAGTCTGACCGTCGACCACGGCCTCGGGGCCGCACGGTGCGTCCAGCACGACGCGGGCACGCAGCAGATCGTCTGCCGCCAGTGCTTCAAGGCGAGTACGAAAGTCGGTCGCGCTCATGCGAGGGCAGCATCCAGCGCGGCCAGCGCGCCCTGTGCAAGCAGGGTGGTCTGTGACTCATCGAGCACATACGGCGGCATGAAATACAGTGTGGTGCCGATCGGCCGCAGCAGCAGTTCGCGCGTCAGCGCCTCGCGGTAGTAGCGGCGGCTGAAGTCGGCGTGCGCGGTATCGACGTCGAGCGCCCAGATCATGCCGGCCTGGCGGAAGTTGCGAGCGGCCGGATGTGCTGCCAGCGGTGCCAGCGCCTCACTGAAGGTCCGCGCCCAGATCCTGTTGCGCTCGAGTATGTCGAGCCGCTCGAACAGATCGAGCGTGGCCAGCGCGGCGCGGCAGGCGAGCGGATTGCCGGTGTAGGAATGCGAATGCAGAAAGCCGCGCGCCATCGTGTCGTCGAGAAAGGCCTCGAACACGAAGGGCTTGCTCAGCACCAGCGACAGCGGCAGCGTGCCGCCGGTGATGCCCTTGGACAGGCAGATGAAATCGGGCCAGCCGTCGCCGTTGGCATCCAGAGACTGCTCGCTCGCGAAAAAGGTGCCGGTGCGACCGCAGCCGACCGCGATCTCGTCGGCGATCAGGTGCACTTCATAGACATCGCACAACGCGCGTGCGGCACTGAGCCAGCCGGCATCGTGCATTGCGAATCCGCCGGCGCACTGCACCCGCGGTTCGACGATGAGCGCGGCGATGCGCGCGTGATGTGCTTCGAGGAATACGGTCAGCGCGTCGAGCGCGTGCAGTGGTGCGCCCGCCGCCGGACTGGGCAGCACATGCGCACCGCGCACCATCGGCGCATAGGCGTCTCGGAACAACGGCACGTCGGTCACCGCCAGCGCACCGACCGTTTCGCCATGGTAGCTGCCGGCGAAGCAGACGAACTCGTTCTTCTCCGGCCGCCCGCTGTTGCGCCAGTAGTGCAGCGACATCTTCAGTGCGATCTCCGTCGCCGATGCGCCGTCCGACGCGTAGAAAGCGTGACCGAGCCGGCCGCCGGTCAGGGCTGACAGCTTTTCCGACAGCGCCACCACCGGCTCGTGCGTGAAGCCGGCCAGCATGACGTGGTCCAGCATGTCGAGCTGATCGCGCAGCGCCTGCACGATCGCCGGATGGCTGTGCCCGAACAGATTGGTCCACCAGGAACTGATGCCATCGAGGTAGCGACGGCCATCCGGCGCATACAGCCACGGCCCCTGCGCTCGGCTGACGGCGAGCAGGGGCAGCGACTGGTCGGCGTGCCACTGCATCTGCGTGCAGGGGTGCCAGACGGCGGCGAGGCTGCGGGAAACGAGGGAATCTGAAGCGGACACGTGACGACACCGGCAGCGCCTCCGCCCGACGGCAGAGGCAACGAGGCCGGTATTCTAACCGCCCGCCCGGCACCTCGTCCGGGCGGGCGGCGGAATCACGCGGCGCTGAGCTTCGCCGCCGCGTCGCGCAGCGCGGTGCGCAGCCCCTCTTCCACCACAGGGTGATAGAAGGGCATTTCCAGCGCGCGCTGCACCGTCATGCCGGACTGCATGGCCCAGGCCAGCAGATGGGCGAGATGTTCCACGTCCGGTCCGATCATTTCGCAGCCGAGCAGGCGGCCGCTGCCCTTTTCGGCGTAGATGTGCAGCAGGCCCTTGTTGCGCAGCATGACGCGCGCACGGCCCTGGTCCTCGAACGACACCTCGCCGGTGACGAAGCTGTCGGGCTCGAGATCGGCGTAGCGCTTGCCCACGGTCGCCAGCTGGGGATCCGAGAACACCACGGCGATCGGCTCGCGACGCAGACCCGGCTGCACCGTGGGGAAGCGGGTCGCGTTTTCGCCGGCGATGCGACCCTCGTCGGCCGCTTCATGCAACAGCGGCAGGTCGTTGTTGGCGTCACCGGCGATGAAGATATGCGTGCTGCCACACTGCATCGTCGTGCGGTCGAACTCCGGCACGCCGTTTGCGCCGAGCGTCACCGACGTGTTCTCGAGGCCGAGATTCTTCACATTGGGCGTACGACCGGTGGCGGCGATCACCCACTCGAAGTCCTTGGTCATCACGCGGTCGTCCTGCAGTTCCTGCACGATGCGCACACCATCCGGTCGCTCCTCGACCGACACCACCTTGGCGTCGGCGTACAGCGGAAATTCCTCGGCAAAGGCATTCGTCGCGTAGGCCTTCAGCGCCGGATCGGAGAACGGGCCGACGAAATGACCGCGGCCGAACACTTCGACGCGCACGCCGAGGCGGTGCAACGCCTGGCCGATCTCGAGGCCGATCACGCCCGGGCCGAACACCGCCACCGATTCCGGCAGCTCGGTCCAGTCGAACACATCGTCGTTGACGATGAGGCGCTTGCCGGCCGGCTTCAGCATCGGCGGCACCGCAGGCGACGATCCGGTCGCAATGACGGCGCGGCCGAAGGTGACTACGGTGTGCTCGTCGACCTGCAGGCTGCGGTCGTCGATGAATTTCGCGTAGCCGCGCAGCTTGTGCTCGGCAGGAATGCTGTCGACACCACGCACGACGAAGCCGACGAAGCGGTCGCGCTCCCGGCGCACGCGATCCATCACGGCGCGGCCGTCGATACGCACCGAACCTTCGAGACGGATGCCGAAGGCGTCCCACTTTCCGGTCGCGTGGGCCGCTTCCGCTGCGGCGATCAGCAGCTTGCTCGGCATGCAGCCGACACGGGCGCAGGTCGTGCCATAAGGCCCGCCTTCGATGATGACGGCCGATTTGCCGCCAGCGATGGCGGCGCGATAGGCCGCGAGGCCGGCCGTACCGGCGCCGATCACCGCAACATCCACGATCATTTCCTTCATTTCAGTCTCCCTGGTCGGACGATCAGGGCTGCGCACCCTGCGGTGCGCAAGCCTGATCGTACGGCGGGTCGCCCCGCCGTACGTTCATCGGATGCCGCTTACTTCGCCGACGCCCACTTCTCCAGCTCTTCCCAGCCGCCGATGTGCTGACCGTTGATGAATACCTGCGGCACGGTCTTTGCACCGACGATGGCACCCAGGGCGCGCGAACGCTCGGTGTGCGGCAGGTTGATCTCGGCGTAGTGGTAACCCTTCTCCGCCAGCAAGGCCTTGGCCTTGGCGCAGAAGCCGCAACCTTCGCGGGTCAGGATGGCCACCTGGTCCGGCTTCTTCGCGTTCGGGTTGATGTAGTTCAGCATCGTGTCCGCATCGGACACCTTGAACGGGTCGCCCGGTTCCTGCGGCTCGACGAACATCTTGCTCACCACGCCGTCCTTCACCAGCATCGAATAGCGCCAGCTGCGCTTGCCAAAACCGAGGTCGGCCTTGTCGACCAGCATGCCCATACCTTCAGTGAACTCGCCGTTGCCGTCGGGAACCAGGGTCACGTTGCCGGATTCCTGGTCCTTGGCCCATTCGTTCATGACGAAGGTGTCATTGACCGACACGCACAGGATGTCGTCGACGCCGTTTGCCTTGAACGCCGGCGCCAGTTCGTTGTAGCGCGGCAGATGGGTCGACGAGCAGGTGGGTGTGAAGGCGCCGGGCAGCGAGAACACCACCACGGTCTTGCCCTTGAACAGGTCGTCTGTGGTGACGTTCTTCCATTCGTTGTTTTCGCGGACGCGGAAGGTGACGTTCGGCACGCGCTTGCCTTCATGATTCTGCAGACTCATATTCATCTCCTTGAGGGGTGGACCGGATTCGATCGGGGTGACGCGCAGGTCGCTTGCTGCGCTGCACATCGACAGGACGGATTCTGGATAGCAAAGTAGTCATGGTCCAATTGATTGATTGACTACGCTTGATCGTAGAATCCGATCAGGAGTTTTCGGAGATCGCCGGATGTCATCCGCCCTGCCCTCGCTGCGCCAGTTGCGCTATCTCATCGCCGTGGCCGAAAAACTGAATTTCACCCAGGCGGCCGAATCGTGTTTCGTCACGCAATCGACCCTGTCGGCGGGCGTCAAGGAGCTCGAATCCCTGCTCGGCGTGCTGCTGGTGGAGCGCGAAAGGCACTCGGTCATGATGACGCCGGTCGGAAGCGAAGTCGTGGCGCGTGCGCGCCAGTTGATCTCCGAAGCCGAGGATCTGGCGGAGTGGGCGCGCAACGCGGAGCAACCCATGAGCGGCCTGCTCAAGCTTGGCGTCATTCCCACCATCGCGCCCTTCCTGCTGCCGTCGGTGTTGCCCGAAGTGCGTAATCGCTATCCCGATCTGAAGGTGGCTCTGCGCGAAGACCTGACCCGCAACCTGCTGTCGCGGCTCGCGGCCGGCCAGATCGATTTCGCGCTGATTGCGCTGCCCTACGACACCGGCCATCTGCAGGTGCAGACGCTGTTCGACGAAGAACTTCTGCTGATCGCGCCGGCCGGCCGCGAAGCCGACATGCCGCGCGACATCGGCAAGCTCGACCCGGAGGCACTGCTGCTGCTGGAGGAAGGCCATTGCCTGCGCGGACATACGCTGGATGGCTGCCGGCTGGACGAGCCACGGGTGACCGGCATGGAGGCGACCAGCCTGTTCACGCTGGCACAGATGGTCGAAGGCGGGCTCGGCATGGCGCTGCTGCCCGACATGACCTTGCGCTCGGGCCTGCTCGGACACATGAATCTTGTCGCGCATCGCTTCTCCGAACCGCGTCCGCGCCGTACCATCGCTCTGGTCGCACGCAGTTCGAATGCCCGTCAGGAATGCTTTGCGCGACTGGCCGAACTGATCGCCGGACAGGCTGCGCAATCCCGCTCCGGAATACCGGACGGAACCCATGCCTGAAGTACGTACTCGGATCCTCGTCAGCACCACGGAAGGGAGCATCACCATGAGCACCATCAACATCGGCATTCCGGAAGACCAGCGCCGCGCCATTGCGGAAGGCCTGTCGCACCTGCTGGCCGACACCTACACCCTTTACCTGACCACGCACAATTTCCACTGGAACGTGACCGGTCCGATGTTCAACACGCTGCACCTGATGTTCGAAGGTCAGTACACCGAACTGGCGCTGGCGGTCGACCTGGTGGCAGAGCGCATCCGCGCCCTGGGCTACCCTGCACCGGGCACCTATTCCGCCTACGCGAAGCTCACGTCGATCAAGGAACCGGACGGCGTGCCGTCGGCCAGCGACATGATCCGCCAGCTGGTGGCCGGCCAGGAAGCCGTCGTCCGCACTGCGCGCAGCATTTTCGCCGTGGTGGATGAGGCGCACGACGAACCCACTGCCGACCTGCTGACGCAGCGCATGCAGATCCACGAAAAGAACGCCTGGATGCTGCGCAGCCTGCTCGAAGGCTGATCCACGCCTCGTCGCACACCGGCCCGCAAGGGCCGGTTTTCATTTGCGCGCCAGCACTGCGCAGATCCAGACGACCAGCGCGCAAAGCGCGGCACTGAGCAGGATGTGCGACGGGAAATGCGCACCGCGCGCGACCTGAACCGCTCCGGCCACGCCCCCGAGCAGCAGCACGCCAGCCAGCGCCAGGCGCCGCCGTGCGCCGGTCAGCACCGGCAGCAGTGCCAGCCACATGAAGGCGGTGGCCGCATGGCCGCTGGGCAGGCACTTGCCCGGCCCGGGCTCGGTCGGTCGCATCTCCAGCAGCCGGAAGTACTGCCCCTGCCCCCCGAAATCGGCCACGTACCAGGGACAGCTATGCGCGGACTGTGCCCGCGTCAGATTCACCGCGATCACTGCCAGCAGCGAAGCGACGAGCACGAAAGCCAGACGGTTGCGCATTTCACCGGCAATGCCGCGCACACGCATGACGACCCAGCCGGCCAGCAGCGCAAACCAGACCAGCACCGCCAGCCACTTGAGGCCGTCGTGCAGCACTGCCGACATTAGCCACTGCCTGCGCAGTGGAAAGGCCCCGGCCGCAGCGTCGAAGAACCACGCGGCGGAGATCAGATCGCCGTCGCTCCAGCGGTTGCTCCAGAGCGCCAGCAGCGCCGACAGCACCGCCACGGCGAGCAGGTCGGCGTGCCGCCGCATTACTGCGCGGCAGCCATCTGCAGACGGCCCTGCTTGAATGCGACGGCCGCAGTCTGGTAGTAGGCGATGGCCTCTTTCACCTGCTGCGGGTCCGGCTCGGTCGGCGTCGATTCCAACGTGACTGGGTCGACGCGGTACGCCCTGACGACGCGCTGCGGCGACAGCACCGTGAGCAGGTCGCCCCGCAGATAGCCCAGGTCCTGGTAGTTGGAAATGAACACGCGATCCATCTGCACGTGCTCATCGAAGAAGGCTCGGCCGAAGAAATGGTCGTCGCCGTTCTTGCCCATTACCTCGAGCAGCGTCGGCGCCAGATCGATCTGGCTCAGGCGGTCGGTGAATTCGCCCGGCGGCAGCATGTCCGGCGCGTAGAAGATGAGCGGTATGCGGTACTTCGCCACCGGCAGCCGGGTGCGGCCTGCGACCGACGCGCAGTGGTCGGCGACGAACACGAACAGCGTGTCGGCGAACCACGGCTGCTTCTTCGCCTCGCGGAGGAACTCGCCGATCGCCCAGTCGGTGTACTTCACCGCACCGCGCCGGCCACCCGGCGACGGAATGTCGATGCGCCCGTCCGGGTAGGTGTAGGGCCGGTGGTTCGAGGTAGTCATGATCTGCGCGAAGAAGGGCTTGCCCTCGGCCGCCTTGCGGTTCATCGCGATCAGTGCATTGGCGTACAGCGATTCGTCGGCCACGCCCCAGACGTTCTCGAACACGATGCTGTCCTTCGGGAAGTCGGTGCGGTCGACGATGAGGTAGTCGTTGCCACGGAAATAGCTGTTCATGTTGTCGAAGTAGCCATATCCGCCGTAGATGAACATCGGCACCACGCCCTGCGGCGCGAGGATTTCGCCGACTGTCGACAGGTTGCTGTTGTTCGTCCGCCGCACGATGGCCTGACCGGGCACCGGCGGCGTACCGAGCGACAACGCTTCCAGACCGCGCACGGTGCGCGTGCCGGTGGCGTACACGTTGGCAAAGCGCAGCCCTTCGGCAGCGATGCGGTCCAGTTCCGGCGTCAGCCCCGCCTTCGATCCGTATGCGCCGACGTATTCCGCCGACAGACTTTCGATCGTAACCAGCACCACGTTGCGCGGCCTGCGCGTGAAAGGCGACTTGTCGTGCGGCGGGTCATCCATCGCGCTCGGGCTGTTCTCGGCGCTCAACGGCAGTCGCTCGACGTGCAGCGAGCGCAGCACCTCGTCCGCCTCTTCCTGCGGCAGCGTCGCGTACCAGCGCGCGTAATCCAGTTCGTTGCGACGCATCGCCGCCGCCAGCGAGAAGAGTCCGTTACCGGCCAGTTCGTCGGCGTAGGCGTCACCGCTGCCTTCCATCTGATCGATCGTTGCAAGCTGCGCCGCCGCCGGCAGCAGTACGGCCGCCGCCAGCATGGCGACGCGCACGCGCCACGGGCGTGTGGCGACCGCGAAGGACAGTCGCCGTCGCAGCACGATCACGAACAGTGCCGACAGCACCACGATGGCGCCGACCAGTTTGCCGACCGGATAGGACTCGACGATGTTGCCGATCACCTCCTGCGTGTAGAGCAGGTAGTCGACGGCGATGAAGTTGAATCGGGTCGAGAACTCGTCCCAGAACACGACCTCGGCAACCGCACCGAACAGCAGCAGCGCCACCGCCAGCCCCAGCGCCGCCCAGCGCAGTGCGCCCACAAAGCGGCTGGCGCGCAGCCGCGCCGGCAGCAGGGCCGACATCGCCAGCAGCGGTGCCAGCATCCAGGCCAGCGTTGCGGCGTCGAACCACAGGCCGCGCCCGAATACGTGCATCGCGGCGCTACCGGGGACCGCGTACAACCAGAGGCCCAGCCGCAGCAGCGTCCAGACTGCAAGCGCAGTCAGCGCGAGTACAAGCAGGAAGGGCAGCGCATGCCGCTGCGGCGCATGGGATTCAGTCATGGGATGAAATCGTCAGGCGGCGGTTCGCTCGCCGAACCGCTTATACAGGATGGGCAGCAGCAGCAGTGTTAACGCGGTACAGGAAAGCAGGCCGCCAATGACAACGATTGCAAGCGGGCGCTGGATTTCCGAACCCGGGCCGGTCGCGAACAGCAGCGGCACCAGGCCGAGGGCCGCCATCGACGCCGTCAGCAGCACCGGCCGCAGCCGGCGCTGCGCGCCGTGCACCACGGCATCCAGCATCGACATGCCGGTCGCGCGCAGCTGGTTGAAATGGCTCACCAGCACCACGCCGTTGAGCACCGCGATGCCGAGCAGCGCGATGAAACCGACCGACGCCGGCACCGACAGGTATTCGCCGGACAGCGCCAGCGCGAACACGCCGCCTATCATTGCGAACGGCACATTGGCCATCACCAGCGTCGCCTGACGCAGCGAATTGAAGGTGCTGTAGAGGATGAGGAAGATGAGTACCAGCGCCACCGGCACCACCAGCGCCAGCCGTTGCGCCGCGCGCTGCTGGTTCTCGAACTCGCCGCCCCAGGTCAGCCGGTAGCCCGGCGGCAGCTCGACCTTCTGCAGCACCTGCGCGCGAGCGTCCTCGACGAAGCCGACCAGATCGCGCCCGCCGACGTTGGCGATCACCACCATATTGCGACTGCCCAGCTCCCGGTTGATCTGCACCGGCCCACCGACGCGCTCGAAGCGCGCCAGCTGTCCGAGCGCGATGCGCCCACCGCCCGGCAGCGCCACCGGCATCTGCGCCAGTTCGTCGGCTACTGCCGTGCTGCCGCTGGCGCGAACCAGCAGCGGAATGCGCCGTTCCTGCTGCTGGATCAGCCCCACCCGCTCGCCCTCGATCTGTGCGCGCAGGCTGGCCGCCAGCGTGTCGATATCCAGTCCGGCACGCGCCAGCGCGTCGTTGTCAGGCACCACGCGCAGGTACTGCACGCCCTCGTTGCGCACGAAGAACACGTCCTCGGCACCCGGTGTCGCGCGCAGCACTTCGGCGATTTCCTCCGCCTTGCGGTTCAGCACGTCGAGATCGGGGCCGAAGATGCGGATCGCCAGATCGCCGCGCACGCCAAGAATCATTTCCGACACCCGCATTTCGATCGGCTGCGTGAAGGCATAGGCCACGCCCGGAAACTCGTTCAGCAGTTCGCGGATGCGATGGATGACCGCCGGCTTGTCGACCTCGGTCGGCAGACTGATGAAGGTATCCGTCTGGTTCAGCCCCATAGGGTCGAGACCGATTTCGTCCGAGCCGGCGCGCGCCACCACCTGCAGCGCCTCCGGAACTTTCTCCTTCAGCGCGCGCTGGAACTGGGTATCGATCGCCAGCGAGGCATCGAGACTGATGGACGGCAGTTTCTCCAGCTGCACGATGAGGCTGCCCTCGTCCATCGTCGGCATGAAGGTCTTGCCCAGCCCCATGTACAGCACTACGGCGACGACGCCGAGCAGCCCGGCCATGCCGCCCACCAGCGCCGGTGCGGCGAGCGCCTTCCGCAGCAACGGTGCGTAAAGCCGGGCGAGCGTGCGCGGCAGCCAGGGATCGGCATGCGACTTCGCACTCAAGGTGAGCCGCGCCAGCAGCGGAATGACGGTCAGCGACAGCAGCAGCGAACCGGCCAGCGCAAACACGATGGTCAGCGCCACCGGTGCGAACAGCTTGCCCTCCAGCCCCTGCAGGCTCAGCAGCGGCACGAACACCAGCGCGATGATGACGATGCCGGCGGTGGTCGGCACCGCCACCTCGCGCACCGCGTCCAGCACCACCTGTTGCCGCGGACGCTGGTCGGCGCCCGGCTCGTGCAGATGGGCGACCACGTTCTCGACCACCACCACGGCGGCATCGACCAGCAGGCCGATGGCGATCGACAGTCCGCCCAGGCTCATCAGGTTGGCCGACAGGCCGAACCGGTGCATCAGCAGGAAGGTCCACAGCGCCGACAGCGGCAGCACCACGGCCACCGCCAGCGCGGCGCGCAGATTGCCGAGAAAGAGATAGAGCATGACGCCGACCAGCACCACCGCTTCGAGCAGCGCCTTCGACACCGTGCCGACCGCGCGCGACACCAGTTCGCCACGGTCGTAGAAGGGCACCACTTTCACGCCCGCCGGCAGCGCCGCCTGCACTTCCTCGAGCCGGGCGCGCACGCCGGCCACCACCTGCTGCGCGTCGGCGCCGCGCAGGCCCAGCACCAGGCCCTGCACCGTCTCGCCCTCGCCGTTGTGGGTCACGCCACCCATGCGGGTGAGCGTGCCCAGCTTCACTTCGGCCACGTCGGCCACCCGCACCTGCGCAGTCGGCGTCGCGTGCACCACCAGGCGCCCGATGTCGTCGAGCGAAGTGAGCCGGCCCTGCACGCGCACCAGCAGCGTTTCCTCACCCTCGTTGATGCGGCCCGCGCCGTCGTTGCGATTGAAGCGCTCCAGCGTGGTCCGCAGTTCGTCCAGCGTGATGCCGGTGGCGGCCATGCGGGCGGCATCCGGCACCACCTCGTAGGCGCTGGCCAGGCCGCCCAGCACGTTCACGTCGGCCACGCCACGCACCGTGCGCAGCGCGGGGCGGATCACCCAGTCGAGCAGCGCGCGCCTCTCGGCGATCGGCAGATCGCCTTCGACGGTGAACATGAACATCTCGCCCAGCGGCGTGGTGATCGGTGCCAGCCCGCCGGTCAGGCCGGGCGGCAGGTCGCCCAGGATGCCGCTCAGCCGCTCGCTCACCTGGTTGCGCGCCCAGTAGATGTCGGTGCCGTCCTCGAAATCGATGGTAACGTCGGTGAGGCCGTACTTGCTGGTCGAGCGCAGCATGGTCTGCTTCGGCAGGCCCAGCATTTCGATCTCGATCGGCGTGGTCACGCGCGTCTCCATCTCTTCCGGCGTCATGCCCGGCAGCTTGACGATGATCTTCACCTGCGGCGCCGACACGTCGGGAAAGGCGTCGATCGGCAGCTTCATCGCCGCGTTGAGGCCGGCGGCGATCAGCAGCAGTGCCGCCAGCACGGTCAGCAGCGGGCGTGCAAGGGCGCTGCGGGTCAGTGCGTCGAGCATCATTCGCCCCCGCCGTGGCCCAGCCACACCGCCTTGATCGCCGCCACCCCGCTGACCGCGACCGGCGACTTCGCGTCGAGCGCACCGCTGACCGTGGCCTGCGCGCTGTCCTGCGACAGCAGCTGTACCTCGACCGCACGGAAGCCCTGCGCGGTGCGCATGAACACCCAGCTCCTTCCGTCGTGATGGAGCAAAGCGCCGGCAGGCACCGACCAGGCCGCCGCCGTCGCACTGCGACGCACCTTGACCCATTCGCCAGGCCGCAGCCTGTTCTTCGTCGGCGGCAGTTCGGCGCGGATGCGCACAGTCTGCGTGGCGTCCGACGCGCCCCAGCCTGTCTGCGTCACGCGCGCCCTGAGGGCGCTTCCGTCGACCTCGATCAGGTCGCCCTCGCGCACCGACGCCGCCTGAGCGACCGGCAGATTCAGTTCCAGCATGAGCTTGCCGGCATCGACCAGGCGAAGCAGCGGGTCCGCCTCGTTCACGCGCTGACCGGGCAGCGCCATCCGTTCGAGCACTGTCGCGGCGGCCGTGGCGCGCACCGGGACGCGGCCGGCCGACGCATCGGCGGCCGATACGCCCATCAGGCGCAAGCGCGACTGCGCGGCGGCAAGCGCGGCGTCCGCCTGCGCAGCCGCCGCTTCAGACTCGCGCACGCGGCGCTCGGCGATCAATCCCTCGGCGTGCAGCGTGCGGTCGCGCTCACGGTTGCCGCGCGCCAGTTCGGCCGCCGTGCGCGCCTGCGACAGCGCAGCGCCCATGTCGGGCAGATCGGCGCTGCGCAGCTCGGCCAGTATGGCGCCCGCAGCCACCTGCTGACCTTCGGCCACCGTCACCCGCACGACCACGCCGCCAGCAGGTGCGGTGGCGACCCACTCGGCATCGGGCGAAGCGACCACGCGCGCCGACCAGGGTGTGGCCAGCGCGCTCTTCGCCTCGACCGGCAGCGCTTCACGGACGCCCAGACGCTGCATCTGGGTCGGTGCGAGCACAACGTCTGCGGCCTGCGCCGAAACCGCGATCAGGCCGAGCAGAAGTGAGGTGACAAAGGGATTCAAGGCAGTATTCCCAGACTGTGGTTGTAGCGGGCGACAGCGCGCGACCAGGCGACGTCGGCCAGCGCCGCGGCACGGCGGGCGCCGGCCGCGCGCGCCTCGACCAGCAGGCGCTCGGCCAGCGACGTTTCACCGAGACGGTAGGCGCGCCGCCCCAGTTCGACCTCGCGATCGGCGACTTCCTTCTGGCCCAGCGCCAGCGTGCGCGCCTGTTCGCGTGCGTGCAGTTCGTGTTCGGCCTCGTGCAGCGCCAGTTCGGCATTGCGGCGGGCGAACGCCAGCTCGTCCTCGGCGCGCGCCAGTTCGATATGCGCCGGCGACAGCGCGGCGCTGCGGTGTACCTCGCCGCCAAAGGGAATGGAAATCGTCGCGCCGACGCTGTCGGTCGTGGGCATGTCGGCCGCCGTTTCCGAGCGCACGCCGACCAGCAGGCGCGGCGCACCGCTGCCCTGCGACTGCAGCGTGCCGAGCGCACTGCGCGCCCGCTCGACGTGGGCCTGCGCCATCAGCACCGGCGGATAGCCCAGTGCCTGGGTCGCCACCGCCTCACGCGCCTGCGCCGGCAGCGCCTTCTGCCCGGTCAGCGCGGTCCAGCCGAACAGGCTGTGCGCCAGCTCGACCTGTGCTTCGTACAGCACGGCGTCGCGTTCGCGACGCGCAGTCTCGGCCGACAGCCTCTCGACCGGCGCGGCGTCGCCGGCGCGGATGCGACGCGCCACGTCGTCTTCCAGCGCGCGGAAAAGGTCGACGTCGGCCTCTGCCAGACTCGCTTCAGTCTCGGCCTGCAGCACGCGCCAAAGCTGCTCGCGCAGTTCGCCGGCCACGCGCCAGCGGTAGGCGCGCACTTCCTCCTCCGACTGCAGCCGACCGGCATCGGCCTCGCGCCGCAGCGCGTCGCGCTGGCCCGAGCGCCACAAGGGCAGTTCCAGCCCGGCTTCCAGTTCGCGCAGCCCGGTGTGGCCGGGCAGGCGGTCGGTCTGGTAGCGCATCTGTACCGCCGGCGGGCCCGACAGCACACTGTCTGCACGCGCAGCAAGTGCGCGCGACTCGTTCAGGCGCGCCTGCGGCAGCGCGGCGCCGGGTGCCCGGGCCATCGCCAGATCGAGCGCACGCGACAGCGTCAGCGCGGCGTCGCGCAGCACCGGCTGCTCGTGCTCGTCGGAGTGTGCGGTCAGCGACTGCGCCCACGCCGGCGCACACAGCAGCACACAGGACAACAGAAGGACAGAGCGCATGGACGCAGTCGACGGATTCGAACAATCCGGCAGCTTGCGCGTGAGCGGCTTGCCGCAGGGTGAACGCAACATGAACGTCTGTTCATGTTGCGGCAACACGGCGAGCAGGCAGAATGGCGGCGACCATCCTTTCCGCCTCCCATCGACATGCGCCTCCTGGTCGTCGAGGACGACACCGAAATTGCCGGCTTCATCGGCCGCGGCCTGCGCGAGGCCGGACATGTGGTGGACCACGCGCCGAACGGCCGCGAAGGGCTGTTCCTCGCCACTGGCGAACAGTACGACGCCATCGTGCTTGACCGCCTGATGCCGCAGATGGACGGGCTTTCGATGCTGGCCGCACTGCGCGCCACCGGTTCGCGCGTTCCGGTGCTCATCCTGAGTGCGCTGTCGCATGTGGATGAACGCATACGCGGGCTGCGCGCCGGTGGCGACGACTATCTGGTGAAGCCGTTCGCGATGTCCGAACTGCAGGCGCGGCTGGAAGCGATCACCCGGCGCGGCCTGATGCCGGTGGCCGAATCGGTGCTGCGGGTGGCCGACCTCGAACTCGACCGCATGACGCATACGGTGCGCCGCTGTGGCGAGGAGATCACGCTCAAGCCCCAGGAATACCGCGTGCTCGAGTTCCTGATGCGCCATGCAAGCCAGGTCGTCACCCGCACCATGTTGCTCGAAGGCGTGTGGGACTACCACTTCGACCCGCAGACCAATGTGATCGACGTGCACATATCGCGATTGCGCACGAAGATAGACCGTGCGCCCTGGCCGCCGCTGATCCACACGCTGCGCGGCAGCGGCTACTGCCTGCGCGCCCCCGCATGAGCGGACGCGACGAGGTCAGCGCCGGCCAGCCCTATCTGGTCGAACAGGACGGTCAGCTCACGCTGGCCTTCAGCGAACTGGCCGTACAGAGCACGATGGACGCCGCAGAGCCCGACCGGCTGGTGCTCGAATACTCGCGCCTGATGCTGGCATCGCTGCTCTTCGTACCCGAGCCGCACCACATCGGCATGATAGGGCTGGGCGGCGGCTCGCTGGTCAAGACCTGCCACCGGCACCTGCCGCAGGCGCGCATGACGGTGGCGGAAATCTCGCCGGCGGTGATCGCACTGCGCAGCCACTTCCACATCCCGCCGGACGACGAAAGACTGACCGTCACCTGCGCCGACGGGGCCGAGTGGGTGGGCGCGCATGACGGCGCCTTCGACCTGCTGTGGGTGGATGGTTTCGACATCGGTGGCATGCCGGCAGCGCTGACCACGCAGCGCTTCTATGACGACTGCCACGCAGCGCTTGCCGACGGCGGCGTGCTGGCGATCAATATGTATGCCGGCGATGCGCTGAACAGCGCCTGGGTCGAACGCATCGCCGCCGCTTTTGCCCGCTCGGTCACGGTCGTCGACACCGACGACGGCGACAACCGCATCGTGTTCGCCGCCCGCGGCAATGCCTTCCGCCTTTCCGAAATGAAGCTGGCGCTGCGCGCCCGCGCACTCGAAGCACGGCTGGGCATCGCGCTGCCCGGCATCGCACACGCACTGGTCGACGGCCGGCGGCGTGCGCTGGCCGACAGCGAGCCATGAATCTGCGCCTGAGTACCAGCGCCCGGCTGACGCTGGCCAACAGTGCCTTGCTCGCCGCCGGCTTCGGCCTTTTGCTGATGCTGGTGAGCTGGCTGGCCGGCCACTACATGCTGGGTCACGTCGAGGAAAGTGTCGAAGCGGAACTGGACATCCTCACCGCCGAGTTCCGGGTCGATGGCGTGCGCGGCATCAGCGGCCTGATCCGCCAGCGACTGGACGTGCGCTCGGCCAATCACGAGCGCGTCTATCGGCTGGAGGACGGTGCCGGCCGCATGCTGATCGGCAACCTCGATCTCTGGCCGGACATCGCCGGAGCGGAAAGCCGGCCGCTGCGTCTGCCCAGCCTGCGCCACCCCGGAAGGACGGAAATCGTCGCGCGCTGGGTGCGCCTGCCGGACGGCAGCCGGCTGCTGGTCGGCTTCGACGAATACGAGGTCGAACAGGTACGCAGCGACATCCGTCATGCGGCGCTGGTGAGTTTCGGGCTGATGCTGATCGTGTCGCTGGGCGGCGGCTACCTGATCACGCGCGCCGCGCTGCGGCCGGTCGAAACGATACGGCGCGCCGCGCAGCAGATCATGGATGGCGATCTGCTGCATCGCGTGCCGCTGCGCAAGGCTGACGCCAGTGCGGATGAATTCGACCGACTGGCGCAGACGCTGAACGGCATGCTCGACCGCATCGCGCGGCTGATTGCCACGGTACGGGGCGCCACCGACAATATCGCGCACGATCTGCGCTCGCCGCTCACCCGCCACCGCGCGCGCATCGAAGCGGCGCTGCGCCACCCGCCGGCAGCCGACGAACTGCCCGACTGGCTGGAGCGCAATCTGGCCGACGTCGACCAGGTACTGTCCACCTTCCAGTCGCTGCTGCGCATCGCCAGCGTCGACTCCGGCCTGCTGCGCAGCGAGTTCCGCGAACTGGATCTGGCGCAACTGGTGCGTGACGCGGCCGAGCTGATGGAAGCGCTGGGCGAGGAACGCGGGCTCACGCTGGAGGTATCGGCGCCCGGCGTCGCACCCTGCACCGGCCATCGCGACCTGCTCTTCCAGACCCTGCTCAACCTGATCGACAACGCGATCAAGTACAGCCCGGACCGCGGCTGCATCCGGCTTGCGCTCGCACGCGACGGTGACGGCTGGCAGTTGCAGGTGAGCGACCGGGGTCCGGGCATTCCGGTGGATCAACGCGAACGGGTGTTCGAGCGGCTCTATCGTCTGGAAAGCGCGCGCAACACGCCGGGGCTGGGCCTCGGCCTCAGTCTGGTGCAGTCGGTTGCCGCGCTGCACCGCGGTTCGGTGGAGCTGGGTGACGCCGCACCGGGCCTCGTCGTGTCCCTCCGTCTGCCGGCCGATACATCGCCTCACACTTTGCACAGTTCTACCTGCCGGACGCGCTGAGCGAACTCATCCATACCCAGCTTCCGGCCTGTCGCCGCACCCGGCTGGGTGCGGCGCCGAACAGCAACGACGGCATCGCGCTCGAAGCAGGCAATACCGTCATCGCTGCGGTGCGCGAGGCCGGCGATCGCGACGTCGCGACGCTCATCGTCGTGGTCGACCGCGCCGCCCTGCCGGGCGATGGCCCGCCGGCCATGCCGGCTACGAAGTACGGCCAGGAACGGAGACAGGCGCTGGTGCCGCGACAGCGCTGAGCAAGGCTCCGTTCAGGCCGGCTTGACGTCGAACGCGATGCAGATCCGCTCCTCGTTCGATTCGAACGGAATCGTCCGGTGGAACAGCGAGGACGGAAACAGAACGATGTCGCCCACTACCGGCAGCAGGGTCTTGCGCGGGAAGTCGTCGTGCTTGCGCGGGTAGTCGTCGCCATCGGTGCTGAACTCGATACCGCCTGCCGTGCTGCCTTCCGGGCGGTCCGACGGCATCGCCAGGTAGAGCACGCCGGACAGCCAGCCTTCTTCGTGAATGTGCGAAGTGAGATGACCACCCCGGCTCATCTTCACGTACCAGGAACTGGCAAACTCGATGCGCTCCGGAAAATCCCGCGCATACACGCAATCGTCGCCGGCCAGCCCCGCGCGGTAGCGCGCGATCTCTTCACGGACGAGGCCGGCGAGTCGGTTGATCGACGGTTCCGGCCGGCGGAACAGGTGACCGGAGGACTGTATGCCGTAATGCAACCGTCCCTGCTTGCGCGCCTGGATGTCCGCATTCGAAACATCGCGCAGCAGGTCGGCACGCAGTGCATCGGCCGGGTCGGTCAGCGCGTCGAGGTGGCCGTGATGTACCCGGGCGAGCGGATCGGGGCAGAAGCGGCAGTGGTCCTCCGCCCGAAGATTGCGGGCATGGTGGGCCGACAGCGTGGCCAGCATGGGCGAACGGTGCGAACCTTCGAGGCGGCGCTGAAGACCGGCCTCGAATTCCGTCGTGCGCCGCAGCTTGTACAGGCAGTAGAGCACCCGCTCGTCCGCATCCAGCACGCGCGCCCTCTCGAAGTACGGCAGCGCCTCGTCGTAGGCGTGCAGGTCATGATGCAGCAGACCGAGGTTGTAGTTGGCCATGCCGTGTCCGGCATCGATGGCGAGCGCGGCACGGAAGGCGGCCAGCGTGCCCTCGCCATCCCCGAGGTCGCGCAGGACTTCACCCAGATTGCTGTGCGCGTCGGCATAAGCGGGCGCCAGCGCGATGGCGCGGCGGTAGCTTTCGGCGGCATCCATCATCAGGCCATAGGCGCGCTGCGCGGTGCCAAGGTTGAACCAGGCGGTGGCCGCAGGCTGGATGTCCAGCGCCTTCTGGTAACAGGCGACCGCCTGTTCGGCGTCACCGGCCTTCTGCAGCGCAGCGCCCAGGTTGGACCAAGCCTCGACGAAACCGGGTTCGGCTTCGACGGCGCGGCGGTATGTGCGGATCGCCTCGTCGCGCGCGCCCTGCCGGTCGAGCACGGTGCCGAGATTGAACAGCGCCAGCGCGAAGCGCGGCTGCAGCGCGATGGCGCGGCGGTAGCTGGCGGCCGCGTCGTCGCGACGGCCGAGCGCGTCCTGCACGACGCCCATGTTGTACAGCAGTTCGGGGAAGTCGCGCTTGATCGCCACGGCGCGCGAGTAGGTGGCCAGCGCCTCGTCCAGCCCGCCGCGCTGCTGCTGCACCAGACCGAGATTGCTGAGCAGTTCGGCCGAGCCGGGATTCGCCTGCACCGCGGCAGCGAAGGCTGCCTCCGCCTCGTCAAGTCGGCCGAGGCTGGCCAGTGCCGAGCCGAGCACGCTGTGCAGCACCACCGCGCCGGGATAGCGGGCCAGCAACTGGCGCGCCGCGTTCGCCGCTTCGGCCAGACGGCCGGCGTTGTACAGATTGAATACCGGCTGCAGTTCGCCGGGGCCGGGCTGACGGGCGGAGGCTTGCAAAGGCTTCATGATGTCAGTGCGTGGAGCGGATCGGATGGGACGCCGGCCGCATATATATAGCGAGCGAAGCGGCAGCGCCAGAGGAACGCGCTCAGTCCGTCTCGCGCAATGCAATGCAGCAATCCGACGCGACTGCGCGCGACGACCGGCCGACGGGCCGTCCGTCAACGAAAACGACGCCGGCATCGACCATTCGCTGCGCCGCAGCACGCGACGGTGCCAGCCCGCGTTCGACCAGCAGCGCGTCGACGCGCACCTGGCCTTGGCGCTCCGGCGGTGGTCTTTCCTTCGCAGCGGGCTCGGGCGCCGGTCGGACAGTGCGGCGATGGAAGGATTTCATCGCTGGCCCGGCATCACCAGCACCGACGGATAGGGTGCGTCCGGCAACACTTTCGCTGGCACGCCCCACGCGGTCGCAGCGGGCGGAGGATCGGCGGCTTCCAGCTTCACGATGCGCCGCTGCGTCGCCTCGTCCGGCGCGTCCTCGACCCAGGTGACGCGCAGCCACAGACCGTCGCGCAACGCGAGCGGCGGTGTCTGCGCATTGGTGAAGGCGGCCTCGTGGGCGCCCGGTGCCCAGATGAAGGTAATGCCGCCGACCACGATGCGCTCCCAGTTCTGATAGCGGCGCGGGCCGCCCTGTCCGGGGTAGGTGATGTCCTCGCGCCACTGCGCGTGCGCGAACACCGGTCCTTCCACGGTCAGCACCCGGCCTGCCGCAAGGTGGCTGGCCAGACGGTTGCGGTCCCAGGTATTTACGCCATAGCCCAGTGCGGCCACCAGCAGCGCGAAGATCGCCAGCACGCGCGCAGTGCCCGATCGCGCCCCGAGCCGGCGTGCCCGCAGCCAGAAACCGCCGGCCACGGCGAGCAGCGCCAGGCCGAAGAGCACGTAGCCGTGGAAGTCCGGGGCGCCCTGACCGGACACGTCGTAGACCGGCTGCCAGTTCATGGCATGTCCTCGCCGTCGGCGGCGAATTCGTCGAGCCGCCAGCGGCCGCTCGCGTCGGCGCGCAGATGGAAGGTGTAGGGCGCGCAGTACAGCAGGCGATCGGAGCCCTCGACCTGCGGCCGCGCCTGAGCCAGACAGGCGCTCAGGCGGGCGTCGAACAGCGTCGGCACCGCTTTCACGAACGCCGCGCGGTCAAGCCGGCGACCCTCGTACAGAAAGGGCAGAAGGGTGAGGTCGGCGATGGCCACTGCATCGCGCGTGCGCAGGGCGGCGCGGAAGCGTTCGAGAAAGACATCGAAGTCACGGCCCGCATCGGCTGCCCCGGCGGCCGGCAACACGAGCATGGAGAGCAGCATTGCTGCAGGCAGACCCGGCCTCATTCGGGATCCCCGGCACAGGCGGCAAGATCCGGCTGTTCGACGCAGGCGCGGGGCCAGGTCGGCAGATCCAGCGCAAGCAGCGGGTTGTCCGCCAGCCCTGCACAGGCGGGATCGGAGGACGGCAAACCGCACAGGCGGATCTCCGGCCCGCCACGCCCGTCGTGCGCCTGGACAATCGCCAGCCGACCGCCGTGGAAGTAAAGGCGCATCAGCAGCGGGGTTTCGCCCGTGCCCTGTACCACCCAAAGCGTGCGGCAACCCGTGTAGTCGCGGGCGACATCGCCGTTACGCGGAAAGGCGAGCAGGAAACCACCGGGCGTCACCCAGGCGCCCGCCTCCGGTGGCGGAACCTGCAGCGCACAGTAGCGGGCGTCGGCCGGTATGCCGGCAGGAGGGCCCGCCATCGCGCCAGGCACGCCAAGCAAGCCTGCCGCAAGCCGCAGCGGAAAACGCATGGTCATCTCGACTCCGTGAATGACGGGTGGGCAGCACGGCCCGGCACGCGCTGCGCCGATCGGTCCGGTGCCGCAGCAGTCCGGAATCCGGACGGCAGATTCGTTTGCCTCGTTCGATTCCTGTCCAGCACGGACGCGGCCACCGTGCATGAGCCGATCCGGAAAGCACCGGCATACCCCGGCCGAGACCGCACCAGGCAAGGCTCTTGCCGATTCAGCCTCATGGGCGAAGGGATTATCTCCCGAATGGTACGCAGCTTGCATCTTCGGCTCCATTCGCGGACACCGATCCGCACAGACGGAGACGACACATGAAGCGATCCACCCTCGCCCTGTTCATTCTTGCCACGTTCGCCCACGGCGGCCCGGCGCATGCCGGTGTCACCACCGCCGACATCGAGAACGACGCCCGCACGACCGGCGACGTGCTGTCCTGGGGCATGGGTACGGAGGGCCAGCGCTACAGCCCTCTGGCAAAGATCAATACGAAAAACATCAAGCGCCTTGCGCCGGCCTGGTCCTACTCCTACGGCGGCGAGAAGCAGCGCGGCCAGGAGGCGCAGCCGCTGGTGGTCGGCGGCAAGATGTTCATCACCGCCTCCTACTCGCGCATCTTCGCGCTCGACGCCAAGACCGGCCGCAAGCTGTGGTCCTACGAGCACCGCCTGCCCGAAGGCATCATGCCCTGCTGCGACGTGATCAACCGCGGCGCTGCGGTCTATGACAATCTGGTCATCTACGCCACGCTGGACGCGCAGCCGGTGGCGCTCGACCAGACCACCGGCAAGGTGGTCTGGAAGGAAAAGATCGACGATTACCAGGCCGGCTACTCGTCGTCGGCCGCGCCCATCATCGCCAAGGGCCTGGTGCTGACCGGCGTGTCCGGCGGCGAATTCGGCATCATCGGCCGGGTCGAGGCGCGCGACGCCAAGACGGGCAAGATGGTGTGGGTGCGCCCGACCATCGAAGGCCACATGGGCTACAAGTTCGACGAGTCCGGCAACAAGGTCGAGAACGGCATCAGCGGCACCACCAACGCGAGCTGGCAGGGCGACCTGTGGAAGACCGGCGGTGCGGCCACCTGGCTCGGCGGCACCTTCGACGCCAAGACCGGACTCGCCTACTTCGGCACCGGCAACCCGGCGCCGTGGAACAGCCACCTGCGCCCGGGCGACAATCTGTACTCCTGCTCGACGGTGGCCATCGACGTCGCCACCGGCCAGATCAAGTGGCACTTCCAGGGCACGCCGAACGACGGCTGGGACTACG
>CAZKRN010000049.1:0-25820 GCA_964555165.1 uncultured Methyloversatilis sp. | reverse complement strand
CCCGACTACGCCAGACTATTGATCAGCCTTGATTCTGGGGGGAGTCCATATACGAATGGTTAGGCCTCACAGGCGCCCCCTATGGCCTGAAGCCCATGAAGACCTCAGGCTTGGAACACGGAGAAGCACATGACCAGCCCCAGAACGTGCCAAGCCTGACCTTGGCTTCGGCGCGAACGAAATTCGTGGTCTGTGTGCGTCCGCTTGCGTCAATGACAACAAGTGTGTAGGCATCTGCGACCTGTTGGGCCTTGGCGCCGAGTTCGACGGCCAATGCAGCGTTTGCTGATTCAGCCTCCTGCGGTGAGAGCTGGCGGAACTCGAGTGTCTTGAAGTAGTTCTCGTGACCTGATTCTTGAAGGTTGCCATCGCTCGGCTGCGACCAGATACGAACAAAACGATTTGTCCGAGGGTTGTGCCATACCCAACCCTTCGCAGCACTGATAACGTGACCGAACCGCGTGCAACTGAACATTGCCCATTGTGCGAGTTGAGCAGGAAGTTCAGTTCGAGAGTCGGTAGGTGCTGAGCTGCACGGAATGGAAATTGATTCAAATGATTCACGATTTTGGGCTGATGCTGCTCCGACAAGAGACGCAAGAGTACCAATGGTAAAGAGAAGCGTGCGCATGGTTTTGTGTGAGGCCTAACGGCTGAGCTGAGCGGCGCGCACGCAGCTGTATGAACTTGGCACTTTATCTCTCACGCGTCCGCTCCAGCGAGTTGTTAGGCGGCATCTCGCAATGCCTTGGCCACTTTTACTTTACCGTCTTCTGTGATCACGATGAAAACCGAAGCCACCTCTCCAGAGGTGAATGATTTGCTGAGTTTGATATAGATCGTACGTCCACCAAGTTCTTTGTACCCGCCCTCATAGGAGAGCTGGATTGAGTTGTACTGCCCACCGTCGAGAGCCTTGAGCTGAGCTGGATTGAGCTGCACAGACTTACCAAAGGCTTGCACTTGCAAAGACGTGATGCCGGTGGGCGTTTGAGTGCCACTGACTTTCACCGGCCCCGACTCGCCAATGCCAGCTGACTCAAGGAACAATTTGTCGAGAATAAGAATGCCCTCCTGCGAGGCGAACGAGGCGCTCGACAGGGTGAGCAGAATGAGAGCGATTGCGAAACGCATAGTGCCGCCTAACTACATCGTTAACAGGCCGCAACCTGCGCAGCAGGTTGGGGTCCTGTTGAACGCAAAGTTAGGCTGGGGCGCGAACACACGGACTTTGGCATGACTGACACACTCATGTAGATGACTGCAAGAGCTTTGTACGCGCGGCACGCATGAGGCCCTTGGTGTAAAGATGATGAAACCCATACAAAGCATGGAATGCAAAGCCGAAGGATGGCTTACCTGACTTTGACCGGGACTTGGGCACGACGGCTGAGCCGAAGTACAAGCGAGTTGAGCCCGGCGGCGAACTGGATTGAGCAACCATGAGCCATGACCGAGTTCTACCGAGGAAGTCGCAGAGAAGCAGCTGATTGCTCGATTGATCTTCGACGCTCCAGGCGGCGAAGTGCGAGGCGAGCCCATTGGCAAGGGCAACGGCGGCGGCATCGGACGAGTGCTTGCCCGCCACGATGGCAAGTATGTGACGCTCAACCTTGAACAATGAAGTCGTGTAGAACGCAGCGATGTACTGAGCCATCGAAACGGACCGTGGCAACTCCATGTAGTAACAGTCCGTATACGAGCCGTTTTCCCTGTACTTTTGCAGTAGGGCGTCGTCGGGAAGATCGATTGCACAAATGACGGTCATCGCGATGCGCCTCGTAAAGGGCCTAACGCCAAAAGTAAGGGGCGCCCGCTGTGCGTAGCCGAAGTGCGCGCTGTTGTAGGCGTCCCCTTGACTGACCAGTTAGGCCGGTGGTGGCAAACGAGAGCCTGTGCATGACGCCCCTGTGTGTTGATGGCCTGGCAGATGCCAGCCTGAATACAAGCATGCCACGAGCCCTTGCGCGAACCAAGAAGCGCATGCCTGGCTGCCAGTAGCCACCGAGGAGGTGGCTCGCTTGGCCTGCGCATGAGGTGTATTCCGCGCAAGGCCTAACTACCAAGGTAACCGGCGCCGGAGCCCGCCAGGGCGGAGGGCACAACCAAGGGCCATGAAAATGCCGAAGGCATGGCCCTTGGTTGCGTCCGCGTTGACCTGACAGTTAGGCTGTGGTGCGAAGGAGAGGGCGTGGAGCACACGGCAACCTTTATGCGCTGATAGGTGTGCATAGTTCTACGAGGACGCCATCGGGGCAGCGCACATACGAGACCGTTTGGCCCCATGGCTTTACTTGGGGTGGAGCCATTTCTTTGGCACCAGCATGCAGTGCGCGGTCATGTGCAGCTTGCACGTCACTGGTGACAAGCGCCAGTTCAAAGCCCAGCGGCTGAGATGACTTGTCTGCATGCACATGACCACCAGAGAAGTTCATGTCCCCGAGTTCATGCGCTGCGAATGACAGGGTTGTTTGCCCGGTCTCAAGCTCAGCATAGGTGCCGCTGTCATGCATGAATTTACAGCTTAGTCCGAATGCACGCTCGAAGAACGCAACTGACTCGGCGACATTAGGTACATAGACGATGGTGTAACCAAGTTTCATGCTGACTCTCTGTGCTTTGTGATGGACCGCAATTGCTGGTTAGCGGGAGCCTAACGCCAAAAGTAAGGGGCGCCCGCGCCACGTAGCCGAAACGCGCATCGGAGTAGGCGTCCCCTTGACTGACCAGTTATGCTGGTGATCGAAGGAGAGGGGGTACGGCCTTGCCGAAGCGATTCGATGAACGGAACAGCGCTGACGATCATGAAAGCTCCCTTGTGTTTCCAGAGAGTGTGCCAGAGCGCTTTGCTTGGTCGAAGGCAGCGAGCGGGGAGCAGACTGCCGCAGGACAGGCGGCCAGAGCAGCCGATGGCGTGAGGCACTTTGGCAAAGCGCGCTGGCCAGCAGGCTGCCGCAGGACAGACAGCTCGAACGAGCGTGGCCTCGCACAGCCTTAGCCAGAACAAGCGCTCACGCGACACAAGGCCCGCAAGATGCGATGAGCCTTGACGGCTTGAGCCGATGCACCGGGTGTATTCGGCATTGGCCTAACGCCAAAAGTAAGGGGCGCCCGCTTGGCGCAGCCGAAGCGCGCGCTGTTGTAGGCGTCCCCTTGACTGACCAGTTAGGCCGGTGGTGGCAAACGAGAGCCTGCGCATGACACCCCTGTGAGTTGATTGCTGGGCAGAAGCCCGCTTGAATGCAAGCATGCCACGAGGCCATGCGCGAACCAAGAAGCGCATGCCTGGCCGCAAGTAGCCACCGATGAGGTGGCTCGCTTGGCCTGTGCAAGCGGTGCATTTACGCGAGGGCCTAACTTTGTTTTCTGGCGCAGTTTTGCGCCATAACTACGGAGGCTGCCGGGTAAACGGGCAGACGTGATTGTTCTGAAACGGCTTGCGGTTGGGCGTTTCGGCGCGTCATTCCGACATCCATACAGTATTAAACAACGACAAAATACCTCACCTCTTCCCTGTAGCCGCAGGGGCGTCTGAAATATACCCGAACAGGCTGTTTCCAACTATGCCATCAGCCTTTCGGCTAACCAGTCCATCAGCACCCGCACCCGGTGCGGCACATGCCGGTTGCCGGGCAGCACGGCATAGACGCCCAGCTCCGGTGTCGCGCAGTCGGTGAGCACTGGCTGCAGACGACCGTCCACAAGCCAGGGGTCGAGGATGAAGTCGGGCTGACAGGTGAGGCCCATGCCGCGGGCGGCGGCTTCGGTGAGCACGTCGCCGTTGCTGGCGGTGAGCGGGCTGCGCAGCGGCACGGTGACGGTGCGGCCGTCGGGCGTGGTGAAGGTCCAGCTCGGGTGGGTGGCGACAGCGGTGTAGCCGAGGCAGGCGTGGTTCGCGAGGTCTTCCGGCGTGGCCGGTATGCCGTGGCGGGCGAGGTAGTCGGGTGAGGCGACCGCGATCAGCCGGCTGGTGCCGATGCGCCGGGCGACGGTGGCGGGGTCGAGCTTGGCGGTGACGCGGATGGCGAGGTCCATGCCCTCTTCGATCAGGTTCACGCGGCGGTCGTTGTAGTCGATGTCGAGCGTGACCTCAGGGCAGTGCTCGGCGAAATCGAGCAGCAGCGGCGACAGGCGCTTCAGGCCGTAGCTCAGCGGCGCACCGACGCGGATCGGGCCGCGCGGCGTCTGCCGCTCTTCGGCGATGCCGGTTTCGGCGGCGTCGACCAGGTTCAGGATGACGCGGCATTTCTCCAGATAGGCGTTGCCGGCCGAGGTGAGCGACAGCCGGCGCGTGCTGCGCGCCAGCAGCTTGGCGCCGAGGTGGGCTTCGAGCGCGGCGATCTGCCGGGTGACCACCGAGCGGGCAACACCCATCTGCTGGGCGACGGCGGAAAAGCTCCCCAGTTCGACCACGCGAACGAAGAGCTGCATGGCGTCGAGACGGTCCATTGTTGCGATTCCGGCAACGAGTATTTGCAGATTGTCGTCTATTTCGGACAAGCCGGAATGACTAAGCTGCGTTCATCGAATCACGGATGTCTGCCATGAGTACCGCCGCACTGCACACCTACCCCGCCAGCCTCTTCGTACCGCACGGCGCGCCGACCTTCGCGCTGCGCCCGGGCGCGGCCGGTGCGGCGCTGAAGGCGAAGGCCGACCTGCTGCCGCGGCCGCGCGCCATTGTCGCCGTGAGCGCGCACTGGGACAGCGCGGTACCCACGGTCGGCACCTCCGACCGGCTGGCCACCATTCACGATTTCTACGGCTTCCCGCCCGAGCTGTATGCGATCCGCTACCCGGCGACCGGCTGCCGCGAACTGGCGGGCATCGTCGCCTCGGCCATCGAGGACGCCGGACTGCCGGTGCGGCTCGACGCCGAACGCGGTCTCGATCACGGCGCCTGGGTGCCGCTGCGCCTGATGTACCCCGACGCCGACGTGCCGGTGATTCCGCTGTCGCTGCAGAGCCGCGGCGGCGCCGACGGCGCGTACCGGCTGGGCCGGGGGCTGGCGCCGCTGGCCGCGCAGGGCCTGCGCGTGCTTGGCTCCGGCAATCTGACGCACAACCTGCGCGACTGGCAGATCGTCGCCCACGGCGACGGCCGCACGCCGGCCTATGTGCGCGCCTTCGCCGACTGGTTCGCCGAACGGCTGGCGGCGGGCGACACCGAGGCACTGCTCGATTACCGGCTGCGCGCGCCGGATGCCGTGCGCGCCCACCCGAGCGAAGAACACCTGCTGCCGCTGTTCGTCGCGCTCGGCGCGGCGGGCGCAGGTGCCGTTGCCGAGCGCTTCCACGCCGGCATCGACGACTACGTGCTGGCGATGGACGCCTGGGCCTTCACCCCCGGGCAAGGCGCGCTGCAATGAGCCTGAAGAACACCGCCGACAGCTACGGCCGCATCGCCAAGTGGTTCCACTGGACGACGGCGGCACTCTTTCTCGCCGCCTGTGTGTCGGTCTACTACCGACAGTGGCTCACCGAAAAGCAGACGCCGGAAAACATGACCGCGCTGCAGATCCATCTGTCGGTCGGCGCGAGCATCGCCGTCATCGTGGCGCTGCGCGTGATCTGGCGCCTGTTGAACCGCGCGCCTGCCGAGGAGCCGGGCACGCCGATGGCGCACCTCGCCGCGCACATGGGTCATCTGGCGCTGTACGCCGTGATGATCGCCGCGCCGATCACCGGCTACCTCGGCACCGGCGTGAACACGGATTTCTTCTTTCTGTTCGGGATTCCGAAGTTCGAAAGCACCGCGCTGTTCCAGAGCGTGGTGGCCGAAGGCATGGGTCTCGACTTCAAGACCTTCGAGAAGCCGATCGATTTCATCCACAAGAACGTGCTCGGTGCATGGCTGATCTGGCTGCTGGTTCTGGGCCACGCCGGCGCCGCGCTTTACCACCACTTCGTCCTGCGTGACCGCACGCTGGCGAAGATGACCACCGGCGGCTGAGCCGCCAACCGACCCACCTGCCATACATCCACGCAGATCGGATCCAACCGGAGAACACCCATGAAATCGCTCGGAAACCTCATCGCTGCCCTGTCTCTCGCAACCTTCGCCGCACCGACCTTTGCCGCACCGGAAACATTCAAGGTCGACCCGTCGCACACCTTCCCACGCTTCTCGTACAGCCACTTCGGTTACTCGACCCAGCTCAGCCGCTTCGACAAGACCGGCGGTACCGTCACGCTGGACCGCACGGCAAAGACCGGCGCGGTAGACATCGTCATCGACACCACCTCGGTGAGCACCGGCTTCCCGCTGTTCAACGAACACATCCAGGCCGAGGACTTCCTGGACACGGCGAAGTACCCGACCGCCACCTTCAAGTCGTCGAAGGTGGTGTTCGACGGCGACAAACCTGTTGCGGTCGAGGGCACGCTGACGCTCAAAGGCGTGAGCAAGCCGGTCACGCTCAAGGTGACCGGCTTCCAGCTGATGCCGCACCCTTTGAAGAAGAAGGACGCGATCGGCGCGAATGCCACGGTCACAGTCAGACGCACCGACTTCAACATGGGCAAGTACGCGCCCAATGTGAGCGACGATGTGGTGATCGATATCGCGATCGAAGCCATCAAGGACTGAGAGCGACGACCCGTCGATGGCTGCACGGCGGGCATTTGCAAGCGCGGCGCGAACCGGTCGCAGCGCGCGCCGGTGTGCCTGCGCAGGCCCCGGTGCGGCGCTTCGCGTCAAGGCCGCAGGCCTCGCCCCCGGCAGGCGCGTCGCGGGGGGGTCGGCAAGCATGGCTTGTGATCCGCCGCCGATGCGCATACCGCCGTACAACTTCGGGCGCGCCTGAACGCAGGCGCTCCCCACGGAGAACGAAATGAGCGTCACCCCGTCGCAAGCCCATGTCACCCGCATCGCCCGTCGCCGTGCAAAGGCTGGGCGGGAGCGCGAATATGAGGCGCTGGTGCGCGAAATGTTCGCGGCGATGCGCGATGCGCCCGGTTTCATCGGCGCACAGATGATCACCCCGGAAACGCCCGGAGGCGACTATCAGGTGATCGCGCACTTTCGCACCGAAGCCGACCTGAAGGCCTGGGACGAAAGCCCGGCACGCGCCGCCCTGCAGCCACGGCTGTGCGCGGCTGGCGAGAACGAGCCGGAATACCGCGTCGTGACAGGGCTGGAAGCCTGGTTCGGCCCGCAAGTGGTCGCACCGACCACCCACCCGCCGCGCGCCCGTATGGCGCTGGTCACCTGGCTGGGCATTTTTCCGACGGTATCGCTCTACCTGTGGCTGGTGGCGCCGTGGCTGTCGCCCCTGCCCTTCCTGCCCAGGGTGGCACTGCTGACGGCTCTCATCGTGATCACCATGACCTGGGGCGTCATGCCCAGGCTGACGCGCCTGATGCGCGGCTTCCTGAACCCGTCGGCCCATTCCTAGGGCTTTGCCCGGCGACGCGCACTTACGCCGGCAGTTCGTCCAGCGTGCCATCGAGATGCGCGATGTCGCCCCAGCGCTCGACCCGCCAGCCCGCTTCGTCGTATGCGATCCAGTTCAACGCGCAGTTCGCGATGTCGAAATCGCGCGGGCCGCTGAGACCCAGATTGCGGACGCGCCGGGCAACGATGTCGAGCACACCGCCATGAGTCACCAGCAGCAGCGTATGGCCGGTGTGACGCTGGCGCAGCGCCTCGATCAGCCCCCAGATGCGGGCGTCGAACTGCAGCAGGCTTTCGCCGCTGTCATCGGGAAACCGCGCTGCCGGCTCGCGTGCCTCGAAGCGGCGATAGTCTTCCGGATGCCGCTCGCGCGCCTCGGCATAGGTCAGCCCCTGAAAGGCGCCGTAGTGCCGTTCGCGCAGCGCCGGCTCCGGCATCACCGGCTGGCCGCGCGGCACCGCGACGCGGCCGGCGGTCACCCAGGCACGGCCGAGGTCGGACCCGTAGATGTGGTCGATGCGCTCACCCAGCAGCGCCTGCGCGGTGGCCTGCGCCTGGCGCAACCCGTGGTCGTTCAGAGGAATGTCGATCTGACCCTGTACGCGGCGGTCGACGTTCCAGCTGGTTTCGCCGTGGCGGACGAGGCAGATGCGGGTCGTGGCGGTCATGGCTTGATCCTTGTGCAATGCAATATTGTAGGGCGGCGGCAACACGTCTGTTCAGGGGGAGCGTCACGGTCGGAAGACCGCACCCCCGGCGAGTCGCGAACGCCGGACCCAAGCACGGGCAGACGCCAAGGTCTGCGGGTCGCGAACCTGAACACCCCGGTTGATCGCTCCCCGTGTTTCCGGAAGTGCCGCCGATCCGGGATGTCGGCCGTTTTCATGGCCCAGCCTCCGTGTGAGACCGGTTCGCCCTCGCGTACGCGGCCGGCAGGGCTCGGATGCATCGCTCGTCCTCGGGAGAAGTCGTTCTGGCGCGTCCTCGCGCCGTGCCCCACACCCCGCCAACCCGCCCCCTCATGACCTACAGAGCACCGATCGAGCGAGGTCTTCAGCTTGTATCGCGAACCGAGTCCGCGGCGGCGCGAGGCACGGGCAGGGCGCGCAACCTGGTGCCTCGCAGGCGCACGGCACGCAATTCGACGCCGACGGACCCGGGCGCGCGGCTACCGGAGCGCCGTCAGCGGTTACCATCGCGCCTTCACATCGCACCCAACGCCATGCGCGCCCTGCTCACGCTCGCCGACCTGACGGACCGACTGAACGACGCCTGCGGCCGCGTACTGCCCTGGACCGTGCTGGCGGCGGTGCTGCTGGCGGTAGGCAATGCGCTGGCGCGCAAGTTCGATGCCGGTTCGAACGCGCTGCTGGAGGCGCAGTGGTATCTGGTGTCGGCCGCCTTCCTGCTCGGCGCCGGTCGGGTGCTGAAACTGGACGAGCATGTGCGCATCGATCTGCTCACGTCGCAGTTGTCTCCGCGCCGTCGGATCAAGGCCGATATCGCCGCGCTCGCGCTGACCGTGCTGCCGGTATGCCTGCTGATGCTGTGGCTGTCCTGGCCCTGGTTCCTGTCGTCGTGGATCAGCAACGAGGTGTCGGCCAGCGCCGGCGGCCTGCCGCTGTGGCCGGCGCGCATCCTGGTGCCGGCCGGCTTCGCGCTGCTCGCGCTGCAGGCGCTGGCACTCATCGTGCGCCATGTCGCCGCGCTCGCCGGCGACCCGGAGACGGAAGCGTGAGCGCATCCGCACGGCCGCTCCGAAGGATGCGCGTCCCTCCCCCGGGGAGGTGGTCACGCAGTGACCGGAGGGCCGAGCACCGAGCATCCGCACGGCCGCTCCGAAGGATGCGCGTCCCTCCCCTGGGGAGGTGGTCACGCAGTGACCGGAGGGCCGAGCACCGAGCATCCGCACGGCCGCCCCGAAGGATGCGCCTCCCTCCCCCGGGGAGGTGGTCACGCAGTGACCGGAGGGCTGTTCAATGACCGCCTGGCTGGCCGCCAATCTCGCACCGGTCATGTTCTTCGCGATGATCCTGTTCCTGCTGTCGGGGGCGCCGGTCGCGTTCGCGCTGGCGACCTGCGGCATCGTGTTCGGGCTGATCGGCATCGAACTGGGCCTGCTCTCCGCCTCGCTGGTGCAGGCGATGCCCGACCGCGTGTTCGGCGTCATGAGCAACGACACGCTGCTGGCCATTCCCTTTTTCACCTTCATGGGACTGGTGCTCGAACGTTCGGGCATGGCGGAGGATCTGCTCGACACCGTGGGCCGGCTGTTCGGCACGCTGCGTGGCGGGCTGGCGGTGGCAGTGGTGCTGGTCGGCGCGATGCTGGCAGCCACCACCGGCGTGGTCGCCGCCTCGGTCATTTCGATGGGCCTGATTTCGCTGCCCATCATGCTGCGCGCCGGCTACGACGCGCGACTGGCCAGCGGCGTGATCGCCGCCTCCGGCACTCTGGCGCAGATCATTCCACCTTCGCTGGTGCTCATCGTGCTGGCCGACCAGCTGAACCGGCCGGTCGGCGACATGTACCGCGGCGCGCTGCTGCCCGGTCTGGTGCTGACCGGCCTCTATCTGCTCTATGTGCTGGGCATGGCCTGGCTCAAACCGGAAAGCGCGCCGGCGCTGCCGGAAGCCGACAACCATGACAGCGCGGAACGACGCGGCGTGTGGGCTCTGTTCGCGCTCGCACTGGCGGCCGGTGTCGGCGCCAGCCAGTTGCCGGCGCTGCAGGCGCATGCCGTCGACGCACGCGCGCTGCTGTCGGTCACCGCTGGCGGCGCGGTGGCATGGCTGCTGGCACTGACCGACCGTCTGCTGCGTCTGAACCGGCTGCCCGACCTCGCCCGCCGCGTGGCCTTCGTGCTGATGCCGCCACTGGCGCTCATCTTCCTCGTGCTGGGCACCATCTACCTCGGTCTTGCGACGCCGACCGAAGGCGGTGCCATGGGCGCCGCCGGCGCGCTGCTGATGGCGCTGGCGCGCCGCCGGCTCGACCGCGAACTGCTCACCCAGGCACTCGACCGTACGGTGCGACTCACCACCTTCGTACTGTTCATCCTGATCGGCGCGCGCGTGTTCTCGCTCACCTTCTACGGCATCGACGGCCACCTGTGGGTCGAGCACCTGCTGCTGTCGCTGCCGGGCGGGCAGAGCGGCTTCCTGATCGCGGTGATGCTGCTGGTGTTCGTGCTCGCCTTCTTCCTCGACTTCTTCGAACTCGCCTTCATCGTCGTGCCGCTGCTGGCGCCGGTGGCCGAGAAGCTGGGCATCGACCTGGTGTGGTTCGGCGTGCTGCTGGCAGTGAACATGCAGACCTCCTTCATGCACCCGCCTTTCGGCTTCGCGCTGTTCTACCTGCGCTCGGTGGCGCCGAAGACGCTGCCCACGCGCGACATCTACTGGGGTGCAGTGCCCTTCGTCGGCATCCAGATCGTCATGGTGGCGCTGGTGCTGGCGGTGCCGCAACTGGTCACCGGCCGCCCGGACGGCCCGGCACGCGCGGCTGGCAGCGGCCAGTACACGGAGGACGACTACCGCCACGGCGACGGCCGGACGCAACGTTCTCGCGACCATCCGGACGCGGCACTTGAGGCGGCGATCGAACGTGCCGAGCGTCAGGCCGGCGATCTCGCCGACGAGCCTTGACCGCCCCCGAGGCCGGGCAAACGATGTGCCAGCATGTCCACGACAGCCCTCGCGCACATCTCCGGTGCTTCCATCGGCACCAGATGCCCGGTTGCCAGTTCAATCCAGTTCGCGCCCCAGAAGCGGCGGTTCTGCTCGCGACCGGCAAGCCTCAGTTCTTCCGAGTCGCGACCGGCGACGAAACCGGGCAGCGTGCCCCGCGCGCGCAAGCGGCATACGGCACCCAGTGCTTCGCGGTGCGGCAGCGTCGCGTAGATGTCGCGCTCGGTTTCGCGCGGGATGACCAGGGTGAAGCCGCCAGCCGGATCGGCGCACAGCCCGGCGTCAAGGAAGTCGTCCAGTACGCCGGGCGCCCAGCGCTGCACGAATGCCTTGCCGCCCAGATGTTGCCGCGCCGCCTCGCGCGAGGGCCAGCGATGGCGTCGGCGCGCCGCCACGGGCGCCGGCCCGACCTTCCAGGTCAATCCGGTCGCCCTGGCCGTGGACACGAGCGCGGCACGCCAGCCCAGCACCAGCGGCGCATCGATCAGGACGGCACGGCAGCGCCGTTCCGGCAAGCGCGCCGCTGCCATGGCAGCCAGCCAGCCGCCCATCGAATGGCCGACCAGATCGAGCGGTCCGGCCGGCAGCGTTCCGATATGCGTCAACACCTGCTGGAGCATGCTGCCCCAACCGTGCGGCGGGCGCAGCCGCGCGCCCACGCCGATGGCATCGACCGAGTACACGGTCCGCTCGGCCGACAGCTCGTTGAGGAATGCGCGATAAACACCCACCGGATAGCCGTTCGCATGCAGAAAAAGCAGGGGTGCGGGTGTAAGGTTCATGGCGTGGCACAGCATACGACAGCCCGCTTCCGCGCACGCCACGGACGCGCTGCCCCCGCCACAAACAGCTTTGAGACATGTCAATGTTGCATCGCAAAACCCGGCGCAGACTGGGTTCAGAACTCCACCCATCCGAAGGAAGACATCATGAAAAAAACTTGGGCAGTCCTCGCACTTTCGCTCTGTATCGGCGGCCCGGCGTGGGCCGACGCTGCGGGAAAACACGCTGGCAGCGACCATCCGGCCGAGGCCGTGAAGGGAAAGAAACCTGCCAACATGACGGCACAGCCGGCGCTGCCGCCGGGTGTCAGCACGAAGACGAAGAAAGTGCACGCCGGGCAGGAACATCCTGCTGTGGAAGTTCACGATCACCCCTTGCCGAGCGCCGTCGAAAACACGCCGGCCCTGCCGCCCGGCGTCAGCACGAAGACGAAGAAAGTGCATGCCGGTCAGGAACATCCGGCCATTGCCGGCCACGACCAGCCTGTGCCCACAGCCGTGCAGAACCATCCGGCCCTGCCGCCGGGCGCGAGCACGAAAACCAGGAAGGTGCACGCGGGCCTCGACCATCCGACGGTGGAAAGCCACGATCATCCGCTGCCCTCGGCCACCGAAAGCAAGCCGGCCCTGCCGCCCGGCGTGAAGACGCCCTGATCCGGCGCGACCGCCGCTCAGCGGTGGACCGCGCGTTCCGCCTCGACCATCTGCTCGCCGGCGTCGGCATCGACACCGACGCGGACGAGCACATGCAGGCCCATCTGCAGCGCCGCTTCCAGCGCTTCGGGTATGACTTCGCTCGCACCGGCCTCGACCAGTGAACGGGCATGTTCGCCGTCGCGCGCCCGCGCGATCAGCGGCAATGCCGGAAATTCGCTGCGCAGGCTGCGTACCACATGGCGCGCAGCGGCCATGTCGTCCATCGTGACAACCACCGCCAGCGCACGCCCGGCACCCAGGTGATGCAACAGGGCCGGTCGGCCAGCGTCACCGGCGATGACCGGCAGGCCTTGCGCGCGGTGCTGCGCCACAGCCGCCATATGCCGCTCTATGGCGACCCACGGCACACCGGCGCGGTCCAGCAGCCGGGCCACCATCTGACCGACGCGGCCGAAGCCGGCGACGATGACCACCCCTTCGTCGACCCGTCCGTCGGGCAGCGACGCCCCTTCGTCGGCATGCGCATCATGCCGGTGGTGCAGCCAGTGACCGGCACGCGCAGCCAGCGGTGTCAGGAACATGCTCAGCGTGACCACCAGCAGCATGAAGTTGCCGACCGCTCCAGCCAGCACGCCGCCGGCAAGAGCCACGCCGATGACGATGAAGCCGAATTCGCCCGCCTGTCCGAGCAGCAGGGCGGCCTCGGCGGCTTCGCCGCGCCCCAGGCCGGCGAGCCGGAACAAGCCGTACATGGTGGCGCTCTTGATCGCATACAGGCCGAACACCGACGCCAGCAACCAGCCTGCATCGCCGGCAACCTGCAGCAGGTCCAGACTCATGCCGACCGAAACGAAGAACAGGCCCATGAGCAGGCCCTTGAACGGTTCGATCGCCAGCAGCGCGGCGTGGCGGTACTCGGTTTCCGCAAGCATGAGGCCGGCGAGGAAGGCACCCAGCGCCATCGACAGGCCGGCGGCACCGGTCAAGGTGGCCACGCCCAGCGTGGCGAACAGCGTAAGCGCCATGAAACTGTCGGCCTGGGTGGTGGCCGACACGCGGCGGAACAGCGGCGTGAGCACATGCCGGCCGATGAGCAGGATGAGTGCAACCGCCGCCCCGGCTTTCAGCAGTGCGGTCAGCATGAGCATCAAGAAATGTCCGCCGCCGCCCTCGCCGGACATCAGACCCAGCAGGATGAGCAGGGGCACGACCGCGATGTCCTGCAAGAGCAGCACGGCGAAACTCATGCGTCCCACGGTCGAGCGCGTCCGGCCGGATTCGGTCAGCAACTGCATCACCACCGCGGTCGACGACATGGCCAGCCCGAGACCAAGCACCAGCGAAGTCTTTTCGCCGTGGCCGAAGGCGAGCGCGACAACGCCGATCAGCGCACCGCAACCCAGCCACTGGGCGCTGCCCACACCGAGCACCCAGCGGCGCAGCGACCATAGCTGGCGCGCCGGCAGTTCAAGGCCGATCACGAACAGCATGAACACCACGCCAAGTTCGGCCAGCACGCGCACACCCTCGCCATCGGCGATGGTCAGCCGCGCCAGGAAGGGATAGTCGGCCGCAAGCCGGCCAAAGCCGTGCGGACCGACCAGCGCGCCGATCACCAGAAAGACGACCACCTGACTGACCCGCGCGCGGGCGAGCAGCGGCATCACCAGACCGGCGATGGCGAGGTAGAGCAGTATCGGTTGCAGATAGGGCAGACCGGCGTGGGCATCCATCGTTTCAGGATGCCCCGGCACATGGCCAGCCGTATTGACGCAGGTCTGCCGGAGCGCGGCCGTTCATGCCGCGACAGCCTTATTCGGTGGGGGCGTAGACGTTGGACAGCGTGCCGACGCCGCTCACGGTCACCTCGACCGTGGTACCCGGCTTCATCGGCAACACACCGACCGAGGTGCCGCAGCAGATTACGTCACCCGGCATCAAGGTCATGTCGCGGGAGATGAGCGACACCAGGCTCGCTGGCGGAAAGATCATGTCGGAAACCGGGTAACGCTGGCGTTCGCGGCCACCGACCGTGGTGACGATCTCGGCGTCCGCAGGCAGCGGGTCGGTGGAGATGACCGGGCCGAAGCAGCCGAAACCGTCGAAGCTCTTGGCGCGCGTCCATTGGCCGAAAGACGGATTCCTGTCCACCAGTTCGAGCGCGCTCACGTCGTTGATGCAGGTGTAGCCGAAAATGGCCTCGGCGGCCTGAGCGGGGTCCAGATTGCGCGCGACCTTGCCCACCACCACGCCCAGTTCGCCTTCGTAGAACACGCGGCCATCGAAACCGGCCGGTTTCGGAATCGGCTGCCTGTGCCAGTTCAGCGCCTGCGGCGAACGCACCAGATAGAGCGGATCTTCCGGAATCGGGTGCCCCGCCTTCTCCACCGCGGCACGGATGTTGTGCACGATGATGACCATCTTGGGCGGCACACAGGGCATGAGCCACTCGATGCCGTCGAGCGGAACGGTTTCGCCGGTGGGCAAGGGGTTGGCGAACAGCTCGCCGTCCAGCAGTTCGACCGCATCGCCCGCGATGCGGCCCAGGCGTTCGGCGCCGTCATGGCGCAGGCGCAGGTATTTCATGTCTCTTCCGGGCTCTTCCGTCTTGTTGTGAAAACCTTCAGTCGCGCAGACGCGAGGCAACATCGACCAGTCGCAGCGCGATGCGCTCCAGCATCTGCTGCATGCGTTCGTCGCTCAGCGCACCATCCGGCTTGAAGGCGCTGCCGGCGCTGCCGACCGCAATCTGTTCCGACAGCACCAGCGCGCCCACCGATTGCAGCACGGCGCGCAGATGCACCAGACCGCGCAGGCCGCCGAGTGCGCCGGGCGAGGTGGCGCCGAGCGCGACCACCTTGTTGGCGTAAGGCACGGTACCCGCTTCGTCACCGGCCGGCCGCGATACCCAGTCCAGGGTGTTCTTGAGCACGGCACTGATCGAACCGTTGTACTCGGGCGAAGCGATGAACAGGCCGTCGTGCGACTTGAACAGTTCCTTCAGCGGGCGCACACCCAGCGGCAGTCCGGCGGAGGCTTCGAGGTCGCCGTCGTACAGCGGAAGCGGGTGGTCGCGCAGATCCATCATGGTCGCCTCGCCACCGACGCGCTCGATCGCGCGTGCCGCAGCGATCGCCAGCTTGCGGTTGAACGAGGCTTCGCGCGTGCTGCCGGCGAACACCAGGATGCGCGCTGCGGCGCCATCCCGTTCGGAACTGTCGCGAACGACGGCAAGGCTCTTGCTGCTGCGGGTCGAAGTGCTCATGGGATATCCAGCCAGTCGATGATGGGTTGCCACTGTTCTCGATCCGCCTGGGCGCGCGAGCGCGACAGGTCGAACAGGCTCATGCCGTGCGCCGCGGTCTGCACATAGAGCTGGGAATTGCGCAGATAGGCCAGTACCGGCATCTCCAGCCCGGTGCAGAAGCGCTCCAGTTCGTGCGCGGCGCGGGTACGGGTATCGACCCGCATGCCGACGATGCCGATCTTCACCTTGTTCGCCGCGACCCGCTTGTGCTCGGCCAGTTCGGTCAGGAAATCGCCGGTGGCCAGAATGTCGAAGATGGAGGGCTGCACCGGTATCAGCACGCGGTCCACCATCTTGAGCAGCGCTTCAAGCCGCTTGCCGCGCAGCCCCGCGGGCGTGTCGAGCACGACGTGCGTGGTGCCGCGCGGCGGACGGGCAGGCTCATCGGGTTCGATGTCCCAGGTGGATATCGGCGACAGCAACGGCGAACGCATGCCCAGCCAGGCGCGCGCCGATTGCTGGCGGTCGATGTCGCCCAGCATGACGCGAGCGCCCTGGGTCGCCCAGTGACCGGCGACGTTGGTCGCCAGCGTGCTCTTGCCTGCACCGCCCTTGGGATTGGCGATCAGTACGCTGCGCAATGCCCGCTCCGTCATGACAGAACGATCTCGCGCGCAAACTGCCCGTGCGGCTGGGCATGCAAGGTCCAGAAGGCGTCGGCCACGCGGGCGGCGTCCAGCAGACTGCCTTCGCGCAGCACCCCGGCAATGGTGACGATGGCGGCGTGCACGCCTGCGGGCGACAGCTCCTGATGAAGGCTGAACACCAGATTGCGCAGCGCCGCCTTCTGCACCGACAGCGAGGCCGCCGCCGCCACCGGCTCCATCGCCAGACCGCCGCCCGTGTACAGGATGCTGCCCTGACCGGTCGCCCGCATGGCCGGCAGCACCGCGCGCGCCGCAGTCAGCGCACCGAGCACTCCGATGCGCAGATCGGAGGCGAGCGCTTCCGGATCCAGCACCGAGGGTGCGCATTCTCGCGGCACCGACGCATTGAAGATGAGCACTTCGGGCGGTGGCATCGCCTGGCGCATGGCTTCTATCGCCGACACGATGGATTCGTCACTGCCGGCATCGACCACGAATCCCTGGGCGGTGACGCCGCGCGCCGCCAGCTCGTGTTCGTAGCGCTCGAGCTTGCCGGCGTCGCGCGAAATCATCGCCACGCAGTAGCCCTCGGCCGCAAAGCGTCGCGCGACCGCGGCGCCCACCTCCGAGCCCATGCCGACAATGGCACACACTTTCGAACCCATACGCGTTTCTCCCGACCTGGCTGCTTATTTGTTCTTCGCGGCGGCGCGCGCCGCGGCCAGCGCGCTGCGGCGTTCCTCGTCCGCCTGCGCGATCGCTTGCTTCTGTGCGTCCGTCAGCGGTTCGCCCATCTGCTTCTCGATGCCGGCGACGACCCGTGCGGAAGGTTCGGTAATGCGGCCTTCTGCCGGCATCGCCGCGCGCACCTGATCGGCCGGCAGTTTCGTGATGCCGACCACCCGAAGCACGAACTGCTCGTCGATGCGCCGGGTTTCGGCCTTCAGAAAGCCTGTTTGCGCCGGTGTCTGCGCGTGGGCGGGGGACAGGATGCAGCAGGCAGCGAACAGCGACAACAGAAACTTCATCGAAATGCTCCGAAACAGGGCCGTCGGGAAAACTTCCGTCTCAATGCGGCAACAGAATGGTCGAACCGGTCGTCCGACGCGCAGCAAGCGCTTCATGCGCAAGGGCGCACTCCGCTAACGCGTGACGCTGCCGGATGTTGATATGCAGTGTGCCGTCGAGCACACGGGCGAACAGTTCATCCGCAGCCGCAACCAGATCGTCGCGCGCAGCAATGTAGTGAAACAGCGCAGGCCGGGTCAGGAAAAGCGAGCCCTTCTGCGAGAGCAGGGCCGGTTCGACCGGGGCAACCGGGCCGGAGGAATTGCCATAGCTCACCATCATGCCGAGCGGAGCGAGACAGTCCAGAGATGCCATGAAGGTGTCGCGGCCGATGCCGTCATAGACCACGCGCACGCCCCGACCACCGGTGAGCGCGCGCACCCTGGAAGCCAGATCGGCGGGCGCGACTCCGACGAGCACGTGCTCGCAGCCATGCGCCCGAGCCAGTTCGGCCTTGTCGGGCGTGCTCACCGTGCCGATCACGACAGCGCCCAGGGCGCGCGCCCATTGGCAGGCGATCAGGCCGACGCCGCCGGCAGCCGCATGGATGAGCAAGGCATCGCCGGCTTCGACACGACAGGTGCGACGCAGCAGATAGTGGGCGGTGAGGCCTTTGAGCATGAGGGCCGCCGCAAGATCGAAATCGATGCCCTCGGGCAGCTTGACCAGGCGGTCGGCAGCGATGTTGCGCGCACTGGCGTAGGCGCCGAGCGGCCCGCCGGCGTAGGCCACGCGATCTCCGACGGACACCTCGGTCACGCCCGGACCGACAGCCTCGACCACGCCGCTGGCCTCCTGACCGAGGCCGCTGGGCAGTGGCACCGGATAAAGGCCGCTGCGATGATAGATGTCGATGAAATTGACGCCGACCGCGCGCTGGCGCACGCGTACTTCGCCAGTGTCCGGCGCCGCCAGATCGATCGGCTCGCAATTCAGCACATCGGGACCGCCCGTGCGGTACAGCCGTACAGCGAAATCCGTCATGGTTACCTTGCCTTCATGGTCTGTGGCGCCGGATTCTACCGGTCGCGCCGGGGGACTGTGGCCGTCCTGACCGCGCTCGACCGCAGCGGTCGGCGGACGTTGCGATTGTGCACCGCATCGGAGGATTTGGCAGAATGCATCTTTCCGTCAAGGAGGTCGTCATGCGTCGTGTCGTGTTCAACCAGAAGGGGGGCGTCGGCAAGTCCACCATCACCTGCAATCTGGCGGCGATCAGTGCGGCAAAAGGCAAGCGCACGCTGGTGATCGATCTCGACACCCAGGGCAATTCCAGCCACTACCTGCTGGGCGATGCTGCCGCCGGCGTCGAACTCGGCGCAGCCGATTTCTTCGACCAGATACTGAATTTCAAGCTGACGCCGCGCGACACGACCGATTTCATCACCGACACGGCTCACGACGGCCTGTCGATCATGACCGCCAGCGCCAAACTGGCCGAGCTGGAGAACAAGCTCGAATCGCGCTACAAAATCTACAAGCTGCGCGAGGCGCTGGAAGCGCTGGAACGCTTCGACCACATCTACATCGACACGCCGCCGGCACTGAATTTCTATTCCCGCTGCGCGCTGATCGCGGCCGAGTCCGTGCTCATACCGTTCGACTGCGACGAGTTCTCGCGCAAGGCGCTTTACCAGTTGATCGACAATATCGAGGAAATCCGCGCCGACCACAACGAAGCGCTGAAGCTGGAGGGCATCGTGGTCAACCAGTACCAGGCGCGTTCCAGTCTGCCGGCGCGTGTGGTGCAGGAACTGCGTGACGAAGGTCTGCCGGTACTGGAGGCCACGCTGTCGGCCTCGGTCAAGGTGAAGGAGTCGCACGAGGCCGCGCTGCCTCTGATCCACTTCGCACCGTCGCACAAGCTGACACAGGAATTCGGCGCACTCCATGCGCTGCTCGATGGAAGTTGAACAGCGACGACAGGAAGGTCGCGCTGCTGCCGCGAGAACTCCGGCCACGGTCTGACGGTCCGAGCGGGCATATGCGTGCCATCCTTCTTGCCCTGCTCTGTCTGACCGCACCCTCGCTGCGCGCGGAACAGGGTGTCGCTGGTCACTATCGTGCCCTGGTCGAACTGGACAATGGCTGGCCGCACGGCTGCGGCACGGCGGTCAGCATCACGGGCTGGGACATCCGCATCGTGCGCGAGCGCCAGGGTGAAGAAATGGCGACCCGGGTCGAGGTGCTGCCGCCGGCCGGCAATCCGGCGCTGCCGGTGCTGGCCCGGCTGGAAATCGGACAGTTCCACCCGGCCATACTGCTGGTGCCGCAGGACGGTCGGCTCGCTCTGCCCGGATTCGAATCGGACAGGCAGGTCGACTGGGCAACGCTGATGCGCAATTTCCTGTTCTTCGGCGGCCGCCTGGTGCTTGGGCAGATCGGCGGAGACATCGACATCGCCTTCAGCGGCCCGGCACCGCGCGACGTGACCGGCCAGTATCTGAATTGCGCCGGCGACCTCGCCGCGCCCTTTCGCAATGGCAGTTGAGCTCGCGCCGGGCCTCTTGCGTCCTCACGCTTCGCGCCGTGCCGCGGCAGCCGCAAACAGGGCTGCACGTACCGCCTCGACCACACAGCCCTGCATGCGCCCGCCGCGCAGGCGGTCGCTCAGTTCGATCTGTACCCCGGCCGAACCGCGACCGCGGTTGCACAGATTGCGCGGGTCCAGTCCGGGGAAGCGGTGACCGCCGAGCGCCGCGGCAACGCCGCGCACGAACAGGCGGTCGGCGATATCGTGTGCCAGCGCGCGGTCGCGCCCGCCCAGCAGCGCGCGCTCGCCGGTGTCGGCCACGCCATGCACGACCAGCACGGTATGCGCGGAGCCGATCAGTGCCAGCGCGCGCGCTTCGTCAAAACAGGTGCTGGTCAGGTGCAGCGATTCGAAATTGAGCGCCGGCATGCAGCCCTCGAACAGATAGAGGTCGAACTCCTCGCCGGCAATGGCCCGCGCGACCTCCGAAGTACCGCGCTCGATGCGCCCGCCATGCGGTGCCGCCACGACGATGCCGTTACCGCGGCGAAGCGCGGTCACACGATAGTCGACGCCTTCACGATGGGCCACCGCGAGTTCGGCGTAGTTGCGATGACGGTCGCGGTGCACGGCACTCAGGGCGTACCGCCCAGAAACAGCTTCTCGATACGGACCATGCCCGGATGCGCACGCCCGGAGCGGCGCAGTTCGGAGAAATCGTCGCGCAGGATGCGCCGGAATTCGTCGGCGCCGCGCAAGGTCATGTTCTCCGCGTACACCTCGCGCGCATTGCCGACCTGACCGTTCAGGAGCAGTGCGTGAGCCTGGTTGATCTGGGCCGCCTTGAACTCGGGTGCATCCTTCGGCACCTGCTGCACGGCCTGGAGCACATCGTCGTAGCGGCCAAGATTGAGACAGGCCCAGGACCAGGCCACCCAGACACCGTTGTCCTTGTAGCCCGCCTGCAGGGCTTTCTCCAGCCAGCGCGCAGCTTCCGCGTAGTCGGTCTGAGGTCCTCCGCCGCTGAACAGTCCGGCCAGATGAACGAAGGCCGGGGCGTAGTTCTTCTCCGCCGCGCGTCGCGCCCAGGCCCGCGCCAGTTCAGGCGCCAGCGGATCGGCCGTGTCGGCCTCCATCAGCCGGGCGAGCAGCAGCATGGCTTCGGCATCGCCGGCATCGGCGGCCTTTTCGTACCAGCGTCTGGCGGCGGCCGGGTCGCGTTCCACACCCAGACCACTGGCATGGATCTGTCCGGCCACCACTTGCGCCCGAGCCAGCCCGCCTTCTGCCGCGAGCAGCGCCCAGCGCGCCGACTCGACATCGTCCTTGGCGAGGCAGGTGCCAAAGAAGTGCCAGTCGGACAGCTGCAGCATCGCTTCCGGCTCGCCCTTCTCCGCCGCCCCCCGCGCTTCCGCCAGTGCCGTCGCGCATTCGCCCCGCAGATGGGCGGTACGCCACTGTTCGCTCGCCGCAGCCCCGCACGCCACGGTCGTCGCGAAGGCTGCACACAGGAAGCGGAGGCGCGCGCTCATGTCGGTTCAGGCCGGCGACAGTCTGGCCACGGCGAGCGCCAGCCACTTGACGCCGGACGCACCGAAATTGACCTGGACCCGGGCGTCGGAGCCCGAGCCTTCGGCATTGACGATGACACCGGCACCGAACTTGGCATGGCTCACCTGCTGACCGATGCGAAAGCCGCTGTCATTGACCGCCGTCGTCCGGCGGCCGCTGCCGAAGCTGCGGGGATTGCTGCTGGCGGGCGCAGCCGGCACGACGCTGCTGCCGAAATTCCCGTAGCCGCGCGCGCTGGCGGGCGGCGTGAGCCACTTCAGCAGTCCGGCCGGGATTTCGTCGAAGAAGCGGCTGCGCAGGTTGTAGCGGGTCTGGCCGTGCAGCATGCGCGACTGCGCGAACGACAGGTAGAGCCGCTTGCGCGCGCGGGTGATGGCGACGTACATGAGCCGCCTTTCCTCTTCCAGGCCGTCGCGCTCCAGCACCGAGTTCTCGTGCGGGAACAGGCCTTCTTCGAGACCGCCGATGAACACCACATCGAACTCCAGACCCTTGGCCGAATGCACGGTCATCAGCTGCACCGCCGACTGGCCGGCGTCGGCCAGGTGCTCGCCGGCTTCAAGAGATGCGTGCGACAGGAAGGCGGAAAGCGGATCCGGCGGTACGGCTTCGTCCTCGGCCGCAACCTGGGCATAGCCCTCTTCGGACACGAAATTGGCCGCCGCGTTGATGATCTCGTCAAGGTTGGCGACCCGCTCCTGGCCTTCCTTCTCGCTCAGGTAGTGCGCGCGCAGGCCGGACAGTTCGAGCACCTGTTCCACCATCTCGGGCAGCTTCAGTCCTTCGCAGGCGAAGCGCAGCTGGTCGATCAGCTTGATGAAGGCACCGACCGACTGCGCCGCCTTTCCGGTCAGGAAATTCAGCGCGCCGTACAGGCTGGTGGAATGCGCCTGTGCCGCATCCTGCAATTGTTCCAGCGAGCGGGCGCCGATGCCGCGGGTCGGGAAGTTCACCACGCGGGTGAACGCCGTGTCGTCGTGCGGATTGGCGATCAGCCGCATGTAGGCCAGCGCGTGCTTCACCTCCTGCCGCTCGAAGAAACGCAGACCACCGTAGACGCGGTAGGGAATGCCGGACGAGAACAATGCGTGTTCGAGCACGCGCGACTGCGCATTGCTGCGGTAGAGCAGCGCGATATCGTCGCGCGACGTGCCGTCGTGGATCAACCCTCTGATTTCCTCGACCACCCAGCGCGCTTCCTCGATGTCGTTGAAGGCCTCATAGACGCGCAGCGGTTCGCCGTGACCCGCTTCGGTCCACAGGTTCTTTCCGAGGCGGCCGCTGTTGTGCTTGATGACGGCATTGGCGGCATCGAGGATGTTGCCGTGCGAGCGGTAGTTCTGTTCCAGCCGGATGACGTTGTCGACGTGGAACTCGCGCTCGAAGTCGCGCATGTTGCCGACCTCGGCGCCGCGGAAGCGATAGATGCTCTGGTCGTCGTCGCCCACCGCCATCACCGCCGCCTGACCCTCGGTGCCGAGGCCGGCCAGCAGCTTGAGCCAGCGGTACTGCAGCACATTGGTGTCCTGGAACTCGTCGACCAGGATGTGACGGAAGCGGCGCTGATAGTGCGCACGTATCGGCTCGTTGCGCTGCAGAAGCTCATGACAGCGCAGCAGCAGTTCGGCGAAATCGACCACCCCCTCGCGCTGGCACTGCGCCTCGTAAGCCTGATAGAGCTCGACCCGCTTGCGCGCGAAATCGTCGAAGGCCTCGACCTCGTGCGGCCGCAGGCCCTGTTCCTTGGCAGAGTTGAAGAAATACATCAGGTCGCGCGCCGGGAATTTCTCGTCGTCGATGTTCAGCGCTTTCAGCATGCGCTTGATGGCCGACAGCTGATCCGCCGTATCCAGTATCTGGAAAAGCTGCGGCAGGCCGGCCTCTTTCCAGTGCGCACGCAACATGCGGTTGCACAGGCCGTGGAAAGTGCCTATCCACAGGCCGCGCGCATTCATCGGCAGCATCGCGGTCAGCCGCGCCAGCATTTCCTTGGCCGCCTTGTTGGTGAAGGTGACCGCGAGGATGCCGTGCGGCGACACCTGGCCGGTGGAAATGAGCCAGGCCAGACGCGTGGTCAGCACGCGCGTCTTGCCCGAGCCGGCACCGGCGAGGATGAGCGCCGACTGCGACGGCAGCGTGACGGCCTGGAACTGCTGTTCGTTCAGGCCGGACAGGAGAGGGTGGGTGGTCATGCAGCGGATTCTACCGGCCGACGGCCGGCGCTGCGCCTGTAGTCCCTTTCCGACAGTACGGAACCCCTGAAACGCTCGCCGGTCGGCCTTGTGCGTTCCGATTTCACAGGGAGACCACAATGACTACCGACTGGGCACACGCGTCCATCTGGCTCTATGACTGGGCCGCGGAAAGACTGCCGCTGTTGCTGGATCTGTCGATCCGGCTGTTCCTCATTCTCGCGCTGGCCTGGGCATTGCGCCTCATCGCGCGACGTGCGATCCGGCTCATCCATGCAGCGCTGCGCAACCGCACCGACTGCATCGAGGACATCAAGCGTATCGACACCCTGGTCAGGGTTGCCCGCTATGCGGCATCGGCCGTCATCGCCATTCTGGCCGCCGGTCTGGCGCTGAGTGCGCTAGGCATCTCGGTTGCACCCTTGCTCGCGACGGCCGGCGTGGCCGGCATCGCCATCGGTTTCGGCGCGCAGACACTGGTGAAGGACGTTTTCTCCGGCTTCTTCGTATTGCTGGAGAACCAGATCAGGGTTGGCGACGTGGTGAGCGTAGCCGGTCGCGACGGTGCGGTCGAAGAAGTGACGCTGCGCTATGTGCGGCTACGCGACTATGCGGGCGACGTGCATTTCGTTCCGAATGGCGAAATCACGGCAGTGACCAGCCGTTCGCGCGAATTCGCCTACGCGGTACTCGACATCGGCGTGCATTATCGCGACAACGTCGACGATCTGTTCGACCTGATGAGAACGGTCGCCGCCGGGATGCGCGAAGACGAGCGGCATGCCTCGAAGATGCTGGACGACATCGAAATCGCCGGTATCCAGGAGTGGGGCGCTTCGGCGGTGACACTGCGCGCGCGCATCAAGACCCTGCCGCTTGCTCAGTGGGAAATCCGGCGCGAATTCCTGCGCCGTCTCAAGGCGCGTTTCGATGCGGCCGGGCACGAAATCCCGTATCCGCAGCTCACCCTGTCGTTCGCCCGCGAATCCGGTGTCGCCATGGTCGAACAGGCCGGCCGGCTGATCGCACCTGGCCGCGCGGACGGACCTGCCGCCAGCCGCCGGTACGCTGCAGCGGTCGGCAATTCGTAGCGCAACAGCCCCTATAATCGCGGGTTCGCGTCCATTTCCGCCCAACCCGCCTCATGTCAGAACAGCAGATTCCCGCCTACAGCCCGGCCGACATCGAAGCCGCCGCACGTCGATACTGGGACGACAGCCAGGCATTCAGGGCGGTCGAGGACGCCGCGAAGCCCAAGTACTACTGCCTGTCGATGTTTCCCTACCCCTCGGGCAAGCTGCACATGGGCCATGTGCGGAACTACACCATCGGCGACGTGCTGACCCGCTTCCACCGCATGCGCGGCTACAACGTGCTGCAGCCCATGGGCTGGGACGCCTTCGGCCTGCCGGCCGAGAACGCGGCCATCAAGAACGCGGTGCCGCCGGCGAAATGGACGTACGACAACATCGATTACATGCGCCAGCAGCTCAAGGCACTGGGCTTCGCCATCGACTGGAGCCGCGAACTGGCGACCTGCCAGCCGTCGTACTACAAGTGGAACCAGTGGCTGTTCCTGCGCATGCTGGAAAAGGGCATCGCCTACAAGAAAACCCAGGTGGTGAACTGGGACCCGGTCGACCAGACCGTGCTCGCCAACGAACAGGTGATCGACGGCCGCGGCTGGCGCACCGGCGCGCTGGTCGAGAAGCGCGAGATTCCCGGCTACTACCTCGGCATCACGCAGTACGCCGACGAACTGCTGGACGACCTGGACACGCTGGACGGCTGGCCCGAGCGCGTGAAGACCATGCAGGCCAACTGGATAGGCAAGAGCACCGGCGTGCGCTTTGCCTTCAGCCACGACATCCGCGACGAAACCGGCACGCTGATCGACGACGGCAAGCTGTGGGTGTTCACCACCCGCGCCGACACCATCATGGGTGTCACCTTCTGCGCCGTCGCCGCGGAACATCCGCTGGCCACCCACGCCGCCCGCAGCAATCCGGAACTGGCCGCCTTCATCGAAAAATGCAAGCACGGCTCGGTGATGGAAGCCGACATGGCGACCATGGAAAAGGAAGGCCTGCCGACCGG
>CAZKRN010000048.1:0-26887 GCA_964555165.1 uncultured Methyloversatilis sp. | reverse complement strand
GACACCACCGGCCCGATGACCCGCGATGAACTGAAGGATCTGGCCTGCCTCGGCTTCTCGGCCGACCTCGTCATGCAGTCCTTCTGCCACACGGCCGCTTATCCGAAGCCGGTGGATGTGAAGATGCACCGCGAACTGCCGGCCTTCATCTCGAACCGCGGCGGCGTTGCGCTGCGTCCGGGCGACGGCGTGATCCACTCCTGGCTGAACCGCCTGCTGCTGCCGGATACCGTCGGCACCGGTGGCGACTCGCACACCCGCTTCCCGATCGGCATTTCCTTCCCGGCCGGTTCCGGTCTTGTCGCCTTCGGCGCCGCCACTGGCGTGATGCCGCTGGACATGCCGGAATCGGTGCTGGTGCGCTTCAAGGGCACGATGCAGCCGGGTGTCACGCTGCGCGATCTGGTGCATGCGATTCCGCTTTACGCCATCAAGGCCGGTCTGCTGACCGTGGCCAAGCAGGGCAAGAAGAACGTGTTCTCCGGCCGCATTCTCGAAATCGAAGGTCTGCCGGACCTGAAGGTCGAACAGGCCTTCGAACTGTCGGATGCGTCGGCCGAACGTTCGGCCGCCGGCTGCACGATCAAGCTGAACAAGGAGCCGGTGCAGGAGTACCTGCGTTCGAACATCGTCCTGATGAAGAACATGATCGCCAACGGCTACCAGGACGCCCGCACGCTGGAGCGCCGCATCAAGTCGGTCGAAGCCTGGCTGGCCGACCCGCAGTTGCTGGAAGCCGACAAGGACGCCGAGTACGCGGCGGTGATCGAGATCGACCTCGCCGACATCAAGGAACCGATCGTCTGCTGCCCGAACGATCCGGACGATGCGAAGTTCCTGTCGGAAGTCAGCGGCACCAAGATCGACGAGGTGTTCATCGGCTCCTGCATGACCAACATCGGCCACTTCCGCGCCGCCGGCAAGCTGCTGGAGGGCAAGAAGGACATTCCGGTGCGCCTGTGGATCGCCCCGCCGACCAAGATGGACGCCTCCGAGCTGACCAAGGAAGGCTATTACGCCACCCTGGGCGGCGCCGGTGCGCGCATGGAAATGCCGGGCTGCTCGCTGTGCATGGGCAACCAGGCGCAGATCAAGGAAGGCAGCACCGCGATGTCGACCTCGACCCGCAACTTCCCGAACCGTCTGGGCAAGAACACCAACGTGTTCCTCGGCTCGGCCGAACTGTCGGCGATCTGCTCCAAGCTGGGCCGCATTCCGACCCGCGAGGAGTACCTGGCGGAAATCGGCGTCGTCACCAAGGACGCCGACAAGGTCTACAAGTACATGAACTTCGACCAGATCGAAGAGTACGCGGAGACCGCGAAAGAAGTGACGGCCTGATCGTTGCCTTCGGCCGGAATGGTGGAAGCGGCCCGCGTCAGCGGGCCGTTTTCTTTTCCGGGTGCGGAACGACGCCCGCTTTCGCGTGAATTTCAGGCTGTAGACGCGAAGACAGGCTGAATGCGTCACGCAGGGGTGCTCATGTTGCGCTGCACTAGTGCCGTGAAGCAGAGGATCGAATCCAACCGGGTCGCGTTCATGTCTTCAGATATGTTCCACCTCGACGTACTGCTGGTCGAGCCATCGTCAACACAGTTGAAAATCATCCGCGAGCGTGCGGCAGCGGTCGGCATCAAGCAGATACGCGAGGCGGATGACGTGACCTCCGCGCTTGCCGCCATGCGCGAAAAGGTACCGGACGTCGTGATCAGCGCGCTCTATCTGGCGGATGGCGACGGTACGGATCTCGTGCGGGCAATGCGCGACACGCCGGAACTGCAGCGCGTCGCCTTTGTGCTGGTGTCCAGCGAAACCCGGCCGCAGGCGCTCGATCCGGTACGTCAGTCCGGTGTCTGCGGCATCCTGCCGAAGCCGTTTTCCGCGCCACAACTGATGCGCGTGCTGGCGGCCACGCTGGACTATCTGTCGGACGAGGCTGCCAACGATGCCGACATCGACTACGAGTCGCTGCGCGTGCTGCTGGTCGATGACAGTGCCAATGCGCGCCGCTTCATGCGTCGCGTGCTGGAAAACATGGGCCTGAAGGACATCGTCGAAGCTTCCAACGGAAGCGAGGCGGTCATGCTGCTGAACCAGACTCTGTTCGATCTGGTGGTGACCGACTACAACATGCCGGAAATGGACGGCCGGGCGCTGGTAGAGTACGTGCGCGGCCAGAGCTGGCAGGCATCGGTGCCGATACTGATGGTGACCAGCGAATCCGACATGGGCCGTCTGGCGGCGGTTGAGCAGGCCGGGGTGTCCGGCATCTGCGACAAACCTTTCGAACCGGCCACCGTGCGCAGCCTGCTGCAGGGGGCGTTGCGGCGCACGGCCTGAAACGGACTGCATCGTTAACGGAGGTCCGCATGGACGCGCTGATGTCGATATTCCAGATCAGTGCCGGCATGCTGATCGTGCTGCTGGTCGTTCTATGGCTGATCTGGCGCTATGTGCAGGACAGCCGCCAGACGCAGCACACCATATTGCGCAATTATCCGGTCATCGGGCATCTGCGCTATGTGTTCGAGCAACTGGGCGAGTATTTCAGGCAGTACTTCTTCATCGGCGACCGCGACGAAATGCCGTTCAACCGGTCTACCCGCGCCTGGGTATACCGGTTGGCCAAGAACGAGGGCGGCATCATCGGTTTCGGCTCCACCTATGCGCTGCACGAGCCCGGCGCGCTCATCTTCGTCAATGCTCCGTTTCCGGTACTGGAGGACGATCGCGAGGCGACACCGCCTCTGATGCTCGGTGAAGGCTGGTGCGACAAGCCGTTCCTGGCCCGTTCCATCGTCAATATCAGCGGCATGAGCTATGGCGCGATTTCGCGACCGGCGGTGCAGGCGCTGTCGCGCGGCGCGGCCGCGGCGGGTTGCTGGATGAGTACCGGCGAGGGCGGACTGTCGCCCTATCATCTGGAGGGCGGTTGCGACGTGATGATGCAGATCGGCACAGCGAAATACGGTGTGCGCGACGAACAGGGCCAGCTTTCGCCGGCGCGGCTGCGCGAGCTGGCGGCGCTGGAACACGTGCGAGCCTTCGAAATCAAGCTGTCGCAGGGTGCCAAGCCGGGCAAGGGTGGGGTGCTTCCTGCGGCCAAGGTGACCGCCGAGATTGCCGGCATACGTGGCATTCCGGTAGGGGTGGATTCGATCAGTCCGAATCGCCATCCGGAAATTGCCGATGTCGATCAACTGCTGGATCGCATCGAATTCGTGCGTGTCGTGACCGGCAAGCCGGTCGGCATCAAGACGGCGCTGGGCGGTTGGCATTTCGTAAACGATCTGTGCGAGGCCATCCTGCGCCGCGGCCTGGCCTGTGCGCCCGACTTCATCGCCATCGATGGTGGCGAGGGCGGGTCGGGCGCCGCGCCGCAGGCGCTGGCCGATCATGTGGCGCTGTCCATTGACGAGGCACTGCCGCGCGCGGTCGATGCATTGATCGAAGCAGGGCTGCGCGAGCGCATCCGCGTCATTGCGGCCGGCAAACTGGTCACGTCGGCGCGCGCCGCCTGGGCCTTGTCGGCCGGCGCGGATTTCGTCAGTACCGCACGCGGCTTCATGTTCTCGCTTGGCTGCATACAGGCCTTGCGCTGCCACGCCAATACCTGTCCGACCGGCGTCACCACGCACGATCCCAAGCTGCAGCGCGGCTTGGTGGTCGAGGACAAGGCGGAGCGGGTGGCCAACTACGCGCGCAACATGAACCTCGAGATCGACATGATCGCCCACTCGTGTGGTCTGCGGCACGCGCGCGAGTTCCGTCGCGAACATGCGCGCATCGTCCAGCCCAACGGTCAGAGCATGGCGCTCAACATGCTTTACCCCTATCCACAGCCACGGTCGTTGCAAAGCCTGCTTCAGGCCTGACTCCGGTCTCGCCGCGCCGTGCCTGCGGTGGCCGCCAGTTCGCGCAACATCGTTTCAGTGGTCGCCCAGTCCACACAGCCGTCGGTGACCGAACAGCCATAGCGCAATTGCGTCAGATCTTTCGGGATGGGCTGATTGCCTGCGTTCAGGTGACTTTCGATCATCACGCCGACGATGGAGCGGTTGCCGTCGCGGATCTGGCCCGCCACGTCGGCCAGCACCAAGGGCTGCATTTCCGGTTTCTTGAACGAATTGGCATGCGAACAATCGACCACGATATTGGCGGGCAGTCCGGCCCTGGTCAGTGCCTGTTCTGCCAGGGCGATGCTGACCGAGTCGTAGTTCGGTCGTCCGGCGCCGCCGCGCAGTACCAGGTGGCCGTGTGGATTGCCGCGGGTGCGGATGATGCTGGAACGCCCGTAACGGTTGATGCCGAGAAAGCTGTGGGGTTGCGACGCCGAAATGATGCCGTTGGTGGCGGCATCCAGATCGCCATCGGTGGCGTTCTTGAAACCGACCGGGGTGGACAGGCCACTGGACATTTCGCGATGGGTCTGGGATTCCGAGGTGCGGGCGCCGATGGCCGTCCATGAAATCAGGTCACCCAGATACTGCGGCGAAATCGGGTCCAGCGCCTCGGTGGCGGCCGGCAGTCCAAGCTCCGCAATATCGAGCAGGAAGCGGCGCGCCCGTCGCATGCCTTCTTCGATCTGGAAGCTGTCGTCCATGAAGGGGTCGTTGATATAGCCCTTCCAGCCGACCGCCGTGCGCGGTTTCTCGAAGTAGACGCGCATCACCAGCAGCAGGGTCGGCGACAGTTCGTCGGACAATGCGCGCAGCCGGCGAGCGTATTCCATGCAAGCCAGTGGATCGTGCATCGAGCAAGGGCCGACAACGACGAAAAGGCGCGGATCGCGACGCTCAAGGATGGCGCGCACCGCCTCGCGGCCGGCGCGCACTGCAGCGGTCGCCGTGTCGCTCAGCGGTGCCTCGCCCTTGATGTCGGCCGGTGCCGGCATCACTGCGAAGCTTTCGATGCGACTGTCTTCAAGCAGAGTGTCGGTGTCCATGGCGCTTCCCCGTGTCATGTAGGCACGACAGTCAACGCTGCGCCGGCTGTACTGTCAATGACGCCGGTCACGGCCGCCCGTGATCGCCGCAGCGGATCCGGGCCGGCTCATTGGGCTGCGGCCGTACGCGTGCCGTTCCAGCGCACCCGATAGATGGCGTCTGCGGTGTCGTCGGCGACCAGCAAGCTGCCGTCCGGCAAGGGCTGAACGTCGGCAGGGCGGCCGAACACCGCATCGCTGCGTCCGAGAAAGCCCTCGATGAAAGGCGTATAGCTGACGATGCGCTTGCCTTCCAGACGCGCCACCATGACACGGTAACCGTCGCGCACGCTGCGGTTCCACGAGCCATGCTCGGCAACGAACAGGGCACCCCGGTATTCGTCCGGGAACTGCGATCCGGTGTAGAAGCGCATGCCCAGCGGTGCCACATGAGCGCCCAGCTTCCATGCCGGGGCGACGTAGTTGCTGCAGGACTTGCCCTTGCCGAACTCCGGGTCGGGCACGTCGCCGCCATGGCACCAGGGGTAGCCGAAGTGCTGGCCCGCCTTTTCCACGCGATTGATCTCGCAAGGTGGCGTATCGTCGCCCAGCCAGTCGCGTCCGTTGTCGCCAAACCAGAGTTCGCCGGTTTTCGGATGCCAGTCGAACCCGACGCTGTTGCGTACCCCGCGCACGTAGACCTCCAGTCCGCTGCCATCCGCATGATGTTGGCGAAACCGTCCGCGTCGCGGTCGCAGATATTGCAGGGCGCGCCCACGGGAACATACAGTTTGTCGTCCGGGCCGAAGGCGATGAACTTCGCGCCGTGCGCGCTCTCCTTCGGAAATCGGTCGCTGACCAGCTCCGGTCGGGGCGGAGTGTTCAGACTGTTGTCGATGGCCGGCAACCGGACGATGCGGCTCTGCGACGATACGTACAGGTCGCCCTTGCGCCAGGCGACGCCGATCGGCGCGTTCAGGCCGGCCGCGATGCGTACCGGTCTGCCTGCCTTCATGGTCGCGACGTCGAAGGGCACGGCGGTCACGTGTCCGGAACGCGACCCGACATAGAGGCGACCCGGTGCGCCCAGTGTCATGGCTCGCGGGTTGTCTGCCCGCGCCCACAGTTCCACCGTGAATCCGGGCGGCACACGCAGGTGCTCCAATGCACTGTCTGCATGGGCGGCGACGGCGCCGAGCGCGAATACGGAGACACGGAGCAGGCTTCGCATCATTTTCGATACCTCGGTTGACCGACCCGGAACACGCGGGGGCGAAGCGCGCTTCACCCTACGGTGAGGGCCGGAGGACATGAAAGAATCTCCATGGCACGTGGAGCACATCGCAAGTTCAGGCCGTCAGCCCGGGCGTCCTGCATCATGTTCGCATTCTGATGCAGTCGCCGCAGAGTCGACCCGCCGTCTGCGATGGCGTTCCGGAAAGGAGTCATCATGAAACTCGTGAGCTGGAACATACAGTGGGCGCGCGGTTGCGACGGACAGGTGAGCGTGCGCCGCATCGCCGATACGATCCGTGCCCGTGGCGGGGCGGACGTGATCTGCCTGCAGGAGGTGGCGGTCGGTTTCGATACGCTTCCCGGCCTGTCGGGAGAGGACCAGGTCGCCCAGTTTTCCGCCGAGTTTCCGGGCCATGCCGCTGTCTATGCGCCCGGTCCCGATCAGTCGGGTCCGGACGGGCGACGCCGGCAGTTCGGTAATCTGCTCCTGTCCCGACTGCCCGTACTGAGCGTGTGGCGCCGTCTGCTCCCCTGGCCTGCCGACCCCGCGCTGCCCAGCATGCAGCGCGCCATGGCGGAGGTATCGCTGCAGTCGCCGGGCGGGCCGTTGCGTGTGCTCACTACACACCTCGAGTACTACTCGGCCATCCAGCGCAGCGCGCAGGTGGAAGCGCTGCGGGCTCTTTCAGCGGAAGCTCTGGCCCACGCGCGGCGGCCCTCCGCTGTCAAGGATTCGAATCCCGCCTTCATGCCGCCTGTGCGCCCGGCGGCCGCTCTGCTGTGTGGCGACTTCAACTGCGAACCGGCTTCGCCGGAATTCCGCCGGTTGCTTGCGGCTACGGATGAGGCCGGGGCCGGGTGGACCGACCTGTGGGCCTATTGTCATCCGGGCGTACCCCACGCGCACACGGTGGGTCTGCACGGGGCCGACTGGCCGGACCATCCCTATTGCTGCGACTACGCGCTGGCCACCGAGGCATTGTTGCCGCGGGTGAGCGGCATCGAGGTAGATGCCGTGACCGACGCATCGGACCATCAAGCACTGTGGGTGGAACTGCGCGACTGAAGTGCAGTCCTCCGCATGTGCGGAACATTTTGTCGAGCGATCAGGCCAGTTCGTCGGGACTGCCCAGGCGCTCCAGCGTCGCGATGCGGTCGCGCAACAGAAGTTTGCGTTTTTTCAGGCGCCGGAGAAGCAATTCGTCACTGGACGCTGCCAGTTCGAGGTCCAGGATGGCTTGGTCGAGATCGCGATGTTCGGCGCGCAAGATGTCCAGCATCGACTGCAGTTCATGTTCTTCCATGCAAGACGCCCGTTGTGGCGGAGACGGGCATGGATGTTAGGTGTCAGGCAGGCAGGGCGCAAGCGCCCTTCAGCGAATGCGGCGCCCGGCCGTTAGATCACTTGAAACACGACGGGCGCGCCCCATCTGCAACGCAGGGACGCGGTGCAGGAATCAGCGGCGAACCATTGTTCGCCGCACGAAGTACAGCCGCACAAGCCAAGGAGAGACATCATGCACATCATGTTCAACAATCCGCTGGTCTATGTGGTCGAGTACGCAGGTCTGGAAGCTGTGGAAGTGATCGACAAGCGCATCGGGCGCGGGGTGCTCATACGCGACGATGCCGCGCGCCGCTTCCGCGAGGAATTGCAGGCGCTGGTTGGCAATGACGAAGAGATGGGCGCCGAAGAGTTCGATGCTTTCATGGGGCCTTGGGAGGCACTGCTCACGCAGCCGGCCATCTATCACTGAAGACGGACGTGGCCGCGCGCGATTTTGCGCGATGTCGCGGCCCGTCCGGTAAAATGCGTGTCCATCGTCTGGCGCGCAGTTCCGCATCTTCATGAGCAAGGCCTTCACCCGGGAATCCGATACCGAGGACGATGATCCGGAAGTCGGCAGTGCATTGCCGGCCGGCAGCAAGAACTACATGACGCTGGCCGGGTACGGACGCCTGCGGGCCGAGCTCGACGAACTGGTGCGCAGTGAGCGACCGCGTATCGTCGAAACCGTCGCCTGGGCTGCCTCCAACGGCGACCGCTCGGAGAACGGCGACTACATCTACGGCAAGAAGCGGCTGCGCGAGATCGATCGCCGCATCCGCTTCCTCATCAAGCGGCTGGAGTCGGCCACCGTGGTCGATCCGAAGGAACAGCGGAACCCCGGGCAGGTTTTTTTCGGCGCCACCGTCGAGTATGAAGACGAGGACGGGCCGCATACGGTGCAGATCGTCGGCGTCGACGAAGCCAATGCGTCGGACGGGCGCATTTCATGGATATCGCCGCTCGCCCGAGCTCTGCTCAAGGCACGCGAAGGCGATACGGTTCGATTCCAGAGTCCAGCCGGGCTGCGCGAGATCGAGGTAACGGAAGTGCGCTACCTGTGACGTGGCCGGTTCATATCGAGAAGCGGATGCTCCGCTTACTGCTTCTGCTGTGTCTGGCGTCGTCACTTTCGTCGTGGATGCACGCGCCCGTCGCCGGCGCGAACCGGACGCGAGCGAGCGACATCTGTTCGACTTCCTCCCCCGACGGTTCCGGTCTGCCGGCACCGGGCGGCGGGTCTTGTTCGTGGTGTTGCGTCGGCTGCGGACCGGTGCCATTGCCCGCCGAGACCAAGGTTCGTACTGTTTCGGCCGCGCTGCCTGCGATCGCGTTTTCCGAAAGACCGCCGCGCAATGCGGCCCCTCGCCAGATCGCACGTGCTCGCGCACCGCCCGGTGCGCAGGCCATTCCCCTCGACACCGGGGCGTGATGCGCGCCCCTCCACACAATCCGTCGCATTGCGCGATGGACGGTCCTTTACCGGAGTTCGTACGATGAAATTCCCTTTCGTTGTCGGTCTGCTTCTCTCGTTTGCCTGTTCCGGTGTCATGGCGCAGGTTTCGGTGAAAAACCCCTGGGTGCGCGCAACGGTCGCGCAGCAGAAGGCCACCGGCGCCTTCATGCAACTGACTTCCGGCACCTCCGCCAGGCTGGTCGAGGCGCAGTCGCCAGTTGCCGGAGTGGTCGAGATACACGAAATGTCCATGGCGAACAACGTCATGCGCATGCGTGCCATCGCCGGCCTCGATCTGCCTGCTGGCAAGACGGTCGAACTGAAACCGGGTGGTTATCACGTGATGTTGATGGACCTGAAGGCGCCGATCTCGGCGGGTCAGGAAGTCCCGCTCACACTGGTGTTCGAGCACGCGGACCGCAAACGCGAAAGCGTCGTGGTCAGAGCGACCGCGCGCGGCCTTGGCGAGGCGTCCGGACACGATGGACACACCCATTGAGGAGCCGCAGTCGACGTCGTGGGCCTTCGAACGCCGCCTGACCCCTTGAACGGACAGTCGGCGGGCCTGCTCATGCGGCGCGAACCGCGCGGGGATGCTCGCGCGGTTCGCCGCAGCATGCCGTGACCGGCGCATCGACAGGGGCCGTGTCGCCCATTCTTGCCGAGGTCGGAGCGTCACCGCGCGCGTCTGCTTCTACCCGCTCAGCACGAGGCCTGCAGAGTGCTGCGCACCTCATCGAGCGCATATCTCTTCAGCAGAGTCCCGTTCTCCCACACGGTTGCCATGGCGTCCTCGAAGCGGGTTGTATCGTGCCAGATGCCCTCCTCGATCAAGGCAGTCTTCAGTTCGCCGGTGTCGCGGTTGCGCAGTACGGTCATCCGTCCCCGCTTTGACGCCTTCCCGGGATCGGTCACGGGGTTTTTCCAGACATCGCGCCATACGCCATCGACCCGGATCGCCGAGCACTTCATCGCGAACCGGAGCGTGTCCCGGTTCACCTGCTGGAGCAGCCCACCGCCCATGCCGAAGGCAATGTTGTCCGCACTGTAGGCATTCGACTTGAGCGAGGCGAGGATGTCTCGAACAGTGCGGTCGTTGATGCCGTCGCCCTGGATGAGTCGCACATTTCGCAAGACCTTGTAGCCCTTGCCATTCGTGTCCACGCCGAAGTGCCTTTCGAGCAACTGTGCACAGCGCAGCACGACCTCGACCGGGTCGCCCGAATCCGGCCTTACGACAAGCGTCGCTCCGGAGTCGATGACATCCTGACGCAAGACCTCTCCCCAGAGCTTGTCGACTGCGCGGTAGATGTCGGTCGAGTCCGATACGCAGGCGAAGACCGCTCCCGGCTTGCCGAACTGGCGGATCATGTTGCGATAGGCATCGACCTCGGCTTCCGGTCCCCAACTGGTGATGGTGGAGTGCTCGGCAGCCGGTATGGAATAGCCAGCCATGGGTTCGTCGTAGTACGCGCGCGCCGCAAGGACCGCTGCAAGCGTGTCGGTGCCCCGGAATGAAAGGAGGTGGGCAAGGCCACCGCGAGCGGCCGTCTGTGGACTCGACGTGCCCCGATACCCGAAGTCATGCAGTTTGAAGGGCAACTGACCTGCCACATCGTCCGATGTCTCCGCGAGGAAGCCCGCGATGACCTGTCGCACAGACCACGACAGCGTCGCGACCGTCACCGGGTACCAGAGCTGAAGCAGAATGGTCTCCACATAGGAGACTGCCCACGCGAGTTCCGGATCGGTCGACTCGACCGTCACCATGGGCACGCTGGCCGGCACGACGCTGCCCTCGGGCAGCGCACGGATGCGCAGCGGCCAGAAGCCCTCGTGCGTGTCGACGATGCGCAGAAAGCCCGCCTCATTGAAAGGCTCGCCGTGCGCAGCGGCGATCTCCTTCGCCATCGCCACGTCCTCGCGGGTAATGCGCCGGGTGAAGAAGTCGAGCAGGATGGGTTGCAGGCCGAACATGACCGAGCGATCGAATCCGCCGCCGCGCGACTCGATGTAGGAGAACATGCCGTCCATGCCGACAGGGTATTGAAGCCAGTGCGACAGCTTGTAGCTGTCGGTGCCAAGAATCGGGTTGTCGAGGATATTGCGGGTGTTGTCGTTGTAGAACATGGTTTGAGACTCCCTCAAACGTTTGCTGAAGCGGGACGTCTGTCGCCCCGCGGCCGGATGGAGCGGTCGGTCAGACCCCTCCGATGAAATAGTTGATGATGTCGAAGTGGTCCTCGAAGAGCATGGAGCGCATGCTTTCGAGCTGAGCAAGCGGGAACCACTGTGCTTTGTCCGCGTCGTCGCCGCCTTTCACGCGCGGCAGTTCGCCGGCCGGGAAATCGAAATGGAAGGCATGCGTGACCGTGCGCCCGCGCAGGCTGCGGTTCGGGTGGTCGAACACATGAGAGGCGGCGATCGATCCGCGCAGCACCTTTTCCGGCAGCTTGAGGCCGGTCTCCTCGACCAGTTCGCGTATGGCCGCGTCCTGCAGCCGTTCTTCCTGGCCGACAAATCCGCCCGGGAGCGCCCACAGGCCCTTGCCGGGAGCGGCGCGCCGGCGGATCAGCAGGATGTGGCCCGAGTGCACCACCACGGCATCGGTCGTGACGAAAGTGGGCGGGTAGGGCGAGGTGCTCCACGCCGCGCGGTAGTCGCGGACGAACAGCCATTCGGCGGCGAGTCGATCGTATTCGGCGGTTGTGCGGAAAGTTTTCAGCCAGGCGATGACCGCCTCGGGTACCGAGGCCTCGAGCTTCATCCACGGGCCACGGTCGGCGCGTTCGTCGCCTGTCAGACCGAAGTAGAGGTCGCGCAAGTCGGTAGCGGACAAGCCGTCAATAAAACCTGTCGACACGCGCGGCCACTGCGGAAACATGTCGAGGTAGGACGAGGATGCATCCTTGTTGAGACCGATCAGCCCTATGCCGGTGGTCGCTGGGTCCGCGCCGGACCCGGCGACGGCACTGCCCACCGCACGCTGCACGTCCAGCAGCCACTGTGCGTCGTTGTACATGCGGTCAGGCACCGCGGTGATGATGACGCGCGAAGCCGCGTTCCCCGGCAGGCTGTGCCGGATCATCACCTTCCGTTCATTGATGGACCAGGGATCCTTGATGGATCGCGGCCGGTCTGCCGAGCCGAGCACAACGATGACCTTGTCCGCAAGTTCGAGCGCGCGCTCGATGCTGGCGATATGGCCGATGTGAGGCGGTGTGAGACGACCGATATAAACGATGAAATCGAATCGTGCACGCGAGGTGCCGGGCGCTGACATGGACATCTTGGACTCCCCAAGAGGTGTGGCGATCTGATCCGTCTATCGGACCTTTAGAAAACGATAGCTCTCTCGTCCCGAAGTGACAAGCGACTTTTCTCACGACCAGAAATGGCCACGGCGGTTCGGTACGAGCGACTCTGTCCGTCCGGACAGGCGCCGACCTCACCGGAAGCCGTATCCTCGCGATCCGCCGTACTTCCGGTCGAGGCATTCGCCCGGGCGTCCGCGGGGGAGCAAGTGGCGAAGAAGGCGCAACAAAAAAGGCCCGTTCGTGGAAACGGGCCTTGATGTGTGCTGAATTTGGCTCCCCGACCTGGGCTCGAACCAGGGACCTACGGATTAACAGTCCGCAGAAGCGGAGGCGCCTACAGGACGGCGGCAAGGTGCCTGATCATTATCGGATCGGCGGATGTGTCACACAGAGGTCAAACGCTGCACTGACGTGGAGGTCACCGGCCTTGCGCTGCTTTTCGGACAAGGTCCGTGTGGACCGCAGGGTTAGAGGGCACCGTATCATGGGCAACGATGACAACCACGAAAGTATCTCCGAAGAAATGTTGGCTGCCTGGGCAGAGGTAATTTGGGATTGCGAACCAGAACGCGACCATCCGTATGACATAGCTAGAGCGGTTTATTTGGCCATGGAATCTGCGCGGAAACCCAAGGTTCATCCTCAACTACAAGGACACCCCTGAACCTTTGGAAGATATTCGACTGGACGGTAATGCAAAAAAGCAATCCATGAAGCCATTGGTCATTTACTACCGTCGCAGGCTTCGGTTTCAAGACGACATCGTGACGGAAATATCCGACCGCGCCCTCAGTAGGACTAAACCAATATGGCATGTCATGGAATAGTCGATTTCTTTGATCCATGCTCGCCTGCGTAGCGTTGAGAAGCTCATTGAGTTGGCGAATTTCATTCTCATCTGACATGGTTGCGGTCGCCAAATCTCTGAGTATTTTTATTCTCGTTGTGGGACTGATGATATGCGCGGTAACAGCGGCGCCAGACTTCGGAGGGCACTTAAGCAAATGCCAAATGGAATAGATAACTTCACGATCAAGATCGGAAAAAGCAATAGCGATTCTGCCAATCTGAGGAACGAAGCGTTCAGGGATCATGTGCCCTCTAACGTGAGGTCGACGAAAGTTTCGTCGTATAAGCCGGAAGTTGTGCGGCGGAACAATCAAACCGGACAAGCGTTTTTGCTTGTGTAGTCATCGTCTTGAGGCAGATGAGGTGTTTACTCTTGGCGATATGAGACAGTAAAACCGGCCGCTGCGTGGCCCGCCCTCCGGCCACGTGCATCGTCGCACTGCACTGTTCATGATGCCACTTGGTTGCGCGACTATAGACTGCGGCGGCACGAGTTGGAATCCCTCGCGAACTCCAGATCGATCTCCGCCGCATAGCGTGCATTGACCGACGGCGACAGGTGCGCATAGCGGCGCACCATCTCGGCGGACTGCCAGCCGCCCAGCTCCTGCAGGACAAAAAGGGGTACGCGGCGCTGTACCAGCCAGCTCGCCCAGGTGTGGCGCAGGTCATGCCAGCGGAAGTTCGTGATGCCGGCGCGTTTGAGGGCTTTGCGCCAGCTTCTGGTATTGATACTTTTCAGAGGTCGCCCGGCGTAGGTCAGCACATAGACCGAATGGCGGCCACGACGCCGTTTCAGCACTTCCAGCGCGGTCTCGTTCAGCGGAACTTGCAGGTCTTCGCCGTTCTTGGTGGCGTCGCCGTAGATCCATGCGATCCGGCTGCGGAAGTCGATGTCTGTCCACTTCAGTCCGAGAACGTTTCGCTGTCGCAAGCCGGTCGCCAGGGCGAGCAGGCAGGCGTCGCGCTGATGCTCGGGTAGCTCCCGGAGCAGGGTGCGCGCTTGGTCGGGCGTGATCCAGCGGACGCGGCGCTTCGGTTCGGGCGCCAGGCGGACGCGTGGTGCCCTGTCGATCCATTCCCAGTCCAACGCCGCGCGCCGAAGAATGGCGCGGGTGAGGGCCATATATCGGTTCACGGTGCTGGGGCCTGAGCCTTCCGCGCGGCGAGCGCGCGCGAGGTCGCGCAGCGTGTCGCTGTCTATCTCCCGCAGCCGCCTGTGGTTCAGGTGGCGGCCAATCCAAAGCAGCTTTCTGGTGTCTTCGTGGGCGGTGCGCTTGTGCTGCGTTTCTTCCTGCCAGCGTTCCGCCGCCTCTCTGAATGTACGCATGCCGTCTGAATCGGTCATGCCGTCGCCCTCTTTATCGGACATTCGGACGAGTCAAGAATGATTATCGTTTGACGATAGTTTCTTGTCCTAAGTCCGTATGAAAGGCCCGGTCGTGCTGCGCACCACCGAAAGTCAAAGGCGACGAAGTGTGCGGGCACACATCGTCCAGCTCGAGGCCGGACCCTGTCCTTCGGACAGCCGGTGTTTGCGGGCTTTGCCCGGAGCCCGCTTCGCGGGGTTTCGGGTTGTCTCCGCTTGACCGATTGCGCCCGCCGTCCCATCCGCTTCCTTCCTCGCATATCGCTTCCTGAATTTGAAAGCAGGCAAGAACTCGCGCCAGCGATGAAGCCGCTGTCACGCCTTCTTGCGTGCTTTTTGTGTGGAAGACGCTTCGCGTGCTGTCCGCGACCCTTTGGGGCGAGGAACTCAGCGGATGGGACGGCAGGAGACGCCGCAGCCTGTCGATCCGAGAAAACCCGAAACAACACTCGGGGGGCTCGGAATCTAGCGGCTAGGTCGGCTTTGACAGACGAAAGGACAGTGACATGCGTTACACACTCTCAGTGAATTATAGCGATTGGGAAGACGATGGTTTCCGCGAACACTCGACGGACGGCTACTCGACGCTGAGCGGCGGCCGGCTGCTCGAAATGGCGCAGCAGCTGGTGATGGAGAAGGAACTGTTCTACCGGAAGCAGGTTGTGCTCATGGAGCACGACGACGACGGTTCGGAGCGCGTGCTGCTGGCGGCGCTTGTGCCGATGGCGGTGGATCAGGTGCCGGTGACGATGCTGGCGTTCGGGAAGCTGGTGACCCTCGACCTGGTGGAGGGCTGAGCCATGACGACGAATGCATCGAACGGAATGCCTTTTGACGTGCGCGCCCTTCAATGGGGCTGCAAGTACAGCACGATCAAAGAGATCGTCCAGCGGCTGGAGCTCGACAACGACGACTGCGCGTACATAGTCGGAGATCCAGACAACGCATCGTACGAATACGTGATCGCGCGTGGCCCTAAGGTAACCGAGCACTCCAACTGCGGTTACGGCATTCCGAACGCAGCGCTGCGAGATGCGCTGATCAGCTACTACGGGAAGGGGGCCTGATCATGACGACGACTACCGAGAAGAAGGCGGCGCCGGCCAAGGCGGTGAAGAAGGCGCCGGCGAGCGCTGCGAAGGCGAGCCGCGCGAAGCGGCCGGAGCTGGCCAGCGTGGCGAATGTGGTGCTGGTGCCGCTGGCGGATTTGGTGACGGATCAGAACATCCGGGAAGCGATGGATGAGGCGGCGCTGCAGGAGCTTGCGCGGGACATCGAGGTGCGCGGGCTGCTGCAGCCTATCGTGGTGACGCCGGCGAAGGGCAACACGTACCAGGTCGTGGCCGGCCACCGCCGCGCGGCGGCGGTGCGGCTGACGACCGCCAGCGCGGTGCCGGCCGTGGTGCTGAAGATGAGCGCCGCAGATGCGAAGGCGGCGCAGCTCGCCGAGAACATCCAGCGCGAGGACCTTTCGTTGCTCGAGGAGGGGCGGGCGCTGCTTGCGTTGCGCAACGAGGGCATGAACCTGGGCGCGCTGGCCGAGCTGGTGAACAAGTCGCGGTCGTGGGTGTGCAAGCGGATCGCGTGCGTCGATGAACTGCCGTACGTCGTCGCGCAGCTGGTCGAAGAAGGTGTCACTGAAGACCCTGAAATCATCCTGGCGATGAAGGAGCTGTTCACGCTCGACTGGTGGCAGGCGAAGCAAGCGGCAGATCGCCTGCGGGCTGGTGAGGAGAACCGGGACTCGTTGCGCGAGCTGGTGCGTAAGGCGAAGGAGCCGAAGGCGGATCTGGTCGGGCAGATGGACGGTGCGGGTAGTGATACGGCGGCCAAGCTGCGGCAAACAGATGCGGATGCGTCGCCCGAGGCCCAGGCGAAGCGCGAGGCGGAGCAGGAACAGATACAACGTGAGCAGGCGGAGATCATGCGGCGCGCCCGGATCAACCGTCAGTGCAGCATGTATCAGATCCTCAACCTGGCGACGCTGGAGGAGGAGCCGACCGAGGCGCAGTTCGAGATCTATGCGCAGCTGGAGCCGGAGGCGCGGGTGTTCTGGTCGGAGGTGATCAGCGATGCCCTGGGCGGCGATCTGTTCGAGAAGATGATGCAGCGGGCGGCCGTGGCGGCGCTCGAGGAGGAACCGGATGTGTTGCCGGTGATGCTATGGGTGGCGATGCAGGCGAAGCCGATTCCGGAGACGGAGGAGGAGGTGCTACGGCGGTTCGTGCGGGACTTCAGAGGGATTGTCGTTTCGCATGCGAAACGGTGATGGCGAACGGAAGAAGCCGGCGAAAGCCGGCTTCTGTCGTCAGAACTGCTTTGGCAGTCCTGCTTGCTTCAGTACCTGGTTCGCCGTGTGACGTGATTTGATCGTGTGATCAACCGGGAAGCGCGTGCCGCTGTGCGGACTTTCCCAGATTTCATGATCGCCCTTGCCCGGCCGCACGTAATAACAGCCGGCTTCTCGAAGAATTTCCTTCAGCTTCGTTGTGTAACCGCTTCCCATGCATCAGGCCGCGCAGCGATGCACGACCCGATGGGCCAATGAGGTGATCTCAAGGGGAACTTCGCAGCCGTCTTCGACTTGGTTTTCGTCGAGCAGCTCAGGAACACGCTTCTCCAGCAAAGACACCAAAGCCTCAATTGAACCGGCCTCGGCCGCCAAGCCAGGCACGTTCGACTCTTCGACGTACCAAACCTTGGCTTCCTCATCCCACTCGCAATGGACGTGGTAGGTAGCTTTCATCGCGGACTCCAAGTGGTGACAGATAAGACAAAGGACAGCCTGTCACTGACAATTACGACCGATCTACGTCGGACTGTACAAATTGCGCGAAAAACACAGAACTACAAGCACAACTCATACCGCAATTTCGTAAGTAATTGATTCGATAGCCGCTTGCAGCCCAAGGGCGCGAGAATTAATCATGTCAAGCCCAGCGCTGTCAAGTTTTTCGACTCGATCGTGTGCCCAACGTTCCTCGCAGCATACGCTTAACGGCTCGGGACGCCAGTTGCAAGGACCATGAGCAACAGGTGGGTACCGTAGAACCATAGCGACCATCTGAACTTGTTAGTCCGGCGCACGATGAGAGAACGTACGCCAGCGAGAGCCCCGACTAACCCAAGCGCGAAGGCCAGCAACGTGCTGGCCGTCACCATGAGCCCTGGATTCAGGCAGACGAAGCTGACGACCGCCACACCGGTCCATCGCATCGCAGATCGCGGCTTGTCGCGCAGCGCGTGATACAGCGAAAACATGAAGATGAGCCCAGCCGCCCCGAACGACGACGGCGCCTGGATGATCGAGGCGACCAGGAACACCACCAGTCCCTTGGCGACGTTCGCCGCTGATGGCGTTTGGCTCAGTCCGACCAGGTAGGCCACCGCCGCGAAGCTGAACAGGATGTTGCCGGCCCACCACGGACTGAAGCCGGTGTTGGCGAAGGCCAGCGCATAGACCGGCTGTGTGCAGATCGCCCAGATGAACAGACGCTTCGCCGTGGCCATGGCCTTGTGCGCTTTCAGTGTCAGCACGAAGGTGAGCCCGAAGAGCGGGAAGGCGAGCCGGCCGATCAGCCAGGCCCAGACGGATGCGCGGTCATAGAGACAGGTGTTGATGTGATCGATCAGCATGCAGACGCATGCGATCAGCTTCAGCACGTCGATCTGCAGCGGGTGGATCGGGAGGACGGTGGCGCGGGCGGCTTCGACGGCTCGCTCCGTCGCATCGCCCAGTCGGGCGATCAGGGGGCGCGCCATGATGAGCCCTGCGGCACGCGCGGTTGATAGGGCTGCTGTTCGATCTGCGGTGTGGTGCTGCTGGGGCCTGTGCTCAGACCTGGCCGAGGGGGCGGTGCTTCGATCACCATGTTCGACGGCGTGACGGTGCTGGCGCTGGCCAGCAGCGGGGCGCTCGGCTTCACGTCATTGCGTCGTTCTCTCTGCTCGGCGGTGCGGGTGTCCCAGGCGATGAAGAAGCCGTCTTTCACGATGGCGTCGCACAGGTGGCGCGGCATCGGGAGGCGCGTGGCCTGCTGGCTGTAGCAGCGGCACTCTCCCTTCAGCTGGACGCAGGCGGCGGGATACGGCGCCTGGCTCGGTCGCGTGACTTCGTCGTACATCGGGGCGCTGTAGGCGAGGCCTTCGACGCGCGGCTGTCGTTCCTGCAGGTACTGCGCGGTGGTGAGCTTGCCTTCTCTCGACCGGGTCGGGCTGCTGGCGGGCGGTGCGGCCTGCTGGCGCTGCTGCGGTGCTGCGCCTTCGGCGATCGGCTCACCCTGGGTGCGCTGGTAGAACCAGGTGACGGCGTAGGCGACCAGTCCAAGGAAGAGCGGCGGCAGGATGAAGAGCAGGTAGTAACGCGCCGGCCGTTTCGTCTTGTGGGTGTGGACCTCGGCCGACTTGTACCAGTCGAAGGCTTCCTTCGGGAAGTTGAAGGTGTGCTCGAGCGCGTTTGCGCGTGCAGCCAGCGGGTTCTCTTTTACGGACTCGAACTCGAACACCTTGGCTTTCGGCTGGCCGAACTGGCGGGCCGAGTGGAAGTGCTTTCCACACAGGCGCCGGACGTTGCTGTCGATCAGCATCGGGTGCTGTGTGATCAGCACCAGGTCGATGCCGAGGTGACGGTGCGTTTCGAGCTTGGCGACGTGATCCGGTACCGCCGAGCCGTTGCCGCGTGGCCGGAAGTAGGTCTGCGATTCGTCGATGACGACGATGGCGTTCGCCTCGCACTCGTACCACTTCTTCGGGTCTTCGAGCTCGATCCAGGGGAGCTTCAGCCCGGGAATGCCGGCGTAGTACACCGGCCGGTTCTCGGCTTCCGCCTTCGCCTTGATCCGGCAGATGGTGTGCAGCGTCTTGCCGGCCCCGGGCAGGCCGGTCTGCAGCTCGATCACTTCACCACCCAGCGTTTTATGGCGCCCTGTGCCGCAACCGTGAACAGCTTCGTGACAAGTGCCGCGAAAATAATCTGTACGGCCTCTCCTACCTTGAGCAGGCCGACGAAGCCCAAGATGTCAGCCGGCACGCCGTACAACTCCGAGAAGAATCGGTCTCGCAGCTCATTGAGCAACGGATCAAGTGCGTTGTAGGTCACCAGTACGAGACCCAAGCCGATAAGGACCCGGCCAACGAGGGAATTGACTGCCAGAAGAAGCCAGCCACCGATAGTGAGGGGAAGCAGGAAAGGCAATGCCATGGTACGAGCTCCTTATGCGCCGCCGGGACTCTTGAGTACGATGAGAGCAGCAGCCAGATATGCGAACGCGACGACAAACGCACCCAGCTGAGATGCAACTTCGCACGGCTTCTCGAACGAGATTTCCAGACTGTTCCCACCGGGCAGAGGAACAACGCGCGGCGCCGGGCAAGCTGCCGCGATGGGCGAGGCCCTAACTTCGCTGGCGAACTTGCCTTGAACGTCGAGGCCCTCGCGTTCCTTCTCGGTCTGCAGGTACTGCTCACCGGTCTCAGTACCAGTACCCACCTTCTCGGCCGCGTTGCTGTATTCGTTCGGAGCGTTCATGTCGCAGTTGCGCTGGTGGATCTCCCTGGCGATCGCGCACTGCACGGCATCCCCTTCGCACGTGAAGGCATCGCAGCCGCCGCCCCATTTGCCGTTCTTGCAGAAGGCGACCGTCGGGTTTTCCTTGCAGAAGGACTCTTGCGATTCCTTCTTCTCGGTCTTGCCCTGCTCCGTCGTCGTGGTGCCGTTCGCGTCGGTCTTGGTGGTGCTGGTCGTGGTCGTGCTGGTGACCGTGCCCGAGCCGTCGTGCGTCGCTTTCGTGTCGGTAGTCTTTGTCTCGGTGGTCTGGTTCGGCGGTGTGCCGGTCGTGGTGGTTTCGGTCTTACGGTCGTACGTCGTGACGGGCTTTTCCGGACTGGCGATGTCGGTGCAGGACACGCACATGTGGACGCCATTGAACTCGCCGGGGCACTGACCCGCACCGCACCGCGGCGGGTCTTCCTCGGGCGTAACGGAAATCGGGTCAAGGTCTTCGGGACCCTCGTAGGTCTCGTCTTCGCCGTTACCTTCGCCCTCGCCGTTGATGTCACCGGAGCAGAATTCGCCGGTGTGCACCAGGCCATTCACAACGTGCAGGGTGGTGCCGTTCGACCAGGGGATGTGATGGCCTGTACCGCCTACGTTGAGCTTGCAGCCGTCGCGGCAGATTGCCCTCGGTAACTCAGTCCAGGGCGAGACGTAGGCCGAGCCGCCCGCGGTGCCGGCGGCGTGGCACGGCGGCTGACACAGTTGCGTGATGGGGTTGCGCACCTGGCCCGCGGCGCACTCCGGCACCTTGCAGGTTGCCGTTGCTGCATCAAACTCTTGGCCCGCAGGGCAGGTCGGTGTCCCGGAGCACGTCGACGGGCATGTGAGCGTGCCGCCGTATGGGCAACCCATATCGGCACGAATGCTCCCGACGGCCGCCAGATCCGAATCGCGAAGGCACCGATAGGACTTCGCCGGATTGCACATCGTCCCGTCGCCGCCAGCGACTGCGCTGCTTCCCGGCGGACACGCGGCCAGCGCTTCGGACAGAGTGGTCTTGTATCCGTAGCCGGTCCAGTAACCCATGAGCGACGCTTCATAGGCCGCGAAGGCGGGCAGTGCTGCGAGGGAGAGAATGAAGCCGAGAAGGAACGCGCCGAGTGCGCGTGCGAGCCGCTGCGGGCTCAGTAGTTGAAGATGATCCATGCGGCCCCCAGCAACGCGATCATGACGTATGCGCCCATGACGTATTTCCCCCAGGTGAATGCCGGGACCGACCGCAGCCCCCCGGGTTACTGCTTGAACTGCTACTGCTGTGTTGCGGCTACGCCGGTGTTACATCGCGCGCGCGATCCACTTGTAGACCTTGATGCCCACCAGCACGACCAGGACGGCGGCGCCGATGGTGGCGATCGGGGCGCTGGCGCCGCCGATGGCCGAGGTGACGGCGGACACGTCGATGCCGCCGCCGCCAGCATGTGCGGCGGTGCCGGCCAGCAGCAGGGGAGCGGAGACGACGACGCCACCGACCTTACGCAGGTACTTCTTCATGGTTGCTTCCTTTCACGAACAGGGTTTGGATTGCGGCGCGGATGCCGAAGGCGACGGCCCACACGCCAATGATTGCGACCGAAATGGTCGCGCCTGCTTCCGCACTCAGGGCGAAGGGGTTACCCATCGCTTCCGAGCCCGAGAGCACCACCATCCCGCATTCACTGAGGTTTGCGGGTTGAGGGTTCTGGAGAACGAGGGCACCGCCCTCGCCAATGGTTACGCACTGCATGTCAGATCCTTTCTGCTGCGGGTAGTCCGGCAGCGATCCAAAGTCGTTTGATCCGCCCCGGATCGAGGCGACCTTCGGGCCGGTGTAGGCCGGCGAAGGTGCGCGGTCAGCCAGGTGGAAGGCGTAGGACTCGAAGGGGCCGGTCTGAGCATCCGCGCACAGAAATCGGAAGGTGCCGCCTTCCTCGAACTGCAGCGTGAGGCACTGGGTCTGCTCGACGTTGAGGAACCCAGCCAGGCCGACCGCTTCGCTGATGGTGTCGACGTGGTCTTCGTGGCAGCCGGTGAAGAAGAGCTGTCCTTCGATCTCCTCGCCGTTCTCGTCGTACTGCGGCACGTAGACGTCCGACTGGTAGCAGCTCACGGTCAGCCCTTCCGTTCGGCGCGCATGGCACGCGGGTAGAGGCGGCCCATCTGCAGGCCGACGGTCACCGCCAGTTGCGCGGGCTCACCTGGCTTCAGACCCTCTTCGGCGGGCAGCTCGCCGAAGGTGCCGTCGGGCAGTTCCACCGTGGCAATGCGCAGGCCGTTGCCGGCCCGCTTCACCTGGCGCACGGTGCATTGCGTGGTCAGGTTCATGCGTGGAGTCTCCGCAGGCGAAGGCGCGCTTCGATGCGGCCGTTTCGCACCTGGACGGTGCTGTACAGGCCGACGGTGTCGGACTTCGTCACATCGGGGTCGCAGGGCACGTCGCCGAAGCGGTCGTTGTCGAGCTGGACGTGTGCGACGTGGAAGGCGCCCTTGATCCGGGTGACCGACAGCACGGACACGGCGCGCGACAGCAGGTGTTCGCCGGTGCCGGTGGTCGGGGGTGGAACGAGCTGCGGATGGTTCATCATCGAAATCCCTTTCGGCGGGGCTCGCCCGCAAACAGGTTTAGTTAGATGTACTTACTGCGACTACTGGGTTACGGCAATTTATGAGTGACGAAACGAGGCACATAAACGAGTTCGGTGCGCCACTTCCCGACCAGGTGGCAAAAGTGAAGCAGCTCGTACTCGACTTCACGCTCCTCCTGCTCGAACCGGATCGAGATCTCCCGTAGATAGCGCTGGGCTGCTTCTTCGGTGTCAAACGTCCAATCCGCGCAATGACGGCGTTCCATCAAATCCCAAGCGGTCACCCGCCACGGCTGGAAGTAAGGTTCAACCACGAACTCGACGTTGAGCCGTACGAACTTGCCAAACAGACGCTTTACGATGTAAAAACTACGTTCCATTGGTTTTCCTTTCATCGCGGGCAAGCCCCGACGAAAGGGGATTCAATTCACGGCCGCTACTCGCGGCCGTTTCTTTTTCCGCCACCGATCTTGATGACGTTGACGACGCTGAAGTGCGGGCGACGTCGGTACGAGAAGTCGTAGCCGGTGCGCTGCTCGAGGCTGTCGATCATGTCGGCGTCCTCACCTTCCGGCTTCCACTCGATCCGCTTGGTCGGATAGCGCAGTTGCAGCAGACCGCCGCCCAGCTCAGGCAGGCCTGCACGGCCCAGCGTGTTGCAGAACCACATGCCGAACTTGCCCGGTGCGTTGAGCAGCGCGTCGAGCAGCAGCAGCAGGAACAGCAGCGGTGCGCCGAGCAGTGCAAGCACGGTCTGCCACCACTTCGCCGGCTGACCATTCACGGTCAGGCCGTTGCCCTTCAGTTCGATCTTCATGTCTTGCTCCCTTCGAGGTGGATGGGGCGTTTCGCATGCGAAACGCCTACGTGTTCAGGTTAGCCCTTCGGCGGTTGCGGTGCTGTCGCCTGCTTCGCGTTCTGGCCAAGCAGGTGCAAGGGCTTTACGCCGACGATTTCCTTGCGCACGTCCTTGCCGGCCTGGAACTCGCGGATCTGGATTTCCGCCATGTAGGCGTCCGGCTGCTTGATGGCCATGGCGTTCTTGCTGCCGGGCATCTTCAGAACCTCGAGGCCGAGGCCCCAACTCATCGGGTTCGGGTCATCCGGGCGAGACAGCGGAACGGTGAGGAACACTTCCGTGTAGTCGAAGTGGGTGCCGTTATCGAGCGTGAATTCACGCCCGCGGGCACCCAGTACGACACGGCGTTCGGTGCGGATCTGGTCTTCAGCAAGGTCAAACAGGATGGACATCGTCATTCCCCTTCATATGTGAGCGGCCTGATTCGTCGGTGTCCGATTCGGCCAGATCGGCGACGACATAGGTGGGCAGGTCAAGCGCACGCTTGACCATCTGGCGGTGCATTTCGTCGGCGGTGACGTCGCTGACGAGGTCTTGGACGAACTGCTGTCCGTTGATGGCGACGGCAACAGCGAGGGCGGCGCCTGCGGCGCGGCGCACATAGCGGACCATGGCTTCGTATCCCTTCTTCGCAGCGTGGCGGACCGTGGAGATTCGGGACTGCTTTTCGTTGAGCCATTCCAGCGCCGGATAGGCGCCGGCGAGGTAGTGACCTGGCTTCAGGAGCGTGTCGAAGGGGATGACCCGGTCTTCGGCTTTGAGCTCGAGTTCGATCCGGGTCCAGGGGGACTCACGATCACCCAGTTGCTTGCCCTTCTCATAGACGCGCAGGAACTTGCCGGACTGGCGGCGACCGACGTAGAGCGTCCGACCGCGACCATCGGGGCGGGACCAGTTACCGACCTGGTTCATCGCCGGCGACTGCGGGGCTTGCGGGAGCTTGAAGCGGTCGTTGTTCCAGTCGTCGAAGGCGCGGTCGACGTTGTAGGTGCCCGCGTGGTCGTCGTGCGACAGGTCAATGCGGGTGATCTTCGGGCCGGTGAGTTCGCCGGACACGAGCGCACCGGAGGTGAGGAAAGCGTGCATGTCCGCTTCCCATCCGGGTTTGGCGTGCATGCAGCCTTCGCCGGTGAGCTCGAACAGCATCGTGGCGCGTTGCCCGCCCACGGCGATGAAGCCGAAGCGACCGTCTTCACCCAGTGACCAGGAGTGGTGATAGAACCGGTGACCCTTCTCGCGCTTCTCGAAGATGCCGAAGCCGAGGATCTTTTCCAGGCGCAGCGCGAGGTAGAGCGCGGCGTCTTCGGTTCCGACGAATTCCGGAACGTCCCAGTCGTTCTCGTGATCGATGGCCGCAACCGGGAAGGTGACGGTCAGCCAGTCGATGAAGGCTTTGCCGTCACCGCGGGTGCTGGTTTCGAGGACGATGGATTCCTCGCCCTTCTTGCCGAGCACGTAACGTTCGCCGTGCCGGTTACGGGGCCAATGGGATTCAACGGAAGCGAACATGGGTCTTCCTCCTGGATGTTCCGGTGCGGGGTTTGGGTGCCTGTCGGACTGTTCCCCCCCTATTAGCCAAGGGGGGCGCCGCCGCGCCCGCCGTGCCCTGCGGTCCCGGCGTTGCGCGGCCGCGCTCGAATGTCTCGATGGAGCCGCATTCGATGCAGATGCCGGAGAGGACTGGGCGCGACTCGCGGCCGAAATACGACAAGCGCGCTTCCCGCCACAGGAAGGCGCAGTCGTAACAGCGCATGAACACCCAGCAGAAGAGGGGCAGGGCGATCACGGCTGATCACCCTGCGAAAGAAGAGGCCCGGTACTGCGTCCTAGGGAGAGAATCGGACTCCGGGCAAAAAAGGGAGGAGTGCGCTGCAAATCTACCACGCACATGGCATATGCGGAATGGTTTGTTGCGGTGGTTTTCATTTGAGGCTCCGGCCGCGGCGCTGCGCGTCGAGGATGGCCTGTGCCTGGTAGCCGGCACGGCGGGCGCGGTCCAGTTCCTTCTGAAGATGCTTCTGCTTCGAGCGGCGGACGGGCGCGGGCATCGGGCCGGCGAGCTGGCGCTCGAGGTCTTCGATCACGTTGAGGAAGCCGGGGTGACTCATGCGGACAGTTCCTCGACGTCGGCGCGAGCATCGGGTGCGCTTTCGCTCATCCCTTCGGGACTAAATCCCGTCTCGTCCCTTTCGCCTGCGCGCTCCGCTTGCCCGAAATTCCGTTTGATATGCTCCGAGCGTTTATGACCAACGGGAGGCTCTATGACACCGAACCCTGCAGATGCCGTCATCGGAGCGATGAAAGGCATCATCTTCTGGATGGTGCTCATCGGGATCGCGAGCCTGGTGCTCAAGTACTTCGCGAACAAGTGGCTCCGGCAGCGCAAGGCCGCGAACGCGGAGGAGAGAACAGGCGATGCGTCGCAGTACCGGTATGTCTCGCTGAGACATGTTGCTTCGCCGCCCGAGAAGATCCTGTTCGAGCGCTTGCAGAAGGCCTTGCCCGAACTGGTAGTGCTGGCGCAGGTGCACTTGCCGCGGGTCATACAACCGGCGAGCAAGTCGAAGGGGCCGCTGGAACGCATCATCAGGAAGTCGCTGGACTTCGTGATCTGCGATGCGATGTTCGTGCCGCTGGTCGCCATCGAGGTCAACGACCGCAGCCACAACGCCGGCGACCGGATCGCTTCCGACATCGACAAGGCCGCCGCGCTCAAGTCGGCGGGTATCCCGCTGCTCACGTGGGAGGCGCGGAAGCTGCCGAACGTCGACGCCATCCGGGCGGCGATCCTGGAGCACGTCAAGTTGGAGCGGCGAGAGCCCGAAGCACCGCCCCAGCCAAAAGTAGCTGTGCCCAGAAGCTGAGGCGCCGGCGCTACGGGGAAGAGCGCGGCGAGCGACTGGAGTGGCAGTAGAGCGGCGCGAGCCTTTTCCTCAATATCAAACATGGCTGACAGAAGAACGCGTTCATCCGTACGCTATCGATATGACGAACGTAGCGTACGGATGAACGCTTGTCAACCGTATGTTGAGAAACTACTGTAAGCGTTCAAGTGTTAGCCAACATGAGGCGCGAGATGCAGACGCTGGATTACCTGGACGCGGTAAAGACGAAACTTGGATTGGAGAGCGATTACGCGCTGGCGAAGTACATGAGCTGGTCGACTTCGCAGATGAGTCACTACCGGCTGAAGCGCCGCGCGCTGGACGATTTTCAAGCGGCGCGAGTTGCAGAAGTGCTCGAGCGAGATCCGCTTGAGCTGATCGCCGTGGCGAACGCGGAGCGCGCGAAGGACGAAGGAGAGAAGGACTACTGGCTCGCGCTGGCAGAGACGCGCGCGGTACAAAAGAAAACGGCCCGCAAAAGCGGGCCGTCGAATTTGGCTCCCCGACCTGGGCTCGAACCAGGGACCTACGGATTAACAGTCCGGCGCTC